>NZ_JBSFUS010000009.1:0-47257 GCF_053591915.1 Streptomyces sp. NPDC002853 | reverse complement strand
CGCCGGGTGCTCCCGGTGCTCCTGGTGCCCCGCAGCCTCCTGGCCCGCCCGGTGCTCCCGGTGCGCCCGGTGCTCATGGCGCGCCCCAGCCTCCCGCGGCTCCGGGTGCTCCCGGTGCTCCCGGTGCTCCCGGTGCTCCCGGCGGTGGTGTTCACCACGCCGCGACGATGCTGGCCGGTCCCGCGGTCGGTGGTCCCGGTGCGCCCATGCCGCCGCAGGCTCCCGGCGCTCCGGGTGCTCCCGGCATGCCGCCGCCCCCCGCGCCGGGTCAGCCCTACGGCTACCCGCAGCCGCCCACCGGACAGCCGACCGTGGGCCCCGGCTACCAGGCCGTGCTCCGCTACCGCGCGCAGGACGGCTCCGAGCAGCAGCTCATCCGCCGCTCGGCGCCCGGCACGCCGCACCCGGAGTGGCAGATCCTGCACGAGCTGCGCGGCATGAACGTGCCGCCGCAGCAGGTGCTCGAACTCCACACGGAGCTGGAGTCCTGCGAGCTGCCCGGCGCGTACTGCGCCCGCATGATCCGGGAGACCTGGCCGCAGGCGCGGATCACGAGCATCGCCCCGTACGGCAGGGACCACGGGTCCCGGCAGGGCGGCATGCAGCAGCTCATCGCGCATCAGGCCGAGTTGCACCAGGTCGCGGACGGTCCGGCGCGCCCTGCACCGGTGCGCGCGCCGCTGCCGCAGGTGCAGCCCGCGCCGCCGATCCCGCCGGAGGGCGTGGCGCAGGAGCTGGTGGGCGCGTTCGGGCCCGGCATCTTCCGCTTCGACCAGCGGGCGGTCTCCCGGCAGGGCGTGCCCGACCTCGTGGCGCACACGCTCGTGGTGGCGGGTCTGCCGGTCGACTTCGGCCCGTTCTTCTGGGCGCAGGCCCAGCCCGGCCGTCCGGTGCCGACTCTCGCCGAGACGGCGCAGGAGCGCGGGGTGCAGCCGGCGTCGGACGCCGGTTCGTACCTCGTGATGGGCAGTGACTTCGGCCGCGCGATCTGCGTCCAGTACGGCACGGCGAACATCGTCGCCGTGCCGGTGGAGGCCGGTCCCGGCGGGGCCCCGGTGCCGCCGCAGTTCGTGAACACGGGGCTGCCCGAGTTCGCGCGCTGCCTGGCGCTGCTCGGCCGTATGTGGCGGCTGCGGTACGGGCTGAACCAGGAGCAGGCGGGCCGCTGGACGGTGGACTTCCAGGGACAGTTGGCCGCGCTTGACCCGGCGGCGTTGGCTTCGCCGGAGAGCTGGTGGTCTGTACTTCTCGAGCAGATGTGGGACGGGCTGTTGTAGTCCCCGCCCGTAGCGGTGAACGAGGCGCTCGACCCTCTGCGGGGTCGGTCGCCTCGTTCGTTTTCGCGGCGGGCTTGACGGGGGCGCCCGAAGCCATGCCCGCCGCGCCGTAAAGAAACAGCACCCCCCGATTCCGACTTCTGGCAAGAAATAACGCATCCTTGAGCGGATGAGATGTGCGGAGTGTCGCGTTATGAGCGCTTCCGCTTGATCCATCAAGATGTGCGCCAATCGCGCGGTACGCGCGTGGTGCGTCGGAGGAGGGATTCAAGGATGAGCAGCGGTTCTACGACGTCGGAGCACGGCTTCGTCGCCGTGCGCGGACGGGGTTACCGTCCCGAGCAGGTGGACGCGTACGCCCTCGATCTGTCCCGTGACCGCGACGACGCGTGGGAACGCGCTGCCCGGCTCACCGTCCTGGCCAAGGAGATGGAGGCGGAGGCGGAGCGACTGCGCGACGTGGTCTCGCGGCTCGCCCCTCAGACGTACGAGACGTTGAGCGAGCGTGCGCGCAACGTCCTCGCCCTGAGCGAGGCGGAGGCCGCGGCCGTACGGGAGTCGGCCGAGGCCGATGCGCGGCGCGCGACGGAGGCGGCCGAGACGGAGGCCGGCGAGATCCGCGACGCCGCTCGTGCGTACGCCGACGAAGTCCTCGGTGAGGCCGACGAGCGGGCCCGGCAGCGGCTGCTCGCAAGCCGTGCGAGCGCGGACGAGTCGCGGATCGCGGCCCGCCGTGACGTGAAGGAGTGGCGGGGCGAGGCCCTGGCTGCGCTGCGGGAGATGCGGGAGCGCAGTACCGCGCTCCTGGAGGATCAGGAGAAGGAGCACGCCGAGCGGTGGGATGCCGCCGAGCGGGAGATCGCCCTGCGGGAGGCCGAGGCGGAGGCTCACGAGGCTTCGCTCGTGGCCGCCGCCGAGGCCCGTCTGTCCGAGGCCAAGCGGGCCTTCGCGGAGGCGGAGGAGTCCGCCCGGCACGGGCAGGAGGACGCGGAGGCGCGGGGCGCTGAGCTGGTCGCCGCCGCGGGTGCCCGGGAGGAAGGGATCGCCCGGGAGACCGAGCGGATGTTGCGGGAGCACGGTGAGGAGTGGGACGAGGTGCGGGCGCACATGGAGCATGTGCGGAGCAGTCTCGCTGCGCTGACCGGGCGGGTGTCCTAGGCCGTCACTTCGCGGCGGATTCTCTCCCGCCCGCCCACCCGTTCACCCCGCGTACTCCCTGAAAGGAACTACCTCCTCGTCACCCCCGCCAGAATCCAGCCCTCCACCGCCTCGTACCGCCTGCGCTGCTCGTCCGACTCACCGCGGCCCGACGTCACCGTGCCGAGCCAGCCCAGGAGGAAGCCGAGGGGGATGGAGGCGATGCCCGTCGTGGTGAAGGGGAACCAGTTGAAGTCGTGGTTCGGGAACGCCGAGGTGGGGGCGCCCGAGACCAGGTTGGTGCCCGTCATGAGGATGACGGAGCCGAGGGTGCCGCCGATCAGGGTCCACAGGAGGCCGCGGCGGGTGTAGCGGCGCCAGAAGAGGCTGTAGACCAGGGCCGGGGCGAGGGCCGACGCACCCAGGCAGAAAGAGAGGGTGACCAGCGGTTGCAGGTTGTGGTGCTGGACCACGACCGCGAGCACGATCGCCAGGCCCCCTATGGCCAGGGCCGAGACGCGGGCCAGTGTCATCTCGCGCCGCGGGGTGAGTTCCCTGCGCAGGCGCAGGTGGGCGAAGACGTCGTGGGCCAGGGAGTTGGCGCAGGCGAGGATCATTCCGGCGACCGAGGCGAGCAGCGTGAGGAAGATCGCCGTGGTGACCGTCGTGAAGATGAGGGTCTCGAACGTCGAGGCGTGCACGCCGAACACCGCCTTGGAGCCCAGCAGATAGGCCGTGTTGCCCTGCGGGTCCGCCTGCGCGATGGCCGCGCGCCCGATCATCGCCGTCGCGCCGAAGCCGACGATCGTGATGATGAGGACGAAGAGCGCCACCAAGGACACCGCCCAGGACATCGAGCGGCGTATCTCGGGCGCGCTGCGGGCCGTGTACATGCGCATCGTGACGTGGGGGAGGCATGCGCCGCCGAGGACCACCGTCAGTTCCGAACTGATCATGTCCAGGCCGGGGTGGGGGCCGCCCGCGAACTGGAGGCCCGACTGCAGGAAGGCGGGGCCGGCCCCGCTGCCTTTCTCGGCGGCGGCGAGCAGCGCGCCCAGGTCCCAGTCGAAGCGGCGCAGGATCAGGGCGGCGATGACCACGCCGGAGCCGAGCAGCATCACGATCTTCAGGATCTGGATGAGGGCGGTGCCCTTCATGCCGCCGATCGCCGCGTAACTGATCATGAGTGCGCCCAGTGCGACGACGCATGCCGTCTTCACGCCCTCGCCGGAGAATCCGAGGATGAAGGAGAGCAGGTCGCCCGCGCCCGCCAACTGCACCAGCATCAGGGGGATCAGTGCGGCGAGTGTCGCCGCGCAGGCCGCGATGCGTACGGCCCGTCCGGGCATCCGGCGTGCCAGTACGTCGCCCATGGTGAACTGGCCCGCGTTCCGCAGGGGTTCGGCGAGCAGGAACATGAGCAGCATGAGGGACAGTGCCGTGCTCAGGGCGAGGACGACACCGTCGTACCCGAGGAGCGCGATGATGCCGCCGGTGCCGAGGACGGTCGCCGCCGAGATGTAGTCGCCCGCGATGGCGAGGCCGTTGCGCAGGGGGGAGAGGGCGCCGTAGCCGGTGTAGAACTCGCCGAGGTTGTCGCGGTCGGGGCCCGTCATCACGCACAGGAGCAGCGTGAGGGTGACGACGGCGGTGAACGCGACCAGGGACATGGCCTGGGCCGAGTCGGCGGCCAGCGTGACGCCGCTCTCGGTGTCGGGGCTCATCGGTTGGCCTCCAACTCCGCCAGTTTGCGCAGCCGTTCGGCCATCGGGTCGACCCTGCGGCGGGCCGTGTACTCGTACAGCCCTATGGCGAGCAGCGTGACGGGGACCTGGCACAGGCCGAGCAGCAGGCCGGTGGAGAGGCCGCCGGAGACCGTGTCCGTCATCAGGGACGGGGCGAAGGCGGAGAGGATCAGGAAGAGCGTGAAGTAGCCGAGGGCGGTGAGGGTGGCGACGCGGCGCTGCCAGCGGTAGGCGCCGCGCAGACGGCGCAGGTCGCTGTGGCGGCCGAGTGCGGGGTGGCGGGGGAGCCGTGGGGGTGGCGGGGGAGGTGGCGGCGCGACGGGCTGCCGGGGGTAGGTGGGGTACGAGGGGGCGTGCAGGCCCTGGGGGTACCGCGAGGGGTGGGGGCTTTGCGGGGGCTGGGCGCTCTGCGGGGGCTGCGGGTACTGGGGGTGCTGTGGGTGGTGCGGGTTTTGGGGCTGGGGAGGGTAGGGCATCCCGGTTCTCCTTGCGCGGCGTCGGTCCGGTGCGGGACCGCAGGGAGCGAGAGGTGAGGATCGAGCACGTTACTTGTAAGTAGTAGAGCCGCGAAGGGTTTTGCCCATACTGGTTGGTCGGTCTAGTCCGCCGGTCTGTTCACGGGGCTTTCGCGCGGGGCAAGTTCGCTGTTCTTTGCGCTCTCCGGGGCGCTGACCTCCCCGTTCTCCGGGGTGTCGGCCCCGATTACCGGAAACCGCCGTGGTGCGAGGAACACGAGTACGAGGAGTGCGAGCACCGCCGCGCACCCCGCCCCCACGTACACCGTGTCGACCGCCGAGTCGACGGCGCGCCGCAGCCGTTCGGGATCGGCGACCGATGCCGGGTCCTCCAGCGCGTGGGCCACCGAGTCCAGCGAGCCCGCGCCGCCGAGCCGCGAGGTGAGGACCGCGTTGGCGACCGCGCCGAAGAGCGCCGCGCCCAGGGTCTGGCCTATCTGGCGGCAGAAGAGGATGGAGGCGGTGGCCGTGCCGCGTTCGGACCAGCCGACGGTGGACTGCACCCCGACGATCAGCGGCAGTTGGAAGAGGCCGAGCGCCGCGCCGAGAAGCAGCATGATCAGCGCCGGCTGCCAGGCCTGCCCCGGATAGGGCAGGAAGGGGAACGCGAAGAGGAAGAGCGCCGCCCCGCCGATGCCGATGAGGGCCGTGTCGCGAAAGCCCAGCCTGCGGTAGACGTGCTGGCTCAGGGCGGCGGAGACCGGCCAGCTCAGCGTCATCACGGAGAGCACGAACCCGGCGGCGACCGGCGCGAGGCCGAGCACGGACTGGGCGTACGTCGGCAGGAAGACGGTGGGCGCGACCATCAGGAGGCCGAGCGCGCCCAGGGCGAGGTTGACCGCGGCGATGGTGCGCCGGCGCCAGACCCAGCCGGGGATGATCGGCTCGGCCGCGCGCCGCTCGACGACCACGACGGCCGCCGCGAGGAGCAGCCCGCCCGCGAACAGCGCGAGGGACGGCGCGGACAGCCAGCCCCAGGCGACGCCGCCCTGCACGAGCGCGGTGAGCAGGACGCCGCCGCAGGCGAAGACGGCGAGCGCGCCCGCCCAGTCGGTGCGCCCCCGGGTCGCCTTCTCGCGCTGCGGCTCGTGGAGGTGGCGCACGATCAGCCAGAGGGCCACCGCCCCGATGGGCAGGTTGATGAGGAAGATCCAGCGCCAGTCGGCGTACGCGGCGATCAGGCCGCCGAGTGCCGGGCCCGCGATGGACGACGCGGCCCACACGGTGGACAACTTCGCCTGGATCTTGGGGCGTTCCTTGAGGGGATAGAGGTCGGCGGCCAGCGTCTGCACCGTCCCCTGGAGCGCGCCGCCGCCCAGCCCTTGGACGACGCGGAAGGCGATGAGCGCGCCCATGTTCCAGGCCACGGCGCACAGGGCCGAGCCGATCAGGAAGAGGATGCTGCCCGCGATGAGGACGGGCTTGCGGCCGAAGGTGTCGGAGAGCTTGCCGTAGATGGGCAGGGTGACGGTGACGGCGAGCAGATAGCCGGAGAAGAGCCAGGAGAAGACGGAGAAGCCGCCGAGGTCGCCGACGATCTGCGGGATGGCCGTCGAGACGATCGTGGAGTCGAGGGCGGCGAGCGCCATGGCGAGCATGAGGGCGGCCACGACGGGGCCGCGCCGCCGGGTGTCCTGCGTGGCCGAAGGTATGTCGCCTGTGCCGCCCACCGAGATTCCTTCCCCCTGCATCTAATTGCTTCCGGCCACCTTCTCACCCGGGTGCGCCGCCGGGCAGGGGTGCAGAGCATCCCGGCAGGTGGGCCGGTGTCCGATCGGCAGGAGGGTGGAGCAACCCCGAGAACAGCTCCCCCGGGAGGTGGAGATCCCCTAGGGGAACCTCCGTACTACGGACCGGGGAGCGTTCGTACCGCCGGAGGACGAGAAGGCCCCGGCCGCTTCTTAGATTGGCTTTATGCCGACGGGGCGAACCGGGGGGCTCCCGGGTCGGACCAGCCACACCTTCGGGGGTGGGGTTTTCCCCAGCAGAAGACTGCGCTGGGCACCAGGGCGCTGGAGCCGTCGGACGACCAGAATCTTTATGCGTGGCGAACATGGCTGACCCACCGCATAGCCGACTTAGGAGACTTACCGTGACAACGGCTGTAACCATTCCCAGGCACGGGGGCACTGGAGGGCGTACGGCCGTGGCGGCACGGGCGCGCCAGGTCGTGAAGGCGTACGGATCGGGGGAGACCCGGGTTGTGGCGCTCGACGAGATCGACGTGGACATCGCCCGCGGGCAGTTCACCGCGATCATGGGCCCCTCCGGCTCCGGCAAGTCGACCCTGATGCACTGCCTCGCGGGCCTGGACACCGTGTCCTCCGGGCAGATCTACCTCGACGAGACCGAGATCACCGGCCTGAAGGACAAGAAGCTCACGCAGCTGCGCCGAGATCGGATCGGCTTCATCTTCCAGGCGTTCAACCTGCTGCCGACGCTCAACGCCATCGAGAACATCACGCTCCCGATGGACATCGCGGGCCGCAAGCCCGACCGCGGCTGGCTGGACCAGGTCGTGGAGACCGTCGGCCTCGCGGGCCGCCTCAAGCACCGCCCGACCGAGCTCTCCGGCGGCCAGCAGCAGCGCGTCGCCGTGGCCCGCGCCCTGGCCGCGCGCCCCGAGATCATCTTCGGTGACGAGCCGACCGGAAACCTCGACTCCCGTGCGGGGGCGGAGGTGTTGGGCTTCCTGCGCAAGTCGGTGACCGAGCTCGGCCAGACCATCGTGATGGTCACGCACGACCCGGTGGCCGCCTCGTACGCGGACCGGGTGCTCTACCTCGCCGACGGCCGGATCGTCGACGAGATGTACTCGCCGACCGCCGAGACCGTCCTGGACCGCATGAAGGACTTCGACGCCCGGGGGCGCACGTCATGACCGTCCTCAAGACCTCGATGCGCAACTTCTTCGCGCACAAGGGCCGCATGGCGCTCTCCGCCGTGGCCGTGGTCCTGTCGGTGGCGTTCGTCTGCGGCACGCTCGTCTTCTCCGACACGATGAACACGACGTTCGACAAGCTCTTCGCCGCGACGTCCGCCGACGTCACCGTCACCAACAAGAACGCCGAGGACACCGGCGAGACGCCCGACAGCGGGAAGCCCGAGTCGGTGCCCGCCTCGGTCGTCGAGCAGGCGAAGAAGGCCGACGGCGCGAAGTCCGCGGAGGGCGCGGTCAGCAGCACCGCCGTCACCGTCGTCAACTCCAAGAAGAAGAACGTGGGTCCCACCGGCGGCGGCCCCACCATCGCGGGCAACTGGACGCACAACGACCTGCGTTCGATGGACATCACCTCCGGGCACGCCCCGCGCGGTCCCACCGACGTGATGGTCGACGCCGACACCGCCGACAAGCACCACCTCAAGCTCGGTGACGAGCTGCGCACCATCGCCGTCTCCGGTGACCACACCGCCAGGATCTCCGGCATAGCCACCTTCAAGGTGACCAACCCCGGCGCCGCGATCGTCTACTTCGACACCGCGACCGCACAGCGCGAACTCCTCGGCACGACCGGCAAGTTCACCCATGTCAACGTCACCGCCGAGGCCGGCGTCAGTGACGCGGTGCTCAAGCGGAACGTCGGCGAGACCATGGGCGCGGAGGCGTCCGCGTACAAGGTCAAGACGCAGCAGGAGACGTCGGACGACAGCCGCAAGAGCGTCAGCGGCTTCCTCGACGTGATGAAGTACGCGATGCTCGGCTTCGCCGGGATCGCCTTCCTCGTCGGCATCTTCCTCATCATCAACACCTTCTCGATGCTGGTCGCCCAGCGCACCCGCGAGATCGGCCTGATGCGCGCCATCGGCTCCAGCCGCAAGCAGGTCAACCGCTCCGTGCTCGTCGAGGCGCTGCTGCTCGGCGTCATCGGCTCGGTCCTCGGGGTCGGCGCGGGCGTCGGGCTCGCCGTCGGCCTGATGCAGCTCATGTCCGGCATGGGCATGGAACTCTCCACCCAGGACCTCACCGTCAAGTGGACGACCCCCGTGGTCGGCATGGTCCTCGGCATCGTCGTCACCGTCCTCGCCGCCTACCTCCCCGCGAGGCGCGCCGCCAAGGTCTCCCCGATGGCGGCCCTGCGGGACGCAGGGACACCGGCCGACGGCAAGGCGAGCGTCCTGCGCGCGATCATCGGCCTGGTCCTCACCGGCGCCGGCGCCTTCGGCCTCTACACCGCGTCGCAGGCGGACAAGGCGAGCGAGGGCTCGCTCTTCCTCGGCGGCGGCGTGGTCCTGACCCTCATCGGCTTCGTCGTCATCGGCCCGGTCCTCGCCAACGGCGTGGTCCGCGTCATCAGCGCCGTACTCCTGCGCATGTTCGGGCCCGTCGGGCGGATGGCCGAGCGCAACGCGCTGCGCAACCCGCGCCGCACCGGCGCCACCGGGGCGGCCCTGATGATCGGCCTCGCCCTGGTCGCCTGCCTGTCGGTGGTCGGCTCCTCGATGGTCGCCTCGGCCACGGACGAGCTCGACAAGTCGGTCGGCGCGGACTTCATCATCCAGTCCGACAACGGCCAGGCGATCACCCCGAAGGCCGCGAAGTCCCTGGAGAAGGCCGACCACATCGCCCACATCACCCAGTACAAGGACATCAAGGCGGACCTGACCGCCCCGAACGGCAAGACCGCGAAGGGCGTGGGCCTGAGCGCCGCCGACGCGACGTACGCCGAGGACCTGCGCAGCGAGACCGTCGCCGGCAAGCTCGCCGACGCCTACAGGCCGGACTCCATGTCGGTCGGCGAGGACTTCGCCAAGGACCACGGGATCACCGTCGGCGACAAGGTGAAGCTCGCCTTCGACCACGGCAGGACGGCCGGCATCACCGTCCGCGCCATCACCTCCAGCGAGACCTCGATCGACTCGGGCGCGATGTACGTGAACATCTCGACCGCCGCGAAGTACGTGCCCGCCGACCGGATGCCGCCGAACGAGATCATGTTCGCCAAGGCGGAGAAGGACCAGCAGGACGCGGCGTACACGTCGCTGAAGGCGGCCATGTCCGACTACCCGCAGTACAAGGTCATGGACCAGACCGACTTCAAGCAGACGCTGAAGGACCAGGTCGGCCAGATGCTGAACATGGTCTACGGTCTGCTCGGCCTCGCGATCATCGTCGCCATCCTCGGTGTGGTGAACACCCTCGCCCTCTCGGTGGTCGAGCGGACCCGTGAGATCGGCCTGATGCGGGCGATCGGCCTCTCGCGCCGCCAGCTGCGCCGCATGATCCGCCTGGAGTCGGTGGTCATCGCCCTCTTCGGCGCACTCCTCGGCCTCGGGCTCGGCATGGGCTGGGGCGCCACGGCCCAGAAGCTGCTCGCCCTGGAGGGCCTGAAGGTCCTGGAGATCCCCTGGCCGACGATCATCACCGTCTTCATCGGCTCGGCGTTCGTGGGCCTGTTCGCGGCGCTGGTGCCGGCCTTCCGGGCGGGCCGGATGAACGTCCTGAACGCGATCGCCACGGAATAGCTTCCGCTACGGGGGTGCGGGAGACGGCCCCGGCGGGCGCTACGGCGTCCGCCGGGGCCGGCTGCCGTTTCCCGGCCACGGGCCTCGACGACCAGCGGCTGTCACTCCGTAGTCGTACGCTGGAGACCCCCCGGCCCGTTCACGTTGCCGGGCGGTTCGCGTTGCCCCCGCGCGCCTTCGAACCTGGACGGAAAGCGAAAGCCCACATGAGCCTGCAAGGTCTGCTCGACGCTGTCGTCAAGGACGCGGCCCTCGCCGAAGCGGTCAAGGCCGCCGCCGACGGCAATCGCGCCCACGTGGACCTCGTCGGCCCGCCTGCCGCGCGGCCCTTCGCGATCGCCGCCCTTGCTCGCGAGACGAACCGTACCGTCCTCGCCGTGACGGCCACCGGGCGTGAGGCCGAGGATCTGGCGGCGGCCCTGCGCACGATCATTCCGCCGGACGGCGTCGTCGAGTACCCCTCCTGGGAGACCCTCCCGCACGAACGCCTCTCGCCCCGCTCCGACACCGTCGGCCGCCGTCTCGCCGTCCTGCGCCGCCTGGCGCATCCCAGGCCCGACGACCCCGAGACCGGTCCCGTCTCCGTCATCGTCGCCCCCGTGCGTTCCGTACTCCAGCCGCAGGTCAAGGGCCTGGGCGACCTGGAGCCCGTGGCCCTGCGCACCGGCGAGAGCGTGGATCTGAACGAGACCGTGGAGGCCCTCGCGGCAGCCGCGTACTCCCGGGTGGAGCTGGTCGAGAAGCGGGGCGAGTTCGCCGTGCGCGGCGGCATCCTCGACGTCTTCCCGCCGACCGAGGAGCACCCGCTCCGCGTCGAGTTCTGGGGCGACGACGTCGAGGAGATCCGCTACTTCAAGGTCGCCGACCAGCGCTCCCTGGAAGTCGCCGAGCACGGTCTGTGGGCCCCGCCCTGCCGCGAGCTGCTCCTCACCGACGACGTACGGGAGAAGGCGGCGGCCCTCGCCGAGGAGCACCCCGAGCTAGGCGAGCTGCTCGGCAAGATCGCCGAGGGCATCGCCGTCGAGGGCATGGAGTCCCTCGCGCCGGTCCTGGTCGACGACATGGAGCTGCTGCTCGACGTCATGCCGCGGGACAGCATGGCCGTGGTCTGCGACCCCGAGCGCGTGCGTACCCGGGCCGCCGACCTGGTGGCGACCTCGCAGGAGTTCCTGCAGGCCAGCTGGGCCGCGACCGCCGGTGGCGGAGAAGCCCCGATCGACGTGAACGCCGCCTCCCTGTGGGGCATCGCGGACGTCCGCGACCACGCGAGCGACCTCGGCATGATGTGGTGGTCCGTCTCGCCGTTCGCCGCCGACGAGGAGCTGGGCGACGACACCCTCAAGCTCGGCATGCACGCCACCGAGACCTACCGCGGCGACACCGCGAAGGCTCTCGCCGACACCAAGGGCTGGCTCGCCGACGGCTGGCGCACCGTCTACGTGACCGAGGGGCACGGCCCCGCCGCCCGCACCGTCGAGGTGCTCGGCGGCGAGGGCATCGCGGCCCGCCTGGACGCGGAGCTCGCCGAGCTCACGCCCTCGCTCGTGCACGTCACCTGCGGCTCGATCGACTTCGGCTTCGTGGACCCGGCCCTCAAGCTCGCCGTACTCACCGAGACCGACCTCTCCGGCCAGAAGGCGGCCGGCAAGGACGGCCAGCGGATGCCCGCGCGCCGCCGCAAGACGATCGACCCGCTGACCCTGGAGACCGGCGACTACATCGTCCACGAGCAGCACGGCGTCGGCCGCTACATCGAGATGGTGCAGCGCACCGTCCAGGGCGCGACCCGCGAGTACCTCGTCGTGGAGTACGCCCCCGCCAAGCGCGGCCAGCCCGGCGACCGGCTCTACATCCCCACCGACCAGCTGGAGCAGATCACCAAGTACGTCGGCGGCGAGGCCCCCACGCTGCACCGCCTGGGCGGCGCCGACTGGACGAAGACGAAGGCGCGCGCGAAGAAGGCCGTCAAGGAGATCGCCGCCGACCTCATCAAGCTCTACAGCGCCCGCATGGCGGCCCCCGGCCACTCCTTCGCCCCCGACACCCCCTGGCAGCGCGAGCTGGAGGACGCCTTCCCGTACGTGGAGACGCCCGACCAGCTCACCACCATCGCCGAGGTCAAGGAGGACATGGAGAAGACGGTCCCGATGGACCGCCTGATCTGCGGCGACGTCGGCTACGGCAAGACGGAGATCGCGGTCCGCGCCGCCTTCAAGGCCGTCCAGGACGGCAAGCAGGTCGCGGTCCTGGTCCCGACGACGCTGCTCGTGCAGCAGCACTTCGGCACGTTCAGCGAGCGCTACTCCCAATTCCCCGTCAAGGTGAAGGCGTTGAGCCGATTCCAGACGGAGACCGAGTCCAAGGCCACCCTGGAAGGGCTGCGCGACGGCTCGGTCGACATCGTCATCGGCACGCACCGCCTCTTCTCCTCCGAGACGAAGTTCAAGGACCTCGGCCTGGTCATCGTCGACGAGGAGCAGCGCTTCGGCGTCGAGCACAAGGAGCAGCTGAAGAAGCTGCGGGCCAACGTCGACGTCCTGACCATGTCGGCCACCCCCATTCCCCGTACGCTCGAAATGGCCGTGACCGGCATCCGTGAGATGTCGACGATCACCACGCCCCCCGAGGAGCGCCACCCGGTCCTGACCTTCGTCGGGCCCTACGAGGAGAAGCAGATCGGCGCGGCCATCCGCCGCGAACTCCTGCGCGAGGGCCAGGTCTTCTACATCCACAACCGCGTCGAGTCCATCGACCGCGCGGCGGCCCGCCTGCGCGACATCGTCCCCGAGGCCCGCATCGCCACCGCGCACGGCCAGATGTCCGAACAGGCCCTGGAACAAGTGGTGGTGGACTTCTGGGAGAAGAAGTTCGACGTGCTCGTCTCGACCACCATCGTCGAGTCGGGCATCGACATCTCCAACGCCAACACCCTGATCGTCGAGCGCGGCGACAACTTCGGCCTCTCCCAGCTCCACCAGCTGCGCGGGCGCGTGGGCCGAGGCCGCGAGCGCGGTTACGCCTACTTCCTCTACCCGCCGGAGAAGCCGCTGACCGAGACCGCCCACGAGCGTCTCGCCACGATCGCCCAGCACACGGAGATGGGCGCGGGCATGTACGTGGCGATGAAGGACCTGGAGATCCGCGGCGCGGGCAACCTCCTGGGCGGCGAGCAGTCCGGGCACATCGCGGGCGTCGGCTTCGACCTCTACGTACGCATGGTGGGCGAGGCGGTGGCCGACTACCGCGCGTCCCTGGAGGGCGGCGTGGAGGAGGAGCCGCCGCTGGAGGTCAAGGTCGAGCTGCCGGTCGACGCGCACGTCCCGCACGACTACGCACCCGGCGAGCGGCTGCGCCTCGCGGCCTACCGCTCCATCGCCTCCGCGAGCAGCGAAGAGGACGTCAAGGCCGTACGCGAGGAACTCACCGACCGCTACGGCAAGTTGCCGGAGCCCGTGGAGAACCTCCTCCTGGTGGCGGGCCTGCGGATGCTGGCCCGCGCGTGCTCGGTCGGCGAGATCGTGCTGCAGGGCAACAACATCCGGTTCGCCCCGGTGGAGCTGCGGGAGTCCCAGGAGCTGCGCCTCAAGCGGCTCTACCCCGGCACGGTCATCAAGGAGAACGCCCACCAGCTCCTCGTGCCGCGCCCGAAGACCGCGAAGGTCGGCGGAAAGCCGCTGATCGGGCGTGAACTGCTCGGCTGGGTCGGGGAGTTCCTGACGACGATCGTGGGTTCGTAGGAGCGAAGCCCCGCGCCCCGTCAGGGGCGCGGGGCTGTGCCATGTACGGCTCCGCCGCGTGGGCGCGACAAGCCACGGCGGACCCGCGGACGAGAACCGGTCGCTCCAGTCCTACTTCAGCCGCCGGAACACGAGCACGACGTTGTGCCCGCCGAACGCGAACGAGTTCGACAGGACGGTGTCGACGTCGGCCTCCCTGCCGCCCGCGCCCACGACGTCAAGGCCCAGCGCCTCGTCGGGAACATCGAGGTTGGCGGTCGGCGGGATCACACGATGCACGATGCTCTGCACCGCGGACACCGCCTCGATCGCACCGGACGCGCCCAGGGTGTGCCCGGTGAGCGACTTCGTGGCCGTCACCGGAATCCGCCGAGCCGCCTCGCCCAACGCCAGGTGAAGAGCCGCCGCCTCCCCCGCGTCATTGAAGGACGTGGCCGTCCCGTGCGCGTTGACGAGGGACACGTCCTCCGGGGTGAGCCCGGTGGAACGCAGGGCCGCGCCCACCGCCTTGGCCGCCCCCGAGCCGTCGGGGCGCGGCGCGGTGATGTGGTACGCGTCCGAGGAGCGCCCGTAGCCGCTGAACTCCGCCAGCGGCACCGCGCCGCGCGCCGCCGCGTGACCCGCCTCCTCCAGGACGAGGACGGCGGCGCCCTCGCCGAGGACGAAGCCGTCCCGGTCGGCGCTGAACGGGCGGCTGGCCCGCTCCGGCTCGTCGTTGCGCTTCGACAGCGCCCGCATCTTGGCGAAGCCGCCGAGCACCGACTCGATCACCGGGGCGTCGGTGCCCCCGGCGATGACGACGTCGGCCTCGCCGCTGGTGATCATCTGGTGGGCGGCGACGAGCGAGTCGGCCGCGGAGGCGCAGGCGGTGACCGACGCGCTGCTGGGCCCCGTCAGGCCGTACTTGATGCCGATCCAGGCGGCCGAGCTGTTCACCATCGTCGCCGGGATGAACCGCGCGGACAGGCCGCGGTAGCCGCCCTTCTCGTAGGCGGCGCGGAGATTGTCCTCCGTGCTTCCGCCGCCGCCCACTCCGGAGCCGATGACCACGCCGATCCGGTCGGTGTCCTCGGCGGCCAGGTCGAGCGCGCTGTCGCGCAGGGCCAGTTCGGCCGCCGCGGTGGCCAGCTGGGTCGCCCGGTCGGTGATCCTTTCGGTGCGCCGGTCCGGGGCGAGATCCTCGGGCAGGTCCACCTCGCCGGCGATCCGGACGGGCATGGACGCGGCGACGAAGCGGGTGATGGGCCGTATCGCGCTGCGGCCCTCCATCTGGGCCACCTGGAAGTGCTTCGCGCCGATGGCCAGCGGCGTGACCGGGCCGATGCCGGTCACGACCACGCGGCGGGAGGACCCGGGCCCGGTCACGCGGCGGCCTCGGAGGTGGCGGTGCTGCCGTGCTCCTCCAGGTAGGTGACGACGTCCTGCAAGGTCGTGAGGTGTTCGAGGGCGGTGTCGGCGACCGCGGCGCCCAGGTGGGACTCCAGGAGGGAGACGAGCTCGACCATGTCGAGGGAGTCGAGGCCCATGTCCTCCTTGAACCGTGCCTTGGGGCCGATCTCCTCGGGGAGCAGGCCGAGCCGGTCGACGAGGTAGTCCGTCATCTGCTGCTGAAGGGTGTTGCTCATGGTGGCTGTTCCTTTCACAGGTCCAAGAAGGGGTGTACGGAGCGGAGTTCAGGAGGCGGGCGACACGGCGGGCTGCCGGTAGGCGCCCAGGTCGGCGTGGAGCGCGAGGCCCTGGCACACCTCGGCGAACGCGTCGACGAAGCGGTCGGCCTGGGCCGTGTCCAGGACGAGCGGCGGCTGGATGCGCATGACGCCGGTGCGGTTGGCGGTGACGAAGGTCAGCATCTTGTGGTCGCGGGCCAGCGTGCCGACGAACCGCAGGCACATCAGGTCGCCGAGCGTCGACTCCATGGCGCGGCCGACGCCGGACAGGGCGCTGCGCAGCTCGTCGGGCAGCCAGTCCACGAGGGTGTGCAGATCGCCGGGGAAGCGGGTGAGCGCCTCGTCGGCGAGCGCCTGCACGGCGCCGGAGAAGTCCCCGTCGAACTCGATGGCGGTCATCATGCCGATGCCGCGCACGTCCTTGACGAAGCCGTACGGGGCGGTCACCTCGCGCAGCCTGCCGCGCAGGTGCTCACCGACCTTGCGGGCGTGGGCGGGCAGGTCGTCACCGGTCAGGACGTCGAGGGTGGCGAGTCCGGCGGCCGCCGCGAAGTTGCCGCCGCCGAACGTCGAGGAGTGCAGCATGGAGCGGTTGGTGGTGCCGTACGCGGCGTCCCACAGGCCGGCGTCGCACAGTGTCGCGCCGATCGGGACGAGGCCGCCGGAGAGGGACTTGGCCAGGCACAGGATGTCCGGCTGAAGGTCGTCGTGGTCGGCGGCGAACAGCGCCCCGGTACGTCCCAGGCCCGTCTGGATCTCGTCGAGGATGAACGCGGCCCCGGCCCTGCGGCACAACTCCCGTGCGGCGCGCAGATATCCGGGCGGCGGAAGAACGACACCGCCCTCGCCCTGCACCGGCTCGACGATGAATCCGGCCGCACCCTCGATGGCCCGCTCCAGGGCTTCGAGATCCCCGTAGGGCACCTCGGCGGTCTCGGGGAGCAGCGGGCCGAACGGTGCGCGGTGGCCGGCGCGGCCGGTGACGGAGAGGGCGCCGAGCGTCTTGCCGTGGTAGCTGTTCTCCGTGTGGACGAGGCGGCTGCGGCCGGTGCCGGCCCGCGCCAGCTTGAGCGCCGCCTCGACGGCCTCCGTACCGGAGTTGCTGAAGAAGACCCGCTCGAGGCGGCCGGGGGAGACGGCGCTGAGCCGCTCGGCGAGCTCGGCGGAGTGCGTGGGCATGGAGACGTACTGCACGAAGGTCGGCGCGGACGCGTCGAGGAACTGCCGCAACCTGCCCGTCACCTCGGGGTGGTTGTGGCCGAGGTTGAGGCAGCCGTACCCGGCGATGAAGTCGAGGTAATCGGTGCCGTCGGCGGTCGTCAGGGTGGCGCCGTCGCCGCCGGTGAAGACCCGGTCGAGTCCATGGGCGGCGAAGAGGCGCGCCATGGGCGGGTTCACGTGCTGCTCGAAGCGGCGCGGGGTCTCGGTGGCCGTGTCGGGCGCGGGCGCCGGGGACGCGGATCGGGCGGGGCGGTGGTGGCGGGCGAGCCGTTGAACGTCGTCGTCGTGGACGGTGCGCCCGAAGGAGGCGAGCGGTGTCGGCCTGAAGCCGTGCCGGGCGGCGAGGGCGCCGATGGTGCGCACCCGCTCCAGGTTCAGCTCGCGGCCCAGCGAGAAGGACTCGGCGCGGCCTTCGAGGGCGAGCACGATGGTCTCGGCGAGGCAGCCGTTGAGCTGCTGGGCGGGCGCGGGCAGCGAACCGTCGCCCACCTGCACCTCGTCCGACGCGCTGACCAGGCCGCCGTCGATGACCAGGACGTCACTGCCCGGCGCGGGCGGCTCGGCCACGTCGCGGGGCAGCGCCACGTCGACCACGATCGATCCCGGCCGCAGCGCGGCGGGGTCGACCAGGCCGCCGACCGAGGAAGCGGTGACGTGGAGGAGGGTCTCGGCGGTGCACTCGGCGACGTCCCCGACGATCCGCACCCGGTCGTGGTGGACCGGGTCCAGGTGGCGAAGGAGCCGCTCGGGCGACTGCGTGCCGATACGTGCCACCAGGTCGAGCGGGTGACCGTCGCCGAGCAGCAGCTTCGCGATGGCCAGGCCGATGGAGCCGGGGTAGCCGACGACCGCGATCCGCGTGCTCTCGGGGGCGAGCCCCAACAGCCGTACGACGTGGCCGATTTCGGCGTGGGCGGCGTACACGGTCAGGGAGTTGCCGCTGGTGACGGGGACGCCGACCCGTTCGGCGGTCCACAGACCGCGGTCGCCGACGATGGAGGTGGCGCCGCCGAGACCGACGAGCTGCGCGCCCGCCTCCTCGCGCAGCGCGCTGACCTCGGCGACGACGAGGTCCCGTGCGGTGGTCGGCCGGGCCAGCAACTGCTGGGCGGTGTAAGGGAGATGGCGGACCTCGCCGGTCGCGGTGGCGCCGGTGGCGGAGGTCACGGAGGTGAGGAGCGGCACGGGGACGTGGTGGCGGCGGGTGCCGGGCGGCTCGGGTGTGCCGCGGTGGTCGTCGAAGAGGCGGCCGAGCAGGTCGAGGGCGCGGACCTGGTTGCGGTGGCCGGAACTGATGGGGTGAGCGAGGAAGCCGAAGGTGGCCGGCATGGGGAGATGACTCCGATTCGTGGGTGTCAGGAGACGTCTGTGTTCGTGGGCCGTGCGGGCTGGCGGCCCGTGGTCAGCGGGCCGCGCGTGCCATGGCGAAGGTCAGCTCGGGCAGCTCGTCGCGCTGCCAGCCGAGCGAGGAGAGCAGGCTCAGGCCGTCGCCCTCGTTGTTGTGGGAGAGCAGCACCGAGGCGAAGGTGACGGCGGCGCGCTGCTGGAGCAGGCCGCGCAGATCGGTCCGGGCCGCGTCGGTGATGTGCCGGTGCCGGACGGTGAGGTCCCCGTAACGGCGGGTCCACTCGGGTTCGAGGAGCGAGAGCACCTGAGTCTGGCGGCTGGACTCGGCGCCGGTGCGGCCCTCGTGGTAGGTGCGGATGACGGAGTGGCCGCCGTCGACGAGGCGGAAGACGGTGACGTTCTGCCGCAACCGCCGTCCGTAGAGCGCGGATTGCTGTACGAGGGTCGGCGTGATGTCCGGTACGAGCGACGCGGCGCCGTCGCCGATGAACGCGAGGACGTTGTCGTCGCGGGTCAGGGCGATGGTGGGTACGGCCTGCAGCGCGTCGCCCATCAGCGCCCTGCCGTACCAGCCGGAGAAGCCGGGGCCCGTGCGCGGCAGGTTGCGGACGGCGGAGATGCCGCCGCGCCCCACGTCGAAGACGCCCGTGTAGGTGTAGCCGTGCCGGGTGATCAGTGCTTCGAGCACGGTGCGAAGGTGCTGGAAGAAGTAGTTGGCGCTCATCGGGAGCACGGGAAGCTCGTGGATCACGTCGGAGGCGCTGTCGCGGGTGCGTGCGATGGCCTCCCTGCGTACGTCGAGGACGCCGGGCGTGACGTCGAGCCCCTCGCGAACGGCCTTGAGGAAGGCGCGCGCGTCGGCGTGCACGGGATGGTCGGCGTAGGGCGCGAGGTGCGCCCGCTGGTCGCTGACCTGGACGATGCGCAACTGGCGGCCGAGCGTCCGGGGCGAGAAGGGTGTGGCGGCCTCGGCCAGGCGGCTCTTGAGGAAGAACAGGGCCTGTTCGCCGCGCGGGCGCAGCCTGCCGTCCTCGTGCAGATAGGCGTGGACGCGTGAGGAGAAGGCGTACAGGCCGAGGGTGCCCAGATACTCCTCGACCACCGATCCGTCGCGGTGGCGGCCCACGCTGCCGGGCCGGGTGAGGGAGTCGGCGAGGCCGACGCCCGCCCGCGAGGCGATGTCGTGGACCATCCAGGACTCCTCCGCGTCCAGTGATCCGCACTGCCAAAGGAGCCTGCTGGGCTCGGAGTTGACGATGCGGAGCACCGGTTCGAGGTCGCTCTCCTTGACCTGGAGGGCGGCGGTCGCGGGCGGCTCGACGGATTCTGGCCGGTTCAGTTCGGCGGCGGTGCCCGTCGCGTCGAGCACGGCGGGCGTGGCGAGCAGGAAGACCGGGCCGCGGTGCGCGTGATAGGCGGCGTACGCCTCGGCGAGGTCGTCCGCGATGCGTTCCGGGTCGTCGAGATAGACGTACGGGATGCCCTTGGCGGCGAGCACCGCGCGGGAGTCCTCGGCGGCGTGCACCGTCCCCTGAAAGGGGAACCACGCGTCGGGCGGGGTGTCGGCGCAGATGACGAAGCCCCGGGCGCGGGCGTCGCGCAGGTTGGCCAGGGTGCCGCGGAACTCGTCGACCATGCCGCTGGTCACGACGATCACGAACGGCGCCCGGTCCAGTTGCCAGCGCGCCAGCGCCCCCGTGGCCAGGCTGTGTTCGCTCGGCCCGCGAAGCACCGGGTTGCCGGTGGCGGTGGCCAGGCGGTCCAGGTCGGAGATGGTGCCGGAGACCACGGAGCCCGTGTAGTAGTGCAGGCCCCAGGGTCCGTCGCTCTCGGCGCCAGGCTGCCGGCCGAGGAAGTCGTGCAGGGCGGCGGCGAGAGCGGAGGGGCCCTTCTTGGTGGCCGCGCGCAGGGCGGAACCGGTGTGCCGCAGCTGCACGTGGTCGGTGAACGCGCAGATGACGTCGGCCGCGAGGACCCAGGCGTCGGCGGGCAGTGCGCGCAGCACGTAGGGGCGGGCGACCTGGGCGGCGGCGAGGCTCTCGGGCGATGCGCCGACCCCGTAGACGTAGGTGCTGTGCGCGGAGAGCGTGGCGCGCAGCGGCTCGGGCAGCGCGTCTGCCAGTTGGCCGAGGGCCTCGGGGAGCGAGGGGTCGAAGGGGTCGGCGCTCAGGCCCGCTCCGTCGGCGTCGATCAGGACCAGCGAGAGCGCGGCCCCGAGGGGCGATTCCCGGACAGCGCGGGCGGCGGCCGAAGTGCTGTCCGCGGTGACGATCCTTATGTCGAGACCGGGTACGGCACGGTCGAGGAAACGTCGGGATCTGGCCAGGGTCGCACGGTAGGCCGGGGTGTTTATGGAGGGGCCCCGGGACTCTTCCATAAGGTCGTGCAAACCGGTGGAGACCCGCTCGTGGAACTCCGCCCTTTTACTGATGGAGAGGACGAAAAAGCGGTTGCTTAATTGGTCGTCCGATTCTTTTGGTGAGGTCGATGACACCTTTGCTGCTCCCATGCGGGTAAACGGAAAAGGGCATCGCAAAGGCCTTCGTCGCACATGTGAAGACCTCGTGCGAGGGTATCGTGAGGAAGGCGTGCGGCCAGGAATGGGCAGCCTGGAATCAAGGCATCGCAAACTAGGTCAAGAGCGTGCTTGACCTGCACTTATGCAGACGCCTCGAGAGAATTGGAGAAGTCGCGGTCCGACGTGGTCGGTCGTTGGCCTACGACTCGTCGATGAAGTGACACATGTGGGGCCCCCGTTGTCGAACGTAGCCGGGCGTCGTTGCCCGGTTTTCTGGTTCAAGTGTCATCATTCAGCAGCGAAGTTGTTCGGGTCAAGCAGATCAATGGACGCGTCGCGTGATGCGGGTCACGTAATACCCGGAGGTGTCCGGAAGTTGAAATCTGTTCGGTGTCCGGTAACCCGGAATTGATGTCTTCGCTTGCTTCGGCACCGTTCCAATTGATTTCATTGGGTCATGCAGAATTTAACGAAACCGAAGAAGCGGGACGGGAATATCCTGGTGCTCGGCGGTTATGGCGCCGTGGGTCGCGTCACCGCGCTCGACCTCGCGGGCCGGCTGCCGGGCCGGGTGATCGTCGCCGGCCGCGACCGGGCCCGCGCCGTCGAACTCGCCGCCGACTGCGGCGGCGCTCTGCTCCCCGCGCGCGTCGACCTCGCCGACCCCGCCTCACTGGAACAGGCGGTGGAGGGGGTCTCCCTCGTGGTGCTCTCCGTGGAGCCCCGCACCCCGGCCGCACATCCCGCGCGGCTTCTGTTCGAGCGGGGGATCGGCCTGGTCGACGTCACCGCGACGCACGCGCTGATCACCGAGGTCGAGCGGCACGACGCGCTCGCCCGCGAACGGGGCGCGACCGCCGTGCTCAGCGTGGGAGTCGCCCCCGGCCTGACCAACCTGCTGGCCCGCCGGGCGGACGAGGCCGTCGGCGGTGCCGAACGTCTCGACATCTCCGTCGTCCTCGGAGCGGGCGAGGCCCACGGCAAGGACGCGGTGCGCTGGACCGTCGCCCAGCTCATGGACGGGAACGCGGGCCGGGCGCGTCCGCTGCGCGTGGCGACCTGGCCGCCGGGCCGGGAGCGCACCCACCATCCGTTCCCCTTCTCCGACCAGCACACCCTGCGCCGCACCCTCGGCGTCCCGGACGTCACCACCCGCCTCGGCCTCGACTCCGGCGCGCTCACGGGCCTGCTGTTCGGGCTGCGCGGGGCGGGCGTCTTCCGTGCCGCGCGCCGGGCCCGCCTCGACGGGCTGCTCACCGCCTCGCTGACCCGGATCCATCTGGGCGGCGACCGGTTCGCGGTGCGGGTCGACGCGCACCGGGGCGGGCGCCGGGTGACGCGGGCCCTGACCGCCACGTCGCAGTCCCGTTTCACCGGGCTCACCGCGGCGGAGGTCGCGGCGCGGGTGTACGAGGGTGAAGTATCCGCCGGAGTCCGGCACATCGAGGAGGCGGCGGGCCTCGCGGGGGTGCCCGAGGCACTGGCCGCGCACGGCCTGACGGCTTGGGCCGGCGACGCGGGCGCGTAGCCGGCCCAAGCCCGACCGGTTCCGGGGCGACGGGGGAATGGAGTTGCCCGGAACCGGACGCGGTGCGTGGGGGCGGGTCACTCGCCGGCCCCACGCCGATCTGCGGGAGAGCGGTCGATGCCGCCCGCGTGGCTGTCGACGCCGCCCGCGTGACTGTCGACCAGGTCGCTGTCGCCGGCTCCTTCGGCGGACGCGGCGTCCTGCTTCGACCCGGCCGGAGCGCCGCCCGCCAGCTGCGCGGAGAGCCGCTCGCCCTCCATGTCCACGTGCGGCACGGTCCGCTCCAGGAAGCGCGGGAACCACCAGGCGGCCTTCCCGAGGAGGATCATGACGGCGGGCACCAGGGTCATCCGCACCACGAAGGCGTCGATGAACACGCCGACGGCGAGCGCGAATCCGATCGGCTGCACGATCGGGTCGTGGCCGATGACGAACCCGGCGAAGACCGAGATCATGATCAGCGCGGCGGCCACCACCACCCGCGAACCGTCCCGGAACCCGGCGATCACCGCGTCCTTCGCGGCCGCCCCGCGCGAACTCTCCTCCTTCATGCGGGACACGAGGAACAACTCGTAGTCCATGGCGAGCCCGAAGAGCACCCCGATCAGCAGGATCGGCAGGAAGCTCACCACCGGCCCGACCTTCGGCACCGCGATGAAGTCCGAGAGCCAGCCCCACTGGTAGACCGCCACCACGGCGCCGGCGGAGCCCGCGATGCTCAGCAGGAAGCCGACGACGGCCTTGAGCGGGACGAGCAGCGAGCGGAACGCCAGCGCGAGCAGGATGAGCGAGATGCCGACGATCACCGCGAGGAACGGCGGCAGGGCGTCGCTCAGCTTCTTCGACACATCGATGTTGGCCGCGGTGGTGCCGGTCACCGTGAGCTTCATCCCGGCGTCCGCCGCCGCGCGCTCACCCTCGTCCCTGATGTCCGCGACCAGATCCTCGGTGGCCCGCGAATCGGGGCCGCCCTCGGGGATCACGGGGATCGCGGCGAGCTGCCCCGTCTTGTCGACGGAGGGCGGAAGCGGCGTCGCCACACCGGGCAACTGGCCCAGCGTCTGCGCGAGTTGCTTGACGCCGCCCTCGGACAGCGGGGCGGAACCCTCGGCCTCGGCGACCGCGATGAGGGGTCCGTTGAACCCCTGCCCGAATCCCTCGCTGACCAGGTCGTACGCCTGACGTGCCGAGGTGCTTTCGGGGTACGAGCCGTTGCCGGGGAGCCCGAGTCGCAGGTCCTTCGCGGGGATGGCCACCGCGCCGATGCCCACCAGGCAGGCGATGAGCACGAGGACGGGCCGCCGCGCGACACCACGCACCCAGCGCTCGCCCGCCGAGAGCTTCCCCCTGCCGGGCCTCTGCCCCTCGCCCGGCTTCTTCTTGCCGCCGCCGAGCCCCGGCAGACGCAGCCGGTCGACCGAGCGGCCCGCGTACCCGAAGAGGGCGGGCAGCAGCGTGACGGCGACGAGCATGGCGATGATCACGGCCCCGGCCGCCGACAGGCCCATCACGGTCAGGAACGGCACCCCGGCCACCGCGAGCCCGGCGAGCGCCACCACCACGGTCGCCCCGGCGAAGACCACGGCGCTGCCCGCCGTGCCGCCCGCCCGCGACGCCGCTTCCCGCGGCTCCATTCCCTCGGCGAGGTTCTGCCGGTGGCGGGAGACGATGAACAGCGCGTAGTCGATGCCGACCGCCATGCCGATCATCAGGGCGAGGACCGGCGCGGTGGAGATGATGTCGTACGAGCCGGTCAGCGCGAGCAGCCCCGCCATGCCGAGGCCCACGCCGACCAGGGCGCTGAGCAGCGGAAGACCGGCGGCGAGCATCGACCCGAAGGTGACGAGAAGGACGAGCACCGCGACGCCGACGCCGATGGCCTCGCCGCCCTCCACGGTCACCGTCGGCGTGTAGGCGTCGCCTCCGAACTCGACCTGTACGCCCGCCTTTTCGGCGTTCTCGGCGGCCGCGCGCACCGCGTCACGCGGTCCGTCGCCGAGGTCGTGCAGGCGGGTGTCGAACACCACCTGCGTGAGGGCGATCCGCCCGTCCTTGGACACCGCCTGCGCGGAGAACGGCTCGATGACCTGGGCGACGCCGTCCGCCTTGCCGATGGCCGCGGCGGCGGCCGAGACCGCCTCGCGCCGCTCGGGCGTGGTGAGCGACTCGCCTTCGGTGGCGGCGAAGACGACCTGCGCCGAGGCGTTCGCGTACTCGGGGAGGCGGTCGGAGATGCGGTCGATGGTGGTCTGGGCCTCGGTGCCCGGCACCTTGAACTCGTCGGTGGTCTTGCCCGAGAACGCCGCCGCGAGTCCGCCGACCGCGAGCAGCAGGACGAGCCAGACGGCCACCACGGCATGTCGGCGCCGATAGCAGAGCCCGGCCAGTCGGTAGAGGAGCAGGGCCATGGGAGGTGCCTCCATCACACGGGGTGCGTACGTGCGTAAGTGCGTACGTGGCGCGGGGCCGGGAGAACAGCCCTTCGCCTGCCTACGCCGACCACCATACGCGGAACTTTGTCACCTGACAAAGTCGACTGACGAAGTCGTACGTCAGGGTCGACTGATTGAGTCGCTCCCACCGATACTCTGGGGCCATGGCTCACATCCCCGCCGCCGAGCGGCGTCCACAACTCGTCCAAGCCGCCATCGAGCTGATGGCCCGCGAGGGAGTCGACGCCGGATCCACCCGTGCCATCGCGGCCGAGCTGGGCGTGGCGCAGGCGACGGTGCACTACACCTTCGGCACCAAGCGCGATCTCTACCGCGCGGTCATCGAGCAGATGACCGTCGAGCTCGTCGAGCTGGTGCGTGGCGCCGCCCCCGAAGAGGAGGAGGGGCCCGCCGACTTCGAGCGGGCCATGCGGCGGATGGCCGAGGCGCTGTGGCAGGCGCTGCGCGAACAGCCCGGCCGCTTCCGGCTGTTCATCGAGCTCACCACGTACGCCGTGCGCAACCCTGACCTGCACCAGCTGCTCCGCCGCCACCAGCGCGACCTGGAGGAGACGGCGGCGGAGCTCATCGCGGGCGTCCTCGCCCTGACGGGCGGCGCCCACGCGGCCGAACCCCTGGTCGTCGCCCGCTTCTTCCTCCAGGGCTTCGACGGCCTCTCGCTGCGGCACCTGGTGATGGGGGACGGCAAGGGCGATTCGACGGCGGCCGCGGACTCCGCGGCCGACCTGGAGCGCCTCTTGGATGCGACGCTGAACCTCACGCGCGGCAAGTAGGCATGGTCATGGAGCGGGATTACGCGTACTCCCGTACCAGGAGCTTGAGTCCGGGGGCGCCCAGCAGCGCGTCGAACTCCTGCCCCCGGTAGTCGGCGCGTACCTCGAACCCGGCGCGCTCCCACGTGCGCTGGGCCCGGGAGTTGCCGTAGAGGCAGAGAACCTGCGCACAGGCGTAGCCCTGCTCGCGTCCGAGGTCCAGGGCATGGTCGAGCAGGGTCTGCACCACGCCGGTGCCCCGGAACTCGGGGACGACGGCGACGTTCTCGATGCCCCAGGCGCCGGCGTAGTCCGCGGGCAGACAGGACCGGAAGATCCGCTGGCGTTCGTACACGTCCTCGAAGGCGGCCGTGCCGGGCCAGTCGGCGGTAGCGGCGAGGGCGGCGCACTGCTCGCCGATCGCGGCGTGCCCCTCGGTGGCGGGGTCGTAGGCGGTGAGGGCGCCCACCGGGCGGGGGCCCGTGTCGCCCGCAGCCTCCGCCACCCAGAAGCGGGACAGGTGGCACCAGTGCGTGCGGGGTGAGAGGGCGAGCGCGCGCAGGATCTGCCGGGTGACCTCGGTCCGTTCACCGAGGAGCGGCTCCCAGCAGCAGCGGTCCAGGTGGGACGTGGCGGCGGTCTCCATGACCCCGACGACGAAGTCGAGATCGGCGGGTACGGCGGGGCGCACCGTGACCACGGGGGCCGGGGACGTCCGGGGGATCCCCGGGGGGCGGGTGCTCTGGGCGCTTCGGGTGTTCCGCACGATGACCACCTGTTTCCGCAGCTCTGGCTGCCCATGTCCTGGTGGGGGTCTATTGGCTCCCTGTTGTGACGGTAGACGGCACTTGTTCGTTTGACCAAGTCATGTGAACCGATTTCGGCCGTACGGGGTAACGGGCTCCCGCCCCACGTGAGTTGCGGGCGAGGCATCTCGGGGGCGCGTGGTCCCTCAGGAAGCGCAGGCGTCGGCGATCGACCGGCTGTTCTCGTAGAGGTGGTGCCGCGTGACCCGACCGTCCTCGACGGTCAGGCGCAGGGCGAAGGGGCCGTCGAAGGACTTGCCGGTGTCGCGCACGGTGCCCCACAGCCGGCCGAAGATCACGGCATCGGTGCCGTCGACGAGCAGGGTGTCGACCGTGGCCCCGGCCTTCTCCGGCACCGTGTGCGCGGCGAGTTCGGCGGACTGGGCGGCGCACTCGGCGGCGGTCGACCGCGGCCGGATCCACGGCACGCCCGGATTCTCGGCGAGCATCCAGTCGACGTCGTCGGCGAAGAGCGCGGTGAGCCCCTCGGCGTCGCCCGTCAGCCTGCACTGGAGGAAGGCCTGGACGGCGGCGCGAGTGGCGTCTTCGGTGGTGGGTGTGACGGTCATCTGCTGCTCCTCGGTCGGCTTCCCTGCGGTACGGCCCATACTCCCGCGGGGCCGGGGAGGGGTCGATTACGCCGGAGGTAATGCCGCGCACAGGTGCCGCGTCCGCCTCGCCGCCCGGCGGGGACGTTATGGTCTAAACCAGTCACTCGGTACGGTGGCGGTGAGAGACGCGAGCGCGTGAGTCAGGGGAGGGGAAGTGCCGTGGGGCTTGGGGCGGTTGTGGGGCTCGGCTGTTTTCCGGTGAAGTCGATGCTGGGGGAGGAGCGCGAGCGGCTCGTCCTCGACGAGCGGGGCGTGGCCGGTGACCGGCTGTGGGCCCTGCGGCACGAGGACGGGAAGCTGGGGAGCGGCAAGAACAGCCGCCGGTTCCGGCGTACGCCCGGAATGCTGGAGTACACCGCCGCGTACGAGGACGACGGCGGCGACCCCGTCGTCACCACCCCGGACGGCGAGATCCTGCGGCCCGGCGACGCGCGCATCGGCGAACTCTTCGGCGCGGACGTCGAGTTGGCGCGCGAGGCCGAGGTGAGCCATCAGGACGCGGGCGCCGTCTCCCTCGTCGGCACCGCGTCGCTGCGCGCGCTCGGCGAGCTGCTCGGTGACTCCGACCCCGTCGACGTACGCAGGCTGCGCAAGAACATCGTGGTCGGCACCGATGAGCCGTGGATCGAGGAGGACTGGGTCGGACGCGAGATCGCCTTCGACGGCGGCCTGCGCCTGCGCGTCGTCGAGCGCGTCGAGCGCTGCGTCATGACCACCCAGGCCCAGCGCGGCCTCCCGGCCGACAACCGCATCCTCAAGACGCTCACCGCCTCGCGCGGCATGTGCATCGGTGTGTACGCGGACGTCGTGACACCCGGCACGCTCGCACTGGGCGCGGAGGTGACCGTCCGGTGAGCGGTCCCGGCAAGGGAGTTCACACCGCGCTGCTGCTCGCACTCGTCGTCACGGGATCGGTCACCGGCTGCACCCCGGAGGAGGAGCCGAGCGGTTCCTCCGGGCCCGGCACGGGGGCGGGCCCCGCGCTCGCCGCGGTGGACACGCTCACCGTCAAGGGCCGCGCGCCCAAAACGGGTTACGAACGGGACCGCTTCGGCAGTCCCTGGGCCGACACGGACTCCAACGGCTGCGGGACCCGTGACGACATCCTCAAGCGCGACCTGGAGGACGTGAAGTACCGCGACGGCGACTGCGAGGTGGCTTCCGGTGAGCTCTCGCCGGACCCGTACACCGGCAAGGACGTAACGTTTGTGCGCGGCCGCAGCCAGGTCGACATCGACCATCTCGTGGCCCTCTCGGACGCCTGGCAGAAGGGCGCGGGCACGTGGGAGCCGAGCAAGCGCATCGCCTTCGCCAACGACCCGCTCAACCTCCTGGCGGTCGACGCGGGCCCCAACCGCGGCAAGGGGGACGGCGACACGGCCACGTGGCTGCCGCCGGACAAGGGTTACCGGTGCGCCTACGTGGCGCGGCAGGTGGCGGTCAAGAAGAAGTACGAGGTGTGGGTCACCGGCGCCGAAAGGGACGCGATGAAGCGTGTCCTGGCGGGCTGTCCGCGGGAGAAGCTGCCGGTGGGTGAAGGGCCGACGGCCGCGCCCGGACGCTTCCACGCGCGCTGAGCGGGCGCGCGCGCCGGAAGTCGACCGGCTTCGGGTGCCGGAAGCCGATCGGTTTCGGGCGCCGGAAGCCGACCGGCTTCGTGCGTCGGAAAACCACTTAACAGGCGGGCCCGCGCCCGCTAGCGTCCCCGGCATGGACCTCAAGATCACGACGCTGGCCGAGCGGCCCGAACTCGCCGGACCGCTCTGGGCGATGGACGACACCTGGCCGGAGTTCATCGGGAACGACCCCATCGCGTGGTCGATGATCGGGCGGATCGTCAAGGACTTCCCCGAGTACGTCCTGGTGGCCACGGACGAGCGGGGCACGGTCGCGGCCAAGGCGTTCAGCGTGCCGTTCGCGCTGGACGCCGACGGGCGCCGGGAGCTGCCGGACGGCGGCTGGGACCAGGTCATGCTCTGGGCGTTCTCGGACCTGCGGCACGGCAGGAAGCCGGACACGGTGAGTGCGATCGAGATCACCGTGGCCACGGAGTTCCTCGGGCAGGGCGTCTCCGGGCGGATGCTCGCCGCGATGCGCGAGAACGCACGCGCGCGTGGCTTCGCGGAGGTCGTCGCCCCGGTCCGCCCGAACGCGAAGCACCTCGAGCCCGCCGCGCTGATCGACTCGTACGCGGTCCGCAAGCGGGACGACGGGCTGCCCGCCGACCCGTGGCTGCGGGTGCACGTGCGGGCGGGCGGCACCATCGAGAAGGTGGCGCACGCGTCGATGACGGTGTCCGGTTCGCTCGCGCAGTGGCGGTCGTGGACCGGGCTGCCGTTCGACACCGCGGGACCCGTCGAGGTGCCGGGCGCGCTGGTGCCGGTGCTCTGCGAGCCCGAGCGCGGCTACGCGGTGTACGTGGAGCCGAACGTGTGGGTACGGCACGTGCTGTGAGCCCGCGCCGCACCACGGTCGACGTCGGACGGGCGGGTCAGCCCGCGAGCTTGTCGATGTCCATGACGTCGCCCGCGGGCGGTGTCGCGTCGACCGGCTTGTCGAACTCGCCGAACGCCAGGCTCTCCGGCGTCTTGGCGGTCTCGTTCACGACCTTCAGCAGATACGGCTTGCCCTCCGTGGCGACGTAGAGGGTGTACCGGTCGGTGCCGTCGTTCTCGGTGAGCGTGAGGGCGGGCGTGCCGTCGACCGTGGTCGTCTTGCCCCTGCGCGCGGCGGAGTTGACGTCCTTGAACTCGGCGAGCAGCACGTCCAGGTCGCAGAACGAGGCGATGTCCTTCGCGTCGGCGCCGGTCGCGGAGGTCTTCACCCACCGGCCCGCGAGCATGTCCACGGCGGCGTCGGTCTCGGCCGCCGGCTGCCCCTTGCCCTGGGCGCGCAGGAACTCCTCGTCGTACTTCATGTACACGGTGCGCGCGGTCGTGATCAGGTCGAGCGAGCCCTCCCCGCCCATGCCCATCGTGCCCGCGCACTGCCCCTTGGTGTCGAAGGCCATGTCCAGCTCGATGGTGCCGGTCTCGTCGGGGACGCTGCCCTTCACCTTGAGGGACGAGGCGTCGGTCGTCGCCTTCACCGCCTTGTCGACGATGTCGGGCCCGGACATGCCGGGGAAGGGGCCCGTCTCCTTCTTGGCCTCCTCCACCTTCCCCTGCTCCTTCTTCTTGGAGCCGCCTGTCTCGGTGCCGCAGGCCGTCAGGCCGACGGTCGCGGCGGTGGCCAGGCAGACAGCGGCAAGAGTGGTACGTCGCATGAAGATCCCCCCACGGGAACTTGGAACTCTGAGGTGCTGTGACATCTCAGCAGAGGTTGTGAACCGAGTCAACATGAGTTCACGTTGACAGTCGGTTAACGCCCGTGAATGCGGGCGTGTGGCACGCGGTGGGTATGCTCGGCGCCACAGCGCCGCGCCGGGGCACGTGTGCGGCGGGACAGCGGGACCGAGGGGAGCCAGACGGTGGGGGACAAGTCGGCGCGGGACAACGCGACAGAGGTGACCGCCGCCGGGATCGCCAGGCTCGCCGGTGTCGGCCGGGCGGCCGTCAGCAACTGGCGCCGCCGCCACCCCGACTTCCCCAAGCCCGTCGGGGGCACCGAGACCAGTCCCTCCTTCGCGCTCGCCCAGGTCGAGGAGTGGCTGCGCGCCCAGGGAAAACTGGGCGAGCTCGGCGAGGTGCCGCTGAAGGAACGCGTCTGGCAGCACCTCGCGGGTCACCCCGCGGGCCCCGTCACCGCGCTCCTCCACGCGGGCTGCGCCCTGCTCCTCGTGCACGACCGCCACCCGGACTGGCTCAAGGTGAGCGCGGTGTCGGACGAACGGATGGCGCGGCTGCTCCCGGCCGCACTCGAGCAGGTCGTCACCCCGCGGTTCGGCAAGCCCCCGGCCGCCGCGACCGGCCCGCTGCGGGCGGCGGTGCGTGTCCCGGACGCGGGTCAGCTCCTGCCCTCCGTCCCGCTGCTGCGCGGCGCGGCCGAGCTCGCCTCCGAGCTGGGAGCCCGGCAGACGTACGAGTTCCTGATCGGGCGGTACATCGACGCCAACCCCCGGCAGTACACGCTCACTCCGGCCGGGCCCGCCGACCTGATGGCCGCGCTCGCGGGCCCCGCCCCGACCGTGCTCGACCCCGCCTGCGGGACCGGCGCCCTGCTGCGAGCCGTAACCCCCCGCCCGGACCAGCGCCTGTACGGCCAGGACAGCGCCCCCGAACTCGCCGCCCTCGCCGCGCTGCGCCTCGCCCTGCACTCCGACGCCACCGTGCGCGCCGCGGCCACCGACACCCTGCGCGCGGACGCCTTCGGCGAGGAGCGGGCCGACGCCGTGCTCTGCCACCCGCCGTTCAACGAGCGCAACTGGGGGCACGACGAACTCGCGTACGACCCCCGCTGGGAGTACGGCTTCCCGGCCCGTACGGAGTCCGAACTCGCCTGGGTGCAGCACGCGTTGGCCCGCCTCAGGGACGGCGGCACCGCCGTCCTGCTGATGCCGCCCGCCGCCGCTTCCCGCCGCTCCGGGCGCCGGGTGCGCGCCGACCTCCTTCGCCGTGGTGCCCTGCGTGCCGTGATCGCGCTGCCCGCGGGCGCCGCGCCCCCGTACAACATCCCGCTGCACGTCTGGGTCCTGAAGAGGCCGGTTCCCGGCGCGAAGAACCCGCCCGAGCTGCTCCTCGTCGAGACGGCGGGGCTCTCCGCCGCCGACGGCAGGGACCGGCAGGCGTGGCGTCCGGTGCAGGACGCCGTGGTGGATGTCTGGCGGAGTTTCGACCGGCACGGCACGGTCGACGAGCGGCCCGGCCTCGCCCGCTGCGTGCCGGTGCTCGAACTCCTCGACGACGAGGTCGACCTGGCCCCGGCCCGCCGGCTGCCGCCACCGGCCGCGGGCGGCGGTACGGAGGAGCTGGCGGCCGTCCGTGAGCGGCTCGGGGAAGCCGTGCGGCGCACGGGAGACCTCATGCCGTCGCCCGCGAAGCCGGGCGACGCGGAACACTGGCCGGTGACCACCGTGGGCGAACTGGCACGCGCGGGCGCCCTGTTGCTGCATACGGGGACGGGGACGGGGACGGGGCCCGGTGCTGCCGCCCCCGGCGTCACGCGCGTCCTCACCGAGCACGACGTGCTGGCCGGGACGGAACCCTCCAAAACCCTCGACCCGTCGGCCGATCCGGCACCGGGAAGTGCCGTGGACCAGACGGCGGACTCCGTCGTCACCCGGCCCGGCGACGTCGTCATCCCCGTCTCCGGCGGCGGCACCGCGGCCCGCGTCATCGACGAGAGCACCGCGGGCGCCGCGCTCGGCCGCGGGCTCACCCTCCTGCGGCCCGATCCGGCCGCCCTCGACCCGTGGTTCCTCGCCGGTTTCCTGCGCGGCACCGCCAACAACCGCCAGGCGAGCAGCTACGCGTCCACCGCGGCCCGGCTCGACGTCCGCAGGCTGCGGCTGCCGCGCCTGCCGCTGGAGGGACAGCGCGGCTACGGCGAGCGGTTCCGCGCGCTCGCCGCCTTCGAGGACGCGCTGCGTCTCGCGGGCAGGCTGGGCGAGCAGTTGGTGCGGGGTCTGCACGACGGACTGACGGACGGCACGCTTCCGCCGGAATGAGCCGACCGGGTTCCGGCCGGGCGCGTGATCGGGCCGCGATCAGGACGTGACCAGTACGGCAACGGTTCGGTACAACCCGGGACCGCTTCCACGTGTCGGCCTATACGCTCGAATCAGCATCAGTTCGTATTTCGACTTTCGGCCGCGCGTTCCCCCACGGGAACGCACGGCCGCATCAGGTATCAGGAGCAGCCATGCACGGCCACGGCTATGCGCCGCAGCAACCGCCGCCGAACTCCGGCGGCACCCACGTGACGCTGCGCGTGCTGTTCGTGGTCCTCGCCGTCGTCACCTGCGGCCTGCTCGCCTGGGCGCCGATGCTGCGCCTCGCGATCGTGACCCGCAAGTCGTACGACTGGGTGTTCTTCGGCCTGGTGACCGCGCTCGACGTGACGGCCCTCGTGCTCGTCGGCGTCGACCCGGGCGACGAAGAGTTCCAGGGGCCGGGCAACGCGGGCATGGTCATCCTCCTGACCACGCTGCTCGCCGCCGTCGCCTACTACCTGTTCGCGGACATCAGGCACTTCAGCCGCCACGGCCGGCCGTACCCGGGCTACGCCGCACCGCAGCCCGCGTACGGCTATCCGCAGCAGCCCGGACCCGCCCCCGTCCACCTCCAGCCCACCCAACTGCACCAGCCGCCGGTCCAGCAGACGCCGCCCCCGCCCACGCGCCCCGCACCGGCCCGCATCCACCAAGTACAGGCCGAGCTCGACGAGCTGAGTGACTACCTGCGCAAGCAGGAAGGCGGCAACTGAACGTGTCATCGGGGACGGGCGGCCGCGTGGTCGCCGGGCGCTACGAACTCTCCACGCTCATCGGCCAGGGCGGCATGGGCCAGGTCTGGACGGCGTACGACCAGCGCCTGGACCGCCGCGTCGCGGTCAAGCTGCTGCGCCCCGACCGCGTCGCGGGCGCCGAGGCCGACGAGCTGCGCCGCCGCTTCGTGCGCGAGTGCCGCGTCACCGCACAGGTCGACCACCCGGGCCTCGTCACCGTCCACGACGCGGGCACGGAGGGCGAGGACCTCTACCTCGTCATGCAGTACGTGGACGGGGCGGACCTCGGCGACCACCTCGCCGAGCACGACCCCTACCCGTGGCAGTGGGCCGTCGCCATCGCCGCACAGGTGTGTGCCGTGCTCTCCGCGGTGCACGCCGTGCCGATCGTGCACCGCGACCTCAAGCCGCGGAACGTGATGGTCAAGCAGGACGGCACCATCTCCATCCTCGACCTGGGCATCGCCTCGGTCATGGACACCGACACCACCCGCCTCACACACACCGGTTCGCCCATCGGCAGCCCCGCGTACATGGCCCCCGAGCAGGCGATGGGCGGCGCGGTCGGCCCGTACACCGACCTCTACGCCCTGGGTGTCCTGCTGCACGAACTCCTCAGCGGCGACGTGCCGTTCTCCGGTTCCACCGCGCTCGGCGTCCTGCACCGGCACCTCTACGAACCGCCGCTCCCGGTCCGCCGCCTGCGCGCCGAGGTCCCCGAGGCCCTCGAAGCCCTGGTGCTCCGGCTCCTCGCCAAGGACCCCCAGCACCGGCACGCCAGCGCCCAGGACGTCTACGAGGAACTGGCCCCGCTGCTCCCCGCACGCGGCATACCGACCGGCGGTCCGCTCGACCCCACCCGCCCCTTCCTGCGCCCGCACGCCCCGTGGCCCGACCGCGCCACGACCCCGGCGCCCGCCCCCGCCATCCAGCCGGACCGCCCCGACCACCGCCGGACCCCCGGCAGCCACACCGACGTGGTGCACGCGGTCGACGAGGTCAAGAGGCTCCTCGGCGAAGGACGCATCACCCAGGCCGTGGACATCCTCGGCTCGATCCTGCCCGCGGCCGCCGCCAAGCACGGCGAGCACTCCCCGGTGGTCCGCTCCCTGCGCAAGCAGTACGCGGCGACCCTCATGGACGACGGCCAGTACCGCCGCGCCCTGCCCGAACTGCGCCGCCTCGCCGACGAGCGCGCCGCGGAGTCCGGCCAGGCCGACCCGCACTCACTCCAGTTCCGCTACGAGGCGGCGCAGTGCCTGGAGCAACTGGGCGAACCGGCGGCGGCCCTCGCGGAGTACCGCGCACTCCTCCCCTACTACGAGAACCGCTACGCCTCCGACGACCGCGACCGCCCCCTGGAGATCCGCCGCCGCATCGGCCACCTGCTCCTGGCCCTCGGCGACCGCGCGGCGGCCCACGACACGCTGGCACGGCTGCTCATGGACGCCGAACGGATGCACGGGGTCGGCCATCCGTTTCCGGCGGAGATCCGGCGTACGTTGCAGTGGCTGGGACAAGTGCGCGGTTGACGAGGGCCGAGGGTGCCCCAACTCCCCGAGAATCGTTGGTCGAATAGGTGGCCGAGAGACCGGCCACTCCCTAACATCGATCACCGCAAGACTTTGTGCACCGCCGCACAATCTCCGACCGGGAGGCTCACTTGCACCGCCGCCGTCGCACCGCGCTCGTTCTCTCCGCCGCAGCCGTCACCGCGGCTCCTCTCCTCACCGCCTGCGGCGCCGAAGCCCATCCGGGCGCCGCGGCCGTCGTGGGCAACGACCGGATCACGGTCTCGCAGCTGGAGGGCCGGGTGAACGAGGTGCGCGCCGCGCAGCGCGCCGCGATCCCGGACGAGCAGCAGTACGAGCAGGCCATCGCCAAGTCCGGCGGCCTCACCCGCAGCACGCTGCACACGATGGTCCTCGACAAGGTGCTGCACCGCGCGGCCGTCGACGCCGGGGTGGACGTGTCACGCCGCGACATCCAGACGATGAAAGCGGGTCTCGAACAGCAGGCGGGCGGCAAGAAGCAGCTCGAACAGGGCTGGCTCCAGCAGTACAGCGTCGCCCCGTCCCAGCTGGAGAACAGCCTCCGCACGGAGATCGAGGCCCAGAAGCTGGCCAGGAAACTGGGCGTGGACATGAACGCCCCTCAGGGCCAGGCGATCTTCTGGAAGGAGCTCTCCAAGGCCTCCAAGAAGCTGGACGTGGACCTGAACCCGCGCTACGGCACGTGGGACGTGGAGAAGAGCAAGCGCGCCGACAGCAAGACGCCGTGGGTGCGCGAGGTGTCCGGGGACAAAGCCGCGGGCCCCAAGCAGGCGTAAGGACGTCAGTCGGGGGCCGCCGGCCGCGTGGGTTACGTTCGACGGGTGAACGCAACCACGCCCCCGGCCGACGCCCCCGGCCGCGTCATCCTCCTCACCACCAGCCACCGAGTGGCCCCCGGCCTCCTCTCCTGGCCCGCGTGGCAGGCCCTGCACGGGGCCGACGAGGTCCTGTGCGCCGACGCCGCGCACCCCCAACTGCCGTACCTGCGCGAGGCGGGCGTGCGCGTGGAGCAGGCGTCGCCCACGGCCCAGGAGCTGGTGGACGCCTGCGCCGGCGGCCGTACGGTCCTCGTCGTCGCCACGGCCGAGGGCGACAGCGCCCTGACGGACGGCCTCGCGAGGCTCGCGGGCTCGGGCCGCGTCCCGATGCCCGACCTCGAACTGCTCCCGGCGTCGTACGACCTGCCGGGCGCGCGGCTCCTCGACCTCGTCCAGGTCATGGACCAGATCCGGGTCGAGTGCCCCTGGTCGTCCCAGCAGACGCACAAGGGCCTGGCGAAGTACGCGATCGAGGAGGCGTACGAGCTGGTCGAGGCGATCGAGGAGGGCGACAGGGACGAGCTGCGGGAGGAGCTGGGCGACGTCCTGCTCCAGGTGGTCTTCCACTCCCGCATCGCGGAGGAGGACGACGTGTCCCCCTTCTCCGTGGACGACGTGGCGGGCACGATCGTCGAGAAGCTGATCCACCGCCACCCGCACGTCTTCGGCGACGACGCGGCCCACACCCCCGAGGACGTCAAGGCGCACTGGCTCCGCAAGAAGGCCGAGGAGAAGCAGCGGTCATCGGTCACGGAGGGAATCCCCCTGGGCCAGCCGGGCCTGGCCCTCGCGGCCAAGCTGGCCTCACGGGTGCGGACGGCGGGCTTGGAGGTGCCGGTTCCGACGGGGGAGGGCATCGGGTACGAACTCCTGGCACTCGCCCTGCGCGCGGAGGCGGACGGAGTCGACCCGGAGGCGTCCCTGCGAGCAGCGGCACGGGCTTACCGGGACGCGGTGCTGGCGGCGGAGTGCGGGCCCGGGGCGCAGGGGAGTTCCAGCCCGTCCGGCGTTTGAGGACGAACTCGGCGGAGCCGATGACGGCAGGCATGCAGGTAGGCAGGTAGGCAGGTAGGCAGGCATGCAGGCAGGGCCCAGGGGCCAGACGCAAGCCGGATAACGTCGTCCCATGCGAGACCAGCCGCCAGCCCCCGCCGGGGACACCCCCGCAGCCTGCCCGGCAGGGGCCCACGTGTCCGAGGCCCAGGGGCCAGAGCTCTTCACCTGGGAGTTCGCCACCGACCCCTATCCCGCCTACGCCTGGCTCCGCGAGCACGCGCCCGTGCACAAGACGCGGCTGCCCAGTGGCGTGGAGGCGTGGCTGGTCACCCGGTACGGCGATGCCAAGCAGGCGCTCGCCGACCAGCGGCTCAGCAAGAATCCGGCCCATCACGGCGAGCCCGCGCACGCGAAGGGCAAGACCGGCATCCCCGGCGAGCGCAGCGCCAACCTCATGACGCATCTGCTCAACATCGATCCGCCGGACCACACCCGCCTGCGCCGCCTCGTCTCCAAGGCCTTCACCCCCCGCCGTATCGCCGAGTTCGCACCCCGCGTCCAGGAGCTGACCGACCACCTCATCGACCAGTTCGCGGAGAAGGGGGAGGCGGACCTCATCCACGACTTCGCCTTCCCGCTCCCCATCTACGCGATCTGCGACCTGCTCGGGGTGCCCCGCGAGGACCAGGACGACTTCCGGGACTGGGCGGGGATGATGATCCGGCACGGGGGAGGGCCGAGGGGAGGGGTCGCCCGGTCCGTCAAGAAGATGCGCGGTTACCTCGCCGAGCTGATCCACCGCAAGCGGCTCGAACCCGGCGACGACCTCATCTCCGGGCTCATCCGCGCCTCCGACCACGGCGAGCACCTCACCGAGAACGAGGCCGCCGCGATGGCCTTCATCCTGCTCTTCGCCGGCTTCGAGACGACCGTCAACCTCATCGGCAACGGCACCTACGCCCTCCTGACCCACCCCGAGCAGCGCGAGCGGCTCCAGGCATCGCTCCGGGACGGCGACACCGGGCTCTTGGAGACGGGGCTCGAGGAACTCCTGCGCTTCGACGGTCCCGTCGAACTGGCCACCTGGCGGTACGCCACCGAGCCGCTGACCGTCGGAGGGGAGGACATCGCCGCCGGCGACCCCGTCCTCGTGGTCCTCGCCGCCGCCGATCGCGACCCCGCGCGATTCGACCGGCCGGACACGCTCGACCTCTCCCGCCGCGACAACCAACACCTCGGCTACGGCCATGGCATTCATTACTGTCTCGGCGCACCGCTGGCCAGGCTGGAAGGGCAGGCCGCCCTCGCGACCCTCCTGCGGCGCCTCCCTGACCTGCGCCTGGCGGCGGAACCTGGTGATTTGAGGTGGCGCGGCGGGCTCATCATGCGTGGACTGCGCACGCTTCCGGTGGAGTTCACACCCGCACAGCAGAGCAAATATTCGGCACCTGAAACGACGTTTAACTGACGGGCCGTCAAGACTGTGACTTTCACGTGATCTCCGCTGCATCGACTTGTGACAAGCGTTCGACTGCCGCTACGTTCACCGACGACTCGGCATCCCGTGCCGCAGTCGTCGCTCCAGTCACGCGAAAGGCAACCGCATGCTCTCCGGCAATGGTCGTCACCGACGCCCCCGCCAGGCCCCGGCCCTGATCGTCGCGGCAGGAGTGGCGGGATCGGCCATCGCGATCCCGCTGCTCGGCGCCACCAGCGCGAGCGCGGCGGACACCGCCACGTGGGACAAGCTCGCGGAGTGCGAGAGCGGCGGATCCTGGAGCGCGGACGCGGGCAACGGCTACTACGGCGGGCTCCAGCTCTCGCAGCAGACGTGGGAGGAGTACGGCGGCCTCGACTTCGCGCCGAGCGCCGACCAGGCGAGCCGCTCCCAGCAGATCTCGGTGGCCGAGAAGGTCCTCGACGACCAGGGTGCCGACGCCTGGCCGAGCTGTGCGCCGATCGCCGGTCTCACCGAGGGCGGTGCCGCCGCCGACGTCGACCCGGGCGCCCCGATCACGACCATTCCTTCTGACGAGCCGTCGGAATCGACCGGGTCCGGCGAGTCGTCGAAGCCGGGCGGGTCGGACGAGGCCGACGCGTCGCCGAGCGAGTCGGCCGACCCCTCGGACAGCGCCGAGCCGTCCGGGAAGCCGGACTCCGATGACGCGTCACGAGACAAGAATCACGACGAGTCGGGCAAGTCGGATGACTCGGGCGACTCGGGTGACTCGGATGAGTCGGCCGAGCCCGGTGACTCGACCAAGTCCGGCGAACCGGACAAGTCCGGGCGTGACGAGACCACTTCGCCCGCCCCCTCGCCCTCCACCGGCGAGGGTGAAGGCCGTCACCGCGGCGGCAGCGCCGACGACGAGGCGTCCGAAGGCTCCGCCCGCGAGGGTTCGGGCCGGCACGCCTCCCGTGGCGACGAGCGCGAGCACGACGTCTCCGACGGGACGTACACGGTCCGTTCCGGAGACAGCCTCTCGGTCATCGCCGACGACCTGGAGGTGAAGGGCGGGTGGACCGAGCTGTACGCCGAGAACGAGAAGTCGGTCGGCTCCGACCCCGATCTCATCCTTCCCGGTCAGAGCCTCGATTTGGGCGAAAAGTAGGGGTAGTTGGCGAGTCGCTTTGCGCTCGATGTCCCAATTGGCGCAAGTGAGACATGGGTCTCAGAAGCCCTGATCGTCTTTGAAATTCGGGCGATCGCATGTCTACGGTCGTGACCGCTCGCCACAGCGGGCCCCGCCGGTCGGTACGCCGAGTCCTGCCAACGGCCGTTCGGGAACAGTCGTCGCGTAATGCGCCGTAGGCAGGAGCGGGGGAACCAAGGTTTCCGCCGGGCCCGGCCGTTGAGCCTCGCGAGAGCGAGGCACACGGACGGGAACGGCTAGGGGTTAAGTCGCGCTCAGGAAGCGCGGCCGGGCAACCACATCGGCCCGAACCCGACAGCTCACCTCGCAGGCGTCGGTGAGGGGATCACTCATGCTGTTTTCCAGCAAGGGCAAGCACCGCCGCCCGTCCAAGGCCACCCGTGTCGCCACGCTCGCCGGCGTCACCGGTGTCGCGGTCGCAGCCCCGCTGATGGCGGCCGGTCAGGCCTCCGCCGCCACGAACTCCGAGTGGGACGCCGTCGCGCAGTGCGAGTCGGGCGGCAACTGGTCGATCAACACCGGCAACGGCTACACCGGCGGCCTGCAGTTCTCGTCGTCCACCTGGGCCGCGTACGGCGGCACGAAGTACGCGCCCACCGCCGACAAGGCCTCCAAGGCCCAGCAGATCGAGATCGGCGAGAAGGTCCTCGCGGGTCAGGGCAAGGGTGCCTGGCCGAGCTGCGGCGTCGGCCTCTCGGGCGCGTCCAACGAGGGTGGCGGTGCGCAGGAGAGCGCCCCGCAGCAGACCCAGGAGCAGCCCAAGAGCCAGCCCAGCGCCCAGACCGAGCAGCCGCAGCAGGCCGCTCCGAAGGCCGAGGCCGCCCCGAAGGCCGAGTCCGAGAAGACCGTCGAGACCCCGACCGGAAAGACGGTCAAGAAGGGCGACGGCGAGTACAAGGTCAAGAAGGGTGACACCCTCTCCAAGATCGCCAAGGCCGAGGACGTCAAGGGCGGCTGGCACAAGGTGTACAAGCTCAACGGCGACATCATCGACAACGCCGACATGATCTTCCCCGGCCAGCAGCTCCACCTGAGCTAGTCCTGGCGGGGCACCCCCCTCCCCGCCCCGGTGCGCGTATCCCCCGTACGCACCGGGGCGGGGTTCCTTTGTGCTCCACGCTTTGTTCCGTTCGGAAACATTTTGCTCTCGGTTTGTCCACAGGGCGGTCGCTCGGCTGGCTCTTGTCCGGGAGCCGGTTAGGCTCGTGTCCGCGAGGCCAACGCCCCGCGTACCCGCGTCACATCCCAGAAGGAGATGCTCGTGCCGTCCATCGACGTCGTCGTAGCCCGGGAAATCCTGGACTCCCGAGGCAACCCCACGGTCGAGGTCGAGGTCGGCCTCGACGACGGCAGCACGGGTCGTGCCGCCGTTCCGTCCGGTGCGTCCACCGGTGCTTTCGAGGCCATCGAACTCCGTGACGGTGACCCCAACCGTTACATGGGCAAGGGCGTGGAGAAGGCCGTCCTCGCCGTCATCGAGCAGATCGGCCCGGAGCTCGTCGGGTACGACGCGACCGAGCAGCGCCTGATCGACCAGGCGATGTTCGACCTCGACGCCACCGACAACAAGGGCTCGCTCGGCGCCAACGCCATCCTCGGCGTCTCGCTCGCCGTCGCGCACGCCGCGTCGGAGGCCTCCGACCTCCCGCTCTTCCGCTACCTCGGTGGCCCGAACGCGCACCTGCTGCCCGTTCCGATGATGAACATCCTGAACGGCGGGTCGCACGCGGACTCGAACGTCGACATCCAGGAGTTCATGATCGCGCCGATCGGCGCGGAGTCGTTCTCCGAGGCCCTGCGCTGGGGCACCGAGGTCTACCACACGCTGAAGAAGGTCCTGAAGGACAAGGGCCTCTCCACCGGCCTGGGCGACGAGGGCGGCTTCGCCCCGAACCTGGACTCCAACCGCGCCGCGCTCGACCTCATCCTCGAGGCCATCAAGCAGGCCGGTTACGTCCCCGGCGAGCAGATCGCGCTCGCGCTCGACGTCGCCGCGTCCGAGTTCTACAAGGACGGCACGTACTCCTTCGAGGGCAAGGACCGCTCGGCCGCCGAGATGACCGAGTACTACGAGGAGCTCGTCGCCTCGTATCCGCTCGTCTCCATCGAGGACCCGCTGTTCGAGGACGACTGGGCCGGCTGGAACGTCATCACCGAGAAGCTCGGCGACAAGGTTCAGCTCGTGGGCGACGACCTGTTCGTCACCAACCCCGAGCGCCTCGCCCGCGGCATCGAGGAGAAGTCGGCCAACGCCCTCCTGGTGAAGGTCAACCAGATCGGCTCGCTGACCGAGACCCTGGACGCCGTCGAGATGGCCCAGCGCAGCGGCTTCAAGTGCATGATGTCCCACCGCTCCGGCGAGACCGAGGACGTCACCATCGCCGACCTCGCCGTCGCCACGAACTGCGGCCAGATCAAGACCGGCGCCCCGGCCCGCTCCGAGCGCGTCGCCAAGTACAACCAGCTGCTCCGCATCGAGGAGATCCTGGACGACGCCGCGGTGTACGCGGGCCGTTCGGCGTTCCCCCGCTTCAAGGGCTGAACCGCTTCCGAGCTCCGGCTCGGGCCTCGGCTCCGCTGAGTAGATACGTACGTCCCCGTACTCGGTCCCGTACCGTGTGCGGGGACGTTCGTACGTATCGGGGAGGCGGCACACATGGCCGTGAAGGACCGCGACCGGTTCTCCACCGCGACCAGGCTGCGGCTGCTCGGCGAGCAGACCGCGGAGCGTGTCTACCGCTCCCAGACCAAGCGCCAGGCGCGCCGCTCCCGGCTCACGGGACGCGCCGCGCTCCTCGCGCTCGTGCTGTGCTCGCTGGTCGTCGCGCTCGCCTATCCGATAAGGCAGTACGTCTCCCAGCGCGCGGAGATCGACGACCAGCGCAAGGAGCAGGCCGAGCGACGCGAGCACGTCGAGCGGCTGAAGGACGAGAAGGCCCGCTGGCGGGACGACGCGTACGCGGAGCAGCGCATCCGGGACCGGCTGCACTTTGTGATGCCGGGCGAGACCGGCTACACGGTCATCGACCCCGACGCGGCGAAGAAGCAGCGCACCGACCAGGGGGCCGCCGCCAGGCCCTGGTACTCGAACGTCTGGGACGGCGTCGACAAGGCGGACCGCCCGGCCGGGAACTGACATCCCAGCACCACCTCTCGTAGAGAACCGATCGAAAGACAGGCATGGAAACGCCCCCGTCGACCACCCCGCGCACCGAGCCCACCGACGCCGACGTCGAGGCCTTCAAGCAGCAGCTCGGCCGCCCGCCGCGCGGCCTGCGGGCCATCGCCCACCGCTGCCCGTGCGGGCAGCCGGACGTCGTCGAGACGGCGCCGCGCCTTCCCGACGGGACGCCGTTCCCGACGACGTACTACCTGACGTGTCCGCGGGCCGCCTCCGCGATCGGGACGCTCGAGGCCAACGGCGTCATGAAGGAGATGTCGGAGCGGCTGAAGACGGACCCCGAACTGGCGGCCGCCTACCGCAAGGCGCACGAGGACTACATCGCGCGCCGTGACGCCATCGAGGTCCTGGAGGGCTTCCCGAGCGCGGGCGGCATGCCGGACCGCGTGAAGTGCCTGCACGTCCTGGTCGGCCACTCCCTGGCCGCGGGCCCCGGCGTGAACCCGCTGGGCGACGAGGCGATCGCGATGCTGCCGGAGTGGTGGGCCAAGGGGCCGTGCGTCACGCCGTGCGCCGAAGCCGACGAGGAGCCCGCCAAGTGACCCGCGTGGCCGCCATCGACTGCGGCACGAATTCCATCCGCCTGCTGGTGGCTGACGCCGACCCCGAGACCGGCGAACTCGTCGACCTGGACCGGCGGATGACCATCGTCCGCCTCGGCCAAGGGGTGGACAAGACGGGCCGCCTGGCGCCCGAGGCACTCGACCGCACCTTCGCGGCGTGCCGCGAGTACGCCGAGGTCATCAAGTCCCACGGCGCCGAACGCCTCCGCTTCGTGGCGACCTCCGCCTCCCGCGACGCCGAGAACCGCGACGACTTCGTACGCGGCGTCCTGGACATTCTCGGCGTCGAGCCGGAGGTCATCACCGGTGACCAGGAAGCCGAGTTCTCCTTCACGGGGGCGACGAAGGAGCTGACGGGCAGCGACCACCTCGCCAAGCCCTACCTCGTCGTCGACATCGGCGGCGGCTCCACGGAGTTCGTCGTCGGCGACGACACCGTCCGTGCCGCCCGCTCCGTCGACATCGGCTGCGTGCGCCTCACGGAGCGGCACATCCGCACCGACCCGCCCGCGCCCGCCGAACTCGACGCCGTCCGCGCCGACATCACGGCCGCGCTCGACCTCGCCGAGGAGTCGGTGCCGATCGGCGAGGCCCGCACCCTGGTCGGCCTCGCGGGCTCGGTGACGACGGTGTCGGCCATCGCGCTCGGCCTCGACGCGTACGACTCCGCGGCGATCCACCACTCCCGTGTCTCCTTGGAGCAGGTACGCGAGATCGTCGCCCGCCTGACCGGGGCCACGCACGACGAGCGGGCCGCGATCCCGGTGATGCATCCGGGCCGCGTGGACGTCATCGTGTCGGGCGCCCTCGTACTCCTTTCGATCATGGAGAGGACCGGTGCGGACGAGGTCGTCGTCAGCGAGCACGACATCCTCGACGGCATCGGCTGGTCGATCGCCTGAGCGCTTCATGTAGCGTCTGAGCGGCTGTCGAGGGGCCCGGAAGGGCCCTCGACGACATGTCGTCGGGAAAGTTCGTGAAGTTCTTCACAAGAGAATCGGCTCGGTTGGACGATGTTCAGGGGTTCCGGACCCCTGAAAGTGACCCGAGAGGGCCCCGCGACCCACGACAGTGAAGGTTCGGGAGTGCGTCCGCAGGGTGGGTTTGGTGAGTGGTCCACTGCGCTTGCGGGGCCAGAGCGGCAGCTCACAAGGGGTGCACAACGTCCCGGGTCATCCCGTGGTTCCCCTGGGGCTCTATGGCCTGCGTCACGTGGGCGGCGAACTATAGCAGAGGGTCCACCCATGCTTGTGAAGGGGCGCACGAGCGACCCCTGCCGGGCAGGTGGATACTCGATGGCATGAGCACCACGGAGCGTCCCAGGATCCTCGTAGTAGGCGGTGGGTACGTAGGCCTGTACGCAGCTCGGCGCATTCTCAAGAAGATGCGCTACGGAGAGGCGACCGTCACGGTCGTCGACCCCCGGTCGTACATGACCTACCAGCCCTTCCTCCCCGAAGCAGCCGCCGGCAGCATTTCGCCTCGGCACGTCGTCGTCCCGCTGCGACGCGTGCTGCCCAAGGCGGAAGTTCTGACCGGCCGGGTCACCACCATCGATCAGGACCGCAAGGTCGCGACGATCGCCCCCCTCGTGGGCGAGGCGTACGAGCTGCCTTTCGACTACCTGGTCATCGCGATGGGCGCGGTCTCCCGCACCTTCCCGATCCCCGGCCTCGCCGAGCAGGGCATCGGCATGAAGGGCATCGAGGAGGCCATCGGCCTGCGCAACCACGTCCTCGAGCAGCTGGACAAGGCTGACTCCACGACGGACGAGGACGTCCGCCGCAAGGCGCTGACCTTCGTCTTCGTCGGCGGTGGCTTCGCGGGTGCGGAGACCATCGGTGAGGTCGAGGACATGGCCCGCGACGCGGCCAAGTACTACAACAACGTGAAGCGCGAGGACATGCGCTTCGTGCTCGTCGACGTCGCGGACAAGATCCTCCCCGAGGTCGGCCCGAAGCTCGGCCAGTACGGCAAGGAGCACCTCGAGGGCCGCGGTGTCGAGGTCTACCTCAAGACCGGCATGGACTCCTGCGTGGACGGCCACGTGGTGCTCAACAACGGCCTCGAGGTCGACTCCAGCACCATCGTGTGGACCGCCGGCGTGAAGCCGAACCCGGCGCTCGCCCGCTTCGGTCTGCCGCTCGGTCCCCGTGGCCACGTCGACACCCAGACGACCCTCCAGGTCCAGGGCACCGACTACATCTGGGCCGCGGGCGACAACGCCCAGGTCCCGGACATGGTCGGCCGCAAGGCCGGCAACGAGAACGCCTGGTGCCCGCCGAACGCCCAGCACGCGCTGCGGCAGGCCAAGGTCCTCGGCGACAACGTGATCTCTGGCATGCGGGGCTTCCCGCAGAAGGAGTACAGCCACGCCAACAAGGGTGCGGTCGCCGGTCTCGGCCTGCACAAGGGCGTCGCGATGATCGTCATGGGCAAGATGAAGATCAAGCTCAAGGGCCGTCTCGCCTGGTACATGCACCGCGCGTACCACGGCATGGCGATGCCGACGTTCAACCGCAAGATCCGCGTCTTCGCGGACTGGACGCTCGCGGTCTTCCTCAAGCGTGAGGTCGTCTCGCTGGGCGCCATGGAGACGCCGCGCGAGGAGTTCTACGAGGCCGCCAAGCCCGCGCCGAAGCCCGCCGCGGCCAAGGCGGAGACCCCGGCCGTCAAGGCCGAGGAGAAGGCCAAGGCCTCCTGACCTCCGGTCACTGAACAGCCCCGAGGGGGTCGCCCGCCATCCGTGGTGCGGGCGGCCCCCTCGGGTTTTCCCGCCCCGTATACATGGTGATTACACTTATTTTGCCGATCCGTGACGCGACAACGGGACTGCGCGAGCGTCGTGTTGGTGTTTACGTGGTGTTGAGTCCGGGATCGCCATCACGGAGGTGTGCACCATGCCACACGCCGCACTGCGGCTTGAGAGCCTCGCCGAACAACTGCTGGGAGCCCCGCTCCCCGTGCGCATTCGTGCCTGGGACGGTTCGGAAGCAGGCCCGCCGGGTGCCCCCATCCTCGTCGTACGCAGCCGTCGCGCCCTGCGCCGCCTGATGTGGAAGCCGGGCGAGCTGGGCCTGGCCCGCGCCTGGGTGGCCGGGGACCTGGACGTCGAGGGCGATCTGTATGCCGCGCTCGAACGGCTCGCCGGGTTCATCTGGGAGCGCGACGAGGACGCCAAGAGCCTCAGGGAGTCCCTGCGCGACCCGGGGTTCCGCGCCGCCGCCCGCACCCTGGTCGGCCTCGCCGCGCCCTTCCTGCCGCCCGCCCCGCCGCCGGAGGAGATGCGCGGACGCGGCCGTCTCCACCTGCACACCAAGCGCAGCGACCGGCAGGCCATCAGCCACCACTACGACGTGGGCAACGACTTCTACGAGCTGGTGCTCGGCCCCTCGATGGTCTACTCGTGCGCCTACTGGGAGTCGCCCGACTCCACCCTCGAAGACGCCCAGCGCGACAAGCTGGAGCTCATCTCCCGCAAGCTCGCCCTGAAGCCCGGCATGCGCCTGCTCGACGTCGGCTGCGGCTGGGGCTCCATGGCGATCCACGCGGCGCGCGAGCACGGCGTCACCGTCGTCGGCGTCACGCTCTCCCAGGAGCAGGCCGCGTACGCCAGGAAGCGCATCGCGGAGGAGGGGCTGACCGACCGGGTCGAGATCCGCGTCCAGGACTACCGTGACGTGCGCGACGGTCCGTACGACGCCATCTCCTCCATCGGCATGGCCGAACACGTCGGCGCCGAGAGGTACTTGGAGTACGCACAGGACCTGCACGCGCTCCTGAAGCCCGGCGGCCGGCTCCTCAACCACCAGATCGCGCGCCGCCCGCAGGCCGACGAGTCGAGTTACGAGGTCGACGACTTCATCGACGCCTATGTCTTCCCCGGCGGCGAGCTCGCCCCGGTGGGGTCCACCGTCGCGCAGCTGGAGCGCGCCGGGTTCGAGGTGCGTGACGTGGAGGCGATCCGCGAGCACTACGCCCTCACCCTGCGCCGCTGGGTCGCCAACCTGGAGGCCCGCTGGAAGGAGGGCCAGCGGCTCACCTCGCCGGGCCGCGCCCGTATCTGGCGCCTCTACATGGCGGCTTCCGCGCTCTCCTTCGAGCGCAACCGCATCGGCGTCAACCAGGTCCTCGCGGTGAGGACCCCGGAGGCGGGCACCTCCGGGATGCCGCTGCGGGCGCGCGTCTGGCGCTAGGACGCGAACGAGTGGGGCCCCGGGCGGCGATCGCCCGGGGCCCCACTCGTTCGCGTACCGGCCGGTGGGATTAGGGCATGTTAGCCCAAAACGGGTTGAACATGGCCCCGCAGCGGGCCCGCCCCACCCCCCCGA
>NZ_JBSFUS010000008.1:0-559659 GCF_053591915.1 Streptomyces sp. NPDC002853 | reverse complement strand
TCTCAAGGAACGGACGCTTCCTTTGTACTCACCCTCTCGGGCTTTCCTCCGGGCGCTTCCCTTCGGTGTTTCATTTTGTCTTGCTGTCTTGCGTTTCCGACTCTATCAGACTCTTTCGTGTCCGATTTCCTCGGTGCCTTTCCGGTTCCCGCTCCGGCCTTTCGGCTTTCGCGTTTCCCTTTCCGGCGAGCCAAACACTATCAGGACTTTCTCGGCTCCCCGACCACTCATCTGCGAGCACGCAGAAGCTGACCCAGGGATTAGGATCTGACTTGATAGATGCTGCCGAGTCCGGACGCTTGACCGCGTCACTCGCCTCAGGCAGGAGTCCGACTGTACATCGGCTGTTGGGGCGGGCGCAAATCGTTTGTGCAGTGCCCCTACTCAGTCATCCGGGACCTCTCGCGCGGAACCGGGACTTTTTATGACTTACTCTTCTGAACAGTGCGTCGTCCCGGACAGGTAGTGACGGCGGCTACGTATCTCCACCCCCTGGGAGGCTTGCCATGACCAGCGTGACGTCCCCGCTTGCCGGACGCGCCATCGGGCTCTCTGCAGTACCGGACCCCGTCTTCTCCGGCGCGATGGTCGGGCCCGGCACGGCCATCGACCCCGTGCGCGAGCCCTCCGAGGCTGTCGCGCCCGTCGACGGCATCGTCGTCTCGCTCCACCCCCACGCCTTCGTCGTCGTCGACGACCAGGGTCACGGTGTACTGACGCACCTGGGCATCGACACCGTGCAGCTCAACGGCGAGGGCTTCGAGCTGCTCGTCAACAAGGGTGACACCGTGCAGCGCGGTCAGTCCATCGTGCGCTGGGACCCGGCCGGCGTCGAGGCGGCCGGCAAGTCTCCGATCTGCCCGATCGTGGCGCTCGAGGCCACTGCCGAGTCCCTCTCCGGTCTCATGGAGGATGGCGACGTAAAGCCTGGGGACGTTCTCTTCAGCTGGAAGTGACGTCATCGCCGTCCCCGACGGCGGGCACGACATACACCGCGGCGGCTGGGCCCGTCGCTCTATCGGAGACGGTGAAATGGAGACAACGCTGCGAGGCGTCGGCGTGAGTCACGGTGTGGCGATCGGCGAGGTTCGGCACATGGGGACGGCGGTCCTTGAGCCGCCTGCCAAGCAGATTCCCGCGGAGGAGGCCGAGCGCGAACAGGGGCGCGCTCGCCAGGCCGTGGAAGCTGTCGCCGCCGACCTGAATGCGCGTGGCCATCTGGCGGGTGGCGAGGCACAGCATGTGCTCGAGGCGCAGGCCATGATCGCTCAGGACCCCGAGCTCATGGCGGACGTCGACCGGCGGGTGACCGTCGGCAGCTCGGCGGAGCGCGCCATCTATGACGCGTTCTCGCACTACCGCGAGCTGCTCGCGGGCGCCGGTGAGTACATGGCCGGTCGCGTCGCCGACCTCGATGACGTGCGGAATCGTATCGTCGCCCGTCTCCTGGGCGTTCCGATGCCCGGCGTTCCGGACAGCGACGAGCCTTACATCCTGATCGCGCGCGACCTCGCGCCGGCGGACACGGCGTTGCTCGACCCCACGCTGGTGCTCGGTTTCGTGACCGAGGAGGGCGGGCCGACCAGTCACAGCGCGATTCTGGCGCGTGCGCTCGGTGTGCCCGCGATCGTCGCGCTGCCGGGTGCCGGTGAGCTGGCCGAGGGCACGGTTGTCGCCGTGGACGGCAGCACTGGTGAGATCTTCGTCGAGCCGAGTGCGGAGAAGAGGGGTCAGCTCGAGGCTTCGGCCGCCGAGCGCAAGGCCGCTCTTGCCGCGTCGACCGGTCCCGGTGCGACGTCGGACGGGCACAAGGTCCCGCTGCTTGCCAACGTCGGTGGTCCCGCGGACGTGCCGGCGGCGGTGGAGGCAGGGGCCGAGGGTGTCGGTCTCTTCCGCACCGAGTTCCTCTTCCTCGACGACAGCACGAAGGCGCCGTCGGAGGAGAAGCAGGTCGAGGCGTACCGCAAGGTGCTCGAGGCCTTCCCCGAGGGTCGCGTCGTCGTGCGTGTGCTCGACGCCGGGGCCGACAAGCCGCTCGACTTCCTGACGCCCGCCGACGAGCCGAACCCGGCGCTGGGTGTGCGCGGCCTGCGGTCGCTGCTCGAACATCCGGACGTGCTGCGTACGCAGCTGACCGCGCTGGCCAAGGCCGTCGAGGGGCTGCCGGTCTACCTCGAGGTCATGGCGCCGATGGTCGCCGACCGCATTGACGCCAAGGCGTTCGCCGACGCGTGCCGTGAGGCGGGGCTGCGGGCCAAGTTCGGTGCCATGGTGGAGATTCCGTCGGCCGCTCTGCGGGCGCGCTCGATTCTCCAGGAGGTCGAGTTCCTCTCCCTGGGCACCAACGACCTCGCGCAGTACGCCTTTGCAGCCGACCGTCAGGTGGGCGCCGTGTCCCGGCTCCAGGACCCGTGGCAGCCCGCGCTGCTCGACCTGGTCGCGCTGTCCGCCGAGGCGGCCAGGGCCGAGGGCAAGAGCTGTGGCGTGTGTGGCGAGGCGGCTTCCGACCCGCTGCTCGCGTGTGTGCTGACCGGTCTCGGTGTCACCTCCCTGTCGATGGGTGCGGCGTCGATTCCTTACGTGCGGGCGACGCTGGCCAAGTACACGCTGGCTCAGTGCGAGCGTGCGGCGGCTGCCGCGCGTGCCGCGGACAGCGCCGAGGAAGCCCGGAAGGCTGTGCAGGCCGTTCTGTCCGGCGAGTAGCCGGCACCAGGTGTGTGAGGGGCGCTCCATCCGTCATGGGTGGGGCGCCCCTCGGCGTTCAGTGGCGGTGGCCTCCTCCGGGCTCAGCGTCCCCGATGGCCGGTGCGGCGCAGTAGTCGACGCCGGATTCAGGGGCGACGAGGTCTCCTGACACCGCGTCGGTGCAGTAGGCGTCGAATACCTCGGCCGCGGTGAGGGGCAGCAGTCGTTCGCCGTGCAGGCGCCAGCCCTGGACGCGGTCGTGTTTGCCGTCGGCGATGGTGCGCATCACCAGGCCCGCGGCGCTGTGGGTGGCGATGCCGGCCGCGAGGACCGTGGTGAACTCCAGGGCTTCGGTCTCGTCCAGTTGTGTGTTGCCGTCGGCGTCTTCTGCCGTGTGCAGGGCGGCGAGGAGTGTTTCCGAGGCGGCGGGCACGCTGCAGACGAGGTGGCGGGTGCCGGGGCCGGAGGTCTCGAGCAGCTGGACGATGAGGTCCGATGCCCGGTTGAACGCCTCGCGGCCGATGTCCTCGCCGCAGACCGCGCAGGCGCCGAGGCGGGCCAGGAGCGTCGTCGCGTACTCCCAGGTGGCCTTGCGGATCGCTTCGTCGACGAGGTCGGGGAGCAGGTCGGCGAGTGGGCGGCCGTCGTACGGCACGGTGGGGCCTGTGGCGGCGAGTTCGGCGGTGAAGCGGGTACGGCTGGCCGGGGCGTCGGGGTCCAGGCCGGCCTCTGCGCAGTACTCCGCGTACTCCTCGGGGTCGAAGAGCGCGATGGCTGTGTGTCCGCCGTCGGAGGCGAGTGATCTGAGGAGGCCTTCGGCCTGCCGGAGGTAGGTCGTGTGGTCGTCGAAGGTGAAGGTGCGGTAGCGGCGCATCGCCGCGAAGTCGTCCTCGTCGGCCAACAGGCCGATGGTGCCGGCGACTTCGCGGCGTAGCGCCCGCCGCATCGTGCTGTGCTGGGTGCGCGTCATGATTCCCCCTGGCGTTACGTCGATCAATGCTCACTCAGAGTAATTGGGGGCACTGACAACGGCGGCCGGGCGGGGATTCAGGAGCGCTTGCGGGCCAGTTCCTCGTAGAAGCGGAGCAGGTCGAGGTTGTCCACCGAGCCGGGGTTGACCGCCTTGTCCAGTGCGGTGCCCTGGAGCAGTCGCTTGACCGGGACCTCGATGCGCTTGCCGGTGAGGGTGTGCGGGATGCCGGGGACCTCGATGACCTCGTCGGGGACGTGGCGCGGGGAGAGCTGCGCGCGGATCGCCTGCTTGATGCGGTCGCGCAGGCCGTCGTCGAGGACGGCGCCTGGGGCCAGGTGGACGAAGAGGGGCATCCAGTAGCCGCCGTCGGGCTGTTCGGCGCCGATGACGAGGGATTCGCGGATTTCCGGGAGCCGTTCGACGACTTCGTAGATGTCGGCCGAGCCCATGCGTACGCCTTGGCGGTTGAGCGTGGAGTCGGAGCGGCCGTGGATGACTACCGAGCCGTGTGAGGTCACGGTGATCCAGTCGCCGTGGCGCCAGACGCCGGGGTAGGTGTCGAAGTAGCTGTCGTGGTAGCGGCTGCCGTCCGGGTCGTTCCAGAAGCGGATCGGCATGGAGGGCATCGGGTTGGTGACGACGAGTTCGCCGACCTCGTCGATGAGGGGCTTGCCCTGGGGGTCCCAGGCCTGCAGGTCCGTGCCGAGGCCGGGGGCCTGGAGCTCGCCGATGTGGACGGGCAGGGTGGGGACGGCTCCGGCGAAGCAGGAGCAGACGTCCGTGCCGCCGCTGACCGAGGCCGTCCACAGGCCGCCGGGGGTGTCCTCGAACTCGTCGTGCAGCCAGCGGAATCCGTCGGGCGGCAGCGGGGAGCCGGTGGTGGCGACGCACTTCACGCTGGAGAGGTCGAAGTCGCGGGCCGGGTGCACGTCCGCCTTGCGGCAGGCCATGACGTACGCCGCCGATGTGCCGAAGAGCGTGGCTTTCGTGCGTTCGGCGATGCGCCACTGCGCGCCGGTGTCGGGATAGCCGGGGCTTCCGTCGTAGAGGACAATCGTGGTGCCGGTGAGGAGGCCGGAGACGAGGAAGTTCCACATCATCCAGCCGGTGGACGTGTACCAGAAGAAGCGGTCGTCGGGGCCCAGGTCGCAGTGCAGGCCGAGCTGCTTGAGGTGTTCGACGAGGATGCCGCCCTGGGACTGGACGATGGCCTTGGGCAGGCCCGTGGTGCCGGAGGAGTAGAGCACCCACAGGGGGTGGTCGAAGGGCACCGGCTCGAAGACGGGAGCCGTGTCCGAGGCGGTGAGGGCGGCCCATTCCAGGGCGCCTTCGGGGGCCTCGGTGCCGAGCAGCGGGATGTGGACGACGGCGCGCAGGGTGGGCAGTTCGCGGCGCAGTTCGGCGACGGCGTCGCGGCGGTCGTGCTCCTTGCCGCCGTAGCGATAGCCGTCGACGGTGAACAGGACGACCGGTTCGACCTGCTGGAAGCGGTCGAGGACGCTGCGTGCGCCGAAGTCGGGGGCGCAGGAGGTCCAGACGGCGCCGACGGCCGCGGTGGCCAAGAGGGCGACGACGGCCTGCGGGATGTTCGGGACGTATCCGCTGACGCGGTCTCCGGGGCGTACGCCGAGGGTGCGCAGTTCTGCCGCCAGGGAGCCGACCTGGCGGCGCAGCTCGCTCCAGGTGGTGGCGGTCGGTTCGTGTGTCTCGTCCACATGGAGGAGAGCCGGGTCGCCCGCGCGCGCGGGGTCCTCCGCGGCGCGCAGTGCGTGTTCGGCGTAGTTGAGCGTAGCGCCGGGGAACCATTCGGCGCCCGGCATCGAGCGGTCGCCGAGTACGCGCGCGTAGGGCGTCGTGAACCGCACGTCGAACCAGTCGGTGACCGCTTTCCAGAACGTGTCCAGTTCGTTCACGGACCAGCGGTGCAGGGCCGCGTAGCCGCCGTCGGCGGGTGCTCCGTGGCGTTCGGCGGCCCATGCCTGGAAGCGCGTGATCTGCGCGGCGGCGATCCGTTCCTGGTCGGGCTGCCAGAGCGGTGAGGGGTTCGCTGAGGACATGGGTCGGCTCCCGGGCTCTACGCGTCGTATGCGTGTGTGGTGCGCGCGTGCTGGTTGTGCGCGCGACACGGCTGACAGGGACGATGCCACGTGATCGATTTCGACACCAGGGTGTGCCTCACACAGTCGGCGAGGCGTCTATGTGGCGTCACCCCAGGTGAACGGCAGTTGAACGATCCACACGGGCGGCTTCTTCGGTGGCAGGGTGAGCAGCATGAACGGTCGTGACCTGGTGCGTTCGATGAAGGCGGTCAGCTTGGTCGGTACGGCGCAGGGGTTGCGTGCGGTGCGGTCCTCTTGGCGCAGGCGACGGGTGGACGCCGCCGCGCTCGCCCCGCGGGGTGTCGAGCGCGCGCGGGTGCCCGGTCCGGTGACGGGGGTGGAGCCGGGGCCCGGGGGCGGGGTGGTGCGGTTCGCCCGTTCGGAGCTGCGGGTGCGGGTCACGACGGGTGGGGCGATCTTCTGGGGCTGGGACGGTGCGGAGCCCGACCCCTCGTACGCACTCGTCAGCGGGAGCCCCGAGGCGGATCCGCGGGCCGTCCTCGAGCCGGACAAGGAGGGTGGCTGGCGGGTGGTGTCGGAGCGGGCGACCGTGATCGTCTCGCGGCTCGGCGCCGTGGAGCTGCGGACACCCGGCGGTCTGGTGCTGCGGCGTGATCAGCCGCCGCGCTGGTGGGAGTCGGCCGGTGGTGCCACGCGCTGGTTGCAGCGCTCGCAGGTGGCGGCTGACGCGCGGTTCTTCGGTCTCGGAGGCCGCGCGCAGGGGCCGCGGCTGCGGAACGGGTCGTACCGGCTGTGGAACACCGATCCCGGGGGTTCGTTCGGGCCCGGCGACGGCCCTTTGTACATCACCATGCCGGTGCAGTTCGTCGTGGCCGACGCCGGTTGTCATCTGGTGTTCCACGACAACACGTGGGACGGCGTCGTGTCGGTGCGCGAGGGTGAGGAGGGTGCGGGGTCGGGGCATGACAAGGCGGGTTCGTGCGAGGTGCGCATGGACGGCGGGCCGTTGCGCTGCTGGGTCATGGTGGGCACCCCCGCGCGCGTGCTGCATGCCTGGGCCTCGCTCACCGGGCCGCCCGCGCTGCCTCCCGCATGGGCGCTCGGGCACCATCACGCGCGGTGGGGCTTCGGCGGTGAGCGGGAGGTGCGGCGGATCGTCGCCGGTTACCGGGATCGGGGGCTGCCGCTGGATGCCGTCCATCTGGACATCGATCACTACGAAGCGCATCAGGTGTTCACCGTCGACAAGGAGACCTATCCCCATTTGCCGCAGTTGGCCGACGACTTGCTGAAGGACGGCGTGCGTCTGGTGTCGATCGTCGATCCGGCGGTGAAGGCCGAGCCGGGCAACGAGGTCTACGACAGCGGCAGCGCGACGGACGCCTTTGTGCGGGATGCCGCCGGGCGGACGGTGCACGGGGTCGTCTGGCCGGGCCAGGCGGTGTATCCCGACTTCACGGACGCACGGGTGCGGGCGTGGTGGGGCGGTCTCTACAAGGAGCGGCTCGCCCAGGGGTTCGCGGGTTTCTGGCACGACATGAACGAGCCGGTGTCCTTCGCGGCCTTCGGGGAGCCGACGCTGCCCCGTTCGGCCCGGCACGCGTTGGAGGGCCGCGGCGGTGACCACCGTGAGGCGCACAACGTGTACGGCCTCGGTATGGCGCGCGCCGGGTATGAGGGGTTGTGCGAACTGCACCCCCAGGAGCGGCCGTTCCTGTTCTCGCGCTCCGGGTGGGCGGGGATGCAGCGCTACGGAGGGACGTGGTCGGGGGATGTGGCCACGGGGTGGCCCGGGCTGCGGGCGTCTTTGTCGCTGGTGCTCGGTCTGGGGCTGTGCGGCGTGCCGTACTCGGGCCCTGATGTGGGCGGGTTCGACGGAAGTCCGTCACCCGAGCTGTATCTGCGGTGGTTCCAGCTCGGCTCGTATCTGCCGTTGTTCCGTACGCACGCCGCGCTGCGGGCCGGGCGCCGGGAGCCCTGGGAGTTCGGTCCCGAAGTCCTTGAGCACGCGCGCGTGGCGCTCGGCGAACGCCGGCGGCTGTTGCCGTACTTCGTGACGCTCGCGCATCTGGCCCGGCGTACGGGCACGCCGTACGTGCGGCCCCTGTGGTGGGGCACTCCGGAGGACCGGGGGCTGCGCGACTGCGAGGACGCGTTTCTGCTCGGGGACTGTCTGTTGGTGGCGCCGGTGTTCGAGCCGGGGGCCGTCCGCCGCACGGTGCGGCTGCCGCCGGGCCGTTGGTACGACACGGTGACCGGCCAGGCGTACGAGGGCCCGGCCCGGGTGAGCCTGGAGGCTCCGCTGTCCCGCATCCCCGTGCTCGCGCGGGCAGGCGCTGTGCTGCCGGTGCGGGGCGCCGACGGTGAGCTCGAGCTGGAGGTGTGGGCTCCGGCGCGGGGGCGTACGGGAGGCGGTCTTGTGGTCAGGGACGCGGGCGACGGGTGGCAGGAGCCGGACATCGAGCGGTTCGCCGCACGGTGGGTCGGAGAGCGGGTGGTGGTCGAGCGGGACGGCGCGGAGGCGGGCGCTGTGGGGTTGCCGGTGACGGTGCGGGGCAGCCAGCGGCGTCAGATGTAGCGGCCCTCGAACCAGGCGCGCACGGCCAGTGTGTGCTGGGGGAAGGCGAGTTCGGCCGGGCGGTGCAGCAGGTGCCAGCCTTCGGTCTCGCCCGTGGGCGCGGGGTCCGGCAGCTCGGCCGCCGGGCGCTCGGGCAGGAGACCGAAGAGCAGCAGGTAGCCGTCGGGTGCGCTGAGCGCGTCCGCGAGGCGGACGTCGCGGCTCTGCGCGCCGATGCCGGTCTCTTCCCGGAGTTCGCGGACGACGGCGTCCCGCCAGTCCTCCCGGTCGTCGATGAACCCTCCGGGCAGGGCCACTCCCCCGCGCGCGGGGGCGATGGTGCGGGTCACGACGACGAGGGCGGTGCCCTTGGCGTCGTACACGGGCTGCAGGGCCACCGCTACGGGCAGCGGATTGCGGTAGGCCACCGTGCCGCAGGCGGCGCAGGCGCGGGGCCAGGCGGAACGGTTCTCCCCGTAGTGGGCCCCGCAGCTCGAACAGCAGGAGTCCGGGGCGGGTGTGGCGTGGTGCTGGGATGCGGACACGCCGCGGACTGTAGCCGATCTCGGTCCGATGCTCCGGTGACGGTCTTTCGCTCCGGGACCGAATCCTGATAGATGCAGGGTTCATGACAGGAATCGCTCCCGCGCTGCGGAAACTCGCCGTCACCGCCACCGCTCTCGTCGCCGTGGCCGCCGTCTCCGCGCCCGCCCAGGCCAAGCCCGAACCCAAGGCGCCCGACGAGTTCGTGGCATTGCGGGACGTCGATCCGACGATCATCCAGGAGATGCGCTACCTGACGCCGCACAACTTCGTGGGTGAGCCCATCGACGGCTACAAGAAGCCGATGTGCATCCTCACCGAGCCGGCGGCCAAGGCGTTGCACAAGGCCCAGCGCTCGCTGCTGCGCAAGGGCTACTCCCTGAAGGTGTACGACTGTTACCGGCCGCAACGGGCGGTCGATCAGTTCGTGCGCTGGGCCGAGGATCTCGGTGACGTACGCATGAAGGCGGAGTTCTATCCCCATGTCGACAAGTCGCGTCTGTTCGAGGACGGCTACATCGCGGCGAAGTCCGGGCACAGCCGTGGCTCGACGCTCGATCTGACGGTCGTGAAGCTGCCCGCCCTGCCCACACGGCCGTACATCCCCGGAGAGCCCCTCACGCCCTGCTTCGGACCCAAGGACGAGCGGTTCCCCGACAACTCCCTGGACATGGGGACGGGGTTCGACTGCTTCGACACCCTCTCCCACACGGACGATCCCCGGATCACCGGCAAGCAGCGCGCCAACCGCGATCTGCTGCGGGGCGCGCTGACCAAGGTCGGCTTCGTCAACCTTCCCGAGGAGTGGTGGCACTTCACGTACAAGCCCGAGCTGTTCCCCGACACCTACTTCGACTTCCCCGTGGCACGTCGTTCGCTGCAGGGGAAGTAGCGGGTGCCGCGCTACTGACGCGATCCGGCTGCCCGTGGCACACTTCTGACGTTCCGTCAGATCCAGTGTCGTGGAGGAGCCTTGTCGCGTACGCGTACTCCCGTGGTGACCGGCTGGTTCGCCGGGGAGGGAGACAACTTCCGTCTTCTGGGCACGCGCTGCTCGGCCTGCGCCTGTGTCTTCTTCCCCCGCGAGGACGGCTTCTGCCGTCATCCCGGATGCCCGGGCGGTGACCTCGAAGAGGTGCCGCTCTCCCGGCGCGGACGCGTCTGGTCGTACACGGACAGCCGCTACCGCCCGCCCGCCCCCTATGTCTCCGATCCGGAACTTCCCTGGCAGCCCTACACGTTGATCGCAGTGGAGCTGGAAGCGGAACGGATGGTGGTGCTCGGCCAGGCGACTCCCGGGGTCACGGTTGCCGATCTGGAGGTCGGCATGGAGGTGGAGGTCGTCCCCGGCGTGCTCAGCGACGAGGCCGGGGCGGGCGACGCCGACGAGGGCCCGGCGACGACGTGGTACTGGCGGCCGGTGGGGGTGAGCGCATGACCAGCGAGGTGGCGGTTCTGGGTGCGGGCATGCACCCGTGGGGCAAGTGGGGCAGGAGCTTCGTCGAGTACGGCACGGCCGCGGCCCGCGCGGCGCTCGCCGACGCGGGGGTGGACTGGCGCGACGTGGGGTCCGTCGTCGGGGCCGACACGGTCCGCGGCGGCTATCCCGGGTACGTGGCGGGGGCGACGTTCGCCAAGGCGCTCGGCTGGCAGGGCGCACGGGTGGCCAGCGTGTACGCCGCCTGCGCGTCCGGCGCCCAGGCGATCAACACGGCGCGTACGCAGATCCTCGCAGGCCTCGCCGATGTCGTCCTGGTGGTCGGGGCGGACGCCGCGCCCAAGGGGTTCTTCCGGCCCGCCGGAGGGGACCGGCACGACGACCCGGACTGGCTGCGGTTCCGCCTCCTCGGCGCCACCAACCCCACGTACTTCGGCCTCTACGCCCGCCGGAGGATGGCGGTGCACGGCGACACCCTGGAGGACTTCGCCCAGGTCAAGGTGAAGAACGCGGCGGCGGGGGCGCTCAATCCGAACGCGCGCTACCGCAAGCCTGTCACCGCCGAGGAAGTGGCCGCCTCGGCCGTCGTCGCCGACCCCTTGCGGCTGCTCGACATCTGCGCGACCTCCGACGGGGCAGCAGCGCTCGTGCTCTCCAGCCTGGAGTTCGCCCGACGGCACGGCGCGGCGGACCCGGTGCGGATCCGGGCGGTGTCCACGGTGACACCGACGTACCCGACCACCGTCCTGGACCTGCCGGACATCGCCACGGACTCCGCGGCCGTCGTGACGCCGGCCGACCGGACCTTCCGCGCCTCCATCGCGCACGCCGCGTACGAGGAGGCGGGCATCGGGCCCGAGGAGCTCTCCTTGGCGGAGGTCTATGACCTCTCCACCGCGCTGGAACTGCAGTGGTACGAGGATCTGGGGCTCTGCGGCGAGGGAGAGGGCGCCAAGCTGCTGCGGGAGGGAGCGACCACCTTGGGCGGGCGCATACCGGTCAACGCCAGCGGGGGGCTCGCTTCCTTCGGAGAGGCCGTCCCGGCCCAGGCCATCGCCCAAGTATGCGAGCTGACATGGCAGTTGAGGGGATCGGCGGGAGCGCGGCAGGTCACGGGGGCGCGCGCGGGGATCACCGCGAACCAAGGGCTGTTCGGGCATGGCTCCGCGGTCGTGGCGGTGCGCTGACCGCTGCCACCGGCTCTCCTTCGCCCGCTGCGGGGAAGACCACGGACGCCTCACGGAGGAAGGGCGTACGCCGGTTAACCGTTGCCGTCCGCGACCTTGACGCTCCATCACCACCGGTGAACACTTCCGGTGTCAGTCGGCATCGCCGCACTTCGGCTCCGCGCCATTCAGGGCCCCTGTACGCGCGAAGGGTCTGCACGAAGGGCCTGTTCAGCGGGTCATCCCCCTCTGGGCGATTCGACTGCGACGGCACGCTCGCCATGGATGCCGGACGGGGCGCGGGACACCCCTGCCTTCGGCCGAAGTCACCGGGCAACGCCAGGCAGTAGTCGTGGAACGCACCCAGCACGGAGTACCGGGGCCACCGCCCCGGGCGAGGGCCTAGGAGCCGCCATGTACTCGAATGGGGACATCTTCGTCGGTGAGATCATCGGCACCGCGATCCTGATTCTTTTGGGCGCCGGCGTATGTGCCGCCGTCACCTTGAGCCACTCGAAGGCGAAAGCCTCCGGATGGGTCGTCATCGCCTTCGGATGGGGCTTCGGCGTGCTCGCGGGCGCGTACACCGCGGGACCCCTCTCCGGTGGCCATCTCAACCCCGCCGTCACACTCGGCATCGCGATCGACACCGAGGAGTGGGGCAAGGTCTGGATCTATCTGCTCGGGCAGATGGTCGGCGCGATGCTCGGCGCCGTCCTCGCGTATCTCGTGTACTACGCGCAGTTCAACGCCAACGTCTCCGGGAGCGTCAAGGACAAGGTGACGAGCGCGCACGAACCGACGCCGACCCTCGGCATCTTCTCGACCATCCCCGAGATCCGTAACCCGGTCGCCAACCTCGTCACGGAGATCATCGCGACCATCGCCCTGGTGCTGCCCATCCTCGCCTTCGGGCTCACCAAGGGGCTCGGCGAATCCGGCACGCAAACACTGATCGTGGCGTTCCTGGTCGTCGGCATCGGCCTCTCGCTCGGCGGGCCCACCGGCTACGCCATCAACCCGGCCCGTGACCTGGGCCCGCGCATCGTGCACACGTTCCTGCCGATCCCGAACAAGGGCACGTCCGACTGGAGTTACGCCTGGGTCCCCGTGGCCGGGCCGCTGATCGGCGGGGCGCTCGCAGGTCTCATCTACAACGTAGCCTTCTGACGCTAGGGGTAGCCATGCCGGACAACTCCGAGAAGTTCGTCGCCGCCATCGACCAGGGCACCACCTCCAGCCGCTGCATCATCTTCAACCACGCGGGTGAGATCGTCGCCGTCGACCAGCGTGAACACCGCCAGATCTTCCCGAAGCCGGGGTGGGTCGAGCACGACGCCACCGAGATCTGGTCCAAGGTGCAGGCCGTGGTCGCGGGAGCGATCGCCAAGGCCGGGCTCCGCACCGACCAGATCAGCGCCCTCGGCATCACCAACCAGCGCGAGACGACGGTCCTGTGGGACCGCGCGACCGGCAAGCCCGTGCACAACGCGATCGTCTGGCAGGACACCCGCACCTCGGCCCTCTGCAACGAACTGGGCGGTGCGGACGGGCAGGACCGGTTCCGGGAGCAGACCGGGCTGCCCCTCGCGAGCTACTTCTCCGGGCCCAAGGCAGCCTGGCTGCTCGACAACGTGCCGGGGCTGCGGGCCCGCGCCGAGCGCGGCGAGATAGCGTTCGGCACCATCGATTCCTGGCTGATCTGGAATCTCACCGGCGGCACGGACGGCGGCGTGCACGTCACGGACGTCACCAACGCCGGGCGCACCATGCTGATGAACCTGGCGACCCTGCAGTGGGACCAGTCGATCCTGGCCGCGATGAACGTCCCCGAGGCGGTCCTCCCGGAGATCAGGTCATCGGCGGAGGTCTACGGCACGGCGGTCGGGCAGCTCTCCGGTGTGCCGGTCGCCTCGGCGCTCGGCGACCAGCAGGCGGCCATCTTCGGGCAGGCGTGCTACGACACGGGGACGGCGAAGAACACGTACGGAACCGGGAGCTTCCTGCTGCTCAACACCGGTAACCGGCCCGTCCCCTCGAAGAACGGGCTGCTCACCACGATGGGCTACAAGATCGGCTCCGAGGCGCCCGTCTACTGCCTCGAAGGGGCCATCGCGATCACCGGCGCCCTGGTGCAGTGGTTCCGCGACCAGCTCGGCATCATCCGCAGCGCGGACGAGATCGAGACGCTGGCCGCGAGCGTGGAGGACAACGGCGGCGCGTACATCGTGCCCGCGTTCTCCGGCCTCTTCGCGCCCTACTGGCGCTCCGACGCCCGCGGTGTCGTCACCGGCCTCACCCGGTACGTGACCAAGGCGCATCTGGCGCGCGCCGTCCTGGAGGCGACCAGCTGGCAGACCCGTGAGGTCGTCGACGCGATGTACCAGGACTCCGGGGTGCAGTTGCGGACCCTGAAGGTGGACGGCGGCATGACCAAGAACAATCTGCTGATGCAGCATCAGGCGGACGTGCTCGGGGTGCCGGTGATCCGGCCGAAGGTCTCCGAGACGACGTGTCTGGGCGCCGCGTACGCCGCCGGTCTCGCGACCGGGGTGTGGAACGACCTCGACGAGCTGAAGGCGCACTGGCAGCAGGACGTGGAGTGGACGCCGGTGATGGGCACGGAGGCCCGCGAGCGCGAGTACGACAACTGGCACAAGGCGGTGGAACGGAGCTTCGGCTGGCACGAGGACGGCGCGAGCTGAGCCGGGGATGACCGCGGCCCGTACCCCGTTCGGCGGGGGTACGGGCCGCGGCTGTTCACTCGCTTACCTGCTCAGGTCGTCGCGGGCTCCCGGGCCGCGGCGGCGACCGCCATCGCGTGCTGGACCACTCCGATGAGGACCTCCTTGACGGACTGCCGCTCGCGCGCGTCGCACATCAGCACGGGAACACCGGGGTCGAGGTCGAGCGCCTGCCGCACGGCCTCGGCGGGGTAGCGCGACGCGCCCTCGAAGCAGTTGACGCCCACGACGAAGGGTATGGAGCGGCGCTCGAAGTAGTCGACGGCCGCGAAGCAGTCCTCCAGGCGGCGGGTGTCCGCGAGGACCACGGCACCCAGCGCCCCGGTGGCCAGCTCGTCCCAGAGGAACCAGAAGCGGTCCTGGCCCGGGGTGCCGAAGACGTAGAGCACCAGGTCCTCGCGGAGCGTGATGCGCCCGAAGTCCATGGCGACGGTGGTGGTGTGCTTGTCCGAGACACCGCTGGTGTCGTCGACCGGGCGCCCCGCCTCGCTGAGCAGCTCCTCGGTGCGCAGCGGTTTGATCTCGCTGACGGCGCCGACGAGGGTCGTCTTGCCGACGCCGAAGCCGCCCGCCACCAGGATCTTCAGCGTCACCGGCTCGACGGGGGCCTTGCCGCGCTCAGCACGCTTGAAGATCATCGCTCGCTTCTCCTGGATCAGTGGTGTCGCGCGGGGCCGGTCCGTATCCGCCGCCGCCTGGGGTTTCGATCACGAGTACGTCGCCGGGGCCGGCGTCCGCGAAGTCGCTGCCGGCCAGCTCCTGGACGCCTCCGTCGGCACGCTCCACACGGCCTGTGCCTAGCGCTCCGGGGCTGCCGCCCGCCATGCCGTACGGCGCCACCCTGCGGTGCTGCGAGAGCGTGGAGACCGTCATCGGTTCGCGGAAGCGGATGCGGCGCACGGCTCCGTCCCCGCCGTGCCACCTGCCGGTGCCGCCGCTCCCCCGGCGTACGGCGAACTCCTCCAGGAGCACCGGCAGGCGCCACTCGAGGACTTCGGGGTCGGTGAGCCGGGAGTTGGTCATGTGGGTCTGGACGACGGACGCCCCGTCGAAGCCGTTGCCCGCCCCGGATCCCGAGGCCACCGTCTCGTAGTACTGGTGGCGGTCGTTCCCGAAGGTGACGTTGTTCATGGTGCCGGAGCCCTCGGCCTGGACGCCCAGCGCTCCGTAGAGGGCGCCGGTGATCGCCTGGGAGGTCTCGACGTTGCCCGCGACGACGGCCGCCGGTGGCTCGGGTGCCAGCAAGGAGCCCGGCGGCACGATGATGCGCAGGGGGCGCAGACAACCGTCGTTGAGCGGGATGTCCTCGGCCACCAGGGTGCGGAAGACGTACAGGACCGCGGCGTTGACCACCGCGAAGGGCGCGTTGAAGTTCGTGGCGAGCTGAGGGGAAGTACCCGTGAAGTCGATGGTCGCCGAGCGGGCTTCGCGATCGACCGATACGCGGACCTGGATGACGGCCCCCGAGTCGGTTGGATATGCGAACTCGCCCTCTTCCAGTGCGTCGATGACACGGCGCACCGCTTCTTCGGCGTTGTCCTGGACGTGCCGCATGTACGCCTGGACGACATCGAGCCCGAAGTTCTCGATCATGCGGCCGACCTCGTCGACGCCCTTCTGGTTGGCGGCGATCTGGGCGCGCAGGTCGGCGAGGTTGGTGGCCGGGTTGCGGGAGGGATACGGGGCGTCGGTGAGCAGGCTCAGGGTCTCGGCCTCGCGGAGGCGGCCGCCCTCCACGAGCAGCCAGTTGTCGAAGAGGATGCCCTCCTCCTCGATGGTGCGGCTGTTGGCCGGCATGGAACCGGGGGCGATGCCTCCGATCTCCGCGTGGTGTCCGCGCGAGGCCACGTAGAAGAGGACCCGCTCCCCCGGGGTGTCGAAGACGGGCGTGATGACGGTGACGTCCGGGAGGTGGGTTCCGCCGTGATAGGGGTCGTTGACCGCGTAGGTGTCCCCGGGGCGCATGTTGCTTCCCCGGCGCTGGATCACCTCCTTCACGCTGGTGCCCATCGAGCCCAGGTGGACCGGGATGTGCGGGGCGTTGGCGACCAGGTTGCCGTCCGGGTCGAAGAGCGCGCAGGAGAAGTCGAGCCGCTCCTTGATGTTGACCGACTGTGCCGTGGACTCCAGGCGGGCGCCCATCTGTTCGGCGATCGACATGAAGAGGTTGTTGAAGACTTCGAGGAGGACGGGGTCGGCCTCGGTGCTCGCGGCGGAACCCTCGGGCACCGCCACACGTTCCATGACCAGGTGTCCCTCGCGTGACATGGCCGCCTGCCAGCCGTCGTCCACGACCGTCGTCGAGCCGGCCTCGGTGATGATCGCGGGTCCGACGACGGCCTCGCCCGACGGCAGTTCCTCGCGCCGGTGAAGGGGCACGTCGCGCCAGGTGCCGCCCGTGTGCAGGCTGACGGTCCGCGCGGCGCCCCGGCGCGCGTCACCGGCGAGCACGGAGAGGTCGGGCTGCTCGGTCAGGCCGGTGGCCTCCACGGAGAGCGCCTCGACGACGACGGGGCGGTCCAGGGTGAAGGAGTAGGTGGTGCGGTGGCGTTCCTCGAAGACACGGATCATGCTGTCCGGCTCGGTGAGCTCCACGGTGAGGGTGGTGTCGGTGCCGTCGTATCGCAGTTGGGCGCGGCGGGTGACGCGGATGCGGTCCTCGGGCACGTCCTCGGCGCGGAGTTCGGCGCGGGCCGCTTCCTCCAGGTCGTCGGCGGTCTTCAGGACGCGCGACATCGCCGACGGTTCGAGGCGGGCCTCCACGGACTGCTCACGCATCGCGGTGGTGTCGGCGAGTCCGATGCCGAGCGCGGAGAGCACTCCCGCCATGGGGGGTACGAGGACGGTGCGGATGCCCAGCGAGTCGGCGACCATGCAGGCGTGCTGGCCGCCCGCGCCCCCGAAGGTCGTCAGGGCGTAGCGGGTGATGTCGTGGCCCTTCTGGACCGAGATGCGCTTGACGGCGGCCGCGATGTTGGCGACGGCGATCTGCAGGTATCCCTCGGCGACCTGCTCCGGGGTGCGGTCGTCGCCGGTGTGTTCCCTGATGTCGCGCGCCAGCGCGGTGAAGCGGTCGCGCACGAGCGCCTCGTCGAGCGGCTGGTCGCCGTGCGGACCGAACACCGTCGGGAAGTGGGCGGGCTGGACGCGCCCGAGGGCGATGTTGGCGTCGGTGACGGTGAGCGGCCCGCCGCCCCGGTAGCTCGCCGGGCCCGGAGCCGCGCCCGCCGAGTCGGGGCCCACGCGATAGCGGCTGCCGTCGAAGTGCAGCACGGAGCCGCCGCCCGCCGCGACGGTGTGGATGTCGAGCATCGGCGCGCGCAGTCGTACGCCCGCGATCTGTGTGGTGAAGACCCGCTCGTACTCGCCTGCGTAGTGCGACACGTCCGTGGACGTGCCGCCCATGTCGAAGCCGATGACGCGGTCGAAGCCCGCGCGCTGCGACATCCGGGCCATGCCGGCGATGCCGCCCGCGGGCCCGGACAGGATCGCGTCCTTGCCGCGGAACTGACCCGCTTCGGTGAGGCCGCCGTTCGACTGCATGAACATCAGCCGTACGCCGTCGAGTTCGTCGGCCACGTGCTGGACGTAGCGGTCCAGGACGGGCGACAGATAGGCGTCGACGACGGCCGTGTCACCGCGCGGGACCAGCTTCATCAGCGGGCTGACCTCACTGGAGAGTGAGACCTGGGCGAATCCCGTGCGGACGGCCAGTTCGGCGATGGCCCTCTCGTGGGCGGGGTACAGGTGGCTGTGCATGCAGACCACCGCGACGGCCCGGATGCCGTCCGCATGAGCCTGGCGCAGTGGCCCGGCGAGCTGCTCCAGGTCGGGTGCCCGCAGGACCTCTCCCTCGGCGGTGACCCGCTCGTCGGCCTCGATGACACGGTCGTACGGCAGCTCCGGGAGGACGATCTCGCGGGCGAAGATGTGGGGGCGGTTCTGGTAGGCGATGCGCAGGGAGTCGCCGAAGCCGCGGGTGATCACCAGGGCGGTGGGTTCACCCTTGCGCTCCAGGAGGGCGTTGGTGGCGACGGTGGTGCCCATCCGGACGGCGTCGATGCGAACGTCCGCCGGGCCGTCGGAGGTGTCGGACGCGTCGGCGGCTTCGGACGCATCGGAGGCGTCGGTAGCGGAGTCCAGTAATTCACGGATGCCTGCGACGGCCGCGTCGGCATAGCGGGACGGGTTGTCCGACAGGAGTTTGTGCGTGAGCAGCCGCCCGTCGGGGCGCCGCGCGACGATGTCCGTGAAGGTGCCGCCCCTGTCGACCCAGAACTGCCAGCCAGTCACGTCCCACTCCCGCTTCCGCGCTGTTCAGAGCGCCCGGAGGCCGTTGATCACGTCGCGCAGAATACTCTCGTCCGGCAGTTCCGCCGGGGGTACGGGACGTGTCACGTGCACCAGTTCGTCATCGACGAGATCGCCGATGAGAACGCGGATCACGCCGATGGGAAGGTCCAGTTCGGCCGCCAGTTCGGCGACCGACTGGGGGCTGTCACGGCAGAGCCCGACGATGTCCACGTGCTCCGGAGACAGCCGCCGGTCCGCCTCCGGGTCACCGGCACGGGCCTCCGCGATGACGACCGCGATCAGATCGAGGCGATGCTGGGCCGGACTCGTGGTCCGGCCGCGCGTCATCGCGTACGGCCGCACCACGGGCCCGGCGTCGTCGTCGAACCAGCGAGGCGTCCCCTGTGTCCCTGTGCCGTCTTCGCTCATACCCTCCCGCTACCCTCCCGTGGGCAGGTCGGTGCGCGGCGCCGTACCCAGATGCACACCCACCCTCTTGACCAGCAGCGTCATCTCGTACGCCACCAGACCTACGTCGGAGTCCGCGTCCGCGAGGACGGCGAGGCAGCTGCCGTCACCCGCGGCCGTGACGAAGAGGAACGCGTCGTCGAGTTCGACCACGGTCTGGCGTACCCGGCCCGCCTCGAAGTGGCGTCCTACGCCCTTGGCGAGGCTGTGGAAGCCGGAGGCGACAGCAGCGAGGTGCTCGCTGTCCTCCCTGGTCAAGTCCTGCGATACGCCGGTGGGCAGGCCGTCGCCGGAGAGCACGAGCGCCTTGCGGATGCTGGCGACCCGCTGCACCAGGTCGTCGAGGAGCCAGTTCAGCTCCCTCGCCGCCCCGGGATTGGCGATGCGTGCGTCGGCCTTCGGTGCGGTCATCGACCGTCCCCCTCAGATGTCGTTCCTGGTGCTGTGCCGTCAAAGGCGTCTTCGCCCGCGGCGTTCTCTTCACGGCCACGCTGCCAGCCACGCTGGAGCGAAGCCATTCGGCTGCGTACCTCGTCGGCGTCGCGCTCCTCCGGCCTGGTCGTGGCCGGGGCCGGGCCGCGTTCCGTGCGGTGGTCCGGTCCGTCCTTCAATTGTGGGGCGAGGTTGGCCTGACGCACACGCCGGGGCAGTCCGCCGGGTGCGGTGGTGGGTGCCGGTGCCTGACCGGCGCGGGACTCGGCCTCCGCGATCGGGGTCTCCGTGCGCGGGGACTCGGTACGCGGGGACTCCGTGCGGCGGCTGCGCCTCGGGAGGTCCGGCGGGGCGTCGGCCGCGGTGACGTCGCGGTGCGGCGGGGAGAGGTCGGGCCAGGCGGACTGCGGCTCGGGACGGCGCGGCAGGTCGATGGGCTCGGCCGCGGGACGGATGCCGCGGTCCCGGTCCACCGCACCGCCCTGGGGCCGTCCCACGGGGGCCTGCGTGCGTTCGGGGCGCTCGGGGCGCTCCGGTGCCGCTTCGTCGCTCTCCGTCGCGCCGCGGGGCCTGTTGTGCGTCACGGGGCGGCCGTGGGAGGAGACCAGCTTCGGGGTTCTGCGGCGGGGCAGCTGTACGGGGTCTCCCGGGCCCCCGTCCGTGTCGTCGTCGGGGGCGCCGAAGCCGTTGCCGCCGCTGCCTCGTGCGGGCAGGTCGCCGGGGCGGGTGGGCTCGCGTTCGCCCGTCTCCCGCTCGTCGCGCGCCTGTTGGTGCTGTTCGTCGCCCTGGACCCCGGCCGCGCGGCGGCGCGGGCGGAAGAGACCGCCGCGCTCGCTGTCGGCGTCCTCCAAGTCGCCGAGCGCGCCCGGGAAGGGGTCGAGGCCCGCCATGCCGACCGGCGCCTCCAGCTCGACGGGGCCGTCGAGGACGGACGCGGGCAGCCCCGGCAGCTGTACGGGCACCTGGCCGAGCGCCGCCTGCTTGTCACCCGCCACGTCGCGGCCCAGGGCGTCCTTGGGCTGCGGCCGGTCGAGTCGGAACCCGACGCCGTTCGTGTCCGGCACGTCGTCGGTGAGCAGCGTCTCCGGGATGAACACGACGGCGGTGGTCCCGCCGTACGGAGAGGGCTGCAGGGACACGCGTACGCGCTGGCGCTGGGCGAGGCGGCTGACCACGAAGAGGCCGAGCCGGTCGGTGTCGGAGAGCTCGAACTCCGGTGTCTCGGCGAGGCGCAGGTTGGCGTCGAGGAGCGCGTCGGCCGCCATGCCGAGGCCCCGGTCGTGGATCTCCAGGGTGAAGCCGTTCGCCACGTGCTCCCCGAGGACCTGCACCGCGGTGTGCGGGGGCGAGAACACCGTGGCGTTCTCCAGGAGTTCGGCCATCAGGTGGGTGAGGTCGGCGACCGCGGGCCCGGTGACGGCGATCCTTGGCAGACGGCGTACCTCGATGCGTTCGTAGTCCTCGACCTCGGCGACGGCCGCGCGTACGACGTCCATGAGCTGGACGGGCTTGCGCCACTGCCGGGACGGGGCGGCGCCGGAGAGGATCACGAGGCCCTCGGCGTGCCGTCGCATGCGCGTGGTGAGGTGGTCGAGGCGGAAGAGGTCGGCGAGTTCGTCGGTGTCCTCGGTCCTGCGCTCCATGGTGTCGAGCAGGGTGAGCTGCTTGTGCAGGAGCACCTGGCTGCGTCGGGCGAGGTTGACGAAGACCTCGGAGACGCCGCGGCGCAGGTCGGCCTGTTTGACGGTGGCCTCGACCGCCGCGCGCTGCAGGGTGTTGAGGGCCTGGCCGACCTGGCCGACCTCGTCCTTCTCGTACGTCAGGCGCGGTGCCTCGGTCTCCACGTCGACCTGTTCGCCCGCCGCCAGGCGGCGCAGCACGCCGGGCAGCCGGACGCCGGAGGCCTCGTGGGCCTCCAGGCGCAGTCGGCGCAGGTCACGGATGAGGCTGCTGCCGATGCGCACGGACATGAAGACCGAGAACAGGAGGGCCAGCAGACCGAACACGCCGGCGACGACGACACGCACGATCACGCCGACCGCCACCGGCTCGACGCGCTCCTGGAAGCGGTCGCCCGCCGCCTTGTCGCGCTCGGCGAGATCCTTCAGCGCCTTGCCCGAAGCGGCGTCCCAGCGCGCGGAGGTGACGGCGCGCGGGGTGCCGGGCGAGGATTCGATGACGGCCTTCTCGGCCGACCTGAGCTGGGTCGTCTCGGCGCCGTTCCAGTACCGCTCGTAGCCCGCGCGCTCGTCCTCGGGGAGCTGGGCGAGGTTGACCTCGTACAGCAGCGTGCGCTGGGCCCTGAGGTCGGAGATCTCGCGGATCTCGGCCTTGGTGAGCCTGCGCGCGACCAGTGCGGAACCGAGCAGCGCGTCCTCGCGGGACAGCAGTTCACGCGCGCTTGCCACCCCGACGAGGGCCCGGCCCTGCTGGTCCATCTTCACGTCGTCGAGCCCGTGCAGGGTCATCAGGAAGCCGTAGCAGGGGTCGATCAGCTTCGTGTACATCTTCAGCGCGCCGGCGCGGGTGATCGTGCCTTCCTCGACGGTGCGCCGCAGCGAATCGATGCCCTCGAAGGAGTCGAGGAGCGACGCGAGCCGGTCAGCCGACTGTCCGGTGACCTCGTCCCGCACGTCCTTGTGTCCGGCGTTGTCGACGACCTTGGTGATCATCTCGTCGGTGGCCGTCTGGCTGCGGCGCAGCGCGGCGAGCGCGTCCGATGCACGGGGGTCGGCGAGATAGACGAGGGTCTGGCGACGTTCCTGCTGGACGACCCGGGCGGCGTCCTCGATCGGGTAGCCGATCTTGTCGACGACATTGGAGACGTCGATGAGGTCCTTGGCCGACTGACCGGTGAGGTAAGTGGCGAACCCCCACATCGCGGTCAGAGAAATGAGCGGCACCAGCAGCAATGCCACGATCTTCCGGCGGATGGACTTCCCGCGAAAGCGCATGGCCTCCCCCAGATCGACCCCCTGCGGCCGCGCTATGGCCAGGGGCACACATGTGCGTCAACAAACGGCGTGAGCCTACTACTGACGCAGGAGTAACTCGAAGGCACGTCCGGACGGATTTCGGCCGTGACGCAAAAGGGACGTCCCCAGTTGTCCCTCCAATTCGGGAGATTGCATCCCGCGTGTGGCACATGCCACTCGGCACAGTCACCCTTGCCGATCAACCCAGTTGGCCGGAACTCTTCGCTTTTTTGAACCGGCGGGAATCTTCCGGACTTCTCGTTCGTCCTTGAGTAGGGGAATCGGGGACAGCGGCGCCAGGGGAGCGCATGCCGCCATCAGGCGGCGTAAAGCTGCGTATACCGGGCAGCCAGTGGAGAGTCGGGTCCGCCGACATCTCAGCGAACGGCCCGAGAGCATCGGGGGAGTGACGAGTTTGATGGCCACTGCAGAGCGCCAGAGGACGACCGGGGACGAGCACGAGGCATCCGGGCGCGGGGATCAGCACGAGGCGCCAGGGCAGCAGTCCGGCGAGGACCGCAGGGAGTTGTGGGTCGAGGAACCGGCGCGCAGACGCCGCCTGCCCGATCCGGTGCGTACGGCCGCGGTGCGGGCCGTGATCATAGTGGCGCTGACCCTCATGCAGGCGATGACGGCGTTCCTGTGCACGATGGCCGGATCCTGGCTGTCCTTTCCGATGGTGCTCAGCAGCGTGGCCAGCACCGTCGTCGCCACCTGGGGTGTCCTGGACGTGTGGGTGACCCGCCAGGTGTGGAACCAGCGCAACGGCGTGGTGTCGGTGCCCAGCAGCACGGCACGTCAGCTGCGGCGCGAGCGGCGCCGGGCCCGCCGACAGGCCAGGACGGCGGCACGCGGCGACGATCGCATACGCAGGCGCGGCGGAGCAGGGCAGTTGTCGCACTCCTAGGCCGCGCCGGCCGCCCAACCCGCACTGGGGGCTTCTCAGCCCGCGTCCGGGGCTTCCTAGGCCGCGACGGGCGACTCCGCGAGCAGACCGCGTCGCATGCGCATGAACGGGCGCGGCCGGTCCACCGCGAGGACCGCGGTGGTGTGCCCCTCCCGCTCGTACGCGGCGAGGAAACTGCCCTCCTCCGGCGCCCCTTCGAGGAGGCGCACGGCGTCGTCGGCGCGCCGCCGCCCGGCGAACTGGATGCGGGAGCCGTACTGATCGGACCAGAAGTACGGCAGCGGACGCACGGTCTCGGCCGTGTGCCCGGCCAGCAGATTGCGTACGGCGACACGGGGTTGCTCCGTGGCGCTCGTCCAGTGCTCGGCTCGCGTGCCGCCCACGCGGGCCACATCGCCCACCGCGACGACGTGCGGCAGCCCGGTGACGCAGCCGTCGTCGCAGAGCACTCCGTCGCCCACGGCGACGGTCGAGCCCGCGAGCCAGCCGGTGTTGGGGACGGCCCCGATGCCCACGACGACCACATCGGCGGGCAGCAGACGGCCGTCGGTCAACTCCACCGCGCGTACGGCCTTCTCGCCGTGCAGCGCGGCGACACCGGTGCCCGTCACGAGCTCCGCTCCCCCACGCGCGTGCAGCCCGGCACAGAAAGCCGCCATGTCCGCGCCCAGTTGCGCCAGAAGCGGCAGCGGGGCCGCCTCGACGACCGTCACCTCGTGCCCGAGCGCCACGCACGAGGACGCGGTCTCCGCGCCGATGAAACCGCCGCCGATCACGACGACCCGCCGCGGGCCCGCGGTCAGCTCCCTGCGCAACGCGCGGGCGTCGTCCAGGGTGCGCAGAGTGTGCACCCCCGACAGGGAGGGCCCCGGCAGCCGACGCGCGGAGGCGCCGGTCGCGATGATCACCCCGTCGCCCGTGATGGTCCTGCCGTCCTCCAGGAGCACGGTGCGGCCGCGTGGATCAAGGCCGCGGGCGCGCACCCCGAGCAGCCACTCGGCGGCGAGTTCGTCGGCCTCCTCGGCGTCGGTCAGCGCGAGTTGGGCCTCGTCGGCCCGCCCGACGAGGAAGTCCTTGGAGAGCGGCGGCCTGTCGTACGGTTGATGCGGCTCGTCGCCGATGATCACGAGCCGTCCGTCGTATCCCTGGGCGCGCAGCTCGCGCGCCGCGTAGAGCCCGGCGAGCGAGGCGCCCACCACGGTGATGGTTCTCATGCGGCGGAACCCTCCTCGGCCACGAGGTGGACATGGATCGTGCCGTCGTCGACGCTCACCCGGTGGGTGCGCACGGCGCGGCGGGCCGGCAGACAGGTCGGCCGGCCGGTGCGGAGATCGAACGAGGCGGCATGGAGCGGGCATTCGACCAGGCAGCCCTCGAGCCATCCCTCGGAAAGGGAGGCGTCCTGGTGGCTGCAGGTGTCGTCGATGGCGTAGATCTCGCCGTCGGCGTTGAACACCGCGACGGGAGGTGTGGTGTCGACACGGACGGATTCGCCCGCGGGGAGGTCTTCTAGGCGGCAGACGGGAATCATGGGCCCCCCTCTTGATCTCTCTCGGCCGGTCCGGACACCTTCTCGGCCCAGGACCCTTCGGTAACATGATGTTTCGCATGGCGCACGAGGGAGCGCTATGCGCAACAGACTCCGGCCGGGAAGCCCACCGCGTCAAGGGCTTCCCGCAGATGCGGCTTCAACGGGCCGCGAGGTGGTGAGAGTTGAGATATGACCGGCACGCGGAAACAGCCTGATCAGAACGAGGAGCCGCACGAGGAGCTCCCCGAGAACCGGCCCGGGTCCCGCGAGAAACAGCCGAAAGCCGCGCCGGCGTCCGTCCAGTCCGTGGACCGCGCTGTCAGCGTTCTGGAGATACTCGCCCGGCTCGGCGAGGCCGGGGTCACGGAGATCGCCGACGAGTTGGGGGTGCACAAGTCGACGGCCTTCCGGCTGCTCGGCGTCCTGGAGAACCGTGGCCTCGTGGGCCAGGCCAAGGACCGCGGGAAGTACTTCCTCGGGGCCGGTGTACTCCGTCTCGCGGGGGCGGCGGCAGTGCGTCTGGACATCTCCCAGGAGGGCGGCCCGGTCTGCCGCGACCTCGCCGACGAATTGGGCGAGACGGTCAACATCGCGATCCTGGACGACGACGCCGCGGTCAACATCATGCAGGCCCGTGGTCCCGCGTCCGTGACCGCGCAGAACTGGCTGGGCAGGCGCACGCCGCTGCACGCCACCTCCAGCGGCAAGATCCTCCTCGCCCATCTGCCGACGACGCTGCGCGAGGGGCTGATCGCGCGGACGCTGCCGCGTCTGACCGAGCACACGGTGACCGGGACGGTGGCGCTGCGCGGCGAGTTGGAGGCCGTCGTCGACCAGGGGTTCGCCGTCGCCGTGGAGGAGCTGGAGGTGGGCCTGGCGGCCGTCGCCGCGCCGGTGCGCGCGCACGACGGCAAGGTGATCGGGGCGCTCAGCGCGTCCGGGCCCGTGTACCGCCTGACCGAGGACCGCCTGACCGAGCTCGCCAAGCGCACGGTCGCCGCGGCCGTGGAGCTGTCGCGGCGGATGGGCTACGGCTTCTGAGCGACTGACCCGACAGCCCGCGAGTACGGGCGGAGGACCAGGGCCAAGAACGAGGGCGGAACCGGCGTATCCGGTTCCGCCCTCGCGCTGTGTCCGGCGGCGTTTCGCTGTGCGCAGCTGATTTGCCAAGGGTTAACTCCCACCCCTTGACGGCCTCTTGATGGCGTTCCCACTATGTCTCTCATAGCGCAACCCGTCGTGCAGTGCGCAACAGCAGAGGAGTTGGGTCGTGCCACACGAGGTCCGTGCCGTCGTCGCCATGAAGAAGGGCGCACCCGTCGAGGTGCAGACGATCGTCGTGCCAGATCCCGGACCGGGAGAGGTACTTGTCTCCGTGCAGGCCTGCGGCGTCTGCCACACGGATCTGCACTACCGGGAAGGCGCGATCAACGACGACTTCCCGTTCCTGCTCGGCCACGAGGCGGCAGGCACCATCGAGGCGATCGGTGCCGACGTCACGGATCTGGCGCCCGGCGACTATGTGGTGCTCGCCTGGCGGGCACCCTGCGGAGCCTGCCGCTCCTGCCTGCGCGGCCGTCCCTGGTACTGCTTCGACTCACGCAACGCCGCCCACCCCATGACCCTCCTGGACGGCACTCCCCTGAGCCCCGCCCTGGGCATCGGCGCCTTCGCCGAGAAGACCCTGGTCGCCGCCGGGCAGGCGGTGAAGGTCGACCCGGCGGCCCGCCCCGAGGCCGCCGGGCTCATCGGCTGCGGGGTGATGGCGGGTTACGGCGCCGCCGTGAACACCGGCCAGGTGGGCCGCGGCGACACCGTGGCCGTCATCGGCTGCGGCGGTGTCGGCAACGCCGCGATAGCCGGTGCCTCGCTGGCGGGGGCGCGCCGCGTCATCGCCGTCGACATCGACGAGGCCAAGCTCGACGGGGCGACCCGGTTCGGCGCCACGCACACCGTCAACTCCCGTGGCACGGACCCGGTCGAGGCCGTCCGCGAACTCACCGGCGGTTTCGGGGTCGACGTCGCGATCGACGCGGTCGGCACCCCGTCGACGTACAAACAGGCCTTCTACATGCGCGATCACGCGGGCGTCCTTGTGCAGGTCGGGGTGCCCGATCCGGAGATGCGGATCGATCTTCCGCTGATCGATCTCTTCTCGCGCGGCGGCGCCCTCAAGTCCTCGTGGTACGGCGACTGTCTGCCGACCCGGGACTTCCCGATCCTCGTCGACCAGTACCTCAGCCGCCGCCTCGACCTCGGCGGCTTCGTCTCGGAGACCATCACGCTCGACCAGGTCGAGGAGGCGTTCGGCAGGATGCACCGCGGTGAGGTGCTGCGTTCGGTGGTGGTCCTGTGAGCGGCCGTTCCTCGCCCCCTCGCGTCGTCGTCATCGGCGCGGGCATCGTCGGGTGCTCACTCGCCGACGAACTGACCGCCCGCGGCTGGACCGACGTCACGGTCCTCGAACAGGGCCCGCTGCCCGCCCCCGGCGGCTCCACCTCGCACGCCCCCGGACTCGTCTTCCAGACAGGTCCGTCCAAGACCCTGACCGCCTTCGCGACGTACACGGTCGAGAAGTTCGGGGCCCTTGAGGTGGACGGTCTGCCCTGCTTCAACCCGGTCGGCGGCCTGGAGCTCGCCACCACGCCCGAGCGCTGGGCCGACCTGCACCGCAAGGCCGGATACGCCGCCTCCTGGGGCATCCGCGCGCAACTGGTCGGTCCGGCCCGGTGCAAGGAGATGTGGCCGCTCATCGACGAGAGCAAGGTCATCGGCGGACTGCACACCCCTGACGACGGGCTCGCCCGTGCCGTGCTCGCCTGCCACGCGCAGATCGAGCGGGCACGCGCGCGTGGCGCGTGTTTCCTCGACCGGCACACCGTGACCGGCGTGGAACAGGAGGCAGGACGCGTCACCGCCGTCGTCACCGACCAGGGGACCTTCCCCGCCGATCACGTCGTGTCGGCGGCGGGTTTCTGGGGGCCGGTCATCGGGCGCATGGCCGGCGTCGACATACCCCTCCTGCCGCTCGCCCACCAGTACGCGAAGACCGCTCCCCTCCCCGAGCTCGCGGGCGTCAACAACCTGCGCACGGAGGCGTCGAAGCCGATCCTCCGCTTCCAGGACCGCGACCTGTACTTCCGTGAGCACACCGACCGCATCGGCATCGGCTCCTACGCCCACCGGCCCCTGCCCGTGGACGCCTTCGCCGTCCCGGCGTACGACGACGCGGCGGACATGCCGTCCTCGTACCCCTTCACCGAGGAGGATTTCGCGCCGAGCTGGGAGGACTGCGGATGGCTGCTGCCTGCCCTGCGCGGTACCGAGGTCGCGGAGGGCTTCAACGGCGTCTTCTCCTTCACCCCGGACGGGATGCCCGTCCTCGGTGAGTCCCGTGCGCTGCGCGGTTTCTGGCTGGCCGAGGCGGTGTGGGTGACGCACTCCGCGGGCGTGGCCAAGGCGGTCGCCGAGTGGATGATCGACGGGCGGCCCTCCGTCGACGTACACGACTGCGACCTCACCCGCTTCGAGGACGCCCAGCGCTCCCCCGCGTACATCGCCGACCGCGGCGCCCAGCAGTTCGTCGAGGTCTACGACGTCCTGCACCCGCTGCAGCCCATGGACCGGCCCCGGCCGCTGCGGGTGAGCCCCTTCCACGCCCGGCAGCAGGAGCTGGGCGCCGTCTTCCTGGAGGGCGGCGGCTGGGAGCGCCCGCACTGGTACGAGGCGAACGCCCCGCTCCTCGCGGGCGTCGAGGTGCCCGAGCGCGACGCCTGGTCGGCCCGGCACTGGTCGCCGATCGCGGCCGCGGAGGCGAAGGCGACCCGCGAGAAGGTCGCCCTCTACGACATGACCCCGCTGCGCCGCCTGGAGGTCTCGGGCCGCGGTGCGCTCGCCTTCCTGCAGCGCATGACCTCGAACAACCTGGCCAAGAAGCCCGGCGCGGTGACGTACACCCTCCTCCTGGACGAGGCGGGCGGAATCCGCTCCGACCTCACGGTGGCCCGGCTCGCCCCGGACCGCTTCCAGGTCGGCGCCAACAGTCCGGCCGATCTCGACTGGCTCCTGCGCCATGCCCCCGACGACGTCCACCTGCGGGACATCACCTCGGGCACCTGCTGCGTCGGCGTCTGGGGCCCGCTCGCGCGTGACCTCGTCCAGCCCCTCACCCGGGACGACTTCTCGCACGAGGCGTTCGGCTATTTCCGGGCCAAGGAGACGTACATCGGGCATGTCCCGGTGACGGCGATGCGTCTGTCGTACGTCGGTGAGCTGGGCTGGGAGCTCTACACGAGCGCCGACACCGGGCTCCGCCTCTGGGACACCCTCTGGGAGGCGGGGCAGCAGCACGGTGTGATCGCTGCCGGACGGTCGGCGTTCAACAGCCTGCGTCTGGAGAAGGGTTATCGCGCCTGGGGCCATGACATGACCACCGAACACAATCCGTACGAGGCGGGTGTCGGGTTCGCCGTGCGCATGGACCGCGGTGATTTCGTGGGCCGGACCGCACTCGAACAACTCGGTGCCCCCGCGCGCAAGCTGACCGCGCTCCTGCTCGACGATCCGGCCGCGGTGGTCCTCGGCAAGGAGCCGGTGCACGTCGACGGGACACCGGCCGGGTACGTCACCAGCGCCTCGTACGGCTACACGCTGGGCCGGTGCGTCGCCTACGCGTGGCTGCCGCCGCTGGAGGCGGGCACGGGCGTGCACGTCGAGTACTTCGGCGAGAAGGTGCCCGCGACGGTCGCCGAAGAACCGCTGTTCGACCCGAAGATGACCCGCATCCGCCGGTAGCGGCCCCACTGCCACAGACCCATCGGCTGTTCTGGAGGAAGCTCTGTGTCCCCCACCTATGACGTGATCGTGATCGGCCTCGGCGGCATGGGCAGCGCCGCCGCCGACCATCTGTCCGCACGCGGCGCCCGCGTCCTCGGCCTGGAGAAGTTCGGTCCCGTCCACAACCGCGGATCCAGCCACGGCGGTTCACGCATCACCCGGCAGTCCTACTTCGAGGACCCCGCGTACGTACCGCTGCTCCTTCGCTCGTACGAGCTGTACGCGCGCCTCGAACGCGACACCGGCCGCGAGATAGCCACCCTGTGCGGCGGCGTGATGATCGGGCGCCCCGAGAGCCGCACCGTCTCCGGTTCGCTGCTCTCCGCCCGGCAGTGGGACCTGCCCCACGAGATGCTCGACGCCGGCGAGATACGCCGCCGTTTCCCGACGCTCGCTCCCCGCGACGACGAGGTCGCCCTGTACGAGTCCCGGGCCGGGCTGGTCCGCCCCGAGAACACCGTCGCCGCCCATCTGCAGCTCGCCACCCAACAGGGCGCCGACCTGCACTTCGAGGAGCCGATGACACGCTGGGAACCGTATGGGGGCGGTGTCCGCGTGCACACCCCCGAAGACACCTACACCGCGGGGCAGTTGGTCATCTGTCCGGGGGCCTGGGCACCGCAGCTCCTGACCGACATCGGGGTGCCGTTCACCATCGAGCGGCAGGTCATGTACTGGTTCCAGCCGACGGGCGGTGTGCGGCCCTTCCTGCCGCAGAATCACCCCATCTACATCTGGGAGGACGCGGACGACGTGCAGGTCTACGGCTTCCCGGCCATCGACGGACCTGACCTCGGCGCCAAGGTCGCCTTCTTCCGCAAGGGCACGCCCTGCACTCCCGAGAACATCGAGCGCACGGTCCACGAGCACGAGGTCGCCGCGATGGCGGAGCACATGGCGGGCCACATCCCCTCCCTGCCCGGACGGTTCCTCAAGGCCGCGACCTGCATGTACTCCAACTCGCCCGACGAACACTTCGTCATCGCCCGCCACCCGGCCCACCCGGAGTCGGTCACCGTGGCCGCCGGGTTCTCCGGGCACGGCTTCAAGTTCGTGCCGGTCGTCGGCGAGATCGTCGCCGATCTGGCGTTGCGGGGCACCACCGACCACCCCATCGAGCTCTTCGACCCCAGCCGCCTGGCCGCCGCGCCCGCTTGAGGAGTACGCCACCGTGACGACGACCCCCGAGGCCCCGTCCGCCGCCAGCCTGATGACCACGCTGCCGGGCCACTTCTACACCGACCCCGAGATCTTCCGGCAGGAACAGGAGCACGTCTTCGAATCGCTCTGGTTCTGCGCGGTGCGCGCCGCCGACCTCGGCAAACCCGGCGCCTTCCGCACCGTCCAAATCGGCCGCGAGAGCGTACTGATCACCCGCTCCCGCTCCGGGGAGCTGCGCGCCTTCCTCAACATCTGCCGGCACCGCGGCGCCCGGCTCTGCACCCAGGAGGCGGGCGAGGTGCGCCGCGCGCTCCAATGCCCTTACCACGCATGGACGTACGACCTCGACGGCAAGCTGATCGCCGCACCGAACCTGGTGAAGATGCCCGACGTCGACCGCACGGCGTACGGCCTGGTCAAGGTCGCGCTACGGGAGTGGCTCGGCTACGCCTGGGTGTGCCTGGCCGACGAACCCCCGTCCTTCGAAGAGAGTGTCGTCGGCGCGGCGGTGGAACGCCTGGGCGACGCGGCGTCCATAGAGCGCTACGGGACGGAATCGCTGGCCCTCGGCAAACGCGTCACGTACGACGTACGGGCCAACTGGAAGCTGATCGTCGAGAACTTCATGGAGTGCTATCACTGCGCGACCATCCACCCCGAACTGACCGATGTGCTGCCGGAGTTCGCGGACGGGTTCGCCGCCCAGTACTACGTCGGGCACGGTGCCTCGTTCGGCGAGGAGGTCAGCGGGTTCACCGTCGACGGCGGTCCGGGCTTCGAACGGCTCCCCGAGATCGCCGAGGACCAGGACCGCCGCTACTACGCGATCACGATCAAGCCGACCGTCTTCATCAACCTCGTCCCCGACCACGTGATCCTGCACCGGATGTTCCCGCTGGCCGAGGACCGCACGGTCGTCGAGTGCGACTGGCTGTACGCACCCGAGGTCGTCGCGTCCGGCGTCGACCTCACCCGGTCCGTGGAGCTCTTCCACCGGGTCAACGAACAGGACTTCGAGGCCTGCGAGCGCACCCAGCCCGCGATGGCGTCACGCGCCTATCGCGGGGGCGGGGTGCTCGTGCCGACCGAGCATCACATCGGCCTCTTCCACGAGTGGCTGGCCGACCGGCTGGCCTAACGCCTACGAGGAGGTGGCGGCGGGGCGCTTGTACATGCGCGTCGCCGTGATCTCCCCGTGCACGGTCTCCTCGGCCGGGTCCTGCTGCGGCAGACCCGGCCGCAAGTGCTCCTCGACGCTGATGTACTTCAGGCCCGCGCGCAGGTCCGCGTCATTCCGCAACCGGATGACCAGCGGGAACTCCGCGAGCGCCGTCGTGTCGAACAGCCCCGTCGTGTAGAGCAGCTGCACGCCGAGCGCGTCCGAAACGGCCCGCTGGAGCTCCAGGAGGTACGTGGCGTTGGCACGGCCGATGGGGTTGTCGAGGAAGAGAGTGCCGGCGTGCCGGTGCTTGTCGCGGCCCCGGTCGTTGCTGCGCAGGGCGGCCATCGTGCAGTACAGGGCGATGGCCGCGGTGAGCAGCTGCCCGCCGGAGAAGACGTCGCCCATCTGGCCGACCGGCACCCGCTCGGCGCGCAGCACGGCGTCCGGCTTGAGGATCTCCACGGCGATGCCACGCGGTTCGAGCGCCGCCTGAACTCCGCGAAGGAGCAAGGTCATCCCGTCCCGCCGCATGTCGGAGTTCTTCTTGACCGCGGCCCGCGTGGCGTCGTCGATGACCTCGCCGAGGCGCTCGGTCAGCGTCGCCTGGTCGGGCTCCTCGAAGCGGACCCGCAGGAACTCCTGGCCCGACCACTCCCCCAGGCCCTCGGGCAGCTGGGAGAGGCGCTGCGCGGAGCGGAGCGTGGCGAGCGAGGACTCCACGAGCCCGCGCAGGCGGTCCACGATGCTGTCGCGGTTGCGCTCCAACTGCTCCAACTCGTCGGTGAGCACCCGCAGCCGGGGCGCGAAGGCGTCGGCCCACTTCTTGGCGTGCTCCGGCAGCGCGGAGGCGGGCAGCTCACGGATCTGCTGGCGGGCGGGCGTGCGCACCTGCTCGTAGCGGGTGGAGTTCGCGTGCCGTACGAGGATGTCGCCGGCCTCGCGGACGGCGGCCTCGGCGGTGGAGAGGTCGGCGGCGCAGCCGCGCAGCGAGCGCCGGGCCTCGGACGCGGACTGGCGGGCCTCTTCGAGGGTGCCGGGGTAGGGCTCGGGCTCTTCGGCGGTCTCCTCCTCCTGGTGCTGTTCGCGCAGGAGGTCCCGCAGGAGGGCGGCGGTCTCGTCGAAGCCGCCGGCCGCGTCCTCGGTGGCGCGGTGGGCGTGCAGGAGGGTGGCGTGCGCGTCCTTGGCCTGACTCAACGCCCCGGTGTGAGCGGCCAGTTCGGCGGTGGCGGTGCGCAGGAGGGCCTGCGCGTGCTCGGCGTCGGCGGGGACCAGGTCCTCGGGGAGCTCGGTGTGCGCTTCGGCGTCGTCCTGGGGGGCGAGCCGCTCGGCCTCGCCGCGCAGCCTGCCGAGCTGCTCGCTCGCGGCGGAGGCGCGGGTCTCGATGAGCTGGACCTGGGCCTCGGCGCGCGCGGAGGCGGCCTGCCGGGAGGGGCCGTCGGAGCCGTCCGTGCCTTCCAGGAGCAGGGCGGCGCGGGTGCGGACCTTGTTGCTGAGCCGGTCGAGCTCGGCCAGCGCACTGCTCTCGTCGCTCTCGGCGCGGGCCTGTTCGGCGCGCAGGTCGGCGCCGACGCCGACCTTCTCGTAGAGCTGGGAGGCGGCGCGGTAGGCCTCGCGGAGGGCGGGCAGCGACGACTTGGGGGCGGCGGCTTCCTCGGGCAGGTCCTCGGGGGCGCCCGCGATCTCGGCGCGCTCGGCACGCAGGGCGCGGGCGGTGCGGCGGGCGTCGTCGGCGGCGCGCTGGGCGGCTCGGCGGTCCTCGTCGGCAGCGCGGGCGCGGTCCAGGCACGTCTGGGCGCGGGCCTCCGACTCCACGGCGTCATCGGCCAGTTCGCGCAGCGTGCTCTGCCAGCCCGCGCGCTCGCGCAGGCGGAACGCGAGGCCCGCGAGTGCGTCGGCGACGCGACGCGCGCGCTGGGCGGCCTCCTGCCGCTCGTCACGCGCGCGTGCCGCTTCGGCCGCCGCCTCGTCGGCCTCGGCCCGGACCGTTCGGGCCTCGGCGAGCTCGGCCTCGGCCTCTTCGGCGAAGGCACGGGCGCCGCGTGCGGCGGCGGCGAGCTCTTCGATGCGTCCGGCGGGGCAGCCGCCGCGCCAGGAGGCGAGCCGCGCGGCGAGCTCGCGGTCCTTGGTGAGGCGCGCGGCGAGCGTCCGGATCTCCTCGTCACGCTTCGTCGCCCGCGTGCGGAGCGCCTGCCGCTCCTCGTCGGCGGCGTGCTCGTCGTGCATGGCGGGGTTCGGCGGCACAAGGAAGACGTCCCCGCCTTGTGCGTCCTCACCGGGGGTCGGGGCGAGGAGGGCGGCCGCCGTGCCGACGGCTACGGCGGAGCGGGGCAGCAGGGCGGCGCCGGCGAGCGCCTCGCGGGCCCGTGCGTGCGTGGCGGGGTCGGTGATGACGACGCCGTCGACCAGTTCGGGCCTGGCGGCGAGCACGCGCGCGTGGTCGCCGGGGTCGACGGCCTGCGCGAGGTAGCGCCAGCCGGGCAGCGCGGGGATGCCGTGCTCGCCGAGGAACTCCACGGTGGCCAGGACGTCGGGTCCCGGCGGAAGCAGCCCGCCGTCGCCGAGGGCGCCCAGGATGCGGGAGTCGTCGGCGGCTGCGGTCCGCAGCTCGAAGAGCTGCCGCTCGGCGGATGCGACCCCGTCCTCCAGGAGCGTGCGGAGGTCGTCGGCGCTGCGGTCCAGCTCGGTGAGGGACAGGCCATCGATCAGGGTGCGGGTGGTGGGGGCGGCCTCGTCCTCCCGGTCGCCGCTGTCGCCCGTGCCCGCGGCCCCCTGGCGTGGCTGCGGCACCCCGCCCTGGGAGCTCGTCCCGGGAAGGCCGAGCAGCTCGGCGAGGCGCTCGTCCCCGGCGATCGACTCCGCCGCCCGGCGTTCCGCGTCGTACGCGTGCTCGGCCGCGTCCGCGGCGTCCGACGCGCGGGCCGCGGTGAGTTCGGCGCGGGCCTCGGCCGCGGCTGCCTCCTTGGCGTGCTCGGCGGCGCGCAGGGAGGTCTCGCGGGCCGTGTCCCAGGCGGCCGCCGCGCTCTTCTCGGCGTCGCTCGCGGCCAGCGCGGCGCGCGCCGGGTCGGCATCCGGCGCGGTGTCGTCGAGCCAGCCCGCGCGGACCGCCTCCGCGGTCTCCTGCTCGACCTCGGAGAGGCGCTGCCGGAGGTGTCCGGCCTCGCTGCGGGCACGCTGCGCCTCGGTCGCGGCGACGGTCGCGTCGCGGTGGGCGGCCTCGCCGGTCTCCTGGAGCGCGGCCGAGCGCTCCTCCTCCTCGTTCGCGAGCGACTCGGCGCCCTCGGCCGCGGTGTGCAGCACACGGACGAGATCGGCCGCCGCCTTGGAGCGGGCGGCAAGGGCGGGCGCCGCGTCACGCTCGGCCTCCAGGATCGCGGAGGCCACGCGCGCGGAGCGGTCGGCGGCCGCGCGGTGGCGCAGAACGGCCTCGGCCGCCTGCCAGGCGGAGTGCAGCTGACGCGCGTCGGCCAGCTCACGGCGCTGCGCGGCAGCGGCCTTCTCCGCGACGGTGAGCGCCAAGGAGGCGTGCCGGAAGGCGAGTTCGGCTGAGATCAGGGAGGACCTGCCGCGTGCTTCCTCCGCCGTGGTGACGGTCTGCGCGGCGGCGGTGACCCGCTCGGAGAGTTCTCCCGCGCGGCTCCGCTCGGCGACCGCGCGCGCCGAGAGGCGCCGGGCGAGCGTACGGGTGCGCCGCTCGGCTCCCGCGTGCACGTCACGCGCGCGTGAGCGGGTGTCGGCGGCCTCGACGATCCGGCCGAGCAGGTCGACGGAGCCCGCGGTGAAGTCGCGCTCGGCGATGAGTTCGGAGCGGCGGCCCAGCTTGTTGCCGAAGCCGTGCACGAGATCGGCGAGGCCGTCCGTGTCGCGGGTGTCCGTGACGGCGCGCAACAGCAGATCGGTGAAGTCGGAGTCCTTCTTGACGGCGAAGAGGCCCGCGGCCTCGCCCTCGTCGGCGTTCATCTCGCGCTGGTAGCGGAAGAGTTCGGGGTCGAGGCCCAGGTCGCCGAGGTGTTCGTTCCAGCGGTCGTGGATCTCCTCCCAGTGCACTTCGAGGTGGGGGTACGCCTTGCCCGCCTCGGTCAGCGCGTCACGGAAGCCCTTCATGGTGCGCCGCCGCCCCTGGGCACCCGAAGCGCCTTCCGCGAAGGGGCGTACGGCGGTGGACTCGGCGACGGGCAGCGAGTCCAGGCTCATGCCGGGTCCTGGCCGGAAGGAGTACCACGCCTCGGCGAACTTCCGCGGGTCATTGGACACCTGCCGCCCGCGCCACTCGCTGACCTTGCCGACGACGACGCACTCGCCGGTCAGGGTGTGCTGCCACTCCAGGGCGACGTGCCCGCAGTCGTCGGCGAGCAGGAACTTGCGAAGGACTCCGGAGCTGGCACCGCCGAGCGTGTTCCGGTGGCCGGGCAGCATCACCGAGAAGATCAGCTTGAGCAGGACGGACTTGCCGCCGCCGTTCTCCAGGAAGAGCACGCCCGCGGGCGCGGGGCGGCGCGGGGGGCCGACCGGCTCGTCCTCGAAGAACTCCGCCTGGGCGGGCGCGGGGTCGGGCACCTCCGCGCCGACGCCGCGCAGGTCAAGCACGGTGTCGGCGTAGCGCGCACCGGCTGGGCCGATGGAGTAGAGGCGGACCCGGGACAGCTCGTACATGGCGGCGGACTCTCGTCGTAAGTCGTGGGGAACAGCGGGAATGTGGGGGGGGCGGGGCGAGACGTCAGGAGTGGAAGGGCAGCCCCGCGTCGGCGGCCAGCTCCAGATCGTCGGTCTCTTCGGGGGGCAGCAGGGTCGCGGACCCGTCCGTGACGGGCACGACGCCGAGTTCCAGGAGTTCGGCCATGGCGGCGCCGCCCGCCATGTCGCGCACCTGCAGTTGATAGCGGGCCGTGGTGCGGTAGGTGCCCCCGGAGTCGTCGCCCGTGCGCTGCAGGAACCCGGAGTCGGTGAGGAACGCGACGGCCTTGCCGATGATCCCGGTGGTCGACCCGGCGAGGCGTCGGGCGTCCTTGGTGGCGCCCGTCGAGCTGCGCCGTGCCCAGATCCGCCAGGCTGCCTCCAGACCGGGGGTGTCGGTGGCGGGGTCGGAGTTCTCGCCCTGTTCCTCGGCGCGCTCCTCCAGGCGGTGGCAGGCCTGTCGTACGAAGGCGTCCACGCCGTTGACCGTGACGCGTCCGATGTAGCCGTCGTCGGCGAGGTCCTCGGGGCGCGGGAACGCCAGGGCGGCCACGGCGAGATGGGCCAGACCGTGCAGGAAGCGGTCGGTGGAGTCGGCGGCCGTACGGCGTGCGTAGTCGCCCATGCGGACGGCGAACACGGAGTCCTCTGCGGCTGTCACGGCCATCCCCGCGCGCGGGGACACCTCAAGGACGACGAGCCCGAGCCCGGCGGCCACGGCGTCGGCGAGCCGCGCGAAGGGCGGGTCCTCGCGGTACCTGCGCAGCAGTTCGGCGTACTCCTGGTCGCGGGCGGGCTGGAGTTTGGGCTGGAGCCCGAAGGCGACGAGGCGGGCTGCGTCGGCGGCGTCGGCCGGGGTGATGGGGGCGCTCGCCGCGGGCGCCGCCGTCGCGTCCGGCTCGCCCCACGCGGCGTGCTCTGCGGGGTGCTCGGTCACGGCTTGTGCTCCTTGCGGCGGTCGTACGGGAGGGAGTGGCGGGGGTCGGGGGTGCTCAGGAGCGTCCGGGGAGTGCTCACGCGGCCTCCGTCCGGCCGGCCGCCATGCCGGCGGCGTCGAGCAGCGCCGTGCCCACGATGAGGTCGGCGCCGCCGAACTCCGGGTCGTCGAGTTGGGCGCCGTCGTCCACGGCGAACAGGAGCTTCTCCTCGCCCTGGCGGTACGCGGTGCCGACCGGCGGGCTGGCCGCGTGCACGGCGAGGAGGGCGACCAGATAGGGCAGTTCGGTGTCGCGTCGGCGCGCGTCGGCGAGCAGCCCGGACAGACGCCTTGGCGCGTCGGCCGGCAGGTCGAGCAGCTCCATGGCGTCGGCGAGCTGTTCCTCGCTGAAGCGGCTGTCGTCAGGGGTGGCGATGAGGTCGGGCTCGGGCATCTCCATGCCCAGGTGCTCGCGCTCCTGAGGCGGCGTGAGCAGTATGTCCACCAGGTCGCCGACGCGGACGGACACGGGTGTGCGCAGCCCCGTCCCGCGCGCGAAGAACGCGCCCGTCACGCGGCTCGCCTGCTCGACCGGGAGGGGCAGGAGGGGAGCGACGAGCTGGCCGTACAGATCGAGGCCGGTGCGGGCGGTGGGGGCCGCGAAGGCCTGGCGGTCCTGCTCGGCCCGGAACAGCGGGCCCGCTTCGAGGAGCCGCGACTGCAGCTGTGTGTGGCGGCGGATGCAGTCCTTGACGATGTCGACGAGCTCGGCGGCGCGGCGCTTCTGCTCGGGGTCCTCGGACTCGTCGCGCGCCTTGCGGATGTTCGTCAGGATCGCGTTCTCGTGGCGGTAGCGGTCGGCGACGTGGTCGAGCGCCTCCGCGATCATGTCGGGGACGGCGCGGAGCCAGTCGACCGCGCGGACGTTGCGCCGGGTGGCGTCCAAGGCTCTGCGGAGCGTCTCCGAGTACTGCACGGTCCGATAGCGCGCCTGCTCCGCGGCGAGCTGGGCATCGGCGAGACGGCCGCGGCTGATGAGCACCTCGAGCTTCACCTCGGCGGCGATCTGGGCGCTGGTGACGTCGGTGTCGAGGGCGCCCACGAGGACGTTGACCGCCTCGTCCGTCGTGCGGAGATAGACACCGCCCCCGTACCCGGGCACCTCTTCGATCAGCTTGAAGTCGTAGTCCCTGCGCACATAGGTGCCGTCGGGGGCGAAGGTGCCGTACACCGCGCGGAAGCCGCGGTCGACGCTGCCGACGTTGATCAGGTTCTCCAGGACCCAGCGGGCCACGCGCTCGTGCTCGGCCACGGGGCGCCGGGGGGCCTGGGCCCCGACGCGCGGCAGCAGCCTGGTCACGATCTGCTCGTGGTCGGCGCCGGTGTCGAAGTCCATGTTCAGGGTGACGAGGTCGATGGCGGACAGGGCCACCTCCGCCATCGCGTACACCGAGTACTCGCCGGCGAGGTTGGCCTTGCGCACGTCCAGGTCGTGCAGCGGCGCCGTGCAGGCGAGCGCGCGCAGGCGCCGCGCCAGGCCCTCGTCGGCGGCCGGACCCAGAGCGGGCCTCGGCCCCGCGCTGAGCTGGGGCGGAGCGGTGTCCGTAACGGCAGGCGAAGTCACGCTGCACAGACTAGATCCTCGGTCTGACAACGGTCGAAACGGCGCAGATCTGGCAACGCCCTTCGCCGGTCCGCCCGGGCTCAGCCGCCCGCCCGCTCGCCCTCTGCCACGCGGCTGCCGTAGACGTCGACGAGGCCGCGCAGCGAGTCGTCCAGGTAGACCGCAAGCAGCCGCTCGGCCTCCGTGGCGTCGCCCTCCTGCAGGGTCTGCAGTATCTGCCGGTTGCGCGCGAGGTAGGGCTCGTGCAGCCCGCGCGGATCGTCCACCACATGGAAGGCCAGGCGGAGTTCGGCGAAGACGCTGCGCATCACCTCGTCGGTGCGGGCGCTTCCGGCGAGCGCGACCAGCTCTCGGTGGAAGTGGATGTTGGCGGTGGAGACGCCCTTCCACTTGCGCTCGCGGGCCGCCTTCGTGCCGTCCGCGACGGCGCTCGCGAGTCCGTCGAGGGCGAAGGGCGGATCGCCGAGGCCGCGGACGACCGCGCATTCCACGAGGCGCCGTGTGCGGTAAATGTCCTCGACGTCCTCAATCGTGAGAACTCGGACAAATACCCCGCGGTTGAGCTGGTGGACCAACAGCCGTTCGTGCGTGAGTAGACGGAAGGCCTCGCGCAGCGTGTTGCGCGAGACACCGAGCGCACCGCCGATGCTGTCCTCCGACAGGCGCACTCCCGGCGGGAAGTATCCCTCGGCGATGCGGCTCCGGAGGATGTCCGACACCCGCTCCGCGGTACTGGTGCGCCCCAGGAGCGCACGGTCGTCGGCCAGTCCGCTCGGTCCGCCCGGGTCAGCCATTCCCTCAGCCATGCCCGGATTCAATCGCAGATACAAGAACGAGACAACATGGGTATTGAGGGATCGTTCAACGATCCTCTACCTTGGCGGGCACGGCACAGTCCCCCCTCCTGCGAGGTGCCCATGAGCACATCCCCACCGCCCCAGGCCCTGTCGACCGACCCCCGCCCCACGGACGGCCAATCCTCCGACGACAGCGGCGCGTTCGGCTGGCTGCGCGCCCTCGGCCCACGCGGCCGCCGCGCCTTCGCGGGCGCCTTCGGCGGCTACGCCCTCGACTCCTACGACTACTTCACGCTGCCGCTGAGCATGGTCGCGATCGCCGCGTACTACGGCCTGGACAGCGGCCAGACGGGCCTGCTCACCACGGTCACCCTGGTCGTCTCCGCCATCGGCGGCGCGATCGCCGGGGTGGTCGCGGACCGGATCGGCCGGGTCAAGGCGCTGATGATCACGGTCATCACGTACGCCGTCTTCACCGTCGCCTGCGGCTTCGCGCCCAACTACGAGACGCTGCTCGTCTTCCGCGCCCTCCAGGGCCTCGGTTTCGGCGGCGAGTGGGCGGTCGGCGCGATCCTGGTCGCCGAGTACGCCACCGCCAAGAACCGCGGCCGCACTCTCGGCGCGATCCAGAGCTCCTGGGCGGTCGGCTGGGCGCTCGCGGTGATCGTCTACACCCTGGTGTTCCAGTTCCTCGACGAGGACATCGCCTGGCGCGTGATGTTCTGGACCGGTGCGCTGCCCGCCCTCCTCGTCGTCTACGTGCGCCGGAACGTGCAGGACGCCCCGGAGGCGGCCGAGGAGCGCGAGAAGAGCGCGCACAAGGGGTCGTTCACCGCGATCTTCAAGCCCGGCCTCCTGCGCGTCACGCTCTTCGCGGTCCTGCTCTCCACCGGCGTCCAGGGCGGTTACTACACGCTCGCCACCTGGGTGCCCACGTACCTGAAGACCGAGCGCGGACTCACCGTGGTCGGCACGGGCGGATATCTCGCGTTCCTGATCTCCGGTGCCTTCATCGGCTATCTCGCCGGCGGCTATCTCACGGACGTACTCGGCCGCAAACGCAACATCACGCTCTTCGCGTTCCTCTCCGCGGCCAGCATCCTGGCCTACACGAACATCCCGGACGGGGCCAACGGCCTTCTCCTTGTGCTCGGTTTCCCGCTCGGCTTCTGCATGTCGGCCATTTTCAGCGGCTTCGGTTCGTTCCTCAGCGAGCTCTACCCGGCAGCCGTGCGCGGCACGGGGCAGGGCTTCACGTACAACACCGGGCGCGCCGTGGGCGCCGTGTTCCCCACCATGGTCGGTTTCATGGCCGACAGCTGGGGCGTGGGCGGTGCCCTGGTCTTCGGCGCACTGGGCTACGCCATCGCCGTGCTCGCGCTGTTCGGACTGCCCGAGACGCGCGGGAAGGAGCTGGCATGAGCCCCTCGGTCACCGCGTCGCACAGCCCCGCGGAGGCCCGCGCGCTCTTTCGCGCGGGCACGAGCGGCCCGACGGCCGGCTGGGCGGCCGGCCACACCCAGGCCAATCTGATCGCCGTGCCCGCCGACTGGGCGTACGACATGCTGTTGTTCTGCCAGCGCAACCCGAAGCCCTGCCCGGTGCTCGACGTCACGGACGCGGGCTCCTGGACCACGCCCCTCGCGCCCGGCGCCGATCTGCGGACGGACCTGCCGCGCTACCGGGTGTGGCGGGACGGCGAGTTGACCGACGAGCCCACGGACGTGGTCGAGCACTGGCGGGACGACCTGGTGTCGTTCCTCATCGGCTGCAGCTTCACCTTCGAGTGGGCGCTGACGGAGTCCGGCGTCCCGATGCGCCATGTCGAGCAGGGCCGCAACGTCTCCATGTACGTCACCGCGCGCCCCTGCCGCCCGGCGGGCCGCCTGCACGGACCCATGGTGGTGTCGATGCGCCACGTTCCGCCCGAGCACCTCTCGACGGCGATCAGCGAGACCTCACTGCTGCCCGCGGTGCACGGCGGTCCGGTGCACTGCGGGGACCCCGCGGGGCTCGGCATCGACGACCTGACCCGGCCGGACTTCGGTGATCCGGTGGCCGCCGAGCCCGGTGACATCCCGGTGTTCTGGGCGTGCGGAGTGACACCCCAGGCGGCGGTGATGGCCTCGCGTCCGCCGTTCGCGATCACGCACGCGCCGGGGCAGATGTTCGTCACCGATGCCCGCGACGAGCAGTACAGGGTGGCCTGAGCGGCCGCCGAACGGAAACAGGAGATCTACGTAGATGACGGAAGCCTCGATCGACGCCGTGATCGATCTCAACGCCGACCTCGGTGAGGGCTTCGGCCGCTGGCGCCTGACCGACGACGAAGAGCTGCTCTCCGTCGTCACCAGCGCCAATGTGGCCTGCGGCTTCCACGCCGGGGACGCGGCCACCATGCGCCGCGTGTGCGAACAGGCCGCCGCGCGCGGCGTACGGATCGGCGCCCAGGTCTCCTACCGCGACCTGGCGGGCTTCGGGCGCCGCTCCATGGACGTACCCGCCGACGAACTGGCGGCCGAAGTGGCGTACCAGATCGGCGCCCTGGAGGTCTTCGCGCGGGCGGCAGGCACGCGCGTGTCGTACGTGAAGCCGCACGGTGCGCTCTACAACCGCGTCGTCCACGACGAGGGCCAGGCCCACGCCGTCGTCGACGGGGTCCTGCTCGCGGATGACACTCTGCCCGTCCTCGGACTGCCGGGATCGCGCTTCCTGGAGGTGGCCGACAAGGCCGGACTGCCGGTCGTCACCGAGGCGTTCGCGGACCGCGCGTACACCCCGGAGGGGACGCTCGTGCCGCGCGGCAGCGAGGGCGCCGTCATCACGGAGGCGGACGTCGTCGTCGAACGCTCCGTGGGCATGGCCCGGTCCGGGTCCGTCACCGCTCTGGACGGCCGGCGGATCGGCGTCCGCGCGCGCTCGCTGTGCCTGCACGGCGACACCCCGGGGGCGGTGGCCCTCGCCCGGCAGGTCCGTGCGCGCCTCGAGGGCGCGGGCGTGCGGGTGGAGGCCTTCGCGTGAGGGTGCTTCCGGTCGGCGATCTGGCGCTGCTCGTGGAACTCGCCGACGGCGACGAGGCGCAGGCGCTCCACGCCGAACTGCTGCGCCGCAGGGCCGCGGGGCTGATCCGCGTACGGGAGATCGTGCCCGCGGCCCGCACGGTGCTCCTGGACGGCCTCGACGACCCCGGCCGCGTCGGCGCGGAGCTCGCCGCCCTGGAGGTACCGCCCCTGTCGGCGCGCGCGGAGGACGTACGGGAGATCCCGGTCCGCTACGACGGGCCCGATCTGGCCGATGTGGCAGCGCACTGGGGGGTGCCGGTGACGGAGGTGGCCCGCATCCACGCGGCGACCGAATTCCGGGTCGCCTTCTGCGGGTTCGCGCCCGGCTTCGGCTACCTCACCGGGCTCCCGGAGCGCTATGACGTGCCTCGCCGGGCCACCCCGCGTACCAGTGTCCCGGCCGGCAGTGTCGCCCTCGCGGGACCGTACACGGGGATGTATCCGCGCTCCTCGCCGGGCGGCTGGCAGTTGATCGGCACGACCGACGCCGTGCTGTGGGACCACGCGCGCGTGCCCGCCGCGCTGCTCACCCCCGGGGTCCGGGTGCGCTTCGTGCCCGTCCCCCTCGTGCAGGGCTCGGAGGCACGATGACCGACCGGGCTTTCGCCGTCGTCCGGGCCGGGGCGCTGACCACCGTGCAGGATCAGGGCCGCCCCGGGCACGCGCACCTCGGGGTGCCGCGCTCCGGGGCCCTCGATCCGGCGGCGGCCCGCCTCGCCAACCGCCTCGTCGGCAACCCGTCCGACGCCGCCGTCCTGGAGACGACGCTCAACGGCTGCTCCGTGCGGCCGCGTTGCGCGGTGACGGTGGCGGTCGTGGGGGCGCCCTGCCCGGTGACGGTCGACGGACGCCCGGTGGCATGGGGTGCGCCCGTGCGGGTACCTGCCGGTGCGCTGCTCGACGTCTCGGCGGCCGTCTCCGGAGTACGTTGCTACGTCGCGTTCAGCGGCGGAGTGGCCGTCGACCCGGTCCTCGCCAGCCGCTCCACCGACCTGCTCTCCGGGCTCGGCCCTCCCCCGCTCGCGGACGGAGCCGTCATCCCGCTGGGGGCGGTCGGCGGGCCCCACGCGCGCGTGGACACCGTCCCGCACCTCGCACCACCCCGCGAGCTGATCCTGCGGGTGACGCCGGGACCGCGTGCCGACTGGTTCACTGCCGCGGCCCTGCGCACGCTGACCACGCGCGTCTACCGGGTGTCCTCGGCGAGCAACCGCATCGGCCTGCGCACCGAAGGGCCCTCCCTGGAGCGGGAGTTCACCGGCGAACTCCCCAGCGAGGGCATGGTCCTCGGCGCCGTCCAGGTGCCGCCGGACGGCCGTCCCGTGGTGTTCCTCGCCGACCACCCGACGACCGGGGGCTATCCGGTGATCGCGGTGGTCAGGGAGGCCGATCTGGCCGGTGCCGCGCAGGCGGTGCCGGGAACGCCGCTCCGTTTCGTCCCGGCGGCAATACGCTGAGGCCCCCGGGTCTCCCCTCCTACGCCGCCTCCGGCTGCTCGGCCGCGGTAAGCGCCACGAGGGCCGCCGTCACCGCGTCGGTGGCGCTCAGATCGAGCCGGGCGCTGCTGCCCCGCATCTGGTGCCGTATCTCGTCGACCGCGAGGGTGAGCAACTGGGGCAGCAGATCGGTGCACCTGCGCGCCACCCAGCCGGTGCCCGCGGTGGCCAGCCACAGCAGGTTCGCCGACCGGGTGGGCGACGGCAGTTGGGGCTCGCACGAGGGCGGGCTGCCCGCCGCGAAGCCCCGGGCGGCGAGCAGGGCGTGGAAGCGGGCGGCGACCAGGCGGTGGCCTCGCTCTCCGGGGTGCAGCCGGTCCGCGCTCCACAGGGTGCGGTCGGCGACCCACGCGTCGTCCGCGAGGTGCAGGTGCACGGCGCTGTACCGCTCGGACAACGCGTGGACGACGGCGTTGACCGCGCGTTGCCGCCGGGCCAGCGGGCGGGCCAACGCGCTGGGCAGCCCGAGCATGGCCCCCGGGTCGGGGAGGCAGGCGGTGAGCAGCGGGATGCCTTGCCGTGCGCAGGCCCCGTAGATCTCGTCGAGCCGCGTGGCCACGGCACGGATGTCGAACGTGCAGCGGAGAGTGTCGTTGACGCCGACGATCACGGACGCCAGGTCGGGCCGCAGCTCCAGCGCCGCGGGGAGCTGGCGCCCGAGCACGTCCGAGGTCTGGGCCCCGCTGACGGCGAGGTTGTGGAACCGCGCCTCCCCGCCACCCGCAACGATCCCCCCGGCCAACAGCGCCGCCCACCCCCGCAACCCCTGCCCCTCCCCCACCGGGTCACCGACACCCGCGGTGAGGGAATCCCCCATGGCAACAAAACACGGCAGCTTCACGACGCACCCCTCCGTGGCGAACCAAACCCACCGCCGAAAGCCCCACCCCCAAACCCCACCTCACCCAAGCCGAGCCCACCACCGAAAGCCCCGGCCCCCAGCCCCGACTCACCCACCCCGAGCCCCGCCTCATGCGCCCCCAAGAACGCGGCGACCGCCCCCTCCCACCCGAAGCACTCCGCACGCGCGCGTGCCGCCTCCCTCCGGAGTTGCTCCGGGCGGGCGAGGAGCGCCTGGACGGCGGTCGCGAACGCCCTGCCGTTGTCCTTCGCCACCTCGCCAGCGCCACCCACGATCTCCGGGAGTGCCGACGACACGCTGGCCACCACGGGCGTACCGCAGGCCAGCGCCTCCAAGGCCGCGAGCCCGAACGTCTCGCAGGGGCCCGGCGCGAGGCAGACGTCGGCCGTGGCCTGCAGCGCCCCCAGGGCCGCGCGGTCCGCGACGTGCCCCAGGAACGTCACCGGCAACCGCCGCTCGCGCGCCCGCAGTTCGAGGCGGGCGCGCAGCGGCCCGTCCCCCGCCACCACGAGGGCCGACGGAACTCCCCGGCCACGAAGTGCCTCCAGGGCGTCCAGCGCCATGCCCGGCCGCTTCTCCACCGACAGCCGTGAGCAGAGGACGAGGAGTACCTCGCCCCCGCGCGCGTGGCGGGCACGCACGCGTGCATCACGCAGTCCCGGATGGCTGCCCACCAGGTCGACACCGAGTGGCGCGCGGACGACATTGCGCGCCCCGATGCGGACGAACTCACGCTCGGCCCACTCCGTGGTGCACACGACCCGCGCGTAGGCGTGCGCCGTACGGGAGTTGAGGGCGTCGGCGGCCCGCAGGGCGGCCTCCCTGGGCATGCCCCAGGTGTTGAGGACACCGTGGGCCGTCTCGTGGGAGACCATCACGGCCGGGATCCTGCGGTGTCTGGCCCAGGCGCCGGTCCAGCGCAGGGTCGTGCGGTCGGAGACCTCGATGCGGTCGGGGGCGAGGCGTTCGAGGACCCGGGCCACCCTGCGCCGGTCGGCGAGGACACGGTAGCCGCCGGTGCCGGGCAGCAGCGGACCCGGCAGGGTCACGACGCGGCCCTGGTCGGTGTCGCGGACGGCGGCCCGCTCGCCGGGCACGATCAGCACGGGCTCGTGCCCGGCCGCGCGATAGCCGCGCCCCAGCTCCCGCAGCGCGGTGCGCAGTCCGCCCGACGAGGGGGCCACGAAGTTCGCGAGCCGCACGATGCGCAGCGAGCCGGCGGGGCGCGCGCCACCGCGGGCCGCCGCCGCTCGGTAGGCCGCTTCCCGGTACAGGGCCGCCCTCATGCCGCCACCGCCGTCCGCGAGGCGAGCACTTGGTAGTAGTGGTCGACAAGCCGCTCGCCCACCGCGTCCCAGGTCCGCCCCTCGACGGCCGCGCGCCCAGCCTCTCCGTAGGTCGCACGCAGCCCCGGATCGGCGGCGAGCGCCCAGACCGCGTCCCGCACCGCGAGGGCGTCGCGTGGCGGCACCAGGACGCCGGTGCGGCCGGGGACTACGAGGTCGAGCGGTCCGCCCGCGGCGGGCGCGATCACCGGCACGCCACTGGCCATGGCTTCCTGCACGGTCTGGCAGAACGTCTCGTAGGGCCCGGTGTGCACGAAGAGATCCAACGAGGCGAAGATCCGCGCGAGTTCGCCGCCGGTGCGGCGCCCCAGCATGACCGCGCCCGGCAGCGCAGTCCGGACGGAGCCCTCGCTGGGTCCGTCACCGACGACGACCAGGCGCACGCCCTCCAGGGAGCACACCCCGGCAAGGAGCTCGACCTGCTTCTCGGGGGCGAGACGCCCTACGTAGCCGACGATCAGCTCACCGTTCGGCGCCAGTTCACGGCGTACGCCCTCGTCCCGCAGCGCGGGTCGGAACCGGGCCGCGTCCACGCCCCGAGGCCACAGCCGCACCCGCGGCACCCCGTGCGCCACGAGATCACGCAGGGCCGCGGCCGACGGGGCGAGGGTGCGGTCGGCCGCGGCGTGCACGGCGCGGATGCGGCGCCAGGCGGTGGCCTCGCCCATTCCCATGTACGTACGGGCGTAGCCGCCCAGATCCGTCTGGTAGACGGCGACGGCGGGTATGCCCAGGCGAGCGGCGGCCGCCATGCCGCGCGCGCCGAGGACGAACGGGCTGGCCAGGTGGACGAGTTCGGCCCGGTGCGCGCTCAGCGCCGCCGACAGGCGTCGGCTGGGCAGGGCCACCCTGACCTGCGGGTATCCGGGAAGGGGCAGGGAGGGGACACGGATGACGGGGCAGGGCGCACTCGCGTCGGCTGTGGCGTCCGCCCCGGCCGCGGGGGCCGGGGCGATGACCAGGGGGTCGTGACCGCGCGCGGCGAGCTGCCGGGCGGTCTGCAGGGCGCAGTGCGCCACGCCGTTGACGTCGGGAGGGAAGGACTCGGTGACGATGACGACACGCATACCCGTGTTGTCGTCGCACGGGGCGTGGTCACGTCAACGTGGATCTTTCCTCGCGAGGAACGTCCCATGAGCGTTGCCCTCCGCACGCGCCCCGCCCCGGGGCGCGCCGGTCACACCTCGGCCGCGTCGGGGTCGATCCTGCTGCGTACCGCGGTCTGTACCTCGTCCTCTTCGGCGGGGTCCGCGGCGAGCCTTCTGAGCTGGGTGACCACGCGGGCGTCGCCGGTCTCGGCGTGCCGTGCGGCGACCTCGCGGGTGGACTCCTCGCAGTCCCACAGGCACTCGACGGCGAATCCGGCGGCGAAGGAGGGGTCGGTGGCGGCGAGCGCGCGGGCCGCGCGGCCGCGCAGGTGGGAGGAGGCGGTCTCGCGGTAGACGTGGCGAAGGACGGGGGCCGCGCAGGCGATGCCGAGCCGTCCCGCGCCGTCGACGAGTGTCCAGAGGGTCGGCGCGTCCGGGCCTTCGCCGCGGACGGCCTCACGGAGAGCGGCGAGCACCAGCTTGCTGTCCTGGGCGCCGCCCCTGCAGGCGAGCACCCGTCCCGCGGCGGCACCGAGCTCGTCGGGCCGCTGGGCCCAGCGGCGGGCCCGCTCGACGGCGGCGACGCCGCGCATCCGTTCGAAGGCCTCGGCCGCGGCGTCCACGACGGCCCGTGACGGGCTCTCCACCGCGAACTCGATGAGGTCGAACACATCGGGATCATGGGCGTCCGCGAGGTAGCGCAGGGCCGTGCCGCGCGCCCCGTCGGAGCCGTCGCGGGCGGCTGCGAGGATCTCGGCGCGATCTTCGGGCCCGGCGACCGCGCTCAGGCAGCGGGCAGCGGGCACGTGCAGGACGGCGCCGCGTTCGAGCCCTTCCTGCGCCCAGTCGAAGACGGCCTGGACGCTCCAGCCGGGGCGCGGCCCGGCGGGGCGCATCTGTCGCTGCCAGCGGTCGAAGGAGCCCTGTTCCCGTGCGGCGCGCACGCGGGCGCCGACGGCCTCCCGGGGGTCCTCCTCCCACAGCCGCCAGGGCCGGGGTTCGTAGGCGTCGCGCACGACGGCGGCCAGTTCGGCCTCGCCCTGCGCGTCCGAGGGGAATCTGCCGAGCACGGGCACGGCGAGGGCGCGCAGGCCCGCGTCGTCGTCACGCAGCGCCAGTTCGTCCAGGGCCCAGGCCCAGTTGGTGCCGAAGGCCGCGTACCGGCGCAGCAGTTCGAGGGCGTCATGCCTGCCGTACGAGGCGAGGTGCCCCAGGACGGCGAGCGCTAGGCCGGTGCGTGAGTCGTCCGTGTTCAGGACGTCCTCGGGGTCGAACAGATGCCGCTCGATCTCCTCGATCCCGCCACGGAGATCGAGGTAGAGCCTGGCGTAGTAGAGGGAGCGGTTCTCGACCTGCCAGTCGTGGCGCGGGTCGTGGAGCACGCAGGTCTCCAGGGCGGCGAGCGCCTCGGATCGGGGTGCGGTGAGTGCGTGCAGGGTGCCGTCGCCGCGGCCCCGCTGCAGCAGGCCGAGCAGCGTACCGCTGGGCGCTATGACCGGATCGAACATGGGAAACAGCCTCACATCAAGCGTCGACGCAACCGGGAATCGTGAATTACCTGGCCGTGCGCCAACACGTCGGGCCGCCCGCCGTCTTCTGCTTGCTGTAGACCATCTTCCTCTGCCTCTCGTCGGTGGCCCGTAGGGATCCCGGACGGGAGGTCCGGGGGCGGGCCGCTCACGGTCCACGCGGTGCGGCAACTCCTGCCCCGCCGTCGCGTCCGTGAATCACGTCGTCATGATGACCCAGCGGTTCACACCGCCGCGACCACATTTCCAGCGCCCCCGTTGTTGCTGGTCAGGTACCCCGCTCAGGCCGCCCCGAACAGCTCGACCAGCTCCGTCTTGGCGAACATCCGGGCGGTGTCCACCGCCGACGGCGTGCCCGCGGCCGGATCCGCGCCTCCGTCGAGCAGCGCCCGGATCACCGCGTCCTCGCCCTTGAAGACGGCACCGGCGAGCGGCGTCTGCCCCCGGTCGTTGGCACGGTTGGCGTCACCGCCCCGCTCCAGGAGCGCCCGGACCGCGTCCGCGTGGCCGTGGTAGGCGGCGAGCATCACGAGCGAGTCGCCGCTGTCGTTGGTGAGGTTCGCCGGAACGCCCGCGTCCACGTACGCGGCCAGGGCCGCCGTGTCGCCCTGGCGCGCCAGATCGAAGATCTTGGTCGCCAGCTCCACGACTTCCGGGTCGGGGGCTTCGCTCATGGACCGGACCGCCTTTCGACTGCGGGGTGACTCAGGGGGTGCGTACGGCGCCCAGTGCAGCCGTACGAGTGAATCGACAGGGTACTGCCCGTCCGGGCACATGACGGGGCGCGCCCGCGGCAACGATCACGAAGGCACCCGGACGCCTGCCGAAAGCGCACTCAGGAGGGCCTGCAGACCTCCGCCATTCGAGGGAAATCCGCGAAAATTCCCCCATTTGCACCTTTTATCGTATGGATACATGCTGTGAACCTGGAACAACTCATGGTGACTGTCCCCACCAACCAGGAGAACCGTCATGATCCTTTCCATCTCGGGCGTCGTGCTGCTCGGCATCATCGTCTTCCTGTTCTTCCGCAAGGACGGGCTCAAGGCGTCCCACGCCGTGGTCTGCGCGCTCTTCGGCTTCTTCATGGCGGGCACCGCCATCGCCCCGAGCATCAAGGCCGGCAGCGCGAGCCTGGCGAGCCTCCTGGGCGGGATCAAGTTCTGACGCCTCCTGCCCCCTGCAGCACTTCGTTCGCACCATCTGGAGACTGACGTGGCCCGGCGCCCCCTCCCCCGCATCCTGAGCAACGGCACCGCCTCGATCGCCCGCAGCCGGGAGTTCGCACGGTCGGCCGCCGACAGCGCCACCGATGTCCTCCACCCGCTGATCACGATCACTCGTGGACTGCGCCGGCTGGCAGGGGCCGGGCGGCGCAAGTGGGCCGACACCCCCAAGGACCGGCGCGGACCGCTGCTGTTCCTCGTCGCTTCCGTGATCCTGGTCGTGACCCTCATGCCGTACGGTCCGCTGCTCGCCGCCATCTGCCTGATGGCGGCCGCCGCATGGACCGGCCGGGAACGCACGGAGCCGGCCCCCACCGGCCCCGACGAGGCACAGACCCAGCGGCTGCAGTCCCTCTACGAAGCGCTCGTGCCGTACTTCTCGGTCCCCGAGGACCCGGCGCCGCTCTTCGCGCACGGCGGAGAGTGGGACAAGGCCCTCACGTCGTACGAGTTCGACGACGACGGACGTGTCTCCCATCTGGTGGTGCGCTACCCCGCGTACTTCACGGACGGCGAGGCCGAGTCCCGCACCCGCATCGAGCAGCTGCTGCACGCCAAAGCGGGCCGTGGCCGCGAGTACCACTTCGAGTGGGACGCGGAGGGCAACCAGCTCACGGTGAACGTGCTGCCCCCGCTGCCCACCGACATCGCCGCCCAGCGGTTCGTCACGTCCCCCGGCGAGACCGTCCTCGGCTTCACCGATCCCACCGGGGTCCAGCGCACCCTCCCCGTGGCGGACGGCGACACACAGCGCGACGTACCCCCCGTCGTCTGGCGCACCGGCCCCCGCTCCACCGAGCCGCACCTCCTGGTGATCGGCGAACCCGGCAGCGGCACCACCACCCTGCTCCGCTCCGTCGCCCTGCAGGCCCTGCAGCACGGCGACGTCCTGATCGTCGAAGGCAGCGGCATCGGCGACTACGCCTGCCTGACCGGACGCGACGGTGTTCTGGCCATCGAGTGCGGGCTGGCGGGAGCCCTGGCGAGTCTGGAGTGGGCGGCGCACGAGACGGAGCGTCGCCTCATCTCCGCCAACCGGGCCCGCCAGGCGGGCCACGCCGCCCCTGAGGACACCAAGCGCCCCCTGTGGATCGTCATGGACCGCCCCAGCGTGCTCGGTCACCTCGCGGCGGCCGACGGACGCCAGGACCCGCAGGCCCTGCTCCAGGTGCCCCTGCGGCACGGCAGGGCGGCCAACGTCACGGTCGTCGTGGCCGACCAGTTCGACAGCCTCGACTCCCTGAGCGACCCGGTGCGCCAGCACACACGCGCGCGCGTGGTCCTCGGCCCCACCACGCCCGACCAGGTCGAGGAGATCCTCGGGGTGCCGCCGCGCACGACGCCCACCTGCGACGTCCCGCCCGGCCGGGGGTACGCCCGGCTCGGCACGGGTCAGGTGCACCGGCTCCAGGTGCCCGCCACGCCCGATCCGTACGACGACGCGACGAGTGAGGCCCACCGGCAGGCGGTGACGGAGCTGCTGCCCCCACGCAGCGCCCCCGCCGACGCCGGGACGGGCGCGACCGAGACGGCGACAGCCGAGACGGGTACCGAGGTCGCCGTGGATGCCGACGCCGACACGGCGGCGGCGAAGCCGGGCGCGCGGCCGGAGCCCGTGCCCGCCGAAGGCTGACGCCTTCGCGCGCCCCGGGGGGCTCAGGCCACGAAGGCCCGCGATGCCTCCACGCCCCCGCCCGCCCCTGTCTCGACCAGACGCGCGGCCGCGGCGAGCCGCACCGCCGCCTCCTCGGCCACCGCGCCTCCCACGGTGAACGGCAGCCGCACATACCCCTCGAAGGCTCCGTCCACGCCGAAGCGCGGCCCTGACGGAACCCGGACCCCGACCCGTTCGCCCACTTCGGCGATGCGGGAGCCGGAGAGGCCGCCTGAGCGCGCCCACAGGGTGAGGCCGCCCGCCGGTACCGCGAACTCCCATTCGGGCAGTTCGCGGCGGACGGCGGCCACCAGGGCGTCACGGTTCTCGCGGGCCTGGGCCCTGCGCACCTGCACGGCCGATTCCCAGCCGCCGGTGCTCAGCAGCCAGTTCACCGCCAGCTGTTCCAGGACAGGGGTCCCCATGTCGGCGTACGCGCGCGCCGAGATGAGACTGCGGATGACATCGGGGGCGGCCCGCACCCAGCCGATGCGCATGCCCGCCCAGAAGGCTTTGCTGGCCGAGCCGACGGTGATGACGGTCGAGCCCGCCGGGTCGAAGCCGCAGACGGGACGCGGCATCGTCAGGTCGTCGTCGAGCTGCAGCTCGATCATGGTCTCGTCGACGACGAGGACCGTGCCGGCGGAGCGCGCGGCGTCGACGAGCTTGCGTCGCTGGTCCTCGGACGCGAGGGCGCCCGTGGGGTTGTGGAAGTCCGCGACCACGTAGGCGAGCCGGGGCGCCGCGTCGCGCAGCACCTGGCGCCAGCGGTCCATGTCCCAGCCCTCCAGCCCCTCGGACATGGCGACGGGGACGAGACGGGCGCCCGTCTCGCGCATCAGCTGCAGAATGTTGGCGTACGACGGGGACTCGACGGCGATGCGTTCGCCGCGCGGCGCGAACAGATGACAGATCGCGTCGATGGCGCCCATCGCGCCGGTCGTGACCATGATCTGTTCGGGCATGGTCGGGATGCCGCGCGCGGTGTAGCGCTCGGCGAGCATCTGGCGCAGCGCGGGCAGACCGGCCGGGAAGTCACCGTGCGTGTGCGCGTACGGAGGGAGTTCCTCCAGGGCGCCCTGCACGGCGCGGGTGAGCCAGGGCTCCGGCGCGGGCAGCGCGGCGCAGCCCAGGTCGATCATGGAGCCGAGCGCCTCGGGCGGGAGGGGTTCGAGGCCGCGGGCGGGCAGGGGGTTGCCGGCCGGGACCGCGGTCCAACTGCCCGCTCCCCTGCGGGATTCCAGGAAGCCTTCGGTGCGCAGCGCCTCGTACGCGGCCGCGACCGTGGTCCGGCTGACGGCGAGGGACACGGCGAGCTCGCGCTCGGCGGGCAGCCGCGCGGCGACCGGTACACGTCCTTCGAGGACGAGCATGCGGACGCCGTCGGCCAGGGCGCGGTAGGCGGGCGGGCGGCGCGAGCCCGGGCCCGCGGGGCGCGTCTGCTGGGAGGTGAGCAGCCGGGCGAGCTGTGTGGCGCCCACCGCCGAAGTCCACTGAGCCATGATTCCCAGTCCACCTTCCTGGAATTGGCCATGGTTGGCATCCCTTTACGAGCCACAGAGTGTCATGCGTCAGGCCACCACCACCAGCAGGGGGGCATCTCTTGTCCACGACGAAGCCACATCTCACACGGCGGCTCATCCAGTTGTACGTCGGTCTGGCGCTCTACGGCGCCAGCTCCGGGCTCCTGGTGGTGGCCGGACTCGGCCTCGAACCGTGGAACGTGCTGCATCAAGGCCTCGCCGAGCTGACGGGGATGTCCATCGGCATCGTCTCGATCTTCATCGGGGCGGCCGTGCTGCTCCTGTGGATCCCGCTGCGCCAGCGCCCCGGGCTGGGCACGGTCTCCAACGTCTTCGTCGTCGGCCTCGCGATGGACGCCACCCTCGCGCTGATGCCGGACGCGCACGCGCTCGGCGCCCGCATCCCGCTGCTCGTGGCGGGGATCGTCCTGAACGGCGCGGCCACCGGGCTCTACATCGCCGCGAGGTTCGGGCCGGGCCCCAGGGACGGCCTGATGACGGGCCTGCATCAGCGCACGGGCCGCTCCGTCCGGCTCATGCGCACGCTGGTCGAGGTGGCCGTGGTCGCCACCGGTTTCGCCTTCGGGGGCACGGTGGGCATCGGCACGGTGCTCTACGCGCTGGCGATCGGTCCGCTGGCCCAGTTCTTCCTGCGCTTCTTCGCCGTCGCCCCTGCTCCATCCGGGGGAGGCGTGGTGGCTGCCGGCGGGCAACCGGAGCGGGCGATACTGCAGCCGTGACCACGCGCGTACGCCATCCCTATCTCGACCATCCCGGCCCGCTCGCCTTCGCCCACCGCGGCGGGGCGGCGGACGGCCTGGAGAACACCGCCGCCGCGTTTCGGCGCGCGGTCGAACTGGGCTACCGCTACATCGAGACGGACGTGCACGCCACGTCGGACGGCCGCCTGGTGGCCTTCCACGACGCGACGCTCGACCGCGTGACGGACACGGCCGGGAAGATCGCCGACCTGCCGTGGAGCGCCGTGCGCCACGCGCGCGTGGCGGGCGGCGAGCCGGTGCCCCTCTTCGAAGAGCTCCTGGAGTCCTTCCCCGACATCCGCTGGAACGTGGACGTGAAGGCCGAGCCCGCCCTGCTCCCGCTCCTCGAACTGCTGCGCCGCACCGGCGCCTGGGACCGCGTGTGCGTCGGCTCGTTCTCCGAGGCCCGCGTGGCCCGCGCCCAGCGGCTCGCGGGCCCGCGCCTGGCCACCTCGTTCGGTACGCGGGGCGTGGCGGCCTTGCGGCTGAGCTCGTTCGGCGTCCCGGCCGGCGTGCGCCGCTCCGCGGTGTGCGCACAGGTGCCCGAGACACACGGCGGGATCCGGGTGGTGGACCACCGCTTCGTCCGCGCGGCCCACGCGCGCGGGCTGCAGGTGCACGTCTGGACGGTGAACGACGCCGGACGCATGGCCGCTCTTCTCGATCTCGGTGTAGATGGCATCATCTCTGATCACATCGAGACGCTGCGCGAAGTGCTGAAGGACCGGGGAGCCTGGGCCTGACCGCCTCCGGGACGGCAGCGGACCACGGGGACCAGCGAGGGGGCACGGGTGGGCACCGACACCGTGCGGGCAACGCCACCGGCCGACGAGAGCGCCGCCGAACGACGACGCGAGCAGCGCGGCTGGTACTTCTACGACTGGGCGTGCTCGGTCTACTCGACCAGCGTCCTGACCGTGTTCCTCGGCCCGTACCTGACGGAGATCGCCAAATCGGCCGCGGACCGCGACGGATACGTCCACCCGCTGGGCGTCCCGGTCAGCGCCGGGTCCTTCTTCGCGTACGCGGTGTCGGCGTCGGTGATCCTGTCCGTCGTGGTCATGCCGATGGCGGGCGCCACCGCCGACCGCACGGGCCGCAAGAAGCCGCTGCTCGCAGTGGCCGCCTACCTGGGGGCCGCGGCGACGGCGGGCATGTTCTTCCTGGACGGCGACCGCTATCTGCTCGGCGGCTTCCTGCTGATCGTCGCCAACGCCTCGCTCGCCGTGTCGATGGTGCTCTACAACTCCTACCTGCCGCAGATCGCGCCCCCACAGGAGCGTGACGCGGTCTCCTCGCGCGGCTGGGCGTTCGGTTACGCGGCGGGGGCGCTGGTCCTCGTGGCGAACCTGGTCCTGTTCCTGGCGCATGACACCTTCGGTGTCTCGGAGTCGACGGCCGTGCGCATCTGTCTGGCCTCCGCGGGCGTGTGGTGGGGCGCCTTCACGCTCGTGCCGCTGCGGCGGCTGCGTGACCGCAAGGTGCCGCCCTCCACGGCGTCGGCCCGCGGCTGGCGACAGCTGGCGTCGACCGTGCGCGACATGCGCCGCCATCCGCACACCCTGTCCTTCCTGCTCGCCTATCTCGTCTACAACGACGGCGTGCAGACGGTGATCTCCCAGGCGTCCGTCTACGGCGCCGAAGAGCTCGGTCTCGGCCAGTCCACGCTGATCGTGGCGGTACTCCTCGTTCAGGTGCTCGCGGTGGCCGGGGCGCTCGGCATGGGGCGCCTCGCACGGGCGTACGGCGCCAAACGGACCATCCTCGGTTCACTCGTCGCGTGGACGGTGACGATCGGCGCGGGCTTCTTCCTGCCCGCGGGCGCGCCGGTGTGGTTCTTCGTGCTCGCGGCGGGAATCGGTCTGGTGCTCGGAGGTTCGCAGGCGCTCTCGCGGTCCCTGTTCTCGCATCTGGTGCCCGCGGGCAAGGAGGCCGAGTACTTCTCCGCGTACGAGATCAGCGACCGCGGGATGGCCTGGCTGGGGCCGCTGATCTTCGGCCTGACCTATCAGCTCACCGGGAGCTACCGGGACGCGATCGTCTCGCTCGTGGCCTTCTTCGTGATCGGTTTCGTCCTGCTGGCGCGGGTACCCGTAGGGCGCGCGATCCGCGACGCGGGAAATCCCGTACCCGACAGGATTTAGCAACTGAAGCCAAAGGGCGGTAGTGTACGCGTTTGGCTTACCAGGCGGACCGTTACTGCGCGCTGAAGATTCAGAAACGCAGGGTGACATCCTCTGTCAGATGTGACATACCGGGCGCTGGTGGGTACAACAAGGGGCGGCATACGACGGCGACGCATGACCCTTAAACGGGAATCTTTACCGCCGACCGGACGTTGACCGGATGACGACGACAGCGACACCTGTCCTGTGGGCGACAAGCCCGGGAGGCACGATTCATGAGTGAGCGAGCTCTTCGCGGCACGCGCCTCGTGGTGACAAGCTACGAGACCGACCGCGGCATCGACCTGGCTCCGCGCCAGGCCGTGGAGTACGCATGCCAGAACGGACATCGTTTCGAGATGCCGTTCTCGGTCGAGGCGGAGATCCCGCCGGAGTGGGAGTGCAAGGTCTGCGGGGCCCAGGCACTCCTCGTAGACGGCGACGGACCTGAAGAGAAGAAGGGGAAGCCTGCGCGTACGCACTGGGACATGCTCATGGAGCGCCGTACTCGAGAGGAACTCGAGGAGGTCCTGGAGGAGCGCCTCGCGGTTCTCCGGTCAGGAGCCATGAACATCGCGGTGCATCCGCGGGACAGCCGCAAGTCCGCCTGACGGCGAACTGACAACACCGCACACGAAGGCCGGGGCCGCTGCTGAGCAGTGGCCCCGGCCTTCGTGCTGCAACGGCTGCTGCACCGGCCCGCTCAGCGGGGAGGCAGCTGCGGGTCGTCCGGGTGCGGGCCCCGGGGCGGCCGCTCGTCGTCCCTGATGACCTCGCCCTGGACGACCTTTCCGTCCGGACGGTGCATGCGCGCCTGCTGATAGGCCTCGCCGAGACCGCCCTGCGTGGCCGCCTCGCGGACCTTGCGCTCGAAGGTCTTCTCCGCCTTTCGGCTGACGGCCTTCTGGACGGGCGGCACCAGCAGAAGCAGTCCCAGGGCGTCGGAGATCAGCCCCGGGAGGATGATCAGCAGGCCGCCCAGCATCGTCAGGGCGTTGCCGCCGCCCCGCTCGGAGGGGTGCGGCGCCAGGCCGCTCTGCTGCTGTTGCACCGCCTCGCTCAGCTCGCGGAAGGCGCGGCGCCCGGCGTGCTTGATGACCATGCCGCCGAGCACCACACCGGCCACGAGCAGCAGGAACACCATGAGCCCGCCGGCGGCGCCCGCCACGACGGTGAGCAGCCAGATCTCCAGGACCAACCACGCGGCGATGCCGAGCGGCAGGAACCTGAGGACGCGGGAGCGCCGGGGCCGGGCGGGTCGGGTGGGCGGTACGCCAGTCGTCATGGCTCCAGTGTGCCTGGGCCCGGCTCAGACCGGCATAAGGGAGTGATCAACAAGCGACGGCCGCCGGAGCGACGATCAGGACTTCTTGCCGTCCTTGGAGGGCTCCTGCGCTCCCTCGGCGTCCTTGCGGCCCAGGGCGCGTCCCACGCGGCCCACCCGCTCTCCCACGCCCCACGCGGTGACCCGCCACAGCGCCTCGGCCACGATGTCCTGGCTCATCTTGCTGTCGCCGTGCTCCCGCTCGACGAAGGTGATCGGCACCTCGACGACGTGATAGCCCGCCTTGATCGCGCGGCGCGCCAGGTCGACCTGGAAGCAGTACCCCTGCGAGGCGACCTCGCCGAGGCCGATGCCTTCGAGGGTCTCGCGGCGGAAGGCGCGGTAGCCGCCCGTGACGTCGCGGATCGGCACGTCGAGCATCAGGCGGGAGTACGTGCTGCCGCCGCGGGAGATGATCTCGCGGTACTTGGGCCAGTTGACGATCCGTCCGCCCGGCACCCAGCGCGAGCCGAGCACGAGGTCGGCGCCCTTGAGCGCGGTGAGCAGCCGGGGCAGCTCCTCGGGCTGGTGGGAGCCGTCGGCGTCCATCTCGACGACCACGCCGTAGTCGTTGTCCAGGCCCCACTGGAAGCCCGCGAGATAGGCCGCGCCCAGGCCTTCCTTGCCCTTGCGGTGCAGCACGTGCACGTTCTCGTCGTCGGCCGCGAGCTCGTCGGCGATCTTGCCGGTGCCGTCGGGGCTGTTGTCGTCGGCGACGAGGATGTGCGCCTCGGGCACGGCGACGCGGACACGACCGACGATGGCCTGGATGTTCTCCGCCTCGTTGTAGGTCGGAATGATCACCAAGGCCAGGCCGAGCGGGCCGAACTGCCTCCCCTGGTCACCGGTTTCGGAGACCGCACCGCCGTCGTTCACTACTGCCCCTTCGTTCGTACGCAGAGGACCACCATAGTGGCCGCTTCCCGCACGGCCACGGCGGCACGGGCGGTAGAGGGGAGTACTGCGGATCGGGGCCCGGCACCCTTCGGGCCGACCTGGGGCCCGCTGGCTGCGGGTCGACCGAGAGCCGTTGTCTACTGAGCGTCCGGGCCCCACCCGGGTCACACCTGCCGGCCCGGTGGAACGTTCCCTCGCTTCCGCGGCGCGGGCGCTGGACCTGGCTCCCAGTGGTGGTGCGCCGGTGCGGCACACCGCCCATGGCCCAGCGGCGTTCGACGGCTGCGTGGAATTTCTCCGGTCGGACGTCCTTTGGTGGACCCGGCCGAACCTACCGGCCGACGGCCGCGTTCTGTCAATAGCCATGTGACCTGGGCCGATTCCAAAGACAGCCAGGTCAGTGCCGAGGATACGCAGGTCGTGCGACGCGACAACGGGCCGCGATCGGCGGTACGCACCGCCGGGACATCACTCGTCCGGCCCTACGTAGACCGGCTGTCCGAAGACCACCGTGCGCAGGCAGACGGGGAGTTCGGCACCCGGGGAGAGGTCCGGCAGTCCGGGCGTGCCGGAGCGCGGATCGGTCGACCAGCGGGCGACCCGGTCGTCCGGCGCCTGGACCACGAGATCCGCGGTGCGCCAGACGGCGTAGTCGGCGGGCGCCCCCGGCACCAGGACACCCGCGTCGTCCCGGCCGATGGCCCGCCAGCCGCCCCGGGTGTGGGCCGTGAAGGCGGCGCGCACCGACACGCGGTGCTCGAGGGTCTGATGGAACGCGGCGGCGCGGACGGTGCCCCAGGGGTCGAGCGGGGTGACGGGGCTGTCGGAGCCGAAGGCGAGCGGGACGCCGGCGCGCAGGAGGGCCGCGTACGGGTTGAGGGTGCGGGCCCGTTCGGCGCCCAGGCGCTGGACGTACATGCCGTCGTCGCCGCCCCACAGGGCGTCGAAGGCGGGTTGCACGGAGGCGGTGAGGCCGAGTTCGGCGAAGGCGGCGATCGTCTCCGGGGTGAGCATCTCGGCGTGCTCGACGCGGTGCCTCGCGGCGCGGACGCGGGCCAGGCCGACCTTCTCGGACGCGGCGCGGATGCCCTCGACGACGGCGGTCACCGCGGCGTCGCCGATGGCGTGGAAGCCCGCCTGGACCCCGGCCTCGGTGCAGGCGACGACGTGCGCGGCGACGGCGGCCGCGTCCAGATAGGCGGTTCCGGTGTGGCCGGAGTCGGCGTACGGCTCGTGCAGGCAGGCGGTGTGGGAGCCGAGGGCCCCGTCGACGAAGAGGTCACCCGCGGCGCCGATGGCCCCCAGTTCCTTTGCTCGGGCGACGCCTTCCTCGCCCTGCTGCGCCCAGTAGCCGACGACGCGCGGCCCGGCCTCATCGGCGGCGAGGCGCAGCAGCCCGGTGAGGTCGTCCTCGCTGGAGATCTCGGGGCCCGCGCACTCGTGCACCGAGCCGATGCCGAGGGACGCGGCGCGCCGCAGCGCCGCCCGCTGGGCCTCGGTGCGCTGCTGCGGGGAGAGCGCGCCGAGCGCGGCGGCGCGTACCGCGTGATGGGCGTCGCCGGTCAGCGGCGCGTCCGGGTAGAAGCCCGTGCGCCCGGTGACGCCGGGGACGAGGTCGAGCAGCGCCGTGGTGACGACGGCCGAGTGGACGTCGATGCGGGTGAGATAGAGGGGACGGCCACCGGCCGCCTCGTCGAGTTCCGCGCGCGCGGGCGGACGGCCGTCCGCCCAGCGGGCCGAGTCCCAGCCGTGGCCGAGCAGCACCCGGTCGTGGGGCCGGGCGGCGGCGTGCTCACGTACGAGAGCGAGCGCTTCGCCGAGGGAGCGGGCGCCTGTCAGGTCGAGGCCCGTCAGGGCGAGACCGGTCGACGTGGTGTGCACATGCGCATCGGTGAACGCGGGGGTGACGAGCGCTCCTTCGAGGTCGACGACCTCGTCCACGCCGTCGGCGAAGGCGTCGGCCGCGCCCTCCGATCCCACCCAGGCGACGTGCCCGCGTTCGACGACCATGGCCGTGGCGAACGGATCGGCGGGGCTGTGGACGTCGCCGCCGCGCAGCAGCACGGTGCGGTGGCCCTGAGGGCCGTTCTGGGGGGTGGTGCTCTCGCTCATGGGACCCAGTCTGGCCCCTCCTGGTGCGGGGCCCGCGCAGGGGTCACCCGCGGGCGGCTCAGACCTGTGGGGGCCTGGCCTCGTACGGCGTGGACAGGACGACCGTCGTCCGCGTGGAGACACCCGCGAGGGCGCGCAGGCGGCTCAGCAGGTGTTCGAGTTCAAGGGGGGTCGCGACGCGCACCTTGAGGATGTAGTTCTCGTCGCCCGCCACGCTGTGGCACGCCTCGATCTCCGGGACGCCCGCGAGCCGTTCGGCGATGTCGTCGGGTGCGCTGGGATCGAACGGCTTCACCGAGATGAACGCCGTGAGCGGCAGCCCGACGGCCTCGGCGTCCACGACCGCGGCATAGCCGCGGATGACGCCGCGCTGCTCCAGGCGGCGCACACGCTGGTGCACGGCCGATGTGGACAGGCCCGTGGCCTTGCCCAGGTCGGTGTAGCTCATCCGCCCGTCCTTGACGAGCAGCTGCACGATCTGTCGGTCCAGCTCCTCCATGCGCCGAACCTACAGGGCTCTTGATCCCCGCGGATACCGGTAGGCGCGACGGCGGCATCTTCTCGGGGCATGTGACGAACGCCACATACCTGTGACCGTGTCCAAAGGGATGCCACGATTACCTCTACGACGGGACGGGAAGTGCTTGCTGTGGTCGAGGCCGCAGCGCCTTCTCGGCCCACCCAAGGGGGAGAGTCCCATGCAGAATCTGAAGCGCCCCGGTCGCACTGCCCGCAGCAAGCAGCAGCGCTCCGACGAATCCACGTCCGCACCCGTATCGGAGGGCGTCGAATCGGGTGAATCCGAGTTCGACGCGTACGACACCTTCGAGATGTACCGGGTGACGTGCCCGGACTGCGCACAGCCCATCGCGCTCCTGGCCGACGAGGACGTGCTGCCCGAGCACGCGCTGTGCGCCCAGCCGTGGAACCCGTTCGGGCTCACGGTGTGCGCGGGCACGGGGCGTGCCGCGGCCGACGCCGAGCCCGCCGACGAGTCGATGGAGGCTCAGGAGCAGGACACCGCCCTGCTCCTGACGCTCCCTCAGGGGCTCGACTGGCGGACGCAGCCCTTCTCGCACGTCGGCGGCCAGGGCTCGCGCCCGCTGCGCGTCGTGCCCCAGCCGGACCGCCGCTCCGCGGCCTGAGGACTACCAATAGCTGCCCTGCACCATGGCCGCCAGGCTGGCGTGGTGCAGGATCAGCGTGTCCGGGTCCTCGGGGACGGTGGCCTCGCCGAAGTGCACCTGGCGGTAGGCGACGCGCAGCATGACGATGGCGTGCCGCAGCGCCGCGTACAGCGTGTAGAAGTCCATGGACGAGGGCGTGTGGCCGGTGAGTCCGGCATAGCGCTCCTCGATGGTGTCGCGGCGCAGGAAGCCGGGGAGGCCCTCCTGCCCGAAGCTCACCGTCAGGTCCTGGAAGAAGCGGTGCAGATAGACCATCCAGCCGAGGTCGACCTCGCGGGGTGCGAGCGCCGCCATCTCCCAGTCCAGTACGGCCACGGGGTCGAAGCCGTCGTAGATGACGTTGCCGATGCGCGCGTCACCCCAGTTGAGGACGGGCTCGCCCTCGTCGTTCGGCCACTGCTCATCGAGCCGATCGAAGGCGCGCTCTATCAGGGGTGAGCGGGGCAGGCCGTCGACCACCCAGCCGTAGTAGGTGCGTTGGGCGTCGACGTGGCGGCGCAGCGCGCTGCCTTCGCCGGGCAGGGCGAGGAACTCGGCTTCGGCGACGGGCACTTGGTCGTGGAGGTGGGCGATCAGGCGGATCGACGCGTCCTCCAGATGCGCGCGTTCGGCGTCGCTCGCCGCATGGAGCCAATTCCCCTCGTACGTATAGGGCATGACGTCCGGGGGCACGCGTCCCTCGACCCGCTCCATGACGAAGAAGGGCGCGCCGAGCGGCCCCGGGTCCTCCTCCAGCCACAGCACGCGCGGCACCGGCAGGTCGGTGCGGTCGGCGACGAGCCGCATCGTGCGGTGCTGGCGCGGCAGGTCGTAGACCGGGAAGATCGTGTACGCGGCCGGGTCCGCCGCCACGCGCAACGCACAGGCCCGCAGCGGTGGTTGGGGGTGCTCGATGTCGAAGAGGAGGGTCTCGCTCGACATGCCGTTGGACTCGGGTACCCGCACTCCGGTGGCCTCGGCGCCGGGCAGCCGCACGCCGAGCCAGGCCGTGAGCCTGCGGGTGAGTTCCTCGGGATCGCGGGTGGTGGTGCGCAGGCGGGGCCTGCTGGGTTCTGTCGCCATCGCGGGCTCCTCTCAGGGCGCGACCGACGCGAAGCCGGTGAAGCCGCTCGGGTCGTGGCGACCGAAGCTGCCGTGCTCGAAAATGCCGTATCCGGTCCGCCCGTTGAGGGTGAAGCGTGCGGCGTGGTCGATGACTCCGTACGCGGCCATCGGGTGCGCCGCCGGATCCGACAGGTCGTACGTACGGCGGTCGGTCCAGTCCCGCCCCTGCCAGGTGCCGTGCTGCCAGTCGTCCGCGGGCGGGTATCCGGCGCCCACGGCCAGCGGCAGGGAGGCGAGGACCTCGACGCCGAGTTCGAGGGGCTTGCGGTCGTCCGGGTCGGTGAGGTGGATGACGGCGCGCTCGGGGTGCCGGGTGCCGGAGCGGTAGGTGATGTCCGCCTGGGGCCAGCCGAGTTGGCGGTCGCGTACCCCGTTCCGTACGACCGTGGCCTCGTTCAGGGAGCGGTGGCCGTCCGCGTCCTCCTGGGTGATGACCATCAGGAAGCGGTCGTCGAAGCGCACCGGGCTCCAGATCCAGTGGAAGCCCTCGGTCCCGAACTCCTCTTCCAGGCGCCCGCGTTCCTCGCCGGGTATGGGCCGCACTCCCCAGCTGCGGTCGCGGGTGGCGGTCCACTCCCCCGCCGTCACCGGGATGTCGCCGCCATCGACGCGGATCACCCCCGCGCAGGTGCCTGCCTGGACGAAGCGGCGCCCTTCGAGGGAGAGCCGGTCACCGCGCCGCTGGATGTGATGCGGCTCCCAGAGGGCGGGGAAACCGGCGGTCCACGTGATGTCGTACGAGAGGGAGCCGGGGTCGGCGGGATCGGCGGCGCACGTCAGGCGCAGCCTTCGCAGCGGCTCCTCGACGGTGATGGTCAGGGGGCCGACGGAGAGGTTCATCCGGTCGTCGCCGAGCGCGTCGGACGCGCGTACGGCGTGGAGCGTATCGCCGATGCGCAAGGTGGCGTACGCATCGATCACACCCACGTTCGGATAGACACCGAGCCCGAGGATGAGGAGCGCGTGTCCCTGGTGATCGAAGAGGTGGAAGATACAGCGGTCGTATGCGTTGCGGTCGCCCGTCGCGACCTGCTTCATGGACAGCGGGACCTGATGGATCGGGTACTCGTCGAGCGGGACGGGGCGGTCGTCTGCCACGGCAAACCTCCCTGAGCGCGCGGTGTTTGACGGGCGCGCGGCCGACGCCGGGCCCTTGGCGCGGAGTTGACGGTACGTCAGGTCGCGTGCCGGAGCCAGACACGTGTCAGCCCGTCTTCGGGGAACCGTGCCTCCCCGTTCGGGAGCCGTGACGCCGGTACCGCACCATCGCCGCGGGGCGCGGGTCGCGGGTCGCCGGAAAGCGGGTCCACCCGAACCTCGACACGGGCATGCCACGAACTGAGGGCCGAATCCCGCGGGCGGTGACTTGTCCCCCGCGGGGCGCGTTGGCCGCGTATGACCACCCCCACGCCGATGCCCATGGCGCACCAGCCGACCGGCCGCCGCAGGCGCACCCTCCTGACGGCTCCCCCGCCCGACGCAGAATCGGTTCCCCAGCGTCCTCAGCAGCCGCAGCGCCCCCACCCGCACCAGCAGCAGCAGCCGCCACCACCCCAGCCCCAGCCGCCACACCTGCAGGATCCGCCCATCTACCGTGCGCTCATCCGGAGCTGGGCCGAGCGGGGCAAGACCCTGCCGGGGCGGCACGACCCGGAGTGGGTGCGGCTAGCGGCGCCTCCGGTCAGGCTCGGTCAGTTCAGCGCGTCTCGGGACCCGCGAGGTGACGGGCGATGACCATCCGCTGGATCTGATTGGTCCCCTCGACGATCTGCAGCACCTTCGCCTCGCGCATGAAACGCTCCACCGGGAAGTCCGCGGTGTAGCCATACCCGCCGAGGACCTGCACGGCGTCCGTCGTCACCTTCATCGCGGCGTCCGTGCACAGCAGCTTCGCCATGGCCGCCTGCTTGGAGAACGGCCTGCCCGCGTCGCGCAGCCGCGCCGCGGAGAGATAGAGCGCCCGGCCCGCCTCGATCTGCGTCGCCATGTCCGCGAGCATGAACCGAAGGCCCTGGAAGTCCGCGATCGGCTTTCCGAACTGCCGCCGCTCGGTGGCATAGGAAAGCGCCTCGTCGAGTGCCGCCTGCGCCACACCGATCGCACAGGCCGCGATGCCGAGCCGCCCCGAGTCGAGCGCGGAGAGCGCGATCGCGAAGCCCTGACCCTCCTCGCCGATGCGGCGGGAGTCGGACACCCGCACCCCGTCGAAGTTGATCTGCGCGGTGGGCGAACCCTTCATCCCCATCTTCTTCTCCGGCACCGCCGCGTTCAGCCCTTCGGCGTCGCCCGGCACCAGGAACGCGGAGATGCCGCGGGCGCCTTCGCCGCCGGTGCGGGCCAGGACCGTGTAGAAGTCGGCGACCCCGCCGTGCGTGATCCACGCCTTCGTTCCGCTGATCACCCAGTGGTCGCCGTCCCGCACGGCCTTCGTCCGCAGGGACGCCGCGTCGGAACCGGACGCGGGCTCGGAGAGGCAGTACGCCCCGAGCAGCCCGCCGCCGAGCATCGCGGGCAGGTGCTCGGCCTGCTGCTCCTTGGTGCCGTACCCCGCGAGCGCGTGGCAGGACAGGGAGTGGACGCTGACGCCGAGACCGACGGTGAGCCGTGCCGCGGCGAGCTCTTCGAGGACCTGGAGATAGACCTCGTACGGCTGGTCGCCGCCGCCGAACTCGGAGGCGTACGGAAGCCCGAGCAGTCCGGATTCGGAGAGGAGGGCGAAGACCTCGCGCGGGAAGCGTCCGGCGTCCTCCTCCTCGGCCGCGCGGGGAGTGATCTCCCGCTGGACGAGGTCACGGACGAGCGAGAACAGATCCCGCGCCTCGTCCGTGGGCAGCTGACGGTCCACCGGCTGCTGCAAGCTTCGCTCAGGCACGATCGCATCCTCCCTTTCGGCACTGCGGCGGACCCGCGGGGTAATGCGGCGCCACCGTGTCTCAAGCCCGGCCGATGGCGCCCTTCCGGGTCGCGGAAGGTGCTGTGACCAGCGGCTCTGGCGCGTTGAGTATGCCCGATCGGCGGCGGCCAGTCACTAGTTAACGACCGCTTACTCAAAAGATAACCGACGCCCGCAAGAGGGGCTCGGGATTGGTCCGAACCATTGACCCCACTGGTCTAGTCCTCCTAGAGTCCAGCCGAGCGCTTTACCGCGTTCATGCCAATTCAACGTTCACGGACGTCTCCTGGCATCCGCAGGTCGAACAGCACCACGCCCCCCATGCGCCCTCTCCCCCCACGAGGAGATCCGATGCTCAGACCGCACCTCCCCCGCGCCCCCTTCAGGGCGCTCATAGCCACCGCCTGTTGTGCCGTGCTCGGCGGGGGTCTGCTCGCCGGCGCGGGCACCGCCGCCGCCGGCCCCGACACCGCTTCCGCCGCCTCCGGCAAAACCGCGGACTCCAAGGCCGCAGCAGGCTCCAAGGTCGTCGGCTACTTCACCGAGTGGGGTACCTACGACCGGAATTACCACGTCAAGAACGTCGAGACGTCCGGTTCGGCCGACAAGCTCACGCACATCAACTACGCCTTCGGCAACGTCCAGGGCGGCAAGTGCGCGATGGGCGACGCCTACGCGGCGACCGACAAGGCGTACACCGCCGACCAGTCCGTCGACGGCAAGGCCGACACCTGGGACCAGGAGCTGCGCGGCAACTTCAACCAGCTGCGCAAGCTCAAGAAGCTCCACCCGGACCTGAAGGTCCTGTGGTCCTTCGGCGGCTGGACCTGGTCCGGTGGCTTCACCGAGGCGGCCAAGAACCCGGCCGCGTTCGCCCAGTCCTGCTACGACCTCGTCGAGAACTCCAAGTGGGCCGACGTCTTCGACGGCATCGACATCGACTGGGAGTACCCGAACGCCTGCGGTCTGACCTGCGACACGAGCGGACGCGCGGCCTACAAGGACCTGATGTCCGCGGTGCGTTCGAAGTTCGGCGGCGACAACCTCGTCACCGCGGCCATCCCGGCCGACGCCGAGGAGGGCGGCAAGATCGACGCCGCCGACTACGCGGGCGCCGCCCAGTACGTCGACTGGTACAACCCGATGACGTACGACTACTTCGGCGCCTGGGAGGCGAAGGGCCCGACCGCCCCGCACTCGCCGCTGAAGACGTACGAGGGCGCGCCCAAGGCGAACTGGAACACCGACGCCACCATCAAGAAGCTCCAGGGCCTCGGCATCCCGTCCGACAAGCTGCTGCTCGGCATCGGCTTCTACGGCCGCGGCTGGACCGGCGTCACGCAGAAGGAGCCCGGCGGCACCGCCACCGGCGCCGCCGCGGGCAAGTACGAGGCGGGCATCGACGACTACAAGGAACTGAAGACCAAGTGCCCGGCCAACGGCACGGTCGGCGGGACCGCGTACGCGCACTGCGGCACCAACTGGTGGAGCTATGACACCCCGGCGACCATCGCGGGGAAGATGGACTACAAGAACCAGGCCGGCCTCGGCGGCACCTTCTTCTGGGAGCTCAGCGGCGACACGGCGAACGGTGAGCTGATCAAGGCCATCAACTGACCGTATGGACAAGGGCGTTGGGGCGGGAGCCGGTCGGCTCCCGCCCCTTCCTCATGGCCGGCGGCGGGACCTCACGAGCGCGGCGGAGCCGGAAAGGACGGCTCGAACTCCTCGATGACGCGCAGGGTGTCGCCGAGGGTCCGCACCAGCAGGTCACACACCGTCTCGCGTGTCAGACCCCGGCTGGAGATCCAGTCGAGTGCGACACCCTCGACACTGCACAGCCAGCCGAGCAGCGCCGTGCGCGCCAGCTCCGGGATGTCGCGGCGGCCGTACGCCCCGTCGGCGATCGCGCCGATCAGGGCCTCGCGCACGCCGTCGCGTATGGCGTGCACCTCGGCGTCGAAGCCGACGCCACCGCTGATGATGGTGCGGTACGCGGCCTGGTGGTGCTCGGCGTAGCGCAGATAGCCGTCGATCGTGCTGTGCACCCGTTCGGCGGGCGGCAGGTCGTCGTGGCGCCCGGCGCGCGCGACCAGCTCCGCGACCGAGTCCTCGATGATCGCGAGGTAGTAGCCGCGCTTGGACTTGAAGTAGTAGTAGATCAACCCCTTGGCGACGGACGCCTGCTTGGCGATGTCGTCCATCGAGAGCGCGTCGTACGACGTGTCGGCGAACAACTTCCGCCCGATGGTGATGAGTTCGGCGCGGCGCGCCACGGAGCGGTCGGTGCCGCGTGCCTGCGGGCGAGCGTCCGCGGGACGGTCGATGCCGCGCTGTTGACTATTATTCAATTTCGGCCCTAGTCTCCAACTGCCTCGGGAATCCGCAGTATGGCAGAACCAACGCCACCTGCCGGTTCTGCGTCCGAAGGCGCTCTCTCACGCACTCCCCCTACGCACACGGACCGCCGTACGGGAGGAAGACTCATGAGCGCAGCGCGTACCCCTTTGCGCGAGGGCAGAACCTCCTGGAAGAAGACGGCCGTCGTGGCCCTGCCGACCGTCCTGGCCGTCGGCGCGATGGCCTCCGTGATGGCCGAGGGGGCGCTCGCCGCCTCCTTCGCCGTCTCCGGCACCAGCTTCCAGGTGTCATCCGGCAAGCTCACCAGCGAGGGCCTGTCCTCCTACGTACAGACCGACCGGGACATCGACGGCAAGGGGCACCCGGTGGCGCTCCTCGGGATCGGTGACGCGACCCTGTCCGACATCTGCCAGGCAGCCGAGGTGAAGACCCCGGTGGGCACCGTGGTGTTCAAGCTGACCGCGGGCGGCTCCGCGGGCCAGGTCACCGCGAGCAATCTCATCATCGACGGCGAGGACCTGGAGGGCGACGCCCGTTTCGGCACCGCGGAGATCGGCCGGGACGCCTCGACCCTGGACGAGGTGTCCGGCGTCAAGGGCGAGCGGGGGAAGTTCGGGCTGCAGGCCGGGGACATCACCGTCTCCGGGGTGAAGTCCCACGCCTGGTCGGCGACCGGCGGGAACTTCCGGCTCAAGGGCATGAAGCTCGACGTCAGCATCGGCGGCAAGAAGTGCTTCTGACCGGCGGCCGGAGAGCCGGGGTCAGGGCGTGGGGCCCAGACGGCGGCGGGTGGCTCGACAAGCGCCTGCCATTGCCGGAAGCGCGGCGCGCGCTGCGCAGGTGGCGGCGCACCCGGCCCTTCTGGGGCGGACTGCTCCTGGTACTCGGCGGCGCCGAGCTGCTCCTCGTGCCGCTGTCGCCGCTGACCGTCCTGGTCAGTCTGGGGCTCGGCGGGCTCGCGGCGATCGGCATCGGGCTCGCCCTGATCGCCGCCGGGATCTTCCTGTGGCTGCTGCCGCACGCCCATCACTATGTGAGCGTCAACGCCCTGATCCTGTCGGTGCTCTCGTTCGCGGCCACGAACCTCGGCGGGTTCCTGGTGGGCATGGCACTCGGCATCGTCGGCAGCGCGATGGGCTTCGGCTGGACGCCGGTGCCCGAGGGTGCCGAAGAGGACGCCGAGCGGCCGAGGGTGCGGGACGGGCAGGGCACGCGGACGCTCGGCATACTGCTGCCGGTACTCATGGTGGGGGCGACGCTGTGGGGCGGCACTCCGGCGAGGGCGGCGCCCGGCGACACGGTCGTGGCGGCACGGACACCGCCGACGGTCACCACCACGCTCTTCTCGCCGCAGGGCTTCCTCCTGGCCGGCGTACGCTAGATCCCCACGGCCGAGGGGCCGTTGAAGGTCATGGTGCTGAAGATGAAGGCCGCCTCGCTCACCGACTACCGACTGAAGACGCGCGACGGAAGCAGGGAACTCGCCCTGGGTGCGGACACGTTGGACCTCAGCGGCTCCGTCACGCTCTATCTGACGAAGTTCAAGGGCTGCCTGGAGGGGCTGCTCTGTCTGACCTTCACGCCCGACAAGCTGCCGGTGCCGCCCGTCGTGCCGCCGTTCGTCTTCATGACCGACGTGCAGGCCGAACAGGCCCTCGTCACCTCGGACTTGATCGTCGCGGGCGGCCTCACCCTGAAGGCGTCGGCATGATCCAGATCCAGGCGGCCCTCTTCTGGGCGTACGCGATCGGCGCGACGTTCGCGCTCTCCGCGGGCCGGCAGCTCCAGGTGTGGGAGCGGATCAACGCGGGCGAGGGGCCGCGGACGCGCAGCCGTGCCGCCAATCCGTATCTCGCGCTCACCGTGCTCTTCGCGGCGGTCCTGATGGTGCCGACGGGGCTTTTCCTGCTCTGGCAGAACCCCGCCTGGGCGACGATGCACGTCGCGGACGGGCACGTGGGGGTGTGGGCCGGGTTCGTGCTCTTCTACGCGGGAGGCATCCCGGTCGCGGCGATCCTCGGGTTCCTGGTGGCGCAGGGGCTCGTCCTCGTGGGGGCGGGCTACTGGGCGTATCTCCAGTGCGTGGGCGGGTACTTCCTGCTCTTCTGGACGCTGGTCCACGGCTGGGACGGCAGGGGGTACGAGCGGTTCTTCTCCGCCGAGGCCCGGGACTTCGCCGACTGGCGGCAGGACAGCGTGGTCAACCACGTACTGGACTTCCTGACGTCCGGGACGTTCCTCGCGCTGCTGGTGTTCGGCGCGGCCGTGATCGGCACGATGCTGTTGACGGAGATCGGCTGGCTGATGGAGGGCTGGTCGCTGCCCGGCGCCGACGAGGACCGCGAGGTGCACCGGTTCCTGGCGATCGCCGTCGCGGCGGCCGGGGTCCACGGCCTGCCGTTCGTCGGCGCGCTCGTCGCGAGCGTCCTCGTGCGGCTCCTGGGCGGGTGGCTCGGCCTGCCGCTGTTCGCGGTGATCGCGGGGCTCACGCTGCTGTCTCGGCGCTCGCCCGTGCGCCTGCTGTACGGACTCGTGGGCGTGCCGCACCGGCACTGGCGGGCGGATCTCGCCCCGGGTCAGGCCTACGCCGACCAGGAGAACGGCGTGACCGGGGTCACAACAGACCGATCTGCGTGACGAGCATCGCGAGGACGACGACGAGGGTCCAGCCGAGGACGTGCTCGAGGACCTTCGGGCCGTCTTCCTTGGGGCCGCCGGTGCGCGTGGTCGCCCGGGGCTGTGCGGTGGCAGTGGCTGTGGCAGCGGTCATGGCATCACTCGATACGTATGCGTCACGCCTCTCGACGCGACGTCCGGCAGCGGACTCCCCCCACTGACCCGTCCACCTTGCCATCGGATCCGGCCTCCTCGGGCGAGAGCTTGGTCACTCATGCGTCGTATCCCGTACAACTCGGGCGGCCGGGCGTGCGTCTCACTACACGTGGTGGGGCACACCCCCAGGCGCACCCCCCACCGCTCGTCCGCGCAACCTTCCGACCGAGAGGTTTCCGAATGAGCACGCACCGGACGCACCGCCGCGGAGCTCGGCTCGCCCTCGCGGCCGCCGTCACCGTGACGGCGGCCCTCACCGGCTATGCGTCACAGGCCGCGCCGTCCGCATCCGGGACGCCCTCGCCCGGCGCGCCCGGCCTGGGCGACCCGATGTTCCCGCTGGACGGAAACGGCGGATACCGGGTCGACCGCTACACCCTGGACTTCGACTGGCAGGCGCCGAGGACCCCATTCGAGGCGACGGCGACGATCAAGGCCACCGCCACGCAGTCGCTGTCCCGCTTCAACCTGGACTTCGGGGGCAACACCCTGCACGGCGTGCGGGTCGACGGTTCCTCCGCGCGCACGTCCCGCGCCGGGGACGAGCTGACGGTCACGCCCAAGTCCCCGATCGCCAAGGGCCGTACGTTCACCGCCAAGGTCACGTACACCGCCGACCCTACGCAGACGCGCCACCGCGACGACGCCATCGAGGACTACGGCTGGATACCCACCGCCGACGGCACGGTGGTCTATCCGCAGCCGAACGGGGCCCGGCTGATCTTCCCGGCGAACGACCACCCCAGCCAGCGGGCGCCGATCACCTTCCGCATCACCACGCCGAAGGACCTGACGGCCGTCGCCAACGGCAAGCTGGTGAACCGCACGGAACGCCCCGGTGACCGGGTGCGCTGGACGTACGACTCCGAACAGCCGCTCTCCACCCAGCTGGTGCAGCTGGCGGTCGGCAAGTTCAAGCTGATCGACGGCAAGGGTCCCGGCGGCCTGCCGCTGCGGGACGTCGTCCCGGACGCCCTGGTCGAACCGACGGCCGCGTACCGGGGGCTCACCCCGGACCACCTCACCTGGCTCCAGGAGAAGCTCGGCCCCTACCCCTTCAACCGCTACGGCCTCCTGGTCGGCGACACGGACCTGGCCGTCGCCCTGGAGACCCAGACGCTCTCGCTCATCCCCAAGGCTGACCTCCTGGGCACCAAGGTCGACGCCGAGCGGAACATGGTGCACGAGCTGACCCACCAGTGGTTCGGCGACAGTGTCGCCCTGAAGAGCTGGTCCGACCTGTGGGTGAGCGAGGGGCACGCCCGCTTCTACGAGCGGATGTACTCCGAGGAGCACGGCGGCGACAGCTTCGAGACCGCCATGAAGACGGCCTACGCCGCGCACGACCAGTGGCGCCACGACTTCGGCGCCCCCGCGGAGCCGACCGAACCGAACCTCTTCAAGCGCATGCGGTACGACGGCTCGGCCCTGGTCCTGTACGCCCTGCGCGAGCAGGTCGGTGCCGCAACCTTCGAGAAGATCGAACGAGCGTGGGTGACCGGCTTCCGCGGAAAGACCGCGAGCACCCAGCAGTTCATCGACCTGGCGTCGAAGGCCGCGGGCGAGGACCTGGAGGGCTTCCTACGGCCATGGCTGTACGGCTCGAAGACACCGCCCATGCCGGGGCACCCCGACTGGGTGGTGGACCCGGTCCAGGGCTGAGAGGTGGCCGGGTCTCTCGTCTGGCGGCGGCGTTCGTGTGAAGAACGCCGCCGGCCGCCTGTACGACGGAATCCGCGAGTGAGCGGGTCTACGTTGGGGTTCCAGCCGAACTGGGAGGTCTCATGGCGAACGACCCGGACGCCGCGGACGCCGCGGACGCCGCGCAAGAGCGGAAACGTCCGCCGCTGCTGGGCACGGAGATGCGCGAGGCGACGCTGCCGGACGGTACCCAGGCGATGATCGTCGTCCAGGCGGGCACACCCCAGGACGAGGTCGACGAGAAGGCGGCCCGTATGCGCAGAGGCACATCCGAGGCAAAGTAGCCCGACAGCAAACCTATGGACACACGACGGCCCCTCCCGGACGAATGGGAGGGGCCGTCTCCATGGCCGACCATCGGATCAGCTATGTCGGCTACGATCCCAAGGTCATGAACTGAACGTGCTCTGTGGCCTGCCGCGTACAACAGCCAGGCCACGGGAGGGAGAGCCGTGTCCGACAAGGACTTGACGGTCGACTACGAGTTCTTGAGCGGTTGCGAACGCCAACTCGGCAATTTGCGCACGACGTTCAAGGACATCGAGAACCGTCGTGACGACATGGAAAAGCACTGGGGCGCCGGGAGCATCGCCGACGCCATGGGGGACTTCGTCGACAACTGGGACGACTACCGCACCAGGCTCATCGAAGGCCTGGAAGCGACGGGCAAGCTCGTGGCGGAGACGAAGAAGTCGTTCGAGGCCCTGGATGACGAACTCGCCAAGCAGACCAAGGGCAAAGGCGGGGGCAAAGGCGAGGGGAAGGGCCAGTGACCACCGCGGCATCGAAGCGCCGCCCCGTCGACTGGGACCCGCTGTGCGAGACCGACCCCGTTCCCGGCGACCCGGAGGAGATACGGGCAGAGGTCCGGCACATGGTGTCGGTCGCCGAGAAGCTGCGCACGCAGGCGAAGAACCTCAAGGCCATCTCGGACGAGGAGAGGCTCAAGGGGAAGTACGTCCAACGCCTGCGCGAGGACTCCGGCACGCTGGAGAAGCACATGCGGGAGGTGGCCTCCCGATACGAGCGGGTGCACGGTCACCTCACCAAGTGGGCGAACAGGCTGGAGGATCACCAGGGCGACGCCGACCGGATCCTGCGCGAGGCCAAGGAGGCGCACGCGGAGGCCGAGCGGGAGAAGGCCAAGGACGCCGAGAAGGCCGAGAAGGCCGACGAGGACAAGAAGCCGAACTCGTCGACGAGCGGAACTGAGCAAGACCCGCTGCAGACGTACAGGACCCGCCTCGGCACCGTCACCGGGAACCGCGACAGCGATGCCGGCGACTACGCGGGCAAGATCAACGATGAGATCGACGATGTCATCGAGGACTCGTGGTGGGACAACGTCAAAGGCTGGGTTCATGACAACGCGGACATGATCAAGGCCTTCATCGATGTTCTCGGCTGGATCGCGACAGCACTGGGCTTCTTGGCGCTGCTCATCCCTGGCCTGAATCTGATCATTTTGGGCATCGCGGCGCTCACGATCGGACTCAGACTCCTCCTGGTGGCATCCGGCGACGCCACCTGGACCGATGTCATCTTCGACGTCGTGGGTGGGCTGCTCGTGGTCGGCGGGCTCGGGGCCGCGGCGAAGCTCGCCAGCGGCGCCAAGGCCACCGTGGGCGCTGCTCAGGGCGCCCGGACGGCAGGCCTGAGCAGGGGGCTCAGCGGCGTCAAGGGCGTCCTGGACGACATGGGGCGGCTGATGACCAAGCTGCCGGAAGGAGCGGGCCGGACGGCGATCGGCGGGGCCCGCAACGCCATGCGCAAGTCCATCTCCCAGAACGTCGGCCTGGTGGCCAAGGGCCCGCTGAGGGTCAGCCCGCTCTCGACTCTGCTGCATCTCGGCGACAAGGAGATGGCAGGCATGGCGAAGATGCTGCAGGCCAACAAGGCCACCTTCCCGGCCGCTGCGGGGGCAGCCGCGGACAAGGCGTACAAGTCCTACCAGGTGGGGCTCGGCCTCGCCTGGGGCGGCATGGGGATGGACGTCGTGGACAAGGCCCTGGGCAAGAGCGACCTGACCAGCGTGACGGACGAGAAGTTCGGAACCGGCGAGAAGCCGTACAACGCGGGCTACTCGGACTGGAAGGACAACACCCTGAAGCCCGCCCCCGACACCCACTGGTAGCGAGGAACGACCATGGACCTGTACTCGGCACAACGCATTGCCGAGGCCGAAGCCGCTCGTACCGGACTCGGCACCGGCCCCAACCGGCGGCTCAGGCTGACCCTGATCATCGGAATGCCCCTGTTCCTGCCGGTACTGGGGATCATGATCCTGGTGCCGAAGTCCCTGATGCACACCGTTCTCTACATCTACGAGGCCGGAATCGTCGGATGCCTTCTGCACTACGTGTGGGTCTTCGTGAAGTACCCCCGCCACGCGGGCCGTCCGCCCTACCTGACCCGTGATCTCGCGATGGGCGCCGGCTTCTTCCTGCCCTCGCTGTTCTTCGGTTTCTGGGCGGGCATGATCGCCGCCCCGGCCTGGGCGCTCTTCGTCGGTGTCGCCTACGCCCTGGAAGGGAGGCGGAAGTCGCATGGCCACCGCTGAGCACCGCCGGGCCCCGACCGGCTTCAACCTGGTGCCGCCGCCCGGCTGGGACGTGATCCCCCTGCACACGGGTACCGAGGAGGCGATGGACCGCATCGTCCGCAAGGCGATCTCGCAGCTGCCCGCCGGCTTCCCCAAGGACGACATCCCGAAGGCCCGGCTGAAGCTCACCCAGGAGATGAAGAAGGTCGTACGCCGGGCAAGCGCCAAGGGCGGCATGACCCTCTACCTCCCCACCGAACGGCTCCACGGCGTCACGCTGCCCGTCTCGATCGTCGCCTCGGAACCGATCGAGATCCCGAGGGTCAGGCCCGAGAGCGGCCCGGAAGCGGTCCTGCTGGCGCTCGCCTCCGAGACCCCTGGAGCCGAGGTGCGGGAGCTCGACGAGACCGCGGCGCTGCGCTCGGAGCGCGATGTTCCCGCCGATCCCGCGCAGGGCGTCGACGTCGCTCACCGCCGGGTCGAGTACTTCGTGCCGGTCCCGGACAGCGCCCCCGACCAGTACCTCACGTTCTCCTTCAGCGCCCTGATCGCGCCCGGCTCGGACCCCGCCTTCCACGACACCCTCGTGGAGCTGTTCGACGCCGTCATGGGCACCTTCCGCTGGAGCCATGCCTGAAGGCTGCCGTCCTGTCCGCGCCCCCGACGAAAGAGACCGCTCATGTCCGAAGGCACCCTGTGGAGCACCGACCTCGGCGCCCCGCTCCACATCGACACGGACGCCAACCCCAACCTCTGGGGCTATCTGCACCTCCAGATCGACAAGCGGACCTTCAAGGAGTGGCTGGACCCGCACTTGACCGGTCTGGCCACCATCCACGGCATCGAACTCACCCGCAAACTCCGCCGATTCCACAAGAGCTTTTACGAGCAGACCGTGGTGACCCTCCGGGACAAGCTTCAAGCCGACGAGGCGTTCATCTATCACCCCGTGCCGCTGACCTCCATGCCGCTGGTGATGCATGCGACCCGCATCCACTGCGAGGCTCCCGACACCGCGTCCTGTGAGGGGCTCACCGCGCCCACCGTGCCGCATCCGGACATCCCCGAGTGGCAGCAGCGATCCGGCAGCATCGCCTTCGCCTCGCCGTATCTGGGCGAGGACGGGGTGCGGGTCACCCGCTCCTACCCCGCGGACAGCAGCATCATGATGACCTCGGTGACGTACTACTGGCACACCCCGACCGGCCTCCCCGACGTCTGTCTGCGCGGGCACCACGACGATCCGGAAGTGATCGCCGCGGTCATGGAACCCTTGGACACCTTCGCGCGGACGCTGCGGCTTCCCGGGACTGCTCAGTGACACGAAGGCCCCCTCCCCGCCGAGCGGAGAGGGGGCCTTTCGCTGCCACAGCAAGTGCCTCAGTGAATGCCCACCTCAGCCAGCGCCGCCTTCTGCTTGGCGGAGAGCTTCACCGGGAAGTACAGGTAGCAGACGCCGCCCGTGCCGGAGACGACCTTTCCGGTGGCGTTGTAGCGCTTCGTCCTGAGCCAGATGTTCTCCCACTCCCGACGCTTGTAGACCCGGCGCACCGCCTCATTGCTCGGCGATGCCGGGTCGTTGGCGATCACGTCGCCCTTCGACGTGAAGCCGATCACCGTCATGAGGTGGCCCGCCGTGCCGTAACCCGCGCCCGTCAGCTCCTCCTTGAGGAACGACTGTGACGTTATGGCCGGGATGCCCGCGGCGATCAGCGACTCCAGTTCGGTGAGCGAGGCAAGGCGGGTGACGACGCCCTGCATGTCCTTGTACGTCGACGCGTAGGCCGCGTTGAAGGGCCAGTTGCCGCAGCCCGCGTACTGGTAGTCGAAGGTGTGGCGAGCCGCGTGGCACACCTGCGGGTCGGCGAAGGACGGGTCGACCCAGGCGAGGTCGTCTGCGGTCGGCTTGCGGCCCCAGAACTCTATGATCATCTGCGAGGAGGTCGGGCTGCACCAGGCCTCGCCGCCGTTGTCGTACTCCGGATACTGGCCGACGTGGGTCTCCTGCGAGTAGCGCGGGACCTTCAGTTCCTTGGTCACCCCCGGCTTGGACGCCGGGACGGTGAAGCGGTCTGGGACGGCGGACGCCATCGCGCCGAGCCGCCACACGGTGGGGCTCACGGTGGCGTCCGGCTTGCGGTACAGGGTCAGGCGCAGCCGGTACGAGACGAGGCGCAGGCCCGTCGTCGTGTCGTCGATGGCGAAGGTGTCCGTCCAGATGCTCGACTTCCCGTCGCTCTGGTCGTCGACCGACGTACGACGGATGTCCTTCTCCTTGTCGTCGCCCGAGGTCCAGCGGCCGAGGACGTACCAGGGAGTCTTCGTCTTGTCCGAGTACGTCCCCTGCAGCTCGACCTGGAGCCACGTCCCGGCGGGCGTGCGGGCGTTCCAGGAGGCGACGACCTCCGTCGCGGGGACGGTGGGCCGGTGCACGGGCGAGGTCCACCGGGCGTACTCCCAGGTGGCGGTCCTGCCGGTGTGCGGATCGGCGTACTCGGTGCGGCCCGCGGCCTCGGCGATCTGAACGGCGGGGCGGGCTCCGGCGACGGCCCGGGTGCCTTCGGCGGTACCGGCGCTCCAGTCGGCGTGCGAGGCCCAGAAGCGGTTGCTCACGGGCCGCTTCGCGCGCGGTGCGGGGCGCAACCCGCCCGATGCGAGTGCCGGGCTCGCGGTGGCGGCCAGTGCCGCCACGGCCGCGGCCGTGGTGAGGACGGTTCTGCGGGACATGTCATCAGCTCGGTCCATGGCGGGACCCCCAGTCGACGTGGGCTCCGGACGGGTCCGGAAGGGGCAGGTCAGGTGCACGGCGGTAGGCCAACTATGGCTGCTTCACGCCGACTTCTGCCAGCGCTTCGACCACCACCGCGTCCGCCAATATTGGCCTCGACCACTGGCGTGAGCTGGGACGGCGCGCGGAGTACGCGATTCCGCACCCGTACGCTTGCAGGCGATGACCGCTCACGCCACTCCCCTGTCACGTGTCGCCGCGGAGCTGCTGCGCCTGCCGCCCTCCTGCGGCCCCGTCCGTCTCGTCGCCGTCGACGGGCACGCGGGCTCCGGCAAGTCCACCTTCGCCGACCGCCTCGCCGACGCCCTGGGCGGTGCGCCCGTCCTGCGCCTCGACGACATCGCGAGCCACGACGCGCTGTTCGACTGGACGGAGCGGCTGCGGCGGCAGGTGATCCTGCCGCTCTCGCGCGGCGAGACGGCACGCCACGAGACGTACGACTGGCACGCGCGCCGCTTCGGTCCCGAGGTCCGCACCCTCGCGCCCGAGCCCGTGGTCCTTGTCGAGGGGGTCGGCGCGGGGCGCCGTGCGCTGCGCCCGTTCCTGGCGTGGCTGCTGTGGATGGAGCTGCCGCGTGATGAGGCCTGGGGCAGGGGGCGCCGCCGGGACGGGTCGGTCCAGAGCGAGTTCTGGGACGGGTGGGAGCCCGCGGAGCGCCGGCACTTCGCGGAAGACCCTTCGCGCCCCTTCGCTCAGTCTTTGGTGCGACAGTGCCGCGAGGGATATGAGGTGCTGCTGGGACCGAATGAGACGCCTGCGCACAACCAAATCGTCACACAGAGTGAGGGACCAGAGGCGGTCAGCTGACCCTCGCTAAGAGCGCTCCCAGAACTTCGCGCCAGTTTCCATGAGTGCCTCAACTCGGCTTGACCGAGGGCCCTTACAGGACTTACGTTCTGAATGTGCGGCCTTTCGGGGTCGCCCGCAGACGCGAAGCCCCCGGTTGTTCCCCCGTGATCGGGGGCTTCGTTCTGCCCTCCATCCTCGCATTCCGGACGCTGCGAGCCGCCTTTCGCTCACCCTCGGTGACGAAGAGGCCTCCCTTCTCCTGCCTGATCCCGCGCTGCGGCACCCTACGGCCGAGTGCTCCCCCGCAGGTACGATGCCTTTCGGTGCGACTTACGGACGGCTGCTCTGCGCGCCGGTTCAACGTCCGTCCGCAGCACGGCGGTTCAACGAAGTTTGCCGACGGGCACCGGTCCGGCGGTACACAAACGGGGGCACGGTTTGTGGGGGACGTGATGGACTTCGACGTGGTGGGCTCACCCGCCCCGGCCGACCTCGCCTGGCTGAGGGGCGTCGACGCCTACACGATGGGCGCCTATCCGCAGGCGGAGGAGGAGTTCCGCGCGGCGGTACGAATGGATCCGGGGATGGCCGACGGCTGGCTCGGACTGCACGCGCTGCGCATCGACACGACGACGGCACTGCTCCGAATGTTCCAGCACAGGGACAGGTTCGGGGAACAGCGCACCCGGCACGGGCGCACGCTCAACTCCTGGTACTGGCTGGGCTGGTGGGTGCAGCCCGTCCTGGAGAGCACGCGTGACCTGCTGCTCGCGCACGCCTCGCACTGGCTGGACGGACGTCATGTCCCGGAGCTCGACCGGGCGTTGGCGGGTCTGCCGCCGGTCGACGCGGATCCGCAGGTGCGCTTCCTGCACGCCTGCCGCTCCTATCTGGTCAAGGACTGGGAGCAGTTGGTCCGGCACACGGACTCGCTGATCGACGACGCGATGCTGGGCATCGAGGCCGGCCTCTTCGGAGGCATGGCCCGCGTACGCCTGGAGATGTACGGCCAGGCCGACCCGCTGCTCTCCGCGGCCCTGATGCGGTGCCGCAGCGAGCAGCCGCAGCGCAAGGAGCTGCGCTACTGGCTGGCCCGCGCGCACGAGGGCACGGGCCGCTCGGCGGCGGCCCTGCCGCTCTACCGCGCGGTGCACCGGGTGGACCCCTCCTTCATGGACACCTCCGCACGGCTCGCGGCGATCTCCGAGGGCGACGGGTACGACGAGGTCACCGACCTGGCGGCGATCGCGCTGTCCGGCTTCGGGCAGGACGTGATGGACGGCCCTGACGGCATCGATCCGCTCTTCGGCACGGAGGGCCGTGACCTGAAGGTCACCGAGCCCGAACTGCCGCCCACCGGCGGCCCCGCCGAGACCGACTCGGTGCGTGAGAAGGCGGTGATCCCCATCCAGCCGGGACTGCCGCAACTGCCGCCGGGGCCCACCGATCCCGCCCTCCTGGAGGCCGCGCTCGCCGAACTGGAGGGAATGGTCGGCCTCGAACCGGTCAAGCGGCAGGTCAAGGCGCTCTCGGCGCAGTTGAACATGGCGCGTCTGCGGGCCGCGCAGGGCCTGCCCGTGCAGCCGCCGAAACGACACTTCGTCTTCTCAGGCCCCTCGGGCACCGGCAAGACCACGGTGGCCCGCATCCTCGGGCGGGCGTTCTACGCGCTCGGCCTGCTCGGCGGCGACCACCTGGTGGAGGCGCAGCGCGCCGACCTGGTCGGCGAGTATCTGGGCCAGACCGCCGTGAAGGCCAACGAACTGATCGACTCGGCGATCGGCGGCGTCCTCTTCGTGGACGAGGCGTATTCGCTCTCCAACACGGGCTACGGCAAGGGCGACGCGTACGGCGACGAGGCCCTCCAGGTCCTGCTCAAGCGCGCCGAGGACAACCGCGACCACCTCGTCGTCATCCTCGCGGGCTATCCCGAGGGCATGGACCGCCTCCTGGCCGCCAACCCAGGGCTCTCGTCCCGCTTCACCACCCGCGTGGACTTCCCCTCGTACCGCCCCCTGGAGCTCACCTCCATCGGTGAGGTCCTGGCCGCCGACAACGGCGACGTCTGGGACGAGGAGGCGCTGGACGAGCTGCGCTCCATCAGCGGGCACGTGGTCGACCAGGCGTGGATCGACGAACTGGGCAACGGCCGCTTCCTGCGCACGCTCTACGAGAAGAGCTGCGCCTACCGCGACCTGCGGCTCTCCGGCTACCCCGGCGAGCCGAGCCGTGACGACTTGTCGACACTCCGGCTCCCGGACCTGATGCAGGCGTACGGCGAGGTGCTCTCGGGGCGCGGGCCGCAGACTCCGCCGGGGATCTGAGGCCCCCGCCCCGGCCTGTCACCGGTCACACCAGGGCGCCGTCCCGGGCCTCCTCCGGCTTGCGGGGCACCGTGACCCGGTGCGCCGGGTCGCGGACCTCGCCGACCAGGAGCTCCAGGACGTCCTCCAGGGCGACCAGGCCGAGCACCTTGCCCGACGCGTCGGCGACCTGCGCCAGGTGCGTCGCGGCCCGGCGCATCACCGTCAGGGCGTCGTCCAGGGGGAGCTCGGCGCGCAGCGTCGTCATCGGACGCCAGACCTGCTGCGGCACCGCGCGGTCCGTCTCGGCGCCGTCGGTGAGATCGAGTACGTCCTTCACGTGGAGGTAGCCCATGAAGGCGCCGTTCTCCGCGCAGACCGGAAAGCGGGAGTAGCCGGTGCGCCCGGTCAGTTCGATGACCTGCGCCGGGGTGACCCCCGCGCCCACGGTCACCAGCGACGCCCGGTCGAGCAGGACGTCCGTCACCGGACGCGAGCCCAGCTCCAGGGCGTCCTCAAGGCGCTCCTGCTCCTCGGGGTCGAGCAGTCCCGCCTGGCCCGAGTCACCGACGAGGCGGTTGAGCTGCTCGCTGGTGAAGACGGCCTCGACCTCGTCCTTGGGCTCGACCCCGAAGAGCTTGAGCACGACGCGCGCGCACGCCCCGAGCGCCACGGTGACCGGACGGCAGAGGCGGGCGAAGGCGACGAGGCCGGGGCTGAACCAGAGCGCGGTCTTCTCCGGGGCGGCCATCGCGAGGTTCTTCGGGACCATCTCGCCGACGACGAGGTGCAGGAAGACCACCACGGCGAGCGCGATGGCGTACCCGAGCGGGTGGATCGCCCCTTCGGGGATGTGCGCCGCCTCGAAGACGGGCTCGAGGAGGTGCGCCACGGTGGGCTCGGCGACCGCGCCGAGCGTCAGGGAGCACACGGTGATGCCGAACTGGGCGGCCGCCATCATCTGCGGCAGATGTTCGAGGCCGTAGAGGACCTGGCGGGCCCGCTTGCCGGCCAGCGGTTCGATCTGGCTGCGGCGCACGGACACGAGCGCGAACTCGGCCCCGACGAAGAAGCCGTTGGCGAGGACGAGCAGGAGGGCGAACAGGAGTTGGAGCATGCTCATCGGGCGGCCTCCGCCACGCTCAGGACTTTCGCGGCCTCTGTGGCCTCTGGGCTTTCCGGGACCCGTACCAGCCGTACGCGCGCGGCGCGGTAGTGGTCCACCTGGCGCACCGCGAGCCGCCAGCCCGGGAGTTCGGCCCGGTCGCCGGGTGCGGGGATGCGGCCGAGCAGGTCGGCGACGAGCCCCGCCACGGTCTCGTACGGTCCCTCGGGGACGTCGAGTCCTATCCGCTGGAGCGTGTCGACGCGGCAGCTGCCGTCGGCCTCCCAGGCGGGGCGGCCGTCCTCGGCAGGGGCCGCGGCGATCTCGGGCAGGTCGAGCAGGTCGTGCTCGTCGCGGACCTCGCCGACGAGCTCCTCGACGATGTCCTCCAGGGTGACCACGCCTGCCGTGCCGCCGTACTCGTCGACGACGACGGCGATGGGCTGCTGGCTGCGCAGCCGCTCCAGGAGCTGCTGCACGGGCAGCGTCTCCGGGACCAGGACAGGCGCCTGCGCGATGCGGCCGACGGGTGCCCGCAGGCGTTCGTGGGCCGGGACCGCGAGGGCGTCCTTGAGGTGCACCATGCCCACGACCTCGTCGATCCGCTCGCGGTACACGGGAAAGCGCGAGAGCCCGGTGGCGCGGGTCAGGTTCACCACGTCCTCGGCGGTGGCCGACGTCTGCAGCGCGCTGACCTTCACGCGCGGGGTCATGACGTGCTGCGCGGTCAGCTCGCCCAGGGAGAGCGTACGGACGAACAGGTCCGCCGTGTCCTGTTCGAGGGTGCCGGCCTGCGCCGAGTGCCTGGCCAGCGAGACCAGCTCACCGGGGGTGCGGGCGGAGGCCAGCTCTTCGGCGGGCTCGACGCCGAAGAGCCGCACAAGACGGTTGGCCGTGGCGTTCAGGAGGGAGATCACGGGTCGGAAGACACGCGAGAACACGTGCTGCGGGCCCGCGACGAACCGTGCGACCTGGAGCGGCTTGGAGACCGCCCAGTTCTTCGGGACGAGCTCGCCGATCACCATCTGCACGGCCGACGCGAGGAGCATGCCGACGACCACGGAGACGCCCGGTACGGCGCCCTTGGGGAGGCCGGTCGCCGTGAAGGGGCCCGCGAGCAGATGCGCGAGGGCCGGTTCGGCGAGCATGCCGACCACGAGCGAGGTGATGGTGATGCCGAGCTGGGTGCCGGAGAGCTGAAAGGACAGCTCCTTGAGGGCGTCGACGACCGTACGGGCCCGTCGGTCACCTTCGGCCGCGGCCTGCTCGGCGTCCGGGCGCTCCACGGTGACGAGCCCGAACTCGGCGGCCACGAAGAAGCCGTTGGCGAGAATCAGCAGGAATGCCGCCCCGAGAAGCAGCAGGGAGGTTGTCATGCCGCCGCCTCCCTGGTGTGTCCAGTCCCGGTATGCCGGGAGGGGGCGGCGCATGTACTACAGGACGAACCGTCCATCGCCGGAGGGAGTCACTCCTCGGGTAGCAGGAGCCCCTGTGGACCGGGCGGGCCCGACAGGGGCGGGGCGGCACACCATGCGTGCCCCGCCACCAGATTAATCAAGACCCGGCCCGAAGCGTCAGCCCTGCGGGCTGCGGGCGTCGGCGAGGGCGCGCAGCGCGCGGGCGTCCTCGATGGCCCGCTGCTTGGCGATGCCCGGCTGGATGCCCAGGGCGGGGAGGCTGGTGCCGTCGCTGAGGTTGAGGAACACCCACGGGTCGCCGGGACGCAGGTTGACCTGGACGATCTCGGCCCAGGCAAGCCGCCTGCTGGTGGCGATGTTCACGACGGTCACGCCGGATTCGTCGGCGACGACCTTGGGCCTGCTCAGGAGCATCAGGACACCGAGGAGCAGCACGCCGGTGAAGATGAAGCTGAGCCGCTCCCCCGGGCTGAGACCCGGGATGAGCAGGGCAATCACCGTGAGGACCACCAGGATGGCGACGCCCGCGGTGAGCAGGACGGCCCGGGTCCGGCTCGGCCGGAAGGTCACGGGCAGGGCGGGGAGCGCGGGAAGCTCGGACATGAGGCGGGTTCTCCTGCCCGTTCAGAGGCGGCAGGCGTGGATGGCCGTGGTCAGGATGGCCCGCGCCCCGATGGCGTACAGGTCGTCCATGATCCGCTGCGCCTCCTTGGCCGGGACCATGGAGCGGACGGCGACCCAGCCCTCGTTGTGCAGGGGCGAGATGGTCGGCGACTCGAGGCCCGGGGTGAGGGCGACGGCCTGCTCCAGGTGCTCGGCACGGCAGTCGTAGTCCATCATCACGTACGACCGGGCGACCAGGACGCCCTGGAGGCGGCGCAGGAACTGCTGCACCTTGGGATCTTCGGTGTCCGCCCCGGTGCGCCGGATGACGACCGCCTCGGACTTCATGATCGGCTCGCCGAACACCTCGAGGCCCGCGTTGCGCAGCGAGGTGCCGGTCTCCACGACGTCCGCGATGACCTGGGCGACGCCCAGCTCGATGGCGGTCTCGACGGCGCCGTCCAGGTGGACGACGGAGGCGTCGATCCCGCTGTCCGCGAGGTGCTTGGCGACGATGCCCTCGTACGAGGTGGCGACCGTCTTGCCCGCGAGGTCCGCGATGGTGCTCGCGGTGCCCGGCTTGGCGGCGAAGCGGAAGGTGGAGCGTGCGAAGCCGAGCGGCAGGATCGTCTCGGCGTTCGCGCCCGAGTCGACTAGGAGGTCCTGACCGGTGATGCCGATGTCGAGCTTGCCGGCCGAGACATAGATCGCGATGTCCTTGGGCCGGAGGTAGAAGAACTCGACCTCGTTCTCGGGGTCGACGAGGACGAGCTCCTTGGACTCCTTGCGCTGCTGGTATCCGGCCTCATGGAGCATCGCCGACGCAGGTCCGGACAGTGAACCCTTGTTGGGGACGGCGATGCGCAGCATGAGGTCGGATTCCTTTGCGTGACGGGAGAGTTAGGCGGAGGGGGCGTACGGCTCAGAGGTGGGCGTACACGTCGTCGAGGGAGATGCCGCGGGCGACCATCATCACCTGCACGTGGTAGAGCAGCTGGGAGATCTCCTCGGCCGCGGCTTCCTTGCCCTCGTGCTCGGCGGCCATCCAGACTTCGGCGGCCTCCTCGACGACCTTCTTGCCGATGGCATGGACGCCCTTGTCGACCAGCTCGGCGGTGCGCGACGTGGCGGGGTCGCCGTTGGCGGCCTTGTGCTGGAGCTCGGTGAAGAGCTCCTCGAAAGTCTTCTTGGACATGATGTCGCTTACTTTACGCGGCTCCCCGGCCCCGCTCACCGCCAGGGTTCGGAGATCGTACGCAGCGTGGTCGCGGTGGCGACGGCCGCGGTGACCGCTTCGTGCCCCTTGTCCTCGCGGGAGCCCGCGATGCCCGCCCTGTCCAGGGCCTGCTCCTCGGTGTCGCAGGTGAGGACGCCGAAGCCGATGGGCACGCCGGTGTCCACCGTGACCTGGGTCAGGCCCTGGGTGACGCCCTGGCACACGTACTCGAAGTGCGGGGTTCCGCCGCGGATGACGACGCCGAGCGCCACGATCGCGTCGTAGCCGCGGCCGGCGAGGACCTTGGCGACGACCGGCAGCTCGAAGCTGCCGGGTACGCGCAGGACGGTCGGCTCGCTGATGCCGAGCTCGTGCAGGGCGCGCAGGGCGCCGTCGACGAGGCCGTCCATGACCTTCTCGTGCCACTGGGCTGCGATGACCGCGACCCGCAGGTCGCCGCAGTTCTTCACGCTCAGTTCGGGTGCACCCTTGCCGCTCACGCGCTTCTCCTGGTTGTCGTTGTGCCGGTACTTACTGGTTGCCGCAGGCGGACACCTCGGGGGCGGTGTCCAGCCAGGGCAGGTCGTGGCCCATGCGGTCCCGCTTGGTGCGCAGGTACCGGAGGTTGTGCTCACCCGCCGTGACCGCCATCGGCTCGCGTCCGGTGACCTTCAGGCCGTGCCGGATGACCGCGTCGGTCTTGTCGGGGTTGTTCGTCATCAGTCGCACGCTGCGGACGCCGAGGTCGTCCAGGATCCGCGCCCCCGCCCCGTAGTCCCGGGCGTCGGCGGGCAGGCCGAGTTCCAGGTTGGCGTCCAGGGTGTCGCTGCCGCGCTCCTGGAGCTCGTAGGCGCGCAGCTTGGAGAGCAGACCGATGCCACGCCCCTCGTGGCCGCGGAGGTAGACCACGATGCCGCGTCCCTCGTCGGTGATGCGCCGCATCGACGCCTCGAGCTGGGGGCCGCAGTCGCAGCGGAGCGAGTGGAAGACGTCGCCGGTCAGGCACTCGGAGTGCAGGCGGACCAGGACGTCGTCGCCCTCGCCGACCTCTCCGTGGACGAGGGCGACGTGCTCGACGCCGTCGACGGTGGAGCGGTAGCCGTACGCCGTGAACTCGCCGAAGGCGGTGGGCAGGCGGACCTCGGCCTCGCGGCGGACGGTCGGCTCGGAGCTGCCGCGGTAGGCGATCAGGTCCTCGATGGAGATGATCGTCAGGCCGTGCTTGCGGGCGAAGGGGATCAGCTCGGGCAGGCGGAGCATCGTGCCGTCCTCGCCCGCGATCTCGACGATCGCGCCGGCCGGGCGCAGGCCCGCCAGGCGTGCCAGGTCGACCGCGGCCTCGGTGTGGCCGTTGCGGACCAGGACGCCGCCCGACTTGGCGCGCAGCGGGAAGATGTGGCCGGGGCGCACGAAGTCGGTGGGCTGATACGTGCCCGCGGCGAGCATCTGGAGCGTGGTCGCGCGGTCGGCGGCCGAGATGCCGGTGGTGACGCCGTGCGCGCCGCTCGCGTCGACGGAGACGGTGAAGGCCGTCCGCATCGACTCGGTGTTGTTCTCGACCATCTGCGGGAGCTGGAGTCGGTCCAGCTCGTCGCCCTCCATGGGCGCGCAGATCAGGCCGCGGCACTCGCTCATCATGAAGGCGATGATCTCGGGCGTGGCCTTCTCGGCCGCGATGACGAGGTCGCCCTCGTTCTCCCGGTCCTCGTCGTCGACGACCACGACGGGCCGCCCGGCGGCGATGTCGCGGATGGCCGCCTCGACGGGGTCGAGGGCCAGGTCGGAGGCGTCTTCTTCGTGTCCCGTGCTGTACCAGACCGGTGCCGCGCTCATGCCGGGGCTCCTTCCATGACGGGCTGCGAGGACGCTGTGCGCGACCGCAGCCACCAGTCGCGCATGCCCCACAGGACGAGCGCGAGATAGATGACGTACACGAGGCCGGAGAAGGCCAGACCACTGCTGAACGCGAGGGGCACCCCGACCACGTCGACCAGGAGCCAGGCGAACCAGAACTCGACCAGACCGCGGGCCTGGGCGACCATCGCCGCGAGGGTGCCGACGAAGATGTAGGCGTCGGGCCAGGGGTTCCAGGACAGGTCGGGGACGGCGGAGAACAGGGCGCCGACCGCGAGGGTGCCGACGGCGGTGCCGCCGAGCAGTACGCCGCGCTCCTTCCAGGTGGCGAACCGGACGGCGATGGAGCCGTCCTGCGCCTGCTGCCTGCCGTTGGTCCACAAGCGCCAGCCCCACAGGGCGACGCCGATGACGAGCAGCTGCTTGCCGACGCCGCCGGAGAGCTGCGCGGAGGCGTAGGCGCCGACGAGGATGAGGCCGGAGAGGAACTGGGCGGGCCAGGTCCATATGGAGCGCCGCCAGCCGAGGGCGAGGGCGATCAGACCGATGGTGTTGCCCACCATGTCGGACCAGATCACGTGCTGCCCGAAGGCCGTGAAGGCTTCGGAGTTGAGCCAGTTCACTTCGTGGCCTCCTGAGCGGGAGCGGGTGCCGGGGCGGGAGCGGCGGCGAGGACGCGGTCGCCGAGCATCCGCTCGACGTACTTCGCGATGACGTCCACCTCGAGGTTGACCGGGTCGCCGGGCTGCTTGATGCCGAGCGTGGTCAGGGCGAGGGTGGTGGGGATGAGGCTGATGGTGAAGTGGTCGATCCCGGCGTCGACCACCGTGAGGCTGACGCCGTCGACGGTGATGGAGCCCTTCTCGACCACGTAGCGGGAGAGGTCCGCGGGGAGCGAGATCTTGACGATCTCCCAGTTCTCGGATGGCTTTCGCTCGACGATCTCGCCGGTGCCGTCCACATGGCCCTGGACGATGTGGCCGCCGAGGCGGTCGCCGACCGCGGTGGGCCGCTCCAGGTTGACCCGCGAGCCCGCCGCCAGTGCGCCCAGGCTGGAGCGGTTCAGGGTCTCGGCCATCACGTCGGCGGTGAACTCGTCGCCCTCGTGCTCCACGACCGTCAGACAGACGCCGTTGACCGCGATGGAATCGCCGTGCTTGGCGCCCTCGGTGACGACGGGGCCACGGACGCGGAAGCGGGACGCGTCGTCCAGGTTCTCGACGGCGGTGATCTCGCCCAGCTCTTCGACGATTCCGGTGAACACTTCAGTGCTCCTTCGCTACGAGGGCTACGGGGGTCGCGGTGACGCGCAGATCGGGGCCGATGCGGACGGTCTCGCTCACGTCGAGCCGCAACGCTTCGGTGATGGTCGTGATTCCGCCGCCGGTGAGGGCGGCGGGGCCCGCGCCGAGCAGGACGGGGGCGAGGTAGGCGATGACGCGGTCGACGGCGCCCGCGGCGACGAAGGCTCCGGCGAGCGTCGGCCCGCCTTCGAGGAGGACGGAACGCACCCCGCGCGCGTGGAGCGCGTCGAGCAGGGCGGGGATGTCCAACCCGCCGTCCGCGCGGGGCAGTCGCACCGTCTCGGCGTCGCTCTGCGGGGTCACGTTGTCGGCGAGCGCGATGAGGGTGGGCGCCGCGTCGTCCAGGACGCGGGCGCCGGGCGTCACCGCGGTGCCGTTCGTGTCGACGACGACGCGCAGCGGCTGAACGGCGCCTTCGATGCCCCGCACGGCGAGGTGCGGGTCGTCGGCGCGCTGGGTGCCGGAGCCGACGACCACCGCGTCGCACTCGGCACGCAGCCGGTGGACGTCGGCGCGGGCCTCGGCGGAGGTGATCCAGCGGCTGCTGCCGTCGGCGGCGGCGATGCGGCCGTCGAGCGTCGCCGCGTACTTCCAGGTGACGTGGGGGCGGCCGAGGCGTACGGAGGTGAGCCAGGCGGCGTTGCCCGCGGCAGCCTCGGCCTCCAGGAGACCCGCCCGTACGTCGACCCCGGCGGTGCGCAGTCGCTGCGCGCCCCCGGTCGCGGTGGGGTTCGGGTCGCCGACCGCGTAGACGACGCGGGCGATCCCGGCGTCGATGAGCGCCTGGGCGCAGGGGCCGGTGCGTCCGGTGTGGTTGCAGGGTTCGAGGGTGACCAGGGCGGTGGCGCCGCGGGCCTGTTCGCCGGCCGCGCGCAGGGCGTGGACCTCGGCGTGCGGACCGCCGGCGCGCTGGTGGTGGCCCTCGCCGACGATGGCTCCGGAGGCGTCGACGATCACGCATCCGACGACCGGATTGGGGCTGGTGGAGCCGAGCCCGAGGGCAGCGAGCGAGATGGCACGGCGCATGGCGGCGAGCTCGTGCTCGTCCGCTGCTGTTGCGGGTGCGGTGGCCACCGGGTCCTCCTGCCTCATAAGGCACGGACTCCGGGGCCTGTCGATGACGACAGAATGTACGGACAGCGGCACCGGGAGCGACGCCGGAAACGAGACCTCTCCCCGGGAAACCCGAAAAGACGGGTATCCCAAAAACAAGCCACTCGGCGACGTGCACGAATGCCCGCCCGCCGCGCACTGCCTCCCATCCGGACTTTCACCGTCGGTCCAGGAATTTCACCTGGTCAACCGACCGCTGGAGGCGGCCGGGTCGCGGACTGTAACCGCCGGTTCGGAATTACACCGACCCCGGAGTGCGCTGCTTTTGGTACGAGGCCAGTGTGCCACGCCTGATCGACGCCCATACGGGCGAACCCCTGTGGCCTGGCTCACAGCAGCCTGTGACAGGCCTCTGACCGGCGGTGACGATCCCTTCGGCCGGGTCGATGTCACAGCGGGCCACCGGCCATCCCCGTCATCGAACCCACCACTACGGGCCAAGAGTTGCTGCCGCCGCGCAAGGCCGATGCTGCGGCCGCACCGCCGTGGCTCAGCCTCCGGGGCCGAAGAGGTCGTCCTGGGCGGCGTCCCTGGCGGCGAGCAGCGCGCCCCGCAGGACCGCGGCGCCGCCGAGCGCGCTCGCGCGCACCTCGGTGTGCAGCGGTGACATGGCGGCGAGGCGCTCCGCCACCCGGGCGGCGAGCGCATCGCCGCCCGCGCGGCCGACCTCGCCGCCGAGGACGACGCAGCCGGGGTCGAGGATCGCGGCCATGGCGGCGGCGCCCACGGCGATCCGGTCGGCGGCGGCGTCGAGGAAGGCCGCGGGGCCGGACTCCACGGCGCGGCGCATCATGTCCGCGGCCTGGCCCCCGGCCGCCATGCCGTGCTTCTCGCCGAGCTCGCGGAGGGCGGCGGCGCAGGCCAGCGAGTGGAAGCCGCCTTCGCAGGCGGTGGCGGACGGCAGTACGTGGGTGCCGGGCACCGGCAGGAAGCCGATCTCCCCGGTGCCGCCGGACGCCCCGCGGCGCAGGCTCCCGTCGAGCACCACGGCGGCGCCGACGCCTTCGCCGAGCCACAGGAGGACGAACGTGTCGCGGTCGTGGGCGGCGCCGTCGCGCTGTTCGGCGCGGGCGGCGAGGTTGGTCTCGTTCTCCACGAGCACGCGGGCCGGGAGCCGCTCCTGGAGGGCTCCGGCGAGGCGGCGGTGCCAGGCGGGCAGCGAGGTGGTGTCACGCAGTTCGCCGGTGGCGGGGTCGATGAGGCCGGGTGCGCCGATCGCCACGGTGTGCAGCCGCCGGACCCCGCCGTGCCGCGCGGTGCGTTCCACCAGGGCGACGGCGCGTTCTACGGCGGGGCTGGTGCCGGTGTCGCCGCCGATGGGCTCGGATGCCTCGGCGAGCTCCGCGCCGAGCAGGTCGGTGATCACGACGGAGAGGCCGTCGGTGCGTACGTCTACGGCCGCGAGGTGCGCCCGGTCGGCGACGATCCCGTACAGCCGGGCATTGGGGCCCCGGCGCCGGGCACCTGCCTCCCCCACGACCGCGATCAGGCCGGAGCCCTGGAGGCGCTCGACCAGGTCGGCGACCGAGGGCCGGGAGAGGCCGGTCAGCTGCTTCAACTGGTTGGCCGTCAGCGGCCCTTCGCGCTGCAGGAGCCCCAGGGCGAGCCGGTCGTTGATGGCCCGGGCGGTGCTCGGTGATGCGGGCATGCCGGGGATCCTTCCATAAAGCTGCTATTTATCAGGCAGGGTTCCTGATAGTTTACGTCGCCGTAGCGGGGCGGACCTCGGGAGGGGCGGAGCATCGATGAGTGAAGTGACCTACGACGTACGTCAGTTGAAGCGGGCGCGGTACGCCGTGGCCGCCGTCTTCTGTGTGCACGGCGCCGTCACCGGCTCCTTCGCCACCCGCGTGCCCTGGATCCAGGAGCACGCCGACCTCAGCGCCGGACTCCTCGGCCTCGCCCTCGCCTTCCCCGCGATCGGCGCCTCGGTGGCGATGCCGCTCGCGGGCTGGGTCAGTCACCGCTTCGGCGCGCGGACCGCGCTGCGCGGCCTGCTCGCCCTGTGGACGCTCTCCCTGATCCTGCCCTCGCTCGCGCCGAACCTGCTCACGCTCTGCCTGGCCCTGTTCGTGTACGGCGCGACGGCGGGCATGTCGGACGTGGCGATGAACGCCCTCGGTGTCGAGGTCGAGGCCCGCATGAAGAAGTCGATCATGTCGGGTCTGCACGGCATGTGGAGCGTCGGCGCCCTGATCGGCTCCGCGGCCGGCACGGTCGCCGCCCATCTGGGCTCGGACGCCCGGCTGCACCACGCGCTCGCCGCCGCGGCGCTCACCGCGGTCGGCCTGGTCGCCTGCCAGGGCGTGCTCGACCTGCAGGCGGAGCCCGAGGACGAGGCGCCGCCGCGCTTCTCGCTGCCGCCCAAGTCGGCGCTCCTGATCGGCGCGGTCGGCTTCTGCGCGGTCTTCGCCGAGGGCGCGAGCCTGGACTGGTCGGCGGTCTATCTGCGGGACGTCCTGGACAGCTCGGCGGGTGTCGCTGCGGCGTGCACCACCGGATTCACGCTCACCATGGCCATCGCGCGGCTCGCGGGCGACGCGGTGGTGGACCGCTTCGGCGCGGTCCGCACGGTGCGCGTGGGCGGCGTGGTCGCGGCGCTCGGCGGTCTCCTGGTGGTGGTGGCGCCGCACCCGGCGGTCGCCATGTCCGGGTTCGCGCTGCTCGGGCTCGGCATCGCGGTCGTGGTGCCCCTCGCGTTCGCCGCGGCCGGACGCAGCGGACCGAACCCCAGCCAGGCCATCGCGGGCGTCGCCACCATCACCTACACGTCGGGCCTGATCGCCCCGTCCGCGATCGGCACGCTCGCCGACGCGACGAGCCTGGTGGTCTCCTTCGGCCTGGTGACCGTGCTCGCCTGCGGGCTCGCGGTGTTCGCGGGAGTGCTGCGCACGGACGCCCGCGAGGTCACTGAGGCCGCTCCGGCGGACGCGCCCGCCGGGAAACCGTGAACCTTACGCCGGATTAACATTGCGCTGACTCATTCAGGTCTTGACAAAGTCGGGCGCACAGAAGGCGGAACAGAACCATGGATCTCGGCGTGCGCTGGAGACTGCACGGCGACGGGCGCACCCCCGCGCCCGGAGCAGTCGTCCGTCCCGACGAGCGGCTCTCGTGGCCGCGCACCTTCGGGCTCGGCGCCCAGCACGTGGTCGCCATGTTCGGCGCGTCCTTCGTGGCGCCCGTCCTGATGGGCCTCGACCCGAACCTCGCGATCATGATGTCGGGCGTCGCGACGGTCATCTTCCTGCTCGCCACGCGTGGCCGGGTCCCCAGCTACCTGGGCTGTTCGCTCTCCTTCGTGGGCGTGGCCGCCGTCATCCGCGCGCAGGGCGGCTCCTCCGCGACCGTGACCGGCGCGGTCTTCGTGGTCGGCGCGGCGCTCTTCCTGGTGGGTCTGGCCGTCCAGAAGTTCGGGGCGCGGATCATCCACGCCGCGATGCCGCCGATCGTCACCGGCGCCGTCGTCATGCTGATCGGCTTCAATCTGGCGCCGGTCACCGCGTCCACGTACTGGCCGCAGGACCAGTGGACGGCGCTCCTGGTGATGCTGTTCACCGGTTTGGCCGTGGTGTGCCTGCGCGGATTCTGGTCACGCGTCGCGATCTTCCTGGGCCTGATCTTCGGGTACGTCCTGTCCTGGGTCCTCGACCTGGTCTTCGGCAAGATCCACTCGGCGGACGGCTCGGGCAAGGTCGTCGACCACTGGCGCCTCGACCTCTCCGCCGTCGGCAACGCCGACTGGATCGGCCTGCCGACCTTCCACGCGCCGAGCTTCGAGTGGTCGGCGATCCTCGTCGCGCTGCCCGTCGTCATCGCGCTGGTCGCCGAGAACGCCGGGCACGTCAAGGCGGTCGGCGAGATGACCGGTGACTCCCTGGACGACAAGCTCGGCACCGCCATCTCCGCCGACGGCGCCGCCTCCATGCTCTCCACGGCGGTCGGCGGCCCGCCCAACACGACGTACTCCGAGAACATCGGCGTGATGGCCGCGACCCGCGTCTACTCCACGGCCGCGTACTGGGCCGCCGCGTGCTTCGCCCTTCTCTTCGGCCTCTGCCCCAAGTTCGGCGCGGTCGTGGCGGCCATCCCGGGCGGTGTCCTCGGCGGCATCACCGTCATCCTGTACGGCATGATCGGCCTGCTCGGCGCCCAGATCTGGATCAACGCCGGGGTGGATCTGCGCAATCCGCTGAACCTCGTCCCGGCCGCCGCGGGCATCATCATCGGCGTCGGCGGCGTCTCACTGAAGATCACCGACAACTTCGAGCTGAGCGGCATCGCGCTCGGCACCATCGTCGTGATCACCGGCTACCACGTGCTGCGCGCCTTCGCCCCGCCGCACCTCAAGTCGCAGGAGCCGCTGCTCGATTCGGGCACGTCCACGTACGACGAAGCGGACGGAAACGAGAGCGGCGACGGCTCTCAGCCGCGCGCCAAGTCGTAGGCGTAGCCGGGCGTGAACATCCCCGGCGCACCCTTGCAGCCGTCGGACTCGCCCGGCAGTTTGACCCACAGATAGGCGTCGATGCGGGCCTGGCCGGTGCGCAGTGTCGGGCTCGACCCGAGCCCGCGGCCGGCCGGGTCGCACCACTCGCCGTCCGCAGGGGCGCCGTTTCCGTTGCGGCTCGTGTCGATGACGGCGCCGAGGCCCGCCGGACCGCCGAGCGCGGACAGGACCTCTCGGGCGTACGCGGTCTCGGCGTCGGTGCGGTGGAAATTCGAGACGTTGGTGAAGACGCCGTCGGACGACGCGGAGGATGCCGCGCCCGCCGCGCGCAGCCGTCCGGCCTGTTTGGCCGCGGCGTTCCAACCGGAGTGCCCGGCGTCGTAATAGACCCTGGCCCTGGGATTGGCGGCCTTCAGGGTGCGGCCCGCGCGGGCGAGCGAGGCATAGCGGGCCGAGCGCTCCTGCGCCGAGAGGCACTCGGAGAGCGCGATCGCATCCGGTTCCAGGATGACGATGACCTCGCCGGAGCCGAGGCCCGCGGCGAACTTCCCGATCCACGCGTCGTACGCCGCGAGGTCCGGCGCACCGCCCTGCGACGCGCCCCCGCAGTCACGGTCCGGTATCGCGTACGGCACGACGACGGGCACCCGGCTCCCCGCGTTCGACGTCACCGCGCGCACCCGTGACGTGATGGTCCCCGGCGCGTACTCCGCGAACCACACGGCAGCGGGATGGGCGGCGATCCGCGACTCGATGAGCGGCCGGCGCGGGTCGCCGCGATTGGCCCTGACCCAGTCCAGGACCTGTGAATCACCGTGTCGGTAGAGGGAGTTGGAAGAGGCAGCCGCGCTGCTCGGCTTCTTCGGGCGCTGCGTCGAGGGCTTCGGTCTCGGCTTCGGGGATGCGGAGGACTTCGCGGGCGAAGGCTTCGCCGAGGTCTTCGAGGCGGACGGCGTCGGCACCGCGGGCAGCGGTTCCAGCGTCGGCGACTTCGTCACCTTCGGGCGCGCCTGGTCCTTGCCGCCGCCTTCGTCCACGGCGGACACCATTCCGGTGACGGCGCCGACGGCGGCCACGACCGACGCCGCGGCGACCGCGACGCCACGGCGGGCGGCGGCCCTCCGCTCGGCCCGCCGTTCGGCGCGATGTCGTGCGCGGTTACCTGTCACAGTGCTGTCCCTCCCTCTCCCGTGTCCCCCTGACACGGCGTGCCGGCTCCCCTCCCCAGGGGCACACGCGGCTGTCGTTCCCTCGTTCTGGGGAAGCGGCCGGTGCGGTGGCACTCGGGCCAGCCTAGGGCTGGGACCCTGCCACCATGGCGCAGTCGGAGCGGTTCGCGGAGTTCACAGGCTCGGCACACGGGGTTGACGGCGTGGTGACGCGGATGCGCGCGCTGGGCGCCGGCTTCCCCTCGGGCGACGGGGTCGGGGTCTTCAACCGGGTCTATCTGTCGGTGACCGAAGAGGTGGGCCGCCATCTCGACACCGGTCGTTTCCGGGACACCGGAGCCGCGGTCACGCTGGACGTGCTCTTCGCCGAGCGCTATCTGCGGGCGGTCGACGCGGTGGCCGCCGACCGCAGGCCGCCCGCCTGCTGGCGCCCGCTGTTCCAGCTCCGGCGCCATCCCGGCGTACGTCCGCTGCAGTTCGCGCTCGCGGGCATCAACGCGCACATCGGCCACGACCTTCCGCTGGCCGTCATCGACACCTGTCGTACGCTCGGCTGCGAACCGGCGGACCTGGAGGACGAGTTCGACCGCGTGGGCGACATCCTCGTCTCGCTGGAGGAGAGCATCCGCGAGGAGCTGATGCCGGGCCCCGACCTCTTCCAGATCGCCGACCCGCTCACCCACCTGCTGGGTTCCTGGAGCCTGGAGCGGGCCAGGGACGGCGCCTGGGCGACGGCACTGGCGATGCGGGCGCTGGACGAACTGCCTCTCGTCGCTCAAGGGTTCCGAGAGCGTCTGGACGGAGCGGTCGGCCTGGTGGGCCGGATGCTGCTGACTCCCCTGCCGGACTGATCCGGCCGCCGTGCGCCCGCCGCCGGGGAACTACCCGCAAATAGCTGTACGTTGAAGGCAGTGACCCCGGATGCGAAGGAGCACCAGCATGGCCACACGACTCGGTCTCGGCCTCCCGCAGGGCCGGCAGTACAGCATCGGACGGGATGTCCCGGCTGTCGCCCGCGCCGCCGAGGAGATCGGGTACGAGAGCCTGTGGGTCTATGAACGCGTCCTGTTCCCCGAGCCCGCGACCCAGGGTCTGTACGGCATCGAGGGACTGCCCTGGCCCGACACCTACCGCTCGGTGCCCGATCCGCTGATCACGCTCACCCTGGCGGCTGCCGCCACCGAGCGGGCCCGCCTGGGCACCAGTGTCCTGGTCGCCCCGCTGCACGTGCCGTTCCAACTGGCGCGCTCGCTGGCCACGTTGGACGCGGCGAGCGGCGGCCGCGTCGTCGCGGGGTTCGGCACGGGCTGGTCCCGTGACGAGTACGCGGCTTCGGGGGTGGCCCCCTTCGAGCAGCGCGGCAAGGTCCTGGACGAGCTGATCGACGTCTGCCACGCGGTGTGGGGCCCGGACCCGGTGTCGTACGAGGGCGAGCTGACCACGATCGCCCCCTCGGTGGTCGGCCCCAAGCCCGCGCGCCCCATCCCCATCCTGCTGCCCGCCAACAGCCCGCGCGCCCTGCGCAGGCTCGTCGACCGCGCCGACGGCTGGATGCCGGTGGGCGTGGGCGCCGAGAAGCTGGCCGAGCAGGCGCAGGCCCTGAAGGAACTGGCCGCCGAGCGGGGCCGCACGAAACCGGTCCAGAGCGTCCTGCGGGCCAACGCGCGGTACACGCCGACCCCGTACGAGGGCGAGAAGCGCTCCCCCTTCCGGGGCAACGTCGCCCAGATCGTCGAGGACATCGAGGCACACGCCTCCACGGGCTCCGTGGAGGAGATCCTCATCGAACTCGCGGGCAGCACACGGGACGCGGAGGAACTGAAGGACGTGGCGGCGGAGGTGTACGAGGCGGCGAGGGCGGCCGGGGTCTAGGCCCTAGGGGCGCGGGGAACTGCGCGACAAGCCACGACGGCCCGGCAGATTCCCACGCGCCCCGACTGAGACGGCGCTCAGTCCTCAGGCAGCTCGACGGGAGCAATCTCGTCGTACACATCGCCAGGACCGGGGTTGGTCGCGTCCGTGGCCCCGCCGAAGTGATGCATGACGCCCCACACGGCGTTCAGCGCGGTCTGCACCGCCCCCTCGGCCCACCCTGCCGTCCACGAGATGTCGTCACCGGCGAGGAAGATGCCCCGCTTGTCCTCGGGCAGGGACTCCTGCATGAAGTGCGTGAACAGGCGCCGCTGGTAGCGGTAGTGCCCCGGCAGGTTCGCCTTGAAGGCGCCCATGAAGTAGGGCTCGTTCTCCCACGACACCGTCACCGGGTTGCCGATGATGTGCTTGCGGATGTCGACCTTGGGATAGATCTCGCCGAGCGACTTGAGCATGACCTCCATGCGCTCGTTCGCCGAGAGCGGCAGCCACTTCAGGCTGTCGTCGCACCAGGTGTAGGAGAGGCAGATGACGGCGGGCTTGTCCGGGCCGTCGTCCAGCAGGTAGGTGCCGCGCGTCATGCGGTCGGTGAGCGTCATCGACATGACGTCACGGCCGGTCGGGTTCCCCCTGTCGTCGACGGCCTTGTCCAGCCAGAACGGCCGGTCGACCGGGACGAAGAGCTTGGAGGACTCCATGTAGTGGGTCCGCTCCATCGCCGTCCAGTGGTCGATGGGGAAGAGCGTGTCGTCGCACGCGATCTTGCTGAGGAGCAGCCAGGACTGGGCGGTGAAGATCGCCGCCTGGTAGGTGCGGATGTCGCCCGAGGCGTCGGTGACGGTGACGCGGTTGCCCGCGGTGCGGTCGAGGCGGGTCACGGCGGGCTTCGGCACGCCGCCCTCGTGCAGCGAGCTCAGGGAGGTTCCGGGCGCCCAGTGCACGATCTTCTGCGGCTCGCGGTCCCACATCCGAAGGGGCAGCTGCTGGCTGCCGCCGACGATGCCGCGGTGGTGGTCGTCGGCCTCGGTGTAGACGACGCGCAGGATCTCCAGGATGGAGTTGGGGAAGTCGGTGTCCCAGCCGCCCGTGCCGAAGCCGACCTGGCCGAAGATCTCGCGGTGCCGGAAGGACTTGAAGGCCTCGGACTCGCAGAGGAAGCCGTAGAAGGTCTGGTTGTCGAGCTTCTCGACGAGCTTGGACCAGATCTCGCGGATCTTCGGCACGTCACGCTCGCGCAGGGCGCGGTTCATGTCGGAGAAGTCGGCGCCCTCCTCCAGGCAGTCGTTCCACGCCTTCGCCACGTCGCGGTAGACCTGCGGCAGGTCGGCGACGGTCTCGGCGTAGTGCGACTCGCCCTTGAGGTCGACGACCGTGGAGGGCGTCGACTCGGCGAGCGGGTTGGGGAACGGCTGGGTCTTGAGGCCCACCAGGTCGATGTAGTGCTGCAGCGCCGTCGAGGACGGCGGGAAGCGCATCGCGCCCATCTCGGCGGTCAGGTCACCGTCACAGCCCTCGAAGCCGACGGTGCGAAGCCGGCCGCCGATCTGGTCGGCCTCGTAGACGACGGGCTTGAGGCCCATCTTCATCAGTTCGTACGCGGCCACGATGCCGGAAAGGCCACCGCCGATGACCGCGACCTCCGTGCCGTGCTCGGTCGCGGGTATCTGGCCGAGGCCCGCGGGGTGGGCGAGGAAATCGTCGTACGCGTAAGGGAAGTCCGGACCGAACATGGTGATCGGCGGCTGGGCGTCGGTGTGCTGGACGGCGGTGGGCACCGTGGACGTCATGGGGTACGGACTCCTTGCGGGAACGGCAGAACAGAAGAAGGGGAAGCTCGGGGCTGGTCGGACCAGGGATCAGACCAGGGAGGCGTACAGACCCGGGCGGCGGTCGCGCAGGTAGGGGTTGGCCTCGCGCGACTCGGCGAGGAAGGCCGGGTCCGCGTCGGCGAACACCAGTTGCTCGTCCCGTCCGGCGCGGGTGCGCGCGACGCCGTCGGGTCCTGCCAGCGTGGAGAGCCCGACGAACTCGAACTCCCCTTCCTTGCCGACCCGGTTGACGTACGCGACGTACATCTGGTTCTCGAAGGCGCGCACCGGCACGACCGACTCGGCGACGAACTGGAAGGGGTGCATCTGGGCCGTGGGCACGAGCAGGAGGTCGGTGCCCGCGAGGGCGTGCGCGCGGACGTTCTCCGGGAACTCCACGTCGTAGCAGATCATCAGGCCGATCCGCAGACCGCCCAACTCCGCCTGTACGACGGCCTGTTCACCGGGGGTGAAGTAGTCCCGCTCGAAGCAGCCAAAGAGGTGGGTCTTGCGGTAGTTCGCCAGGCGGGCGCCGTCGGCGCCGATCAGCTGGACGGAGTTGAAGACCGCTTCGCCGTCCCGCTCGGGGTAGCCGTAGGCGATCGCGACGCCGTGGCGTACGGCGGTCTCGGCGATCGCGGCGGCCGACGCCCCGTCGGCGGTCTCGGCGAGACGCGGCACGTCGTCGCCGATCGCGTACCCGGTGAGGTACAGCTCGGGCGCGACCAGCAGCCCCGCACCGGCCGCCGCGGCACGACCGGCGGCCTCGTCGAGCGCCTTGAGGTTCTCGGCGACGGAGCCGAGCTGCCCGGAACTCTGGAGCAGGGCGGTGCGCAGCGCAGGCATGGCGGATCCTCGGGGCGTACGAAGGGGCAGGTGGGGTCCGTTAGACGGTACGGTCGGCGGCCCTGTCCGGACAAGGCGCGAGCGTTGCGGGCAGATGCTCGATCCGTTGCGCGTGCGGGCCCCTCGGCGGCGATTCGTTGCGCGGCGGCATGGGACCGGAGCCGTAGCCGTGTCCTCCGCCGGGTGCAGGGCGGGCGGGGGTGTTCCCCGCCGCACGGCGGAGGCGGATTGCCGCCTGTGGCCGGACGTGCCGGCACCCCCTGCCGCGAGACCGTGATCTCGCCCGGAAGGACCGGGTGCACGGCACATCGGACGGAGGCTCCCCGTGAGCCGCAACGCAAGCACCCGGACCGCCTACAGCCGCCCCACCAGTACCCGCAGCCGCGGCCGCGGCCGCGTGATCACCGTCGGGACCGCCCTGCTGCTGGCCATGGGGGCGGTGGGAGCCGCAGTGGCGTCGGACGCCGGCGGGGCGCACAAGGCCGCCTCGGAGACCCGTGCTCACGAGGCCGCCGCGCTGACCGGCAGCGCGAAGCTGTACCGCAAGACCACTGAAGACGTGACGTTCACCTTCGACGCGCACCTGGCCGAGCGCGACACCATGCGCCCGGACAAGGCGACCGGCACCTTCGAGTTCGTGCACCTGGACAAGCCGGGCGGCGAAGGCGGCTGGGCGAAGGGCCGCATCGACTGCCTGATCACGGGCGGCAAGGTCGCCACGGCCACCGGCATCATCACGGACACCAACCTCAAGGAGATCAAGGGGGGCCGGGTGGGCTTCACGGTCCACGACCAGGGCAAGCACGACCGCGTGGGCTATAGCTGGGCCGCCGTGGGCGGCCCCGACGGGACCAAGAAGCTGACCAAGTGCACGAGCGCGGCTCCCTTCGAGAAGGTCAGGAAGGGCACCGGTGACTTCGACGTCAAGCCCTGGTCCCCCACGTACCCGACCGGCTGACGGCACCGGGCCCGCCCGTACGGGGGTCGGGCGGGCCCGGTGCCTCCTCCTCGGGAAGCGGCCGCACCCCGCCGCGCGGCGGAGGCGCTCACCCCCTCGCGCACGATGTACCGGGCGTCGGCGCGCGGGAGCGTGGACCACGCCCGGACGGACCGCCGTCAGACGGGGGCTTTGCATGCACCGCCGCTCCACCTTCATCCGAGTCGTCGCCGTGGGCGCCGCGTTCCTCGCGCTCGCCGGAGTCGCCGGGTCCGCGACCGCGTCGGAGCCCCCGCGCCCCGGGCGCGAGGCCGCCGCCCTGACCGGGACCGCCGAGCTGGACCGCCGGCCCGGAGACGACGCCACCGTCACCTTCGACGCCCATCTGGACGCCGGGGACAGGAACGACCCCACGGCCGCGCACGGCACCATCGTGTTCAGCCACTACATGGAGCACCCCAAATTCGGCGGCTCCGCCGAGGCCCGCGTGGACTGTTTGCTGACCGGCGGAAAGGTCGCCACGGTGTCGGCGGTCGTCACGAAGGCGGACGGCGACCTGAAAGGGGCGGTCGGCAAGCGCGTCGGCATGACGGTCCACGACCAGGGCAAGCAGGACCGCTTCGGCTACAGCTGGGCCATGATCGGCATCCCGAACGACCTGCCGGACGACATGCCCAAGTGCGTGAGCGCGGCCCCGTTCGACAGGACGAGGCCCGGCAGCGGCGACCTTCACGTACGGCCGATGGATCAGCGCCCGTAAGGGGCGCGGCGAACCGCGCGACACGCCACACAGCGGGCCCGCGGCCGAAGATCTAGGCAGGCGCCCCGGAAGAGAACCGGCGCATCAGCGGCGACAGCACGAGCACGGACTTCGTCCGCTCCACGAACGGCTCGCCCGCGATCCGTTCGAGCACCCGCTCGAAGTGCCGCATGTCGGCGGCGAAGACCTGGACGACCGCGTCCGCGTCACCGGTGACGGTGGACGCGGACGCGATCTCCGGATACCTCTCCAGACCTCGCCGGATCGCCTCCGGCGAGGTGTTGCGACGGCAGTAGATCTCGATGAACCCCTCGGTCTCCCAGCCGAGCGCGGCCGGGTCGACCCGCACGGTGAATCCCGTGATGGCACCGGTCTCCCGCAGCCGGTCGACGCGCCGCTTCACGGCGGGCGCGGAGAGCCCGACCAGCTGGCCGATGTCGGCGTAGGAGCGGCGGGCGTCCTCGGCGAGGGCGTGCACGATGCGTTCGTCGAGATCGTTCAGTCGCACTGGGGGTGGATCACTTCTCTGCGGAGGCCAATCGGGAGCGGCTCATGCCGTACAGGAAGTAGAACACGAGGCCGACGGCCATCCAGACACCGAACACGACCCAGGTGATGGAGTCGAGGCTGAACATGTTGTACGCGCAGAAGGCGAAGCCGAGCACCGGGAAGAGCCAGCCGAGCGGCACGCGGAAGGTGCGCGGCATGTCCGGGCGGGTCCGGCGCAGCACGACGACGGCGATGTTGACCAGGCCGAAGGCGAAGAGCGTGCCGATGCTGGTGGCGTCGACGAGCTTGCCGAGCGGGATGACCGAGGCGAGCGCGGCGCAGAACAGCGACACGATGACGGTGTTCACGCGGGGCGTGCCCGTCTTCTTGCTGACCTTGCCGAACGCCTTGGGGACCAGGCCGTCGCGGGACATGGCGAACAGGACGCGGGTCTGGCCGTAGAGGACGGTCAGGACGACGGACGCGATGGAGATGACGGCGCCGGCCGCGAGCAGCGTGCCCCAGAAGCTCTGGCCGCTGACGTCGTTCATGATCGCGGCGAGCGCGGCCTCGGAGCCCTCGAAGTCCTTCCAGTTCCAGGCGCCGACGGCGACGGCGGCGACCAGGACGTAGAGGGCCGTGACGATGATCAGCGAGAGCATGATCGCGCGGGGCAGGTCGCGCTGCGGGTTCTTCGCTTCCTCACCGGCGGTGGAGGCGGCGTCGAAGCCGATGTACGAGAAGAAGAGGCTCGCGGCGGCCGCGCTGACACCGGCCGTGCCCAGCGGCATGAAGTCCGAGTAGTTGCCGGACTTGAAGCCCATGAAGCCGATGGTGCAGAAGAGCACGAGCGCGGCGATCTTCACGATGACCATGATCGTGTTGGCCCGCGCCGACTCCTTTGCGCCGCCGAGCAGGAACACCATGGCGAGCAGGACGACGATCAGGCCGGGCAGGTTGATGATGGCCCCGTCGACCTCACCGGGCGCCGCGGAGAGCGCGTCCGGGATCGTGACACCGATGGTGCCGTCGAGCAGTTCGTTGAGGTATTCGCCCCAGCCGACGGCGACGGCCGCGACCGAGACGCCGTACTCCAGGACCAGGCACCAGCCGCAGACCCAGGCGATCAGTTCACCCATGGTTGCGTACGCGTACGAATAGGAAGAGCCCGCGACCGGTATGGTGCCGGCCAGCTCGGCGTACGAGAGCGCCGAGAAGAGGGCGGTGAGTCCGGCGATCACGAAGGAGATGGTGACGGCGGGTCCGGCCTTGGGGACACTCTCGCCGAGGACGACGAAGATGCCGGTGCCGAGCGTGGCGCCGATGCTGATCATGGTCAGCTGCCACATGCCGAGGGACCGCCGCAGCGAGCCGCCCTCACCCTGGCCGCCCTCTGCGACCAGCAGTTCCACCGGCTTTCGCCGCATCAAGCGACGACCGAGCCCCGTGGCCCCCGGGGGACTTGGTCGGTTCTGCGGGGGTGCGCCTTGGTCGAGCACGCATGGCTCCTTCATCGCTGCCGGTCAGGGCGGCGGGACCGGCGGCAGCACCCATGCATGGATGGGGACCGCCGAGCAGGCGGTCCCCGCCACACCACGTACAGCGGACGACTCTATGAGACGTGCTTCACGTACGTAATGCAGCAACCTTGCGCAGACCCGCATGATCGTTGCGTACTTCCCCTTCCCGCGGGTCTTCGTTGCGCGGTCCGTTTCGTCCGTTGCGTGCCGGGGCTCCGGGGAGGTCATTGACACTTCGTCAGATCTCCCCCATCGTGCACTCCGGTCGAGCCGATCGTGCGCCCCGGGTCGAGTCCTGGTCGGGCTCCGGTCGGGCTCCGGTCGAGCCCCGGTCGATAGGGAGGCAGCAGGCGATGGACCTCGACGTGCTGTACGAGATCGACGTACCGAAGCCCTGGAACGGACCCCATCCGCACGGCCAGCGCAGCGCCGAGCAGCGCGCGTATCGCGAGGCCGTCGAACAGATCCGGCTCGCGGACCGGGTCGGCTTCCGCACGGTGTGGGCGGTGGAGCACCACTTCCGCGAGGGACGTTCGCACTGCCCCGCGCCCGAGGTGCTCCTCGGCCACATCGCGGCACTCACCGAGCGGATACGCCTCGGCTTCGGCGTCACGCTCACCCCCTTCGGCTTCACTCCCCCGCAGCGGATCGCGGAGAAGGTGGCGGCGGTGGACGTACTGTCGGAGGGCCGCGTCGAGTGGGGCACAGGCCGCTCAACTCCCATGGAACAGACGGCCTTTGGCGTCGACAGGGAGCAGTCGCGGTCCGACTGGCGCGAGGCGATCGAGATCGTGACGGGCATGTGGCGCGAGGAGTACTTCGCGTACGAGTCGGAGCGCTTCACCTTCCCCCGGCGGATGGTCACCCCGAAGCCGGTGCAGGACCCGCACCCCCCGTGCTGGATGGCGGCGACATCGCCCGGCTCGGCAGAGGTGGCGGGCGCGGCGGGCCTCGGGCTGCTCTCCTTCTCGATCATGCAGCCGCTCGACGTGATGGCCCGTCAGGTCGCTGCCTACCGCGCGGCGGCACTCGCCCCCTCCCCCATCACGGACGTCACCACGGACCGCGTCAGCGCATACACCCTGGTGCACGTCGCGGACCGTCCCTCGCGGCGGGTCTGGGACTCGGTGGCGTGGTGGTACCGCAACCTGGCCCAGTTCACGCTCGACTGGGAGCTGCCGCACCTGACCCCCGACGAGCGCGAGCGGACCTTCCCCTTCCTCACCCCGATCATCGAAGGGAACGTACCGGTCAAGGAGTTCAGCGACGGCGACATGATCCTGATCGGCAACGCGGAGACGATCGTCCGCAAGGCCAAGCGGTACGCCGACCTCGGCATCGACCAGCTCATCTGCTACGTCCAGTGGGGCTATCTGGAGCACCAGGAGATCCTGCGCACGATCGAGATCCTGGGCAAGGAAGTCATCCCGGAGCTGGCGTCCTACCGGCCCCGGCGGGCGACGCCGTGAGCGAAGCAGGGGCGGGCGACGCCGTGAGCGAGGAGCCTCTCGACGCCGTGAGCGAAGAGCCCCTCGACACCTCCCCCGTCCCCGACTACGCCGCCCTGCACCGCCTGGACGACCGCGCCTTCGTCCTGCTCGGCGCGGGCAACGGCATCGGCCGCCAGACCGCGCACGCACTCACGGCAGCGGGCGCGCGGGTCCTGTGCGTGGACCTCGACAAGGGCCGCGCCGAGGCGGTCGCCGCCGAGACGGGCGGGGTCCCGTACGTCGCGGACGTGACGCGGCGCGAGGAGATGCGGGATCTCTTCGCTTACGCAGGGCGGGAGTTGGGCCCGCTCGGCGGTGTCGTCGACATCGTCGGCATGGCCCGCTACACGCCTCTGGCCGAGCTGGACGACGCCTCCTGGGACTGGCACTTCTCCCTCGTCCTGCGGCACGCGTGGCTGGCGGTCCAGTACGGCGGCGAGGCGCTCGCCGACGCGGGCGGCGGTCCCCTCGTCTTCGTCGCGTCGGTGTCGGGCCTGACCGCGGCGCCCTTGCACGCCGCGTACGGGGCGGCCAAGGCGGGCCTGATGTCCCTGGTCCGCTCGGCTGCCGTGGAGTACGGACCGCGCGGCGTACGAGTGAACGCGGTGGCGCCCGGGGTCGTGTGGACGCCACGCGTGGCGGGCCTGATCGGCGAGGCGGGCCGCGCGCGCAACGCCGCCAACGCCCCGCTCGACCGCGTGGCCGAGACCTCGGACATCGCATCGGCCCTGCTCTTCTTCGCCTCGCCGCTCTCCTCGTACGTCACCGGGCAGACGCTCGTGGTGGACGGCGGGGTCGGCGTGAAGTTCCCGTATCCGACGATCGGGGGCGCACGATGAGGGAGTTCGTGCGGGGTGTGCCCTGGTGGGCGGAGAACGGCCGTATGACACGCGCCGACCCGGCGGACCGCGAGCGACTCCCCCGGGACACCTGGGAACGGGCGGGCCTGCCGGCCGGGATACGCCTGGAGTTCACGGCCCGCGGAGTGACCACCGTGGAACTCACCTACACCGCATCACCCCCCTCACCAACAGACGCGTACAGCACGGCCCCACCGGTCTTCACACTGCTCACGGCCTCGGACTCGGACTCGGGCGAAGCGCGGGCAGGGTCGGACGTCTCCACGGCGAACGGCGACAACCGCACGAGGGCGAACCATCCGTCGAAGACAGCCGATGACCGCACGACGGCGGACGGTCCAGCGAAAGACAGCACCCCACCCACGCAGCGGAACGCCGACACCACGGCCCCCGACCCACACACGCGAGCCGCCGTCGCCCCCACCCCAGAACCCACCCCCGAAACCCCCGCGACGCCGGGCACGCACACGGCTCGCATGGAACTGACCTGCGCCGACGGCGACTTCGTCCTCCATCTGCCTGAGACGTTGCGGCCCGTACTCACCGGGCTGCGTCCCGTCGGCGGTGGCTCTCTGCGGCCCCGGCGACGGCAGCCGCGTTGGCTGGTGTACGGGGACTCGATCGTCGAGGGCTGGTCGACGAGCCGGCCCCATCTGGCGTGGCCCGCTCGGGCAGGGCGCGCCCTCGGCGTGGAGACGGTGAACCTCGGGTACGCGGGAGCGGCACGCGGAGAGCTGGCCTCCGCCGAGCAACTCGCCTCACTGGACGCCGACTTGATCACCCTCGCCTTCGGCACGAACTGCTGGTCGCGGGTGCCGCATTCGGCGAGGCTGCTGTACGAGACGACGCGGGCGTTCCTGGAATTGGTGCGCCGGGGCCACCCGGACGTTCCCCTCCTGGTCGTCTCCCCCGTGGTCCGCCCGGACGCCGAGACGGTGCCGAACGCCCTCGGCGCCACGCTGCGGGACCTGCGCACCGCCATGGAGCGGGCGGCCCTGGACGCGGGGGCCGGCCTGCTGCCGGGCGGCGGTCTGCTGGACGCCGGGCACCTGGTGGACGGAGTGCATCCGGGCGACGCGGGCCACGCGATCCTCGCGGACGCGGTGGCGTCAGCGCTGCGGAAGCTGCGGAAGCGTCATCCCTGGGACTTAGCCGCCTCGTCGTAGGCCTCGCGGGCCGCGGCAATCGCCGGGCGGTGGTCGATGGACCAGTCCGCGAGGGCCTTGACCAGGTGGGTGAGGCTGTGACCCAGCTCGGTCAGCTCGTACTCGACCTGCGGCGGAATCGTCGGATACACCGTCCGCCTGACCAGACCGTCGCGCTCCAGGCGCCGCACGGTGAGCGTGAGCATCCGCTGCGAGATGTCGCCGTGGATCCTGCGCTGCAACTCCTTGAACCGCAGGACGCCCGAGGCGAGTTCGACCACCACGTACACGGACCACTTGTCGCCGAGCCGGTCCAGGACATCCCGCACCCCGCACTCGTCCTGCGGGGTCTCGCACCTGATCACCGGCGCGCCGGGGGTCGCAACACCGGGGGCCGCGACACCGGGGGCCGGAACGGCTGACGGAGCGGTTACCGCCGTGTGCCCTGCTGACATGAAAGTGCCTCCTTATGCACGCGCATCGCGCGAACCACCATGGTCACAGGCCCGATCACCGGGGCCCGCCCGGACGGCGGGCACCACCACTCACCACAGGGGAACTTTCCCATGCTCATGATCACCGGCGCCACGGGCGCCCTCGGCACACTCGTCACCGCCCGCCTCGCGGACCGCGACGACATCGTCATCGGCAGTCGCAGCCCCACCCCCGGCGGCCGCCTCGTCGACTTCGACGATCCGGCGTCCCTGGACTTCACCGGCATCGACACCCTGCTGGTCATCTCCGCGGGCGCCGCCGAGGACGACGTGGTCATCGCCCGCCACGAGGCGGCGATCTCCGCGGCCGAGAAGGCAGGCGTCGGCCACCTCGTCTACACCAGCCTCAGCGGCGACGGAGACCACCTGACGTACGCCCTCGCCCACCGCTGGACCGAACGCAGGCTGCGCGGCTCCTCGCTGAACTGGACGGTCCTGCGCAACGGCCTGTACGCGGAGTTCCTCGCGGCCATCACCGCACCGGGGCCCGACGGAACCATCGCCGCGCCGCTGGGGGCGGGCCGCCTCGCCGCCGTGGCGCGTGCGGACCTGGCCGATGTCGCGGTACGGGTGGCGACGGATCCGGCCGCCCACGCGGGCCGCACCTACGAACTGGTCGGCGAACACGCCCTGAGCGGCGCCGACCTGGCCGCCGCGACCGGTGGCTCGTACGAACCCGGCACGCTCGCCGCGACCCGCGAGGCGATCACCGCGGCAGGCCAGGCCCTGCCCTTCCAGGTGCCGATGCTCCTGAGCACGTACGCGGCGATGGCGGGCGGCTTCCTGGACGGCACGGGGATCGAGGGCCGGGGGACGCTCCGAGCCTTGCTGGGCAGGGAGCCCCGCCCGGCCATCGAGGCGTACAGGGCAGCGGTACGGGGCTGACCCGGGGGCCGCCGGGCGCCCCCGCAGGGGCGCGGGGAACTGCGCGACAAGCCACGACGCACCCGCAGCGTCAAGCGGCAAATTCAAGCACCAAGCACCAAGCACCAAGCACCAAGCCGGCAGCCCCCGCGAAGCGCCTAGCTCCAGCTGGCGTGCAGAGGCTTACCCTCCGCATAGCCCGCGGCGCTCTGCACACCCACGGTGGCCCGCTCCGCGAACTCCTCCAGCGAGCCCGCACCGGCGTACGTGCAGGAGGAACGGACACCCGCGATGATCGAGTCGATCAGGTCCTCGACGCCGGGACGCTCCGGGTCCAGGAACATCCGCGAGGTCGAGATGCCCTCCTCGAACAGCGCCTTGCGGGCACGGTCGTAGGCCGACTCCTCGCTGGTGCGGTTCTTGACCGCGCGGGCCGACGCCATGCCGAACGACTCCTTGTAGAGGCGGCCGTTGGCGTCCTGCTGCAGGTCGCCCGGGGACTCGTACGTCCCGGCGAACCACGAACCGATCATGACGTTCGACGCCCCGGCGGCCAGCGCCATCGCGACGTCACGCGGGTGCCGGACGCCACCGTCGGCCCACACGTGCTTGCCGAACTTCGCGGCCTCGGCGGCGCATTCCAGTACTGCGGAGAACTGCGGCCGGCCGACGCCGGTCATCATGCGCGTGGTGCACATGGCGCCGGGGCCCACGCCGACCTTGATGATGTCGGCACCGGCCTCGATCAGGTCCCGTACGCCCTCGGCGGCGACGATGTTGCCCGCGACGATCGGCACCTGCGGGTCGAGCGCGCGCACGGCCTTGACCGCGGCGATCATCGACTCCTGGTGGCCGTGCGCGGTGTCCACGACGAGGGTGTCCGCGCCCGCGTCGAGGAGCTGCTTGGCCTTGGCCGCGACGTCGCCGTTGATGCCGACGGCGGCGGCGATGCGCAGCTTGCCGTTGGCGTCGAGGGCGGGCGAGTAGAGCGTCGCGCGCAGGGCGCCCGTGCGGGTCAGGATGCCGGCGAGGCGGCCGTCCTTGCCCACGGCGGGGGCGTAGCGGCGGTTGGCGTGGTCCAGCTTGTTGAAGGCGTCGCGCGGGTCGATGTCCGCGTCGAGGAGCACGAGGTCCTTGGACATGACCTCGGAGATCTGGGTGAAGCGGTCGACGCCGTTCAGGTCCGTGTCGGTGACGACGCCGATCGGCTTCTGGTCGGCGTCCACGACGACGCCCGCGTTGTGCGCGCGCTTGGAAAGGAGCGCGAGCGCGTCGGCGACGGTCTGCGTGGGGGCCAGGACGATCGGGGTGTCAAGGACGTGGTGACGCGTCTTGACCCAGGAGATGACCTCGGTGACGACCTCGATCGGGATGTCCTGCGGGATCACGACGAGGCCGCCGCGGCGGGCGACGGTCTCGGCCATCCGGCGTCCGGCGATCGCGGTCATGTTCGCGACGACCAGCGGGATCGTGGTGCCGGTGCCGTCCGGCGAGGAGAGGTCCACGCCCTGACGCGATCCGACGGCGGAGCGCCGCGGCACCATGAAGACGTCGTCGTACGTCAGGTCGTACGCAGGCTGGATGTCATTGAGGAAACGCACGTGCTGCTCATCCCAGTCGATCAGAGGTGGCCCCCGGACAGTTAGGCCGAGGGAAAAGCACGTACTTCAGTGTCCCATGTCCCGGGTGATGCGCCGCCTGGGACGATCACCCAGCCGGACGGCGATAGCCCTGGTCGGATCCTCCAAGATCGGCCCGGGGCGGTCACTGTCCGCTCAGGCACGGGTGCCGAGCGCGAGAACGATCTCCAGGCCCGAGCCGCGTTCCCTCGCGTACTCCACCGCGTCGGTGAAGACCTCCTGGGCGACGATCCACTCCTGGGGCGCGGCTTCGGCGTACCCCTGCCAGCCGATGACGACGATCAGCCGTCCGGGCGCGGCGGGCGCCCACCCCAGGTCGGTGAGGCAGTCGGCGAGCGCGTCCCAGTTGCGCCCGAACCAGTCGGGCAGGGCGAGCGCGCGGGCGCAGCGCTCCATGAAGGCGGCCTTGTCGCTCACCCCGGTCAGGTCGAGCGGCAGGGCGTTGAGGCCCGCGGCGCGGACGGCGTCGAGGACGGGTGCCAGCGGCTCGGCCGCCGACGGTTCGGGCGTCATCTCAGTACCGCCTTGAAGGACGCGTAGTGATCGTCCGTGTAGTAGGTCTCGTCGCCGCTCCCGGTGACGATCCGCCGTGCGCCCCGGTCGCGTTCGCCGGGGGTGGGCACGGTGTACTCGCGATAGTGGCCGCGCCGCTGCCTGGGCAGCTCGCCCTCGAAGTTGCCGAAGACCGATCCGTCCTTGGCGTACGGGAAGGGCCCGCCGTCATCGATGAGCCGCAACGTCCGCCGCGCCTCGGCGGGCAGCCGCTCGGCCCGGACGGTGGCCATGCCGTGCGCCCACTCCGGCGCGGAGGAGCACCCCGTGACGAGGACAGCGAGGCAGCCGAGCACCGCCACCAGGGCACGGGGGACGAACCGGTTCGACATGCGACAGATGCTGCCACGACGCCCCGTAAGGGGCGCGGGGAACTCCGCGACCAGCCAAGCCGCACGCACCCGCAGGGATTCAGCTGCCGTCCGGGTCCGCCCGGTCCAACGCAGGATGCGGAGTAGCCCCCCGTACCAGCAACTGATCAGCTGCAGCGGTATCGGTCACCAGGCTGGTGACAAGGCCGGACCGAAGCACCGCGTCGATCGCGGCAGCCTTCCGCTGCCCGCCCGCGATGGCGACGACCTCAGGGATACGTCGAAGCCGGTCGGCTTCGACGGTGATGCACCGCTCCCCCAGATCACGCCCGACCCGGCGCCCCTCGGCGTCGAAGAGGTGCGCGGACATCTCGGCGGCGACTCCCAGCGAGGCGTAATGCGCCCGCTCCTCGTCGCTGAGCATGTCGTGCACGGTGGAGATGCCGGGCTCCCAGGAGCCGATGGAGACGGCGGCGACGGTGACCTTGTCGAAGTACTCAAACGCCCGCGCGATCCCGGTCTGGTTCCGCAGCGCGGCGGCCGTGGCCGGGTCCGGCAGGAGCATCGGCGCGTAGATGGGGTGGGCCTCGCCGCCGGAGACCTGAGCGGCACGCCGCACGGCCTCGACGGAGCCGCGCTCGGCGGTCCCGGCGTCGTACACACCCGTCAGCTGCACCACCGTGCACGGCGGCAGCTGGTCGAGGGCGGCCGCCATGTGAATGGTCGAGCGCCCCCACGCGAGACCGAGGACATCGCCCTCGGTGACCAGCTCGCCCAGCAGATCGGCCGCGACCTCGCCGAGGTTCTCGGGGTCGGGCGACTCGTCGATCTCGTCGGCCGGGGCCGGCGACTCGACGACCACCGCGTGCCGCAGGCCGTAGCGGGCGCGCAGCGCGTCCGAGCGCTCCGCGTCCAGCTCGGCGGGCACACGGATCTCGATCCGTACGAGGTCACGCTCCAGGGCCGTCTCCAGGACCCGGGCCACCTTGAAGCGGCTCACGCCGAACTCCTCGGCGATCTGGATCTTGGACTTGCCCTCGAGATAGAAGCGGCGGGCCATGGCCGCCGCCTGCACCAGCTCCGCGGGTCCCATCCGCATGGCTGACCGGCCGCCCGTCGACACGACGGTCTCCTCACTGTCATTTCAAGACTGTCATTTCAAGCAACTGCCGTTCACGCGTTCACACGCGTGCGCATTCACACGCTTTGGTGCGGCTTCGCGCACATTGCCACGGCTTCTCGCGCATTGCCGCAGCGCAACCAGGGTTCGCCGTTCATCCTTGCAGATCCGGCGTACTTGATCAGCCCTGTCGGGCTGCGTTCACGTATCCGTGGCTCAGTGGCCGCATGCCCACCCCGCCGAGGACGTCGCCCCGGCCGCCTGGGTGCGCAGGGCACGTACCGCCTCCGCAGGGTCGTCGGCCCCGTAGACCGCGGAGCCCGCGACGAAGACGTCGGCGCCGGCCTCGGCGCAGTGCTCGATGGTCGCCGCCGAGACGCCGCCGTCGACCTGCAGCCAGAGTTCGAGACCGTGCTTGCTGATCAACTCGCGGGTGCGGCGGATCTTCGGCAGCATGATGTCGAGGAACGCCTGGCCGCCGAAGCCGGGCTCGACGGTCATGATCAGCAGCATGTCGAGCTCGGGAAGCAGGTCCTCGTACGGCTCGATGGGTGTCGCGGGCTTCAGCGCCATGGAGGCGCGGGCGCCCTTGGCGCGGATCTCGCGGGCCAGGCGGACGGGAGCCGCGGCCGCCTCCGCGTGGAAGGTGACCGATCCGGCGCCCGCTTCGACGTACTGCGGCGCCCAGCGATCGACGTCCTCGATCATCAGATGGCAGTCCAGCGGCGTGTCCGTCGCTCGGGCGAGAGACTCTACGACCGGCACCCCGAGGGTGAGGTTGGGGACGAAGTGGTTGTCCATGACGTCGACATGGAGCCAGTCGGCACCTTCGACCGCCTTTGCCTCATCGGCAAGACGGGAGAAATCCGCGGACAGGATGCTGGGGTTGATCTGCACGGCCATGCCCCAAGACTGCCATGCCCCGCGCTCGTTGCCTTGCGCGGTCCGTAGCGTGAGCCAACCGGCTCCTATGACCATGGACCCCATGCCATGCTGGGCGGTCCACCGGCACCACGTGGGGCAGCGGGGGTAGCCATGCCAGACGAACGGTCGGACGGACAGCGCCAGGCGGGCCGAGGAGTGGCCTGGCTGGTGTGCGGGCGGCGCACCAAGTGGTTCGTGGTGCTGTTCTGGCTCGTGGTGACCGTCGCCGCGGCACCGCTCGCCCAAAAACTCACCGACGCCCAGGACAACCAGGCGTCGTCCTGGCTGCCCGGCTCCGCGGAGTCCACCCAAGTCCTGGAGATCTCCGAGGAGTTCAGGCCCGAGCAGATTCCCGCGATCATCGTGTACGCCCGTGACGGCGGGCTGACCGCCGAGGACCGGGCGCGGATCTCCGAGGACGTCGACGAGCTCAAGGAGCTGAGCGCCCACGGTGTGCGCGGCGCCGAGACCCGTGGCCCCGTCTTCGACAAGAAGGCCGCCTCGGGCGCCGAGGCGGCCCAGATCTTCGTGCCCATCACCATGGACGAGAAGGGCTGGGAGCGGATCTCGCCGGCCGTGGACTCCATGCGCGAGGTCGTCGGCGAGAGCTCGGGCGGTCTATCGGTGCACGTCACGGGGCCCGGCGGTACGTCGGCGGACTTCTCGGAGGCGTTCGAGGGCATCGACTCGACACTGCTCCTGTCGGCGGCCGCCGTCGTCGTGGTGATCCTCCTGATCACCTACCGCAGCCCGGTCCTCCTGATCGTCCCGCTGCTCGCGGCCGTCATCTCCCTCTTCACGGCGCAGGCGCTGATCTACCTCCTGGCGGAGCACGCGGGCCTGACGGTCAACGGCCAGAGCGCGGGCATCCTGACGGTCCTCGTCTTCGGGGCGGGGACGGACTATGCCCTGCTCCTGGTCGCCCGCTACCGCGAGGAACTGCGCCGCCACGAGGACCGGCACGAGGCGATGCAGCTCGCCCTGCACCGGGCAGGGCCCGCGGTCATCGCGTCGGGCGCCACGGTCGTGGTCAGCATGCTCGTGCTGCTCACCGCCGACATGAACTCCACGCGGGGCCTCGGTCCCGTGGCGGCCATCGGTGTCGCCGTCGCCCTGCTCGCGATGCTGTCGCTGTTCCCCGCGCTCCTGGTGGTCTGCGGCCGGTGGCTCTTCTGGCCGCTGATCCCGCACAACGGTTCCGAGGAGCCCACCGAGCGTGGCGTCTGGGCGCGCATGGGCCGCCGCATCGCCCACCGCCCGCGCCTGACCTGGAGTGTCACCGCGGTGGCCCTTGCGGCCCTGGCCCTCGGCCTGACGCAGCTGCGCGCCGAAGGGCTCAGCAACGCGGACTCGTTCACGGACAAGCCGGACTCGATCGTGGGCCAGGAGGTGCAGGGGAGGTACTTCCCCGCGGGCAGCGGCGACCCGCTGGTGATCGTGGCGAACGCGGACCAGGCCGACGAGGTCCGCGACGCGGTCGCGGGGACGCGTGGCGTCGACCCGGCGAGCATCGGCGTACCGCCGGGGACGAAGGCGGAGGCCGGGGGCCAGGTCCTGTTCGAGGCGACGCCCACCGACCCCTCCGACAGTGAGGCGGCCAAGCAGACGGTGGAGCGGGTGCGCGACGCGGTGCACGCGGTGCCCGACGCGGACGCGCGGGTGGGCGGCGGCACGGCAGCCCTCCTGGACATGGACCGCGCGACGACCCACGACAACAAGCTGGTGATCCCGCTCGTCCTCGTGGTCGTCCTGCTGATCCTGGCCGTGCTGCTGCGCGCCCTGGTCGCGCCGCTGCTCCTGATCGCGACGGTGGTGCTCTCCTTCTCCGCCGCGCTCGGCATCAGCGCGCTCGCCTTCCGCCACCTCTTCGACTACGCGGGCGAGTCCACGGACTTCCCGCTCTTCGTCTTCGTGTTCCTGGTGGCGCTCGGCATCGACTACAACATCTTCCTGTCGACCCGCATCCGTGAGGAGGCGGGCCGACAGGGCACCCGTGCGGGCGTGGTCACGGGCCTCGCCGCGACCGGCGCGGTCATCACGTCGGCGGGCCTGGTCCTGGCGGGCACCTTCGCCGCGCTCGGCACGCTCCCGATGGTGGCGTTCGCCGAGATCGGCTTCGCGGTGGCGCTCGGCGTCCTGCTCGACACCTTCGTCGTACGGTCCGTCCTGGTCACCGCGCTGTTCCTCGACGTGGGGCCGAAGGTGTGGTGGCCGCACGCCCTCAGCAAGGACCCGGCGGCCCCCCGCACCCCGGCTCCGGCGACGGTCTCCTCAGGCGGTCCGCCGGATCAGCGCTAGGTACATGGCGTCCGTGCCGTGCAGATGCGGCCACAGCTGGACGTCGGGTCCGTCCCCGAGCGCGGGAACGCCAGGCATCAGCGGCCGCGCGTCGATGAGCTCGGCCCCCTCGTGCTGCTTGAGCACGTCGTCGACGACGGCACGCGTCTCCGCGAGGTGCGGTGAACAGGTGGCGTATCCGACGACGCCCCCGACGCGCACCGACTCCAACGCCGTACGCAACAGCCCCCGTTGCAGCGGCGCGAAGCCGTCCAGGTCCTCCGGGCGGCGGCGCCAGCGGGCCTCGGGGCGGCGGCGCAGGGCGCCGAGCCCCGTACAGGGCACGTCCATCAGGACCCGGTCGAAGGTGCCGGGCTGCCACGGCGGCCGGGTGCCGTCGGCGGCGATGACCTCGTAGGGCCCCGGGTTGCCCCGCAGGGCCTGCGCGACAAGACGGGCCCGGTGCGGCTGCTTCTCGGCGGCGAGGAGGGCGGCGCCCCGCCCGGCCGCGAGACCCGCGAGCATGGCGGCCTTGCCGCCGGGGCCCGCGCAGCCGTCGAGCCACTTCTCGTCGCGCCCCTCGACCGGGGCGTTCGCGAGTGCGATCGCGACGAGCTGGCTGCCCTCGTCCTGGACCCCGGCACGCCCCTCGCGCACCGCCTCGATGGACCCGGGCTCACCGCCTTCACTGAGCCGCACCGCGTACGGGGACCAGCGCCCCGGCAGCGCGGACTCCTCACCCACGACATCGAGGAGTTCATCGGCGGTGGTGCGTCCGGGCCGCGCCACGAGCGTCACCTCGGGCCGCTCGTTGTCGGCCTCCAGGAGGTCCTCGATGCCCGCACGGCCGCCGCCGAGCGCGTCCCAGAGCGCGGAGACGACCCAGCGGGGATGCGAGTGGACGACGGCGAGATGGTCCTCGGCGTCCTCGTCGTAGGGCGGCGCGACCTTCTCCACCCAGCCGTCGAGATCGTCGGCGGCGACCTTGCGAAGGACCGCGTTCACGAACTTGGCCCGCCCGTCACCGAGCACCACACGCGCCAGCTCCACGGAGGCGGAGACGGCGGCGTGCGTGGGGATGCGGGTGCCGAGCAACTGGTGCACGCCCATGTTCAGGACGTCGAGGACCGGTGGGTCGACCTCGCGCAGCGGCCGGTCGATGCAGGCGGCCACGATCGCGTCGTACGTCCCCTGCCGGCGCAGCGTCCCGTAGACAAGCTCGGTGGCGAGCGCCGCGTCACGCGCGTCGAACTTGTCGGGCCCCTCCTTCTCGCGGGCCTTGCGCAGGAGCGGCGGCAGGACGAGGTTCGCGTAGGCGTCCCGTTCGTCCACGGCCCGCAGCGCCTCGAAGGCGAGGAAACGGACGGGGTCCTTCTTGGGACGGCGGTGTGGCTTGCCGGGCTTGCCCTGCTTCTGGGGACGCCGGCTCGGCTGGTCGCTCAAAGGTGCTCCGCTATTGGATGGGGGCTGAACCTATTCAGCGTACGTCGGTGTCGCCGAGCCGCTCGCCCGGGGCGATCCGCACCCCGCGCGCCCAGTCGGCACCGCGCATCGGCTTCTTGCCCTGCGGCTGGACCCAGAGCAGCTCCACGGCGTGCGAACCGGTGCCGACGTACACGTTGTTCTTGGCGGCGCCGAGCTCGCCGGGCGCGAGGTCGGTGCGGTCGGCGACCAGCGCGGACTGGATGATCTTCAGCCGCTCCCCGCGGAACACGGACCAGGCGCCGGGCGCCGGGGTGCAGCCCCGCACGACCCGGTCGACGCGTAGGGCCGGAGCGGCCCAGTCCACCTGGGCGTCCTCGACGGTGATCTTCGGGGCGAGGGTGATGCCGTCGGCGGGCTGCGGTACGGCCTTCAGGGAGCCGTCCTCGATGCCGTCCATGGTGGCGGCGAGCAGCCCGGAGCCCGCGAAGGCGAGGCGGGTGAGCAGGTCACCGCTGGTGTCGGTGGGCCTGACGACCTCGGTGACGGTCCCGTACACCGGCCCGGAGTCGAGCCCCTGCTCGATCAGGAACGTGGAGGCACCGGTGATCTCGTCCCCCGCCATCACGGCGTGCTGCACGGGCGCGGCTCCGCGCCAGGCGGGCAGCAACGAGAAGTGCAGGTTGACCCACCCGTGGGCCGGGACGTCCAGGGCGACCTTGGGCAGCAGAGCGCCATAGGCGACGACCGGGCAGCAGTCGGGCGCGATCTCGCGCAGCCGCGCCAGGAAGTCCTCGTCGCGCGGCTTCACGGGCTTGAGCACCTCGATGCCGGCCTCCTCCGCACGCTGGGCGACGGGGCTCGCGACGAGTCTGCGGCCGCGGCCCGCGGGGGCGTCGGGCCGGGTGACGACGGCGGCCACCTCGTGCCGGTCGGAGGCGATCAGGGCGTCCAGGGCGGGGACGGCGACCTCGGGGGTGCCTGCGAAGACGAGCTTCATCGGTGGCTGTCGGCCTCTCGGGGCGGGAAGATACGGGAAGCACACCAGTCTAAGAGCCGCACCACCGAGCCGCTCTCCGCGGGGCGGTGGGTGCGGGGCCGCTTGTCCGGGGCGGTGCTCTCTGCGGGGCGGTGGGTGCCGGGCCGCTTGTCCCGGGCGCCGGTCTCATCACACCGCCCGTCTCCCGTCACCCGCGCCTGACGACGGCCCGCCCGGGGGCGTACGCGCGGCCGTGCGCCCTGTGCATATGCGCACACGCCCCCGCACCGTGACCCCACACGAACTAGCGCGTTGGTCAAGAAAGAGTTGACCACAACGGGCCGCGACAGCGGCCCGATCCTTTTCAACGCCGGTTCGAGAGGCTTGTTCATGGCCGACCACGCAACCCACGACGCCCAGGCACGGGCGAGCCTGCACCTCCTGGTTCGGGACATCGAGCGGGTCCGCCGGCAGGTGGACGCGCTGCGTACGCTCACCGCCCAGCTCGGCAACGTCTACCGCCCGCGCCGCTCGAGCCCCTCCGCGGGCTTCGTCGTGTACGGGCGCGCCCCCGCCCCGACCGTCCGCCTCGCCCAGGAGCTGCGGGACAGCGTCGAGACGCTGGTGACCGCCGCGGTGGACTTCGACCGTTCGCTGGGCTTCTCGTGGGACGCGGTGGGCTCGGCCCTCGGGGTCACCAAGCAGGCGGTGCACCGCCGTTACGGAGCCCGCAGGGCCACGACGCAGGCGGCGGCGGAGGCGGAGCGCGCCACGGAGACGGTGCCCGCCGCGACGGCCGCCCGTCCGCCGGTACCGGTCGGCGCCCCGCTCCCCTCCGTGCCCGCGGCCCGCGCGATGCCGACCCAGCCCACGGCAGGCAGCCCCGCCCTCCGCGAGGACCCCCGCCCCAACATCTTCCCGGGCCCACGCAACGGCTGACCACGGCAAAGCGGCGGCTGTCTCCACCGGTTCCCCCCCCCCGGCGAGGACAGCCGCCGCCGTTGTTTCCTGGTGTGGGCGGGGGCGATCATTCCGCGGCGCGGAGCAGTTGGACACCACGCCGAAGCCGCCGCGCGCCGAGAAACGAGACGGCGAGCCCCGCCCGAGCGGCCCAGCACAGAAGCAGACCGGGGCAGAGAGCAGCCCCGCACAGGCACAGCCCGCACAGGCGCAGCCCCCCGCAGCGGAGGCCCGCCGTCCAGGCAAAGAAGCCCCCGGCGGGCAGCCGGACGAGAGGCCTAGCCGATGTCCAGCGGGTCCACCCGGATCCGCACCGGCTCCCCGCCCCCGGCGCCCCGCGCCATCCGCGCGGCCTGAGCCGCCTTAAGCGAAGCGGCAAGCGCGGCCCCGCTCCCCGGCGGCACCCGGATCAGCACCCGCTCCCACTGCTCCCCGGCAGGCGCCGCCCCGGCCCGTCGCGCGGGGCCGGGCCCCGCGTCCGGCACGGGCACAGGCCCCAACACCGCCGCGTCCCCCGGAAGTTCGGCCGCGGCGAGGAACCCGGAGAGCGCCTCCGAAGTCCCCGCGACCGAGGCCATCCGCGACACGGGCGGAAATCCCAGCTCGGCCCGCTCGGAAAGCTCCCGCACCGCGTGCCCCACGGGATCCCACCGCACCAGGGCCTGCACCGGCCGCAGCGTCGGCTCGGCGACGACCACCACGGTCCCGCCGACACCCTGGGACCGCACCAGCGCGGAGGCCGAGATCCACCGCCGCAGGGCGTCCTCCCCGGCCCGCAGATCGGGCCGCCCCAGCATGGCCCAGCCGTCGAGCAGCAGGGCAGCGGCGTAACCGCCCTCGGCGACCGGCTCCGCCCCCGGCGTACTCACCACCAGCGCGGGCGTACCCGCCACGGTGTCGAGAACCTGCTCCCGCCCCGACGTCCGCACCGGCACGGCGGGAAAGGCCCGCCCCAGCTCCTCTGCCGTACGCCGCGCACCGACCACCTGCGCCCGCAGCCGGAAGCCCCCGCACTCCCCGCAGTGCCAGGCGCCTTCCTCCACCCCGCACCAGCCGCACCACAGCCCACCGCCGTCCCGCGCCTCCAGCGGTCCCGCACAGTGCCGGCACCGCGCGGGCTCCCTGCACCTCTCGCACGCGAGCCGTGGCACGTACCCCCGGCGGGGCACCTGGACCAGCACAGGCCCGTGCTTCAGACCTTCCCGTACGACGTTCCAGGCCAGCGTCGGAAGCCGCGCGGCACGGGCCGCCTCGTCCCGGGCGAGGTCGCCGTCCCCGACGGTCCGCACGAGCGGCGCGGCCCCCCGCACCTGCTCCCGGTCGGCGACCAGCGGCGCCGCCCACCCGCTCTCCACGAGCTGCGCGGCCTCCACCGTGCAGCTCCAACTCCCCAGCAGGAAGCCGCACTTGTCCCGCGAGGCGCGCAGTTCGAGTACTTCCCGCACATGCGGAAAGGGGGCGTTGTCGTCGCTGTGACTGGCATCGCCGTCGTCCCAGATCACGACGAGCCCGAGGTTCCGCACCGGCGCGAACATGGCCGCCCGCGTGCCCACCACGGCCCGCACGGCACCACGCCGCACGGAGAGCCACTCCCGATACCGCTTCTCCTGCCCCACGTCAGCGGTGAGCAGAGCATGCTGCCCCGCCCCCATCAATTGGGTCAGCGCCGCGTCGACCCGTGCCGCGGGCCGCCCGGCGGGCACGACGACCAGGGCCCCCCGCCCCGAAGCCAGCGTCGCCTGCACGGCCCTGGCGATCTCCTCGGCCCATTCAGGTCCCGGAAGGGCGGTCCACACGGCCCGAGGCGCACCCCCTGAGGCCAGCGCCCCCAAGAACTCCGCCCCGTGCGCGTACCGCCGCCAGGTTCCCGCCTCCGGAGCGGAAGGAACCGGCGGAGCCTCCCCCATCTCCCGCGCCTCGGCCTTCGCGTGCCGAGGCGGAACCGCCAGCTGCAACACGTCGGCAAGGCTGCCCGCGTACCGGTCGGCCACGGCGCGCGCCAGCCCGAGCAGCTCACCATCCAGCACAGGCTCGGGCGAGACGACCTGCGCCAGCGCGGCCAGCGGCCCGGAGTAGTCGGTCTCGGCGACCCGCTCGACGAGAAACCCGTCGATCAAGCCCCCACCCTCACGCCGGCCACCGCGCACGTTCCGCGCCCCGGCCCCGAACCGCACCCGGACCCGCACCCCGGGCTGAGCCTGCTCGTCCAACTCCTCGGGCACCGCGTAGTCGAAGTACCGGTCAAGATGCAGCACGCCCTTGTCGACCAACACCCGGGCCACCGGCAGACTCTTCGCCAGCGCGGCCCCCCGCCACGTCCGCGGCTTGGCCCGCGGCACCTCAGCCTTGCGCACCGCTTCCCGAATGAGCGCAAGCTGCTCCGGAGGCTCGCCCCCGCCCCCCTCGGACTTCCGATTCTCGCTGCTCACAGCAGCATTCCTACCAGACCCCACTGACACGACGACGAGGCCGATGCCGGCCCCGGCACGACGAAGCCCGGCACCCCACAAGGGGCGCCGGGCTTCGGCGGAACTTGTCGGGCGAGGGAGCCTTAGAGCCCCGCAGCCTTCCGCAGCGCGTCCACGCGGTCCGTGCGCTCCCACGTGAAGTCGGGGATCGCGCGGCCGAAGTGGCCGTACGCGGCGGTCTGCGCGTAGATCGGGCGCAGCAGGTCCAGGTCGCGGATGATCGCGGCCGGGCGCAGGTCGAAGACCTCGGAGATGGCGGACTCGATCTTGTCGGTGTCGACCGTGGCGGTGCCGAAGGTCTCCACGAACAGGCCCACCGGCTCGGCCTTGCCGATCGCGTACGCGACCTGGACCTCGCAGCGGGCGGCGAGACCCGCCGCGACGACGTTCTTGGCGACCCAGCGCATCGCGTAGGCGGCGCTGCGGTCGACCTTGGACGGGTCCTTGCCGGAGAAGGCGCCGCCGCCGTGGCGGGCCATGCCGCCGTACGTGTCGATGATGATCTTGCGGCCGGTCAGACCGGCGTCGCCCATCGGGCCGCCGATCTCGAAGCGTCCTGTCGGGTTGACCAGGAGGCGGTAGCCCTCGGTGTCCAGCTTGATGCCGTCGTCCAGGAGGGCCTTCAGCTCGGCCTCGACGACGAACTCACGGATGTCGGGGGCCAGGAGCGAGTCCAGGTCGATGTCCGACGCATGCTGCGAGGAGACCACGACGGTGTCGAGGCGGACGGCCTTGTCGCCGTCGTACTCGATGGTGACCTGGGTCTTGCCGTCGGGGCGCAGGTACGGGATGGTCCCGTTCTTGCGGACCTCGGACAGGCGGCGCGAGAGACGGTGCGCGAGGTGGATCGGGAGCGGCATCAGCTCCGGCGTCTCGTCGCAGGCGTAGCCGAACATCAGGCCCTGGTCGCCCGCGCCCTGCTTGTCGAGCTCGTCCTCATCGCCCTCGACCCGCTGCTCGTACGCCGTGTCGACGCCCTGCGCGATGTCGGGGGACTGCGAGCCGATGGACACCGAGACGCCACAGGAGGCGCCGTCGAAGCCCTTCTTCGAGGAGTCGTAACCGATCTCGAGGATCTTGTCGCGGACCAGCTGCGCGATCGGCGCGTACGCCTTGGTCGTCACCTCGCCGGCCACGTGCACCAGGCCGGTGGTGATCAACGTCTCCACGGCGACCCGGGACTTCGGGTCCTCCCGCAGGAGCGCGTCGAGAATGGTGTCGCTGATCTGGTCAGCGATCTTGTCGGGGTGACCCTCGGTCACAGACTCCGAGGTGAAGAGACGGCGGGACACATCGCTCCCTGTGGTTGCAGCGGCTGCTGGCTGATCATTGGTGGACGGCCGGGAGCTGCGCCCGGCGTCGTCCGAGACCAGTTTATCGGTCGCACTCGGCCGCCGGACCACGTGTCTCGCCACTTGGGAGCGCTGTGACCTGCGGCACTGCATTGTGCGGTACGACGATCCTTCTCCACCAGAGGGCCTCACGCCCGAATTTCCCGGGTTTGAGGCGCCCAGTGGGGCGATTGTGACATTTGAAGCGCGGATTCCGCCCCTGTTCCGCCGTGGTTTCGGCAGGGGTTTGTTCTGGGGGCACCCCTATTTTTTCGGGAATTCCCCGGCGGGCGTCGTCAGGCGTTCCGCCACGAGATCCCAGACCGTGTCCGCGAGCGCTTCCTTGGGGCCGTACGGAACCGGGGTCTCGCTGCCGTCCGCGCCGAGCACGACCGCCTCGTTCTCCTCGGAACCGAAGGTCTTGCGTTCGCCCACCTCGTTCACGACGAGCAGGTCACAGCCCTTGCGCTCCAGTTTGGCGCGGCCGTTGGCGAGCACGTCGTCCGTCTCGGCGGCGAATCCGACGACGATCTGGCCGGGACGCGGCCGCTCGCCCGCGATCTCGGCGAGGATGTCGGGGTTGCGGACCAGGGCGATGGGAGCCGGTTCCTGGCCGTCCTTCTTCTTGATCTTTCCTGCCGCGTACGTCTCGGGGCGGAAATCGGCCACGGCCGCCGCCATCACCACGGCGTCGGCATCCGCCGAGGCCTTCAGCATCGCCTCTCGGAGCTGGATCGCGGTGCCCACGGCAACGAGGTCGACGCCCGCGGGCTCCGGCAGCGCCGGGTTCGCCGACACGAGCGTGACGCGGGCGCCGCGCGCCGCCGCGCTGCGGGCCAGCGCGTACCCCTGCTTGCCGGAGGAGCGGTTGCCCAGGAAGCGGACCGGGTCGAGCGGCTCGCGCGTCCCGCCCGCGCTGACGACGACGTGCCGTCCCGCGAGGTCCTGCCCGAGGTCGCCGCGCGCCAGGACACGGCGTACGACCTCGAAGAGCTCCACCGGGTCGGGGAAGCGGCCCTTGCCCGTGTCCACGCCCGTGAGACGTCCGACGGCGGGCTCGACGACGAGGGCGCCGCGGCGGCGCAGCGTGGCGACGTTCTCCTGCGTGGCCGGGTGCTCCCACATCTCGGTGTGCATGGCGGGCGCGAAGATCACCGGACAGCGGGCGGTGAGGAGCGTGTTCGTCAGGAGGTCGTCGGCGAGACCGTGGGCCGCCTTGGCCATCATGTCGGCCGTGGCCGGGGCGACGATCACGACGTCGGCGGACTGGCCGATCCGGACGTGCGGCACGTCGTGGACGGAGTCCCACACCTCGGTCGAGACGGGGTTGCCGGACAGCGCCGACCAGGTGGCGGCGCCGACGAAGTGCAGCGCCGCGTCGGTCGGCACGACGCGTACGTCGTGGCCCGACTCGGTCAGCCGCCGCAGCAGCTCACAGGCCTTGTACGCGGCGATTCCGCCGCTGACCCCCAGAACGACCTTGGGCTTGCCCACCGTGCCTCCCCGCACTTTCGATCCCCGCACCGGGGACCGTACGACTCCATGACACACCACAGGCCCGGCAGTCGCGCTGCCGGGCCTGTGGTGAAGTTCTTCGCGAAAAGAACCGCAAGAAAAGAACTGCGACTACTGAGCCGGGCCCTCGATGGCCTCCGACGTCAGCAGACCCGCGTTGATTTCGCGGAGCGCGATGGAGAGCGGCTTCTCGTGGACGTGGGTGTCCACCAGCGGGCCGACGTACTCCAGCAGGCCCTCACCGAGCTGCGAGTAGTACGCGTTGATCTGGCGCGCGCGCTTGGCGGCGTAGATCACGAGGCTGTACTTCGAGTCGGTCGCTTCGAGGAGCTCATCAATCGGCGGGTTGATGATGCCCTCGGGCGCAGTGATGGAAGAGGACACTCTCTGCCTTCCGATGGGGATCGACCTTCGAATGGAAAGAGAAGATCAAACCGGGTTACTGAGGATGAAGAAGATCAAACAACTTTCATCAAGGCTAGCAGCTCACGCGCCACGTCCTCGACGGAGGTATTGACCAGGGTCGTGTCGAACTCGGCCTCCGCGGCCAGTTCGATCTTCGCCGCGCCGAGCCTGCGCTCGATCACCTCGGGCGCCTCGGTCCCCCGGCCGGTGAGCCTGCGGACCAGTTCCTCCCAGCTCGGCGGGGCGAGGAAGACCAGTTGCGCCTCGGACATCGACTCGCGGACCAGGCGTGCGCCCTGCAGATCGATCTCCAGGAGGACGGGCTCGCCCGCCTCCAGGCGCCGCAGGACGGCACCCCGGGGGGTGCCGTAGCGGTTGCCCGCGAACTCGGCCCACTCCAGGAGCTCGCCGTTGGCGATCAGCTTGTCCATCTCCTCGTCGGAGACGAAGAAGTAGTGGACACCGTCCTTCTCGCCGGGGCGCGGCTTCCTGGTGGTGGCCGAGACCGAGAGCCAGACCTCGGGGTGTTCTTTGCGCATATGAGCGACGACCGTGCTCTTGCCGACCCCTGAGGGGCCGGAGAGCACGGTCAGCCGCGGACGTACGTCCGGGGGCACGGGGGTCGTCCCCCGGGATGTTGCAGCCATGCAGCGATTATCCAGGTTCTCAGGAGTGCCTGAGAACGTCAGGCAGCGCCACCGCCGAACTCACGCTCCAAGGAGGCGATCTGGTTGGAGCCGAGACCGCGCACACGGCGGCTCTCGGAGATGCCAAGACGCTCCATGATCTGCTTGGCGCGGACCTTGCCCACGCCGGGCAGGGACTCCAGGAGAGCGGAGACCTTCATCTTGCCGATGACATCGTTCTCCTGGCCCTGCTTGATGACCTCGTGGAGCGAGGCACCGGAGTGCTTGAGTCGATTCTTGACCTCGGCCCGCTCCCGGCGAGCCGCGGCGGCCTTTTCGAGCGCGGCTGCGCGCTGTTCAGGGGTAAGGGGCGGAAGAGCCACGCCTACGTCACCTCGGATGTCGAACTGTCGGATACGGACCGGTGAGGAACCTAGTCGCCCCACACCTGGTGAGCAACGTGCAACGCGCTTGCCCGTTCGCTCTCGTCGGAGACTAGCGGGCATGGCCGCCGGAGTCAGCGAGAACAGACGAAAAGTCCTGGTCAGCCTCTGCCGAGGTGTGCATTTCGGGCATTTCACCCCGGATTTGGCCCGGTGAGTCATCAGCGGAACGTGGGGACGTGGCCGGACACGACCTTCGAAGACGGAAAAACACCCTCGGCGGACCCTCAGGCCGAGACGACGGCCTCACGGATCTCGTCCGCGAAGCGGCTCGCGGCGACGCGCAGGCCCGCCACGTCGGGACCGTGACGCAGGACACCCCGGCTCACGCTCGGCACGACGTTGCGCACGGCGTCCCCGAAGACCCCCTGCAGATCCGCCGGAGTGGCGCCCTGCGCCCCGATGCCGGGGGCGAGCAGCGGGCCGTTGATCGCGAGGTCGTACGAGGACAGGTCCCCGAGCGTGGCCCCGACGACGGCGCCGAAGGACCCCAGGGGCTCCGCACCGGCGTTGTCGGCCGCCAGGTGCCCGAGCATCGTCGCGCCGATCGTCCGGCCGTCCTCGCGCACCGCGTGCTGCACCTCGGCGCCCTCGGGGTTGGAGGTGAGGGCGAGGACGAAGAGCCCGGCGCCGTTCTCGCGGGCGAGGTCGACGGCCGGCTTCAGGGAGCCGTAGCCGAGGTAGGGCGAGACCGTGAGGGCGTCGCTGAAGAGCGGCGAGTCCTTGTGCAGGAAGGTCTCGGCGTACGCGGCCATCGTCGAGCCGATGTCGCCGCGCTTGGCGTCCATGACCACCAGGGCGCCGGCCGCGCGCAGCTCCCGGACCGCCTTCTCCAGTACGGCGATGCCGCGCGAGCCGAAGCGCTCGAAGAACGCGCTCTGCGGCTTGAAGACCGCCACCGTGCCGGCCAGCGCCTCGACGACGGTCCCGGTGAACCGCTCCAGGCCCGCGATGTCGTCGTTCAGGCCCCAGGCCGACAGCAGGGACGCGTGCGGGTCGATGCCGACACACAGGGGGCCACGCTCGTCCATGGCGTGGCGAAGGCGCGTACCGAAGGGTTCAAGAGCACTCATGCGGACTTCCTTGTGTCGGCGCCGACGGCCTCGGCGAGGGTGGCGTACGAGCTCGCCCGAAGGCGGGCGGCGAGCCCCTTGTGGATCGCGCGGCCCCAGAAGGGCCCCTCGTAGATGAACGCGCTGTAGCCCTGCACCAGGGTGGCGCCCGCGAGGATCCGCTGCCAGGCGTCCTCGGCGTTCTCGATGCCGCCGACGCCCACGAGCGTGATGCGGTCGCCCACGCGCGCGTAGAGGCGGCGCAGGACCTCCAGGGAGCGCTCCTTGAGGGGCGCGCCCGACAGACCGCCGGTCTCTCCGTAGAGCGAAGGTTCGGACTGCAAACCGAGGCCCTCGCGCGCGATGGTCGTGTTCGTGGCGATGATGCCGTCCAGGCCGAGCTCGACGGCCAGGTCGGCGACCGCGTCGACGTCCTCGTCCGCCAGGTCGGGGGCGATCTTCACGAGGAGCGGCACGCGCCGCCCGGAGACACTCCGGTCGGCCGCCTCGCGTACGGCGGTGAGCAGCGGCCGCAGCGACTCCGTGGCCTGGAGGTTGCGCAGGCCGGGGGTGTTCGGGGACGACACGTTGACCACGAGGTAGTCGGCGTGGGCGGCGAGCCGCTCGGTCGACTTCACGTAGTCGGCGGCGGCCTCCTCCTCGGGGACGACCTTGGTCTTGCCGATGTTGACGCCCACGACCGTCTTGAAGACGGCCTTGCGGGCGCCCAGACGCTCGGCCACGGCCGCCGAGCCCTCGTTGTTGAAGCCCATGCGGTTGATCAGCGCGCGGTCCTGCACGAGGCGGAAAAGACGCTTCTTGGGGTTGCCGGGCTGCGGCTCCCCCGTGACGGTGCCGATCTCGATGTGGTCGAAGCCCAGCATCGACATGCCGTCGATCGCGACGGCGTTCTTGTCGAAGCCCGCGGCGAGGCCGAAGGGGCCGTGCATCCGCAGGCCCAGGGCCTCGGTGCGCAGCTCCTTGTGGCGCGGCGCGAGCACGGCGGCGATGAACGTGCGCAGCACGGGGACGCGGGCCGCGAGCCGGATCCAGCGGAAGGCCGTGTAGTGGGCCTGCTCCGGGTCCATGCGCTTGAAGACGAGGTCGAAGAAGAATTTGTACATGTGGGTGTCCTCAGGGGTCCTCAGGTGTGCTCACCAGAAGGGGGACACCGGATCGGTGTCCCCCTGGTGGGCTGCTAGTCGCGGGCCGCGGTCAGATGCTCCGCGTGTTCCTGGAGTGAACGGACGCCCACGTCCCCGCCGTTGAGCGCGTCGATGCCCTGGACGGCCGCGGCGAGCGCCTGGACCGTCGTCAGGCACGGCACGGAGCGGGAGACGGCCGCCGTACGGATGTCGTAGCCGTCGAGGCGGCCACCGGTGCCGTACGGGGTGTTGACGATGAGGTCGACCGCGCCGTCGTGGATCAGCTGGACGATCGTCTTCTCGCCGTTCGGGCCCTCGCCCTCGCTCTGCTTGCGCACGATCGTGGCGTTGATGCCGTTGCGCTTGAGCACCTCGGCGGTGCCGGAGGTGGCGAGCAACTCGAAGCCGTGCGCGACCAGTTCGCGCGCCGGGAAGATCATCGAGCGCTTGTCCCGGTTGGCCACCGAGATGAAGGCGCGGCCCTTGGTCGGCAGCGGACCGTACGCGCCGGCCTGCGACTTGGCGTACGCCGTGCCGAACACCGTGTCGATGCCCATGACTTCGCCCGTGGAGCGCATCTCCGGGCCGAGGACGGTGTCGACGCCGCGCCCGTGGATGTCGCGGAAGCGGCTCCACGGCATGACGGCTTCCTTCACCGAGATCGGCGCGTCCATCGGCAGCGTGCCGCCGTCGCCGGTCGCCGGGAGCATGCCCTCGGCGCGCAGCTCGGCGACGGTCGCGCCGAGCGAGATGCGCGCGGCGGCCTTGGCCAGCGGCACCGCGGTCGCCTTCGAGGTGAAGGGAACGGTGCGCGAGGCGCGCGGGTTGGCCTCGAGGACGTAGAGGATGTCCCCCGCCATCGCGAACTGGATGTTGATGAGGCCGCGCACGCCGACGCCCTTGGCGATGCCCTCCGTGGAGGCGCGCAGGCGCTTGATGTCGTGGCCGCCGAGGGTGATCGGGGGCAGCGCGCACGCGGAGTCGCCGGAGTGGATGCCGGCTTCCTCGATGTGCTCCATGACGCCGCCGAGGTAGAGCTCGGTGCCGTCGTAGAGCGCGTCCACGTCGATCTCGATCGCGTCGTCGAGGAAGCGGTCGACGAGCACCGGCCGCGAGGGGCTGATCTCGGTCGACTCCTCGATGTACGCGGACAGGCGGGTCTCGTCGTACACGATCTCCATGCCGCGGCCGCCGAGCACGTACGACGGGCGCACGAGGACGGGGTAGCCGATCTCGTCGGCGATGGCCTTGGCCTCGGAGAAGGTGGTCGCGGTGCCGTGCTTGGGCGCCGGGAGACCGGCCTCGGCGAGCACACGGCCGAAGGCGCCGCGGTCCTCGGCGGCGTGGATGGCCTCGGGCGAGGTGCCCACGACCGGCACGCCGTTGTCCTTGAGGGCCTGCGCGAGGCCGAGCGGGGTCTGGCCGCCGAGCTGGACGATGACGCCCGCGATCGGCCCTGCCTGCGCTTCGACGTTGACGATCTCCAGGACGTCTTCGAGCGTGAGCGGCTCGAAGTACAGCCGGTCGGAGGTGTCGTAGTCCGTGGAGACGGTCTCGGGGTTGCAGTTGACCATCACGGTCTCGTAGCCCGCGTCGCTCAGCGCGAAGGAGGCGTGGACGCAGGAGTAGTCGAACTCGATGCCCTGGCCGATGCGGTTGGGGCCCGAGCCCAGGATGATGACCGCGGGCTTCTCGCGCTTGGCGACCTCGTTCTCCTCGTCGTACGAGGAGTAGAAGTACGGGGTCTTCGCGGCGAACTCGGCGGCGCAGGTGTCGACCGTCTTGTAGACCGGGCGGACACCGAGCGCGTGGCGCACCTCGCGGACGACGTCCTCGCGCAGGCCGCGGATCTCCGCGATCTGGTGGTCGGAGAAGCCGTGCCGCTTGGCCTCGGCGAGCAGGTCGGCGTCCAGGCGCTCGGCGGCGGCGAGCTCGTCCGCGATCTCCTTGATCAGGAACATCTGGTCGACGAACCACGGGTCGATCTTCGTGGACTCGAAGACCTCTTCGGGCGTTGCACCGGCGCGGATGGCCTGCATGACGGAGTTGATGCGCCCGTCGGTCGGCCGGACCGCCTCTTGGAGGAGCTGGGCCTTGTCGCCGGGCTCGCCCACGAAGGTGAACTGCGAGCCCTTCTTCTCCAGCGAGCGCAGCGCCTTCTGCAGGGCCTCGGTGAAGTTGCGGCCGATGGCCATGGCCTCGCCGACCGACTTCATGGTGGTCGTCAGGGTCGAGTCCGCCGAGGGGAACTTCTCGAAGGCGAAACGCGGCGCCTTGACCACCACGTAGTCGAGGGTCGGCTCGAAGGAGGCCGGGGTCTTCTCGGTGATGTCGTTCGGGATCTCGTCCAGCGTGTAGCCGACGGCCAGCTTCGCCGCGATCTTCGCGATCGGGAATCCGGTGGCCTTCGACGCGAGCGCCGACGACCGCGAGACACGCGGGTTCATCTCGATGACGATGACCCGGCCGTCCGTCGGGTCGATGGCGAACTGGATGTTGCAGCCGCCGGTGTCGACACCGACCTCGCGGATGATCGCGATGCCGACGTCACGCAGGGTCTGGTACTCGCGGTCGGTCAGCGTCATCGCCGGGGCGACGGTGATCGAGTCGCCGGTGTGCACGCCCATCGGGTCGAAGTTCTCGATGGAGCAGACGACCACGACGTTGTCGTTCTTGTCGCGCATCAGCTCCAGCTCGTACTCCTTCCAGCCGAGGATCGACTCCTCCAGGAGCACCTCGGTGGTCGGCGAGAGGGTGAGGCCCTGACCGGCGATGCGGCGCAGCTCCTCCTCGTCGTGCGCGAAGCCGGAACCGGCGCCGCCCATGGTGAAGGAGGGGCGCACGACGACGGGGTAGCCGCCGAGCTCGTCGACGCCCTTGAGGACGTCGTCCATGGAGTGGCAGATGTACGAGCGGGCGGACTCGCCGTGCCCGATCTTCTTGTTGACCTCGGCGACGACGCCCTTGAAGAGGTCGCGGTCCTCGCCCTTGTTGATCGCCTCGACGTTGGCACCGATGAGCTCGACGCCGTACTTCTCCAGGACGCCCTGCTCGTGCATGGAGATCGCGGTGTTGAGCGCGGTCTGGCCGCCGAGGGTGGGCAGGAGCGCGTCGGGGCGCTCCTTGGCGATGATCTTCTCGACGAACTCGGGGGTGATCGGCTCGACGTAGGTCGCGTCGGCGATCTCCGGGTCGGTCATGATCGTCGCCGGGTTCGAGTTCACCAGGATGACGCGCAGGCCCTCGGCCTTGAGCACGCGGCACGCCTGGGTGCCGGAGTAGTCGAACTCCGCTGCCTGGCCGATGACGATCGGACCGGAGCCGATGACCAGGACGGACTGGATATCGGTGCGCTTAGGCACGCTGGGCTCCTTCTGCGGTCATCAAGGATACGAAGCGGTCGAAGAGGTACGCGGCGTCGTGCGGGCCGGCGGCGGCTTCGGGGTGGTACTGGACGCTGAACGCGGGCTGGTCGAGGAGCTGGAGCCCCTCCACCACCTGGTCGTTGAGGCACACGTGGGAGACCTCGGCGCGGCCGTAGGGCGTGTCGGAGACCTTGTCCAGCGGCGCGTCGACGGCGAAGCCGTGGTTGTGCGCGGTGACCTCGACCTTGCCGGTCGTACGGTCCTGCACGGGCTGGTTGATGCCCCGGTGGCCGTACTTCAGCTTGTACGTGCCGAAGCCGAGCGCCCGGCCGAGGATCTGGTTGCCGAAGCAGATGCCGAAGAGCGGGGTCTTGCGCTCCAGGACGCCCTTGACCACGGTCAGGTCGACGGTGGAGGGGTCACCGGGGCCGTTCGACAGGAAGAAGCCGTCGGGGTTGACCGCGTACACGTCCTCCAGCGTCGCGGTGGCGGGCAGCACGTGCACCTCGATGCCGCGCTCGGCCATGCGGTGCGGGGTCATGCCCTTGATGCCGAGGTCCAGCGCGGCCACGGTGAACTTCTTCTCACCGATTGCGGGGACGACGTACGACTCGGTGGTGGCGACCTCGGCGGAGAGGCTGGCGCCCACCATCTGGGGGGCCTCCTTGACGCGGGCGAGCAGTGCCGCGTCGTCCGCGACCGCCTCGCCGGAGAAGATGCCGACGCGCATGGCGCCGCTCTCGCGCAGGTGGCGGGTGAGGGCGCGGGTGTCGATGCCGGAGATGCCGACGACGCCCTGGTTGGCGAGCTGCTCGTCCAGCGAGCGCTTGGAGCGCCAGTTGGACGGCACGCGCGCGGGGTCGCGCACGACGTAGCCGGAGACCCAGATGCGGCCGGACTCGTCGTCCTCGTCGTTCACGCCCGTGTTGCCGACGTGCGGGGCCGTCATGACGACGACCTGGCGGTGGTACGAGGGGTCGGTGAGGGTCTCCTGGTAGCCGGTCATGCCGGTGGAGAACACCGCTTCGCCGAAGGTCTCCCCCACGGCCCCGTAGGCACGGCCGCGGAAGATGCGGCCGTCCTCCAGGACGAGTACGGCGGGAGTCTTGTGGGCTCCCCTGGTGGAGGTCGTCATCGTGCGGTGCCTTCCGTAGTGCTGGTCTTGATCATGTTGTTGATTGCCTCGACCCACTCGGCCTGCTCGGCCGCGTGGTCCGAGCGGAAGCCCGAATCGATCAGCTTCTCGCCGTGCTCCCAGGTGACGATCAGCAGACCGCCCTCCGCGAGGACCTTTCCGGCGATGCCCTTGTCGAGGCGGGCCTCGCGCAGCTGTGCGGCCGGGACGAAGAAGTCGGCCGCGCCGGGGCGTACGACGTCCAGGCCCGCGTCGGTGAGCGTGAGCTCGACGCGGCTGCGGGTGCCCAGGCCATGCGCCACGATGCGGTCGAGCCACTGCCCTGCCGTGGTCGAGCCGTGGTAGCGGCCGCTCAGCTCAAGTCTGGCCGGACCCGGCTCGGACGGCGCGGCAGGGAGCTCCGGCAGGTCGCCCTGGAGCGTGCCGCGCCACTTCCAGCCCTCGCGCATCAGCCAGTAGACGAGCGCGATGAAGAGCAGAAGGCCGACGACCCAGCCCGCACGGGCGGCCCAGTCGGTCACGTCCGCCGATTTCTTCTCGGCGGCCAGTTGCAGAAGAGTTGTCACGCGAGCTTCCCGTCGACGACCGTGGCGCGGCCCCGCAGCCACGTGTGCGTCACGCGACCGGGCAGCTCACGGCCCTCGTAGGGGGTGTTGCCGCTGCGCGAGCTGAAGCCCGCCGGGTCCACGACACCACGGTAAGCCGGATCGAGAAGCGTGAGGTTCGCGGGCTCACCTGCCGAGACGGGGCGTCCGTGGCCCTTCGCACGGCCGATCTCGGCGGGCTTGACGGACATCCGGTCGGCGACCGCGGCCCAGGTGAGCAGGCCCGTCTCGACCATCGTCTGCTGTACGACGGAGAGCGCGGTCTCCAGGCCCACCATGCCCATGGCGGCCGCGGCCCACTCGCAGTCCTTGTCCTCGTGCGGGTGCGGGGCGTGGTCGGTGGCGACGATGTCGATCGTGCCGTCGGCCAGGGCCTCGCGCAGCGCCATGACGTCGCGCTCGGTGCGCAGCGGGGGGTTGACCTTGTACACCGGGTTGTACGAGCGGACCATCTCGTCGGTCAGGAGCAGGTGGTGCGGGGTGACCTCGGCGGTGACGTCGATGCCGCGCGACTTCGCCCAGCGGACGATCTCGACCGAACCGGCGGTCGAGAGGTGGCAGATGTGCACCCGCGAGCCCACGTGCTCGGCGAGCAGCACGTCACGCGCGATGATCGACTCCTCGGCGACGGCGGGCCAGCCGCCGAGGCCCAGCTCGGCGGAGACGACGCCCTCGTTCATCTGGGCGCCCTCGGTGAGCCGCGGCTCCTGCGCGTGCTGGGCGACGACGCCGCCGAACGCCTTCACGTACTCCAGGGCGCGGCGCATGATCACGGCGTCGTCGACGCACTTGCCGTCGTCGGAGAAGACGGTGACACCGGCCGCGGACTCGTGCATGGCGCCGAGCTCGGCGAGCTTCTTGCCCTCGAGGCCGACGGTGACGGCGCCGATCGGCTGCACGTCGGCGTACCCGCCCTCCTGGCCGAGGCGGTAGACCTGCTCGACGACGCCGGCGGTGTCCGCGACGGGGAAGGTGTTGGCCATGGCGAACACGGCGGTGTAGCCACCGGAGGCGGCGGCCTGCGTGCCGGTCAGGACGGTCTCGGAGTCCTCGCGGCCGGGCTCGCGCAGGTGGGTGTGCAGGTCGACGAGGCCGGGCAGCAGGATCTGGCCCTCGGCCTCGACGACGGTCATGTCGTCGCTCGCCTCGATGCCGGTCCCCACTTCGAGGATCGTCTCGCCGTCGATCAGGACGTCCTGGGCGTCGCCGCCGAGCACCTTCGCACCACGGATCAGGGTCTTGCTCATGTCTTACTTCTCCTCTGAGGCGGTGGGGCGCGTGTGGGTGACGGCGGGTTCGTTCCCGCCCAGGAGCAGGTAAAGGACGGCCATCCGGGTGTGCACACCGTTGGCGACCTGCTCGATGACCGTGCAGCGGTCGGAGTCGGCGACCTCGGCGGTGATCTCCATGCCGCGGACCATCGGGCCGGGGTGCATCACGATGGCGTGCTCGGGCATCTTCGCCATGCGCTGGCCGTCGAGGCCGTAGCGACGCGAGTACTCGCGCTCGGTCGGGAAGAACGCCGCGTTCATGCGCTCGCGCTGCACGCGCAGCATCATCACGGCGTCGGACTTCGGCAGGACCCGGTCCAGGTCGTACGACACGTCGCAGGGCCAGTTGTCCACGCCGACCGGGACGAGCGTGGGCGGGGCGACCAGGGTCACCTCGGCGCCCAGGGTGTGCAGCAGGTCGACGTTCGAGCGCGCGACCCGGCTGTGCAGGACGTCGCCGACGAGCGTGATGCGCTTGCCGTTCAGGTCCTTGCCGAGGCCCGCGTCCTTGCCGACGAGGCGGCGCCGCATGGTGAAGGCGTCGAGCAGCGCCTGCGTGGGGTGCTGGTGGGTGCCGTCGCCCGCGTTGATCACCGGGGCGTCGATCCAGCCGGAGGTGGCGAGCCGGTAGGGGGCGCCGGACGCGCCGTGCCGGATGACGACGGCGTCGACGCCCATCGCCTCCAGGGTCTGCGCGGTGTCCTTGAGGGACTCGCCCTTGGAGACGCTGGAGCCCTTGGCGGCGAAGTTGATGACGTCGGCGGAGAGGCGCTTCTCGGCGGCCTCGAAGGAGATCCGGGTCCGCGTCGAGTCCTCGAAGAACAGATTGCAGATCGTGCGGCCGCGCAGGGCGGGAAGCTTCTTGATCGGCCGGTCGGCGACCCGGGCCATCTCCTCGGCGGTGTCGAGGATGAGAACGGCGTCGTCGCGGGTGAGGTCGGCGGCCGAGATGAGGTGTCGCATCATCTGGGTTTACTCCGTCATGTGGAGGTGTGCGGGCATGCGGGCGCGCAGGGCTGTGCCCCGGGGTCCGCAGGAGGACCGGTCCTACGCGGAAGCGGGCTTGGCACCGAGCAGCACGGCGTCGCGGCCGTCCTCCTCGGCGAGCTGGACCTTGACCGTCTCCCGCAGCGACGTGGGGAGGTTCTTGCCGACGTAATCGGCACGGATCGGGAGTTCGCGGTGGCCGCGGTCGACGAGGACGGCGAGCTGCACCGCGCGCGGGCGCCCGATGTCGTTCAGACCGTCGAGGGCGGCGCGGATGGTGCGACCGGAGAAGAGCACGTCGTCCACGAGGACGACGAGGCGGCCGTCGATGCCGTCACCGGGAATCTCGGTGCGGGCCAGTGCGCGCGGCGGATGCATGCGCAGATCGTCGCGGTACATCGTGATGTCGAGTGAGCCAACCGGGATCGTGCGTCCGGTGATTTCTTCGAGCTTCTCGGCGAGGCGCCGGGCGAGGAAGACGCCGCGGGTGGGAATGCCGAGCAGCACCACGTCTTCGGCGCCTTTGGCGCGCTCGACGATCTCGTGCGCGATACGGGTCAACACCCGTGCGATGTCCGGGCCTTCGAGCACGGGCCGCGCGACATCGGGGTCGTTCGTGTTGTTCGAGTCCATATGAAACGGACCTCCTTCTCCGCCTCACGGGACGGACCTTAAAGGACGTCGAAATTGCGCCATCCACGGTACCAGCACCGGTAACGTCCCCGGTCACGACCCCCCTCGGAAGTGCCGGTACGGACCATTCGGCTTGACGCACCCAAGTAACGCTGCGTAACCTCACAGTGAGTTACCGTTCTTCGTCCGGGGAGCTATATGTCCAGCGAATACGCCAAACAGCTCGGGGCCAAGCTCCGCGCCATCCGTACCCAGCAGGGCCTTTCCCTCCACGGTGTCGAGGAAAAGTCCCAGGGACGCTGGAAGGCGGTCGTGGTCGGTTCGTACGAACGCGGCGACCGCGCCGTGACCGTACAGCGCCTTGCCGAGCTGGCGGACTTCTACGGCGTCCCGGTCCAGGAGCTGCTGCCCGGCACCGCTCCCGGCGGCGCGGCCGAGCCGCCGCCCAAGCTCGTTCTCGACCTTGAGCGCCTCGCGCACGTCCCGCAGGAGAAGGCGGGCCCCCTTCAGCGGTACGCCGCCACGATCCAGTCGCAGCGCGGTGACTACAACGGCAAGGTGCTCTCGATCCGCCAGGACGACCTGCGCACCCTCGCCGTGATCTATGACCAGTCGCCCTCGGTTCTCACCGAGCAGCTGATCAGCTGGGGCGTCCTGGACGCGGACGCGCGCCGCGCCGTCGCTCACGACGACGTCTGATCCCTCAAGGGACACTTGAGCAGAAACGTACCGCCGGGGTGGCCGGAACCGATCGGGTTCCGGCCACCCCGGCATTTTACGTGGGCCTCTGGGCCCTCCGAACGCCACGGCGGCCCCAGGAGCCCCAGGTGCCCCAGGAGAGCCCCACGACACGCCAGAGGGCCCGCAGCGGTGTGCTGCGGGCCCTCTGAGCGGCGTCTGACCTTTGGCTACGCCTCGTCGCGGCGCAGACTCGGCTTCAGGTCCTTGAAACGGCCGAGCAGGCCGTTCACGAAGGACGGCGAATCGTCCGTGGAGAACTCCTTGGCGAGCTGCACGGACTCGTCGAGCACCACGGCGTCGGGCGTCGCGTCGACCCAGATCAGCTCGTAGGCGCCGAGCCGCAGGATGTTGCGGTCCACGACCGGCATCCTGTCCAGGGTCCACCCGACGGCGTACTGCGAGATCAGCTCGTCGATGTGGCGCGCGTGGTCCGCGTACCCCTCGACCAGTTCCATCGTGAACTCGCTGACCGGCGGCTGTCGGGTGTCGGCCCGCGAGTGGCGCACCCAGTCCGCGAGGACCGTCACAACATCCGCGTTACGTTGGTCGGCCTCGAAGAGGATCTGGAAGGCGCGCTTGCGGGCCGTATTACGAGCAGCCACGGTTAGCTGTTCACCCGGCCGAGGTAGCCACTGTCACGGGTGTCGACCTTGATCTTCTCGCCGGTGGTGATGAAGAGCGGCACCTGGATCTGGTGGCCGGTCTCCAGCGTCGCGGGCTTGGTGCCACCGGTGGAGCGGTCGCCCTGGACACCGGGCTCGGTCTCCTGGATGACCAGCTCGACGGCGGCCGGCAGCTCGACGAAGAGGACTTCGCCCTCGTGCTGCGCGACGGAAGCCGTGAAGCCCTCGATCAGGAAGTTGGCGGCGTCACCGACGGACTTGCGGTCGACGTGCAGCTGGTCGTACGTCTCCATGTCCATGAAGACGAAGTAGTCGCCGTCCATGTAGGAGAACTGCATGTCGCGCTTGTCGATCGTCGCCGTGTCGACCTTGACGCCGGCGTTGAAGGTCTTGTCGACCACCTTGCCCGACATCACGTTCTTGAGCTTGGTGCGCACAAAGGCAGGGCCCTTGCCGGGCTTGACGTGCTGGAACTCGACGACGGACCAGAGCTGGCCCCCGTCGAGCTTGAGCACCAGGCCGTTCTTGAGGTCGTTCGTGGAAGCCACGGTTGCGGAATCTCCTGGACTGACGTGGACGACCCCGGCGCACGCGCACAGCTCGAAAAGCTAGAGCGCGAGCAGCTCCTTGGTCGTGATGGTGAGTAGCTCGGGTCCGCCGTCCGCCTCGGGGCGCACGACGAGCGTGTCATCGATCCGGACACCACCCCGTCCCGGGAGGTGAACCCCCGGTTCGACGGTGACCGGCACGCAGGCGTCCAGTTTACCCATGGCCGCGGGCGCCAACTGCGGGTCCTCGTCGATTTCGAGCCCCAGCCCATGTCCCATCAACGGAGCGAGACCATCCGCATACCCGGCGGAGTCCAGTACATGGCGTGCGGCGCGGTCGATGTCGCGGTAGGCGGCGCCCGGTGTGAGAGCCTCCCTGCCCGCCCGCTGAGCGGCGAATACGAGGTCGTACAACTCGATCTGCCAGTCCGCGGGAGACGTACCGATGACGAACGTACGCCCGATCTCACAACGATAGCCGCGATAGCTGGCCCCCAGGCACACCGAGAGGAAATCCCCCTCCTCCACCCGCCGGTCCGACGGACGGTGACCGCCCCGGCCCGCGTTCGGACCGGTGGCGACGGAGGTCGGGAAGGCGGGCCCGTCGGCGCCGTGATCGACGAGGCGGCGCTCCAGCTCCAGGGCGAGATGGCGTTCCGTGCGCCCCACGAGAATCGATTCGAGCAGCTCACCGAGCGCCTGGTCGGCGATCTCGGACCCGATCCGCAGGCAGGAGATCTCCTCCTCGTCCTTGACCAGCCGCAGCTGCTCGACCGCTCCCCCGAGGTCCGTGAGACGCAGCCGCGGTGCCACGGACACCAGCGCGCGATGCCGGGCGACCGTGAGGTCGTGCTCCTCGACGGCGAGGGAGTCCGCGCCCTGGCCGGCCGCGACATCGGCCGCCGCGACGGCGGGGTCGCCACCGGTCGCGTCGAGCAGCTGGACGCGCAGCGCCTCGTCGGGTCGCCCCTCGCCCCGCTCGTCGGCGGGCGGCCCTGAACACAGCAGCAGATCCTCGCTGCTGCCCAGCAGGAGCACGGCACCCTGTGGCGCCGCCCCCGCGAGATACCGCACGTTGGCGGGGCGGGACACCAGCGCCGACGCGCTGCCGCCCGCGGCACAACGCTCCCTCAGCCGCTCACGGCGGGCCGCGTACACCTCAGACATGGGACGAGCCTATGAGCGGTGACGCGGGACGGCCGGTCGAGCGCGTCCGACCGAGCGGCTACCACTGCGGCGGGCTCGCGATGGAGCGGGCGAGAACGTCGTCAAGGACCCGGGCCGTGGCGGGCACGTCCAGCTGGGAGTTGTCGATGATGGGCAGGCCCGAGCCGTACCAGCCGGCCATGCGACCGTGGATGCGGGCCACTTCCTCGTCCGTCAGGCGACGGTTGCCGCTGCGCTCGGCATTGCGCTCCAGGACGATCTCCAGGCCGGGCAGCAGGACCACCGGGAGCAGACCGGGGCCCACGTGACGCTTCCAGCCGCCGAGGCCGACGACCGGGCGGTCGGGGAAGACCGCGTCGTCGAGGATGCAGGAGATGCCGTTGGCCAGGAAGTTCCGGGCGGCGAAACCGCAGGTGCGGCGGGCCAGGCGGTACTGCGCCTCGGAGTGGTCGTTCCAGCCCGACTGGGGGTCCGCGAAACCCGAGCGCACCCATTCGCGTACGTCGTCCAGGCTGATGTGGGCGGTCGGCACCCTGCGGTGCTCCGCCCAGTACTTGGCGACGCTCGTCTTGCCCGCACCCGCGGGGCCGATCAGGAGGACGGCCAGTGTGGTGCCGCCGGTGTCCGCCTGGGCCGTGCCGGGCGGCGGGCTCGGCATGGCTACGGGGCCACCCGGCGGGAGCTGGATGTGGCCCGTGGTGTCCGGGGCCGGGGGCACGGGGGCGCCCGGGATGTGGTGGTGCTGCGGGGCACCGGGCGCCACGTGCTGCGGCGTCGGGGCGTGCGGGTGCGGGGCCGGTCCCTGCGGATGAGGGGCCGTGCCCTGCGGGTGCGGTGCGCCGGCGAATCCCGGCGCGGGAGGCGGTGGGCAGCCCGGCGCTCCACCCGGCGGCGGACCGCTCGGGTGATGTGCGGCCGGGGACCAGCCGGTGGCCGGTCCGTGCCCCGGCTGATGGGGCGGCGGCAGCGGAGACCCCACTGCGTGCTGCATCCGGTGCCACTCCGTCTCGTGCGACTGACGCTGGTCGGGCGGCGGCCGGGGCCACCCGTTACCGAACGGTACCGTCCCCGGCCGACGTTGTGTGAACGGCCGGGGAGGCCGCAGGGTGCCCGTGGCTTGTTCTGGCGTGCCGATTCCGCGCTTCTCGGGCGCTAGTTGGCCACTTCGCCGTATGCGGCGAGCAGCACCGCGGGGTCGGGGCCCTCCAGGACGGTCGGCTTGCCGAGGCCGTCGAGGACGATGAACCGCAGCAGGTCACCGCGGGACTTCTTGTCTACCTTCATGGTCTCCAGGAGCTTGGGCCACTGGTCGTAGCGGTAGCTCAGGGGCAGGCCGACCGACTCCAGGACGGCGCGGTGCCGGTCGGCGGTCGCGTCGTCGAGGCGTCCCGCGAGGCGGCCGAGTTCGGCCGCGAAGGCCATGCCCACGGAGACGGCCGCGCCGTGCCGCCACTTGTAGCGCTCGTTCTTCTCGATGGCGTGGGCGAGGGTGTGGCCGTAGTTGAGGATCTCGCGCAGGCCCGACTCCTTGAGGTCACCGGAGACGACCTCGGCCTTGACCTTGATGGAGCGCTCGATGAGCTCGGCGGTGTGCCGCCCCTGCGGGCTGCGCGCGGCCTCGGGGTCCTCCTCGATCAGTTCGAGGATCACCGGGTCGGCGATGAATCCGGCCTTGATGATCTCCGCGAGGCCCGAGACGAAGTCGTTGACCGGCAGCGAGTCGAGCGCGGCCAGGTCGCACAGCACGCCCGTCGGCGGGTGGAAGGAGCCGACCAGGTTCTTGCCCTCGGCGGTGTTGATGCCGGTCTTGCCGCCGACCGCGGCGTCGACCATGCCGAGCACGGTGGTCGGTACGGCGATCCAGCGGACCCCGCGCAGCCAGGTGGCGGCCACGAATCCGGCGAGGTCCGTGGTGGCTCCGCCGCCGACACCGATGATGATGTCGCTGCGGGTGAAGCCGGACTGTCCGAGAGCCTTCCAGCAGTACGCGGCGACCTCGGCGGTCTTGGCCTCCTCGGCGTTCGGCACCTGGATGGCGACGACCTCGAAGCCCTGCCCCGCCAGGTCCTCGCGCAGCGCGTCGCCGGTCTCGGCGAGCGCCTCCGGGTGGATGATCGCGACGCGCTTGGTCCGCTCGCCGATCAGGCCGGGCAGCTCACCGAGGAGCTGACGCCCGACGAGCACCTCGTACGGCTCGGTGCCCGCGGTGCCGCCGACCTGGATACGGGTGGGCGTCTGCCCCGACGTCTCAGCCATCTCCGTCATGCTTCCTTCAACTCCAGTGCGTCGAGGACCGCTTGGGCTACCTCTTCGGGGGTGCGGTCGTCGGTGGCGACGACGGCGCGGGCGACTTCGGCGTACAAGTGGCGGCGGGCGTCCATCAGTTCGCGCCACTGCTTGCGCGGGTTGACCGCGAGCAGCGGGCGCGCGACGTTCAGGCCGGTGCGCTTGACCGCCTCCTCGACGTCCATCGACAGATAGACGACGGGGAGCGGTGCGAGGAGCGCGCGGGTCGACTCGTCGAGGATCGAGCCCCCGCCGAGCGCGAGGACACCCTCGTGCTCGGCGAGCGCCGCACGCACGGCCTGTCGCTCCAGGTCGCGGAAGTGCGGTTCGCCCTCGTCCACGAAGATCTCCGCGATCTCCCTGCCCTGGGCGGCCACGATGTCGGCGTCGGTGTCGCGGTAGACGGTGCCGAGGCGCTCGGCGAGCAGTGCACCCACCGTCGACTTGCCCACGCCCATCGGCCCGACCAGAACGATCTGCGGGCCGGTCACCGGATCTGGAGGTTGTCGAGGTACGACCGCACGTTGCGGCGGGTCTCGGGCACGCTGTCGCCGCCGAACTTCTCGGCAACGGCATCGGCCAGGGTCAGCGCGACCATCGCCTCGGCGACGATGCCCGCGGCCGGGACCGCGCACACATCCGAGCGCTGGTGGTGCGCCTTGGTGGCCTCGCCGGTGGCGACGTCGACGGTGGCGAGCGCGCGCGGCACGGTCGCGATGGGCTTCATCGCGGCACGTACGCGCAGCAGTTCACCGGTGGTCAGGCCGCCCTCGGTGCCGCCGGAGCGGCCGGAGGTGCGCCGGATGCCGTCGTCGGTGGAGACGATCTCGTCGTGCGCCTTGGAGCCCGGCACCCGCGCCAGGTCGAAGCCGTCGCCGACCTCGACGCCCTTGATGGCCTGGATGCCCATGAGCGCGGCGGCGAGCCGCGCGTCGAGCCGCCGGTCCCAGTGCACGTGCGAGCCGAGCCCGACGGGGACGTCGTAGGCGAGGACCTCCACCACACCACCGAGGGTGTCGCCGTCCTTGTGGGCCTGGTCGATCTCCGCGACCATCGCCTTGCTCGCGTCCGCGTCGAGGCAGCGCACCGGGTCGGCGTCGAGCTTCTCGACATCGGCGGGGGTCGGGTAGACGCCGTACGGAGCCTTGGCGCTCGCCAGCTCGGTCACATGGCTGACGATCTCGATCCCGGCCGTCTCCTTGAGGTACGAGCGGGCGACCGCGCCGAGCGCGACGCGGGCCGCGGTCTCGCGTGCGGAGGCGCGCTCCAGGATCGGCCGGGCCTCGTCGAATCCGTACTTCTGCATGCCGGCGAGGTCGGCGTGGCCGGGCCGGGGGCGGGTCAGCGGGGCGTTGCGGGCCAGGTCGGCGAGGATCTCGGGGTCGACCGGGTCGGCCGCCATGACCTGCTCCCACTTGGGCCACTCGGTGTTGCCCACCATGATCGCGACCGGCGAGCCCATGGTCAGGCCGTGCCGGACGCCGCCCAGGAAGGTGACCTCGTCGCGCTCGAATTTCATGCGCGCACCGCGCCCATAGCCGAGGCGCCGCCGGGCCAGGTGGTCCGCCACCATCTCCGTGGTGATCGGCACGCCGGCGGGAAGACCCTCCAGCGTCGCGACAAGTGCGGGTCCGTGGGACTCTCCCGCGGTCAGCCAACGCAACCTGCTCAACGGTGCTCCTCATGCTCGCGCCTGGAACTGCGTGGCGCGACCGGGTGCGCGGCCCTGGCCCGCCAACCCCGATCCTCCCACGTCGGGACGGCGGGCCCGGCCCCTGGTCCACCAGCCGGACGGCTGAGCTCAGCCGTCGGCATCGGCGACGGCTGCCCTGCGCGCGGTGCTCGCCCTCGTGCGCCTGACCGCCCAGACGGTGATGACCGTGGTCAGGACGAGCCCGAGGATCGTCAACTGCAGCCACCCCGGCAGGAACCGGAGCAGCAGACACCGGACCAGCAGCTCGAGCAGGTCCCCTTTGCCCGAGGCCAGGGTCACCCCGCTCACGGCCGCGGACGCGACAGCTTCCATGGACGACGCACTCCCCCGATCCGTGCGGAACGGAGTGGATCTTAACGCCCTTCGAGCGCGTGTTCCCCTGCCTTGCGCATCGGGGCGAGCGGCGCCGGCGAGCGTCCGGTCATCTGCTCGACCTGCAGCACCGCCTGGTGCACGAGCAGGTCGAGCCCGCTGACCACGGCCCCGCCGTACATCGACCAGCGGGCCGCCAGCACGGTGGGCCACGGGTCGTACAGGACGTCGAAGAGGGTGGTGGGCCGCTCGGGCACCGCGGCCGAGAGCACGTCGGTCGTGCCCGCGGGCGTCGTGGCGATCACCAGCGGCGCGCTCAGTGCACGCTCGGCGTCCGCCCAGTCGGCCGTGCGCACCTCCACCTCTAGGCGCTCGCCCCACTGCCGCATCTCGGCGGCTCGCGCCTCGCTGCGTACGTACGCGACGACCTCGCCCGTGCAGACCCGCGCGAGCGCGGCGAGCGCGGACGACGCGGTGGCGCCCGCGCCGAGGATCGCGGCCGACTCCACCTGCTCGATGCCGTGTTCCCGCAGGGCGGCGACCATGCCGGGGACGTCGGTGTTGTCGCCGACGCGACGGCCGTCGTCCGTGAAGACGACGGTGTTGACCGCCTCGACGGAGGCGGCGGTCTCGCTGATCTCGTCGAGCAGCGGGATCACCGCGCGCTTGAGCGGCATCGTCAGCGAAAGCCCGGCCCACTCGGGGCCGAGCCCGTCGAGGAAGCCGGGCAGCGCGGCCTCGTCGACGTCGAACAGGTCATACGTCCAGTCGGCCAGGCCCAGCTCCCCGTATGCGGCGCGGTGCAGCACCGGGGAGAGGGAATGGGCGATGGGGGAGCCGAGAACCGCGGCTCGGCGCTTGGTGCTCATCAGCCGGAGTTCTTCTTCTGTTCCTCGAGGTACTTCTGACGGTTGATCTCATGCTGCTTGTTCGTCTCGGCGAACAGCGTCGTGTCCGCGTTGATGGAGACGAAGTAGTACCAATTCCCCTTGGCCGGGTCGAGGGCCGATTTGAGCGCCTCGTCGCCGGGGTTGCCGATCGGCCCGGGGGGCAAGCCCTTGATCTTGTACGTGTTGTACGGGTCGTTGAACTTGCGCAGATCGTCGACCGTTCCGGTTTCCAGGGTGCTTTCGGCCTTGGCGTAATTCACCGTGGAGTCGAAGTCGAGAAGTCCGTACGTCTCCGTGTTGCCCGGCTTGAGGCGGTTGTAGACGACCGTCGCGACCTTGTCGAAGTCGTGCTTGTACTTGCCTTCCGCCTGGACCAGGCTCGCCACCGTGAGGACCTGGAGCGGGTCCTTCAGGTTCAGCTCGGCGGCCTTCCCCTTGAGGCCCAACTCGTCGTACTTCTGGCTGGCTTGGGCCACCATCTTCTTGAGGACGTCCGCGGGCTTCTGCCCCTTGGCGACCGCGTAGCTGGACGGGTAGAGGAACCCTTCCAGCGGGTCCTTGATGTCCTTGTTGGTGTTCGCCCAGTCCGGAAGTCCGAGGGACTTCCATTCCTTCTTGGCGACGCCCTCGGTGGTGCCCTTGTCGAGTTCGAGGCGCGTGTCGATCTGCTTGTAGACCCACGAGTTCCGCTTGCCCTCGGGAATGATGAGGTTATTGCGGCTCTTCGGGCTGAGCATCAGTTCGACCGCACTCTTGGCCGACATTTCCTTCTTCAGGACATAGACACCGTCCTGAATGGTATCGCCCTTGGAATTCTGCGCCTGCGCGGAGACGAAGGCGTCCACGCTCTTGACGACCCCGGCCTCTTTCAGTTTCTGGCCGATCACATAGCCGCCGGCACCCTTCGGAATGTCGACGGTCGCGACGCCGGTGCCCTCGCCCGCGTAATCCGGCGACGTACCGAATCGGTCCTGGTAGAACTGGTAGCCGAAGTAGCCGACCCCGCCGAGGCCACCGGCGAAGACCAGCGTCACAACCAGGCAGGCGCAGCCGTTGCGGCGCTTCTTCGGTTTCTTGCCGCCCCGGCCGCCCTTGCGGTCCCCACGGCCGCCGCGGCGCCCCGGCGGCTCGTCGTCGTACTCGTCCTCGTCGTCATCGCCGCCCGAGAAGAAGGCGTGCTCGCCCTGGTCCGGGCCCGGGTCCCAGTCCTGCTCCGGCTCGGGTTCGGGGCGGCGGCGGGACGGCGGCTCCGGCGGAGGGTACGCGTCCGGAGTGCTGTAGTAGTCCGCGCTCTCCGCGCCGTAGCCGCCGGGCTGATGGCCGTAGGGGTCCGCGGGGTCGGCGGCGTAGGGGACCTGACCGTGCTGGCCGGTGTCGTAGCCGCCGCTGTACTGCTGCTGCTCGGGGCCGCCGTTGTACTGCTGCTGGCCGGCGGGCCCGCCGTACTGCTGCTGTCCGTAGGCCTGCTGCTGGCCCGTGCTCCAGTCGTCGTACTGCGCCTGGTGGGGCTGCTGCGCATGCTGCTGCGGCTGCTGGGCATGCTGCTGAGGGTGGTACTGCCCCTGGCCGCCGTAGGTGGACTGGCCGCCCGAAGGCTGCTGTCCTCCCCATCCGCCGTCCCCGTACAACGGGTCCTCGGGATGCCACGGTTCGGAGCCTGGACCCCGGCCATACTCAGTCATCGATCCCCTACAAGCCGCGAGGCGGGGCCGCCGTCCGAGTATTCGGGCAACCGTTCCGCCTCTTGATGCTGTGCGGCAGCTGTTCGAACACCGCCGCATCGCGCGGAACGTTACCGTATCGCGATCAGATGACCACTTCGACGCCCTCGCCCGGAGCTTTACCTGACGCCCGTTCGGACTCCAGTGCCTGCTGGAGGATGATGACGGCCGCCGCCTGATCGATGACAGACCTGCCCTTTTTGGACTTCACGCCCGAGGCGCGCAGGCCCTGACTGGCCGTCACTGTGGTCATCCTCTCGTCCACGAGCCTCACCGAAATGGGGGCGACCATGCGGGCGAGGTCCTGAACGAACGCCCGGACCTTGGCGGCCGCCGGGCCCTCGCCCCCGTTGAGGGAGCGAGGGAGACCGACGACGATCTCGATCGGTTCGTACTCCTCGACGAGCTGCTTCAACCGGCGCTGGGCGGCCGGGACATCACGTCCCGGCACCGTCTCCACCGGTGTGGCGAGGATCCCGTCGGGGTCGCACGAGGCGACCCCGATCCTGGCGTCACCGACGTCGATGGCCAGACGCCGGCCCCTGCGCATGCCTCCCGCGGAGTCGTCCATCAGGCCGTCTCTGCCACGAGGCGCTCGACGGCGGCCATGGCGTCGCCGATGGCCGCGGCGTTCTGGCCGCCGCCCTGGGCGACGTCCGGCTTGCCGCCGCCACCGCCACCGAGGGTCTTGGCGGCCGTACGCACGAGGTCGCCGGCCTTGAGGCCGCGCTCGCGCGCGGATTCGTTCGTGGCGATGACCGTCAGCGGGCGGCCGTTGGCCGTCGTGAAGAGGGCCACCACGGCCGGGCGGTCGCCCTGGATGCGGCCGCGTACGTCGAGGACCAGCCTGCGCAGGTCGTCGGCGCCCGTGCCGTCCGGCACCTGGCCGGTGACAAGGGCGACGCCTCGTACGTCCTTGGCGCTCTCGACGAGTCCGGCGGCGGCCGCGAGGACCTTCTCCGCGCGGAACTTGTCGATCTCCTTCTCCGCGTCCTTGAGCTTGCCGAGCATGGCGGCGACCTTCTCGGGCAGCTCCTCGGAACGGCCCTTGATCAGCTCCTGGAGCTGGGCGACGACCGTGTGCTCCTTGGCGAGGAAGTTGTACGCGTCGACGCCGACCAGGGCCTCGATGCGGCGCACGCCCGAACCGATGGACGACTCGCCCAGCAGCTTCACCAGACCGAGCTGGGCGGTGTTGTGGACGTGCGTGCCGCCGCACAGCTCCTTTGAGAAGTCGCCGATGGTGACCACACGGACCCGCTCGCCGTACTTCTCGCCGAACTCGGCGATGGCGCCCTGCTTCTTGGCCTCGTCGATCGACATGACCTCGGCCTGTACGTCGAGCTCGTGCGCGAGGACTTCGTTGATCTTCTGCTCGACGTCCGTCATGACGGCGGTGGGCACGGCCGACGGGGAGCCGAAGTCGAAGCGGAAGCGGCCGGGCTGGTTCTCGGAACCGGCCTGGGCTGCCGTCGGGCCGAGCGCGTCGCGCAGCGCCTGGTGCGTGAGGTGCGTGGCGGAGTGGGCGCGGGCGATGGCCGTGCGGCGGCGCGCGTCGATCGAGGCCCAGACCGGTGCGCCGACGGTGATCTCGCCGACCTGGACGACACCCTTGTGGACGTGCACGCCGGGAACCGGCTTCTGCACGTCACGGATCTCGACCACCGCGCCGTTGTCGAGGCGGATGCGGCCGGTGTCACCGATCTGGCCGCCGCCCTCGGCGTAGAAGGGGGTGCGGTCGAGGACGACCTCGACCTCGTCGCCCTCGCGGGCGGCGGGGGACGAGACGCCGTTGACCAGGAGGCCGACGATCACGGCCTCGTTCTCGGTCAGGCTGTAACCGGTGAAGTCCGTGGCGCCCGAGGCGTCGGCGATCTCGCGGTAGGCGTGCAGATCGGCGTGGCCGGTCTTCTTGGCCTGGGCGTCTGCCTTGGCGCGCTCCCGCTGCTCCTTCATCAGGCGCCGGAAGCCGTCCTCGTCCACGGTCAGGCCCTGCTCGGCGGCCATCTCCAGGGTGAGGTCGATCGGGAAGCCCCACGTGTCGTGCAGCAGGAACGCCTTGTCGCCGGAGAGGACCTTGCCGCCGGCGGCCTTGGTGTCGGTGACGGCGGTGTCGAGGATGTTCGTGCCGCCCTTGAGGGCCTTGAGGAAGGCGGCCTCCTCGGCGAGGGCGACGGTCTCGATGCGCTTGCGGTCGGTCTGCAGCTCGGGGTACTGCTCGCCCATCGACTTGATGACCGTGTCGACGAGCTCGTGGACGACCGGGCCGGTGGCGCCCATCAGACGCATGTTGCGGATGGCGCGGCGCATGATGCGGCGCAGGACGTAGCCACGGCCCTCGTTGCCGGGCGTGACGCCGTCGCCGATGAGCATCACGGACGTACGCATGTGGTCGGCGACCACGCGCAGGGAGACGTCCGAGCCCTGCTCGGCGCCGTACCGCACGCCGGTCAGCTCGGTGGCCTTGTCCATGACGACGCGCAGGGTGTCCGTCTCGTACATGTTCTGCACGCCTTGCAGGATCATCGCGAGGCGCTCGAGACCGAGGCCGGTGTCGATGTTCTTGCTGGGCAGCTCGCCGAGGATCTCGAAGTCCTCCTTCGAGGTGCCCTCGCCGCGCTCGTACTGCATGAAGACGAGGTTCCAGATCTCCACGTAGCGCTCGTCGTTGACGGCCGGGCCGCCCTCGACGCCGAACTCGGGGCCGCGGTCGTAGTTGATCTCGGAGCAGGGGCCGCAGGGTCCGGGGACGCCCATGGACCAGTAGTTGTCCTTCTTGCCAAGACGCTGGATGCGCTCGGCGGGCACGCCCACCTTCTCGCGCCAGATGGTCTCGGCCTCGTCGTCGTCGAGGTAGACCGTCACCCAGAGGCGCTCGGGGTCGAGGCCGTAGCCACCGTCCGCCACGGAGCTGGTGAGCAGCTCCCAGGCGTACTTGATGGCGCCTTCCTTGAAGTAGTCGCCGAAGGAGAAGTTGCCGCACATCTGGAAGAACGTGCCGTGCCGCGTGGTCTTGCCGACCTCTTCGATGTCGGGCGTACGCACGCACTTCTGCACGCTCGTGGCGCGCGAGAACTGCGGCTTGACCTCACCCAGGAAGTAGGGCTTGAAGGGCACCATGCCCGCGGGGACGAGGAGCAGAGTCGGGTCGTCCGCGATGAGCGACGCCGAAGGGACGACGGTGTGCCCGCGCTCCTCGAAGAAGCTCAGCCAGCGGCGGCGAATCTCGGCCGACTCCATCAGTGGTCCTCATTCCGGTTGTACGAGTACTTCGACTTCGAGAGGTACTTGCCCTGCGTGTTCTTGTCGGTCTTGCTGGTCTTGCCGTTCTCGATGGCCACGACCACCCGGCGCTGCCCCGGCAGTTCGGGGTCGACCGGGGCATCGAGGCCCAGGGCCTCGCCCAGTTCGGCCTCGCGCTGGGCCATGCCGTCGCGGACGTCGAGAGCGAAGTCCTTGAGCTTGTGACCCGCCTCGACCGCCTTGTTCGCGGCCTGGGCCGCGAGGCTTTCGGGGGTCAGTTGCTTGATCTTGCGGTTGACCTTGGTGGTGGCCCACACACCGGCAGCGGCGCCCGCGGTGAACCAGAACGTACGGCGGAACATCGCTGCGTCAGTCCTTCTTCCGCTTGCCCCGCCGCCGCGCGGAGGGCACCGTGCGCCCCACGATCACGGTACGTCGGGCGGGCGCCGGGGGCACATTGGTTGATTCAGGTCCTGCCTTGCGGCCCAGGGCCCTTCGCACCCCGTAACCGAACGCCGCGACCTTGACGAGGGGCCCGCCGAAGGTGGAGGCCACCGTCGTGGAGAGCGCCGACGCGTTCGACGTGACTTCCTGGACGTCCGACGCGATGGCGTCGACCCGGTCGATCTGCGTCTGCGCGGAACGCACCGCCTCGGAGGCGTCCGCGAGGAGCGGGACGGCCTGCTCGGTCACTTCCGCGACCAGCTTGGTGGTCGCCCTGAGCGTCTGCGCCAGCCTCACCAGCGCCACGGCCAGGAAGGAGACCAGGATCGCCCAGAAGACGGCCACCAGGATCCCGGCCACCTCTCCACCGGACACTGTGCACCGCTCCCTGATCATCGGCCCTGAACATCGAAAAGTCGTCCCCCGACCCTATCGCGCCGGGGCCGAGGCTCCGCACCGCATTACCGTGCAAGGGCAAGGGAGTTACCTGAAGTGATTGTACGGACTGCTTACGCATCGGTACGCTCCGTATCTCATGCGACGCGATCAGCGCACGGGCGACCACCGGCACAGCTCCCCCACACAGCCGCCGAGACCGGGCAACCTCCCCCTGGAGCTCAACGCCTTCGTCGGACGCGCCCCCGAACTCACCGCGCTCGCCGCCGCATTGGAGTCCTCGCGCCTTGTCACGGTGACCGGTGTCGGCGGTGTCGGCAAGTCGCGCCTGGCCGTCCGGGCCGCCTCCGGCGCCGAGCCGCGGGACGGCGCCTGGCTGGTGGAGCTGGCCGGGGTCCGGGACCCGGATCTGGTGGAACACGCGGTCGCCGACGCGCTGAGCCTGACCGATCACACCCGCCGCACCCCGCGCAAGTCGCTGCTCGACCACCTCGCGGAGCGGGAAGTCCTCCTCGTCGTCGACGGGTTCGAACACCTGGTGGAGGCGTGCGCCTCGCTGGTGGGGGATCTGCTGCACCACTCCCCCGGGCTCCGTGTCCTCGCGGTGGGGCGCCGACCGCTGGACACCGGGGGCGAGCGGATCTTCCCGCTCGCTCCGCTGCCCACCCAGGACGCCGCCGCGCTGTTCGCCGACCGGGCCGCGGCGGGGCTCCCCGGCTTCACCCTGGACGAGGAGAACGAGGCCGACGTGGTGGAGCTCTGCCGCCGCCTCGACGGGATTCCGCTGGCGGTGGAGCTGGCGGCGGGGCGGCTGCGCGCGCTCTCGCCCGCGCAGTTGCTCTCCCGGCTCGACAACCGCTTCGCGCTGCTGACCGGGACGCGGCGCGATGTGCCGCCACGGCACCAGACCCTGCGTACGGCCATCGGCTGGAGCCACGAGCTGTGCACGGCGGGCGAGCGTCTGCTGTGGTCACGGCTCTCGGTGTTCTGCGGTCCCTTCGACCTGGAGGCGGCCGAGTACATCTGCAGCGGCGACGGCCTGCACGCGGACGAGGTCCTCGACGTGCTCGGCGAGCTGCTCGCGCAGTCCGTCGTGACCCGCGAGGAAGGCCCGACGGGCGTCCGCTACCGCATGCTCGACACCGTCCGGGCGTATGGCGCCGACTGGCTGGAGGCGACCGGCGACGCCGCGCGCATGCGGCGCCGGCACCGCGACTGGTACATGGGGCTCGCCACTTGGTGCGAGCTTGACTGGTTCTCGCCGCGCCAGGCTCAGGTCGCCGCGCTCATCGACTGCGAACTGCCCAATCTGCGGGGCGCCCTGGAGTACTGCCTGACCGAACCGGACGAGACGCATCTGGGCCAGTATCTGGCGGGCAGCCTGTGGTTCTACTGGGTGGGCTGCGGGCGGCTCGCGGAGGGACGGCACTGGCTCGACCGCGCACTCGAGCTGGACGGCGGCCACGACGACTCCCGGCTCAAGGCGCTGTGGGTGCTCGGCTATGTGGCGGTCCTGCAGGGCGACACGGTCGCGGCGCTCGCCGCGCTGCAGGAGTGCAAGGACGAGGCGGAACGTACCGGCAGCGCCATCGCGGCGGCGTACGCGGTGCACCGCATCGGGTGCCTCGCGCTCCTCAACGACGACATGCCGCGTGCCGAGACCCTGCTGCGCTCGGCCCTCGAGCAGTACCGCGAGATCGGCGAGCTCAACAGCAACGTCCTGATGGGGCAGGTCGAGCTGGCGATGGCTCTCGCCTTCCGCGGGGAGCTTGCCGACGCGGTGGAGCTCTGTGAGGACGTACGCCAGGTCTGCGAGGACCACGGCGAACGCTGGACTCTCGCGTACGCCCTCTACGTCCTGGGCTTCGCCGCCTGGACGCGCGGGGACACGGTGACGGCGCGTGAGCTGGTCCTGCGCTGCCTGGCCCTTGACCACGCCTTCCACGATCTGCTCGGCACGGTGCTCGCGATCGAGCTGCTCGCCCTGTTCACCGCGGTGGAGGGCGATCCGGCCGAGGCCGCGGTCCTGCAGGGAGCCGCGTCCCGCATCTGGCCTTCGGTGGGCCTCCCGCTGTTCGGCTCCGGGAACTTCGGCGGGCCGCACGCGCTGTGCGAGGCGCAGGCCCGCGAACAGCTGGGCGACGCGCGGTACGAGGAGTGCGTGGCCGTCGGCGCCCGGCTCGCCCCGGACGTGGCGGTGTCCCGGGCCCTGGGCACCGGCCCCAAGGGGCACGCAAAAACCCGCCGCCTGCCCCACCACGAAGGGCGGGCGGGCGACGGGCTGAAGCAGGGAGAGCTACGTCCGGGTCAGCGGGCGTAGTACTCGACGACGAGCTGCTCGTCGCAGATCACGGGGATCTCCTTGCGGTTCGGGTCACGGTCCAGACGGAAGGCCAGGGCCTTCAGGTTGACCTGGAGGTAACGCGGGATCTCGCCGTCGGGGGCGAAGCCGCCCTCACGGGAGACCTGGAACAGCGGCTTCTCGCGGCTGCGCTCGCGGACCATCACGACGTCGTCGGGACGGACGCGGAACGACGGCTTGTCGACCTTGCCGCCGTTGACCTCGATGTGGCCGTGGCTGACCATCTGACGGGCCTGGTAGATCGTGCGGGCGATGCCCGAACGCAGGATCAGGGCGTCGAGACGGCGCTCGAGCTCGATGACCAGGGCCTCGCCGGTCTTGCCTTCGGCCTTCTTGGCGCGGTCGTAGGCACGGGCCATCTGCTTCTCGCTGATGTCGTACTGCGCGCGCAGACGCTGCTTCTCGAGCAGACGGACCTTGTAGTCCGAGTTCTGCTTGCGCCCACGGCCGTGCTCGCCCGGCGGGTAGGGGCGGGCCTCGAAGTACTTGACGGCCTTCGGGGTCAGCGCGATGCCGAGGGCACGCGACTTCTTGACCTTGGGGCGGGACTGGTTCGGCATGAACCAACCTCTCTGTTCAATGTGAAATCGGCTTCACCAGGGTTAGGGGAGGTCGCATCCGCAGCCTGGGAAACCCATCGGATCCGGTGGTTCTGGATCCGGCGGGCAGCCGCTCCCTGGTCTGGGCACTATGTGCAGCACGCGAGTGGCCCACCGACCGCTTCCCGGAGTACGAGATGGTGGTGGGCTGCCCGCGACACCTTCGACGGTGCGCGACGCTCCTGGAGATCCCTGGACGGTGAGGTCCGGGGCTCCGGCTGGATGTCCCGTTCTGGTGGTGCCGGTACGAGACCGGACACGGGACGCAGCACTTCGGGCAAGTGTACCGGGTGGCGGGGGGTGCCTCAGCCGCGGGCCGCGAGGGGGGCCCGGAGCGCCGGGTTACTCGCCCTTCAGGCGCTCGCGGACGCGCTCGACCACGTCCGCGTACCGCGCCTCGGCCCCATAGCGCGTGGGTTGGTAGTAACGCTTGGCGGCGACGGTGTCCGGTGCGTACTGCTGGGCGGCGATCGCGCCCGGCACGTCGTGCGGATACACATAGCCCTGGGCGTGGCCGAGCTTGGCCGCTCCCTTGTAGTGCCCGTCGCGCAGGTGGGGCGGGACGGGGCCCGCGAGGCCCGCGCGGACGTCGGCCTGGGCGGACTGGATGGCGATCGTCGCGGCGTTCGACTTCGGGGCCAGGGCGAGGGCGATCGTCGCGTGGCTGAGGGTGAGCGCGGCCTCCGGGAAGCCGATCATGGCGACGGCCTGGGCAGCGGCGACCGCCGTGGGCAGTGCCGTGGGGTCGGCGAGGCCGACGTCCTCGCTCGCGGAGATCATCAGGCGGCGGGCGATGAAGCGCGGGTCCTCGCCCGCCTCGATCATCCGGGCGAGATAGTGCAGGGCCGCGTCCACGTCCGAACCGCGGATGGACTTGATCAGGGCGCTCGCGACGTCGTAGTGCTGGTCGCCGTCACGGTCGTACTTCACGGCCGCGCGGTCGACGGACTCCTCCAGGGTCTGGAGGGTGATCACCTGCTCCCCCTTGGCGAGAGCCGAGCCGGCGCCCGCCTCCAGGGCGGTGAGCGCGCGCCGGGCGTCGCCGCCGGAGATCCGCAGGAGGTGCTCCTCGGTGTCCTCGGGCAGCTCGACCGCGCCGCCCAGGCCCCGCTCCTCGGTGAGCGCCCGGCGCAGCAGGCCGCGCAGGTCGTCGTCCGTGAGGGGTTCGAGCGTGAGGAGCAGGGAGCGGGACAGGAGCGGGGAGATGATCGAGAAGTACGGGTTCTCCGTCGTCGCCGCGATCAGCGTCACCCAGCGGTTCTCGACGGCGGGCAGCAGGGAGTCCTGCTGGGCCTTGCTGAAGCGGTGGATCTCGTCCAGGAAGAGGACGGTCTCCTTGCCGTAGCCGCCCATCGCCCTGCGGGCGCCCTCGATGACCGCACGGACTTCCTTCACGCCCGCGGTGATCGCGGAGAGTTCCACGAAGCGCTTGTTCGTGGCCTTCGAGACCACGTACGCGAGGGTCGTCTTGCCGATGCCTGGCGGGCCCCACAGGAACACCGACGACGGTCCCGCCGGTCCTCCGCCGCCCTCGCCGACCAGCCTGCGCAGGGGCGAGCCCTGCTTCAGCAGATGCTGCTGGCCGACGACTTCTTCCAGGGTGCGCGGGCGCATCCGGACGGCCAGGGGACTTGTCGAAGGGTCCTTCTCCTGGCGGTCCTCGGCAGCTGCGGTGAACAGGTCGGGCTCCACGGATCGAACCCTACGTCAGCCCACTGACAACGCCGTCGGCGCTGTCTGGTCGGCGCTGTCCGTCAGCTGGTCCAGAACTCCCACCAGCGCGTGAGGATCAGCATGCCGATGATGCCGATGTGCAGCACCGGAAGCACCCAGGTGAACTCACTGAAGAACGTGCGCAGCCAGGAGGGCGCGGGCAGCAAACCGTTTCGGATGTTGAACGACGTCACGTACCAGAACATGACGATCGTGGCGACCCAGGCGAGGCAGCACCACAGGCACAGCGAGTTGATCTCGTACAGCGACTGGTACATCAGCCAGGTGCAGAAACCGACCCCGAAGAGCATGCCCGCGTTCAGCGTCAGCCAGTACCACCGCGGGAAGCGCGCGCGGCCCAGCAGGCTCATGCCGACACAGATCACGACGGCGTAGGCGGCGATGCCCAGCATCGGGTTGGGGAAGCCGAAGACCGACGCCTGCTCGCTCTTCATGATGTTGCCGCAGGAGACCACCGGGTTCAGGCTGCACCCCGGGGTGAAGTCCGGGTCTTCGAGCAGCTTGAACTTGTCCAGCGTGATGACCCACGCCGCGAGCAGCCCGGCGGCACCCGTGATCACCAGGAGCAGCGCGAACGCACGGCTCCCGCCGACACCGCGTGGTGCGTCCGCGTCCCTTCCCCCGTGGTCGTGATCCTGCTGGGAGGGGCGGCTTCCGCTTGCCGGGGTCGTCTTGCTCATCACGCCGTTCCGTCGCTTGGGGGGCCTGGGGGCAGGGACATTGTGCCGCACGCGCGCGGGTGTCCACCGTTCGATGGACATAAGGAGGTACGCACGGAGGTCCCGGAGCGTTCGGTTCGCCACGACGCTCGACGGCATGACGAGTGAGGCTCCGCCCCAGACCCCGCTCCTCGAACGCCGGAGGGGCTGGATTGCCAGCCCGTCCGGCGTTTGAGGACGAGGCCGTTCAGGCCGATGCGGGGGTCTGGGGGCGAAGCTCCCAGTGACGGGGAAGGTAGGGGCGGAGGGGGCGAAGAAACGTCCCGCACCCGCCCCCGCACCCGTACCCGCCCCAGCCGCCTAGCCCAGCCGTGCCCTCAGCTCGCCCACGATCTCGTCCACCGCGACAGCGGTCTGCTCCCCGGACTCCATGTCCTTCAGCTGCACGACGCCCTCGGCGAGATCCCGCTCACCGGCGACCACGGTGTACCGCGCGCCCGAGCGATTGGCGTTCTTCATCGCTCCCTTGAGGCCCTTCCCGCCGTACGAGAAGTCCGCCGCGACCCCGGCCCTGCGCAGCTCCGTCACCTTGGAGAACAGCACCCGCCGGGCCTCCTCGCCCAGCGGCACCGCGAACACGCTGGTCGCCGAGGGCAGTTCGAGCTCCACGCCCTCCGCCTCCAGGGCCAGGACCGTGCGGTCCACGCCGAGCGCCCAGCCGACGGACGGCAGCGAGGGGCCGCCGATCATCTCGGACAGTCCGTCGTAGCGGCCGCCGCCGCCGACCGCGGACTGCGAGCCGAGGCCGTCGTGGACGAACTCGAAGGTCGTGCGCGTGTAGTAGTCCAGGCCGCGGACCAGCTTCTCGTCGTCCTCGAAGGCGACGCCCGCCGCCGTGATCAGCTCGCGGACCTGCTCGTGGTACGCCTTGCACGCGTCGCACAGGTAGTCGCGCAGCATCGGGGCGCCGACGAGCTGCTTCTGGACGTCGTCGCGCTTGTCGTCCAGGACCCGCAGCGGGTTGATGTCGATACGTCGACGTGTCTCCTCGTCCAGGTCGAGCCCGCGCAGGAAGTCCTGCAGCGCGGCGCGGTAGACGGGGCGGCACTCCTTGTCGCCGAGCGAGTTGAGGAGGATACGGAACTGCGTCAGGCCCAGGGCGCGGTACGCCTGGTCCGCGAGGATGATCAACTCGGCGTCGAGCGCCGGGTCCTCGGCACCGATCGCCTCCGCGCCGACCTGCGAGAAGTGGCGGTAGCGGCCCTTCTGCGGGCGCTCGTAGCGGTAGTACGAGCCGGAGTACCAGAGCTTGACCGGGAGGTTGCCCGCCTTGTGCAGGTTGGCCTCCAGGGCCGCGCGCAACACGGAAGCGGTGCCCTCGGGGCGCAGGGCGAGCTGGTCGCCGCCCTTGGTCTCGAAGGCGTACATCTCCTTGGAGACGATGTCGGTGGACTCGCCGACGCCGCGCGAGAACAGCTCGACGTTCTCGAAGCCGGGCGTCTCGACGTAGCCATAGCCGGAGTTCTTCAGGGGCGCGGAGATGGCCTCGCGCACCGCCAGGTACTTCGCGGAGTCGGGCGGGAGCAGGTCGTAGGTGCCCTTGGGGGCCTTGAAGGTGCTCACGGGTTTTCTCGTCACATTCCTCGTCGGGGAGCGTCGGCTCCCAGGCCGGCGGCCACCTGGCGCAGATACGGGTTGGTGGCGCGCTCACGGCCGATGGTCGTGTGCTCGTTGTGACCGGGCAGGACCACGGTCGAGTCGTCGAGCGGCAGGCACACACGCGCCAGCGATTCGAGCATCTCGTCCTGCGATCCGCCGGGCAGGTCGGTGCGGCCGATGGAGCCGGCGAAGAGCAGGTCACCCGAGAAGAACACCGAGGGGACCTCGGCGGACTCCGGCAACTGGAACGTCACCGACCCCTTCGTATGCCCCGGGGCGTGCGCGACGGAGAAGTCCAGACCGGCGAGCTTCAACCGAGCGCCGTCGGCCAGTTCCTTGACGTCGGAGGGCTCCCCCACGGTCAGTTCGCCGAGCAGCTGCGCGCCGAAGGAACGGCCTATGGCCTTCTCCGGGTCGCTCATCATGTACCGGTCCTCGGGGTGGATCCACGCGGGCACGTCATGCGCGCCGCAGACCGGGACGACCGAGGCGACGTGGTCGATGTGGCCGTGGGTGAGGACGACCGCGACGGGCTTGAGCCGATGCTTCTTGAGCGCGTCCTCGACTCCCTCGGCGGCCTGGTGGCCCGGGTCGATGATCACGCACTCCTCGCCTGCGGCGGGGGCGACCAAGTAGCAGTTGGTGCCCCAGGCCCCGGCGGGAAACCCGGCAATGAGCACGATCGTCCTTCGTTCGTAGTCCGGCGGAGGTGACCGCGCGGGATCGCGGCAGATCAGAGCCTACCGGCGCTCCCGATTCCACAGCTAACCCATATACGGTACGGGGCACACAGAAGCGGTCATCCACGCAGAGGAGAGAGAACCCGGTGGTCAGCAACGATCAGCGGCGGCGTCAGCTCGCCCGGGAGAAGTTCTTGCGGCAGCAGCAGCGCCGGGAGGCCGCGCGGCGCAGGGCGCGGATGCGCAACGCGGTGATCGCCTCGGCGCTCGCGGTGATCCTGGCGGGCGGCGCGGTGTCGTACGCGGCCGGAGCCTTCGACGGCGACGGTGACGGCAAGACGAACGACGAGGCGAACGCGAGCCCCACCACCAAGGCGGACCCCTGCGAGAAGCCGGCGAGCGGCAAGGTGAAGCCGCTCAGCTTCAAGAAGGAACCGAAGCTGACGGTCGACAAGTCGGCCGACTACACGATGAAGCTCGCCACCACCTGCGGCGACATCGACCTGGACCTGTCGGCGGCCAAGGCCCCGCACACGGTCAACTCCTTCGACTTCCTGGCGAAGAAGGGCTACCTCGATCACACCAAGTGCCACCGGCTGACCGCGGGCGGCATCTACGTCCTGCAGTGCGGCGACCCGAAGGGCACCGGCGAGGGCGACCCCGGCTACTCGATCCCGGACGAGAACCTCAAGGACAAGCGCCTGAAGGGGAACGTGTATCCGGCGGGCACGGTCGCGATGGCCAACCAGTACAACGCCGAGAAGAAGACGGGCCGGGACACCGGTGGAAGCCAGTTCTTCCTGGTCTACCAGGACAGTCAGCTCCCGCCCGACTACACACCGTTCGGGACCATTTCCGATTCCGGGATGAAGGTGCTCAAGAAGATTGCCGACGCCGGCGAGAGCACCGGCCAGGGCGACGGCGCCCCGAACGCGACGGTCGTCATCAACAAGGCGACCGTGTCGAAATCCTGACCGCCGGGAGGCAAACTTCGGACGCGCGGGATGCGGACAGCCGCCCCGCCGGTCGCCTATGTTGGCGGTGACGAAACTGTGGACGATGCCGGGGGCCCCGAGGCCCTGCGCAGGCATCATGTGGAGGAGGCGCTGTGAGCAGCGACCCGTGGGGCCGCGTCGACGAGACGGGGACCGTGTACGTGCGCAAGGCCGACGGCAGCGAGCGCGAGGTCGGTTCGTGGAAAGCGGGGTCTCCTGACGAGGCCCTGGCTTACTTCGAGCGCAAGTACGACGGTCTGGTCGTCGAGATCGGACTTCTCGAGCGCCGGGTGAAGACGACCGACCTGTCGGCCAAGGACGCCATGACCGCCATCGACCACCTGCGCCAGCAGGTGGACGAGGCCCACGCGGTCGGCGATCTGGACGCCCTGAGCACGCGCCTGGACAAGCTCGTCGAGACCGTCGACGCGCGCCGCGAAGAGCGCAAGGTCCAGAAGGCCAAGCAGTCGGACGAGGCGAGGCACGCCAAGGAGGCGCTGGTCGTCGAGGCCGAGGAGCTGGCCCAGAGCGAGCAGTGGCGGGCGGCGGGCGAGCGGCTGCGTGCCCTGGTGGACACCTGGAAGGGTCTGCCGCGCCTGGACCGCAAGTCGGACGACGAGCTGTGGCACCGCTTCTCGCACGCCCGCTCGGCGTTCTCCAAGCGGCGCAAGGCCCACTTCGCCTCGCTGGACGCCCAGCGCGAGGAGGCCCGCAAGACCAAGGAGAAGCTGGTCGGCGAGGCCGAGGCCCTCTCGAACTCGACCGACTGGGGTCCGACGGCCGCGCGCTACCGCGACCTGATGACCGAGTGGAAGGCCGCGGGCCGCGCCCAGCGCGAGCACGAGGACGACCTGTGGAACCGCTTCCGCGGCGCCCAGGACGTGTTCTTCGCGGCGCGCAGCTCGGTCTTCGCGGAGCGGGACGCCGAGCAGACGGAGAACCTGAAGCTGAAGGAGGAGCTGGCCGAGGAGGCCGAGAAGCTCGTCCCGGTGAAGGACCTCAAGTCGGCGCGCGCTGCCTTCCGTACGCTCAACGAGCGCTGGGAGGCCATCGGCCACGTCCCGCGTGACGCGCGGCCGAAGGTCGAGGGCCGGATGCACGCGGTGGAGCGTGCCCTCCAGGAGTCCGAGGAGGCCGAGTGGCGCCGGACGAACCCCGAGGCACGCGCGCGTGCCGAGGGCCTGACCGGTCAGCTGCAGGCCGCCGTCGACAAGCTCGTCGAGCAGATCGAGAAGGCGCGTGCGGCGGGCAACAACGCCAAGGCCGACAAGCTCCAGAAGGAGCTCGACGGCCGCCAGGCGCTGCTCGACCAGGCGCTGAAGGGTCTGCACGAGTTCGGCGGCTGAGTTTTCCGCACACTACGTAGAGGGGCTCCCGTACATCACGTACGGGAGCCCCTCTACGTAGTGGCCCGGTTTACGGCCTGCGCGCCGACGTCACCCGGTAGACGTCGTAGACGCCCTCGACTCCCCTGACCGCCTTGAGCACATGGCCCAGGTGCTTGGGATCGCCCATCTCGAAGGTGAAGCGCGAGGTGGCGACCCGGTCGCGGGAGGTCTGGACGGCCGCGGACAGGATGTTCACGTGCTGGTCCGAGAGGATGCGCGTGACGTCCGAGAGCAGGCGTGAACGGTCCAGGGCCTCTACCTGGATCGCGACCAGGAAGACCGAGGACTGGGTGGGTGCCCATTCGACCTCGAGGATGCGCTCGGGCTCGCGGGAGAGCGAGTCGACGTTCACGCAGTCGCTGCGGTGGACCGATACGCCGCTGCCGCGCGTGACGAAGCCGATGATCGGGTCCCCCGGCACCGGCGTACAGCAGCGGGCCAGCTTGACCCACACGTCCTCGACGCCCTTGACGACGACACCGGGGTCGGCGTTGGCGCGGCGCTTGCTGCGGCTGCGCGAGGGCGGTGTGCTCTCGGCGATGTCCTCGTTGGCGGCCTCCTCACCGCCGAGCGCCTGGACGAGCTTCTGCACGACGGACTGCGCGGTGACGTGGCCCTCGCCGATCGCCGCGTACAGGGACGAGATGTCGGGGTAGCGCATCTCGTGCGCGAGGGTGACCAGGGAGTCGCCCGTCAGGATGCGCTGGATCGGCAGGTTCTGCTTGCGCATGGCGCGCGCGATGGCGTCCTTGCCCTGCTCGATGGCCTCGTCGCGGCGCTCCTTGGAGAACCACGCACGGATCTTGTTGCGCGCCCGCGGTGACTTGACGAAGCCCAGCCAGTCGCGGGACGGGCCCGCGCCGGCCGCCTTGGAGGTGAAGACCTCCACCAGGTCGCCGTTGTCCAGGGTCGATTCGAGCGGCACGAGCCGGCCGTTGACCCGGGCTCCTATGGTGCGGTGGCCGACCTCGGTGTGCACCGCGTACGAGAAGTCGACCGGGGTCGCGCCCGCCGGGAGCGCTATGACGTCGCCCTTGGGCGTGAAGACGAAGACTTCGTTGCGGGAGAGGTCGAAGCGCAGCGATTCGAGGAACTCGCTGGGGTCCTCGGTCTCCTTCTGCCAGTCCAGGAGCTGGCGCAGCCACGCCATGTCGTTCAGGTGGTCGTCCTTGCCGCCGGCCTTGCGCGGCACGTCGGTGCGCACCTTGGAGGCGGCGCCTGCGGACGGCTCCTGCTTGTACTTCCAGTGCGCGGCGATGCCGTACTCGGCGCGGCGGTGCATGTCGAACGTACGGATCTGGAGCTCGACGGGCTTGCCGCTGGGGCCGATGACCGTCGTGTGCAGCGACTGGTACATGTTGAACTTCGGCATCGCGATGTAGTCCTTGAACCGGCCGGGGACCGGGTTCCATCGCGCGTGGACCGTGCCGAGGGCGGCATAGCAGTCGCGGACCGTGTCGACGAGGACGCGGATGCCCACCAGGTCGTAGATCTCCGCGAAGTCACGGCCGCGGACGATCATCTTCTGGTAGACGCTGTAGTAGTGCTTCGGGCGCCCGGTGACGGTGGCCTTGATCCGGGCGGCGCGCAGGTCGGCCTGGACCTCGTCGGTCACTATGGCGAGGTACTCGTCGCGCTTGGGGGCACGCTCGGCGACCAGGCGCACGATCTCGTCGTACATCTTGGGGTAGAGGATCGCGAAGGCGAGGTCCTCCAGCTCCCACTTGATGGTGTTCATGCCCAGGCGGTGAGCCAGGGGCGCGTAGATCTCGAGTGTCTCGCGGGCCTTCTTCTCCTGCTTCTCGCGCTTGAGATACCGCATCGTGCGCATGTTGTGCAGGCGGTCGGCGAGCTTGATGACCAGGACGCGGGGGTCCTTGGCCATGGCGACGACCATCTTGCGCACGGTCTCGGCCTGCGCCGCCTCGCCGAACTTGACCTTGTCCAGCTTGGTGACGCCGTCGACGAGCAGGGCGACCTGGTCGCCGAAGTCGCGCTTGAGGGTGTCGAGGCCGTACTCGGTGTCCTCGACGGTGTCGTGCAGGAGCCCGGCCATCAGGGTGGCCGGGTCCATGCCGAGCTCGGCGAGGATCGTCGTCACGGCGAGGGGGTGCGTGATGTACGGGTCGCCGCTCTTGCGCTTCTGGCCGCGGTGCCAGCGCTCGGCGACCTGGTAGGCGCGCTCGATCTGGCGCAGCGTCGCCGTCTCGATCTTCGGGTCGTTGCTGCGCACTATCCGCAGCAGGGGCTCGAGGACCGGGTTGTACGGGTTCGAACGCTGGACGCCGAGGCGGGCCAGGCGGGCACGCACGCGGTTGGAGGAGCCGGAGCGCTCGTTCTTGGCCGCGGTGGGGCGGGGCGTGGGCGTCGTGCTGCCCGCGCGGGCCTCGGTGGGGGGCTTGGGGCGCGACGGATCGACGGCCGACCTGTCGCGGGGGCCGCTGTCGCCCGGCGTGCTCGGTGCGGACTTGGTGCTGGGGGGCGTGCTCTCCCGCTTCGCCGGCGTCGCGCCCTTGGCGGGCGGCGCGCTCTTCGCGGGCGCGGCAGCGGGTGCCGCCGCGCTCTTGGCCTGCTCTGCGGCCTTGGCGGCGGTGAGTGCCTTGGACTCGTCTGGCAAGAGGCGCTCCCTGTGCGCGATCCGGGTCCCCCGGTCAGGCCCCGAAGAACCCATGGTATCGATCCTGGACCTTCGGCTCGCCTTCAGCCCGTGAGACGGCTCACTACGGGAGAAACGCCTGAGGCGGGCGCCGGATTCCTCCGGGCCCGCCTCAGGGTGTGCGTGGTGGCTGCTCAGACGGTGAGGAGGGCCTCCAGCGGGGCGCCCTCCAGGGCCGTCTCCAGCTTGGCGCGGCCCCCGAGGAAGCCGAGCTCCATCAGGACCGCCACACCGGCGACCTGCGCGCCCGCACGGCGGATGAGCCGCAGGGACGCCTCGGCGGTGCCGCCGGTCGCCAGGACGTCGTCGATGACCATGACGCGGTCGTCGGCGGCGAGGTCCTCGGCGTGCACCTCGATCTCGGCGCTGCCGTACTCCAGGTCGTACGACTGGCTGAGCGTCGCTCCGGGGAGCTTGCCCGCCTTCCGTACGGGGATGAAGCCGAGCCCGGCGCGCAGGGCGGCAGGGGCGCCCAGGATGAAGCCGCGGGCCTCCAGGCCGACGATCTTCGTGGCGCCGTGGCGCACCGCGAGGTCCGCGAGTGCCTCGGTGAGTGCGGCGAAGGCCTCCGGGTCCGCGAGCAGCGGCGTGATGTCCTTGAACATCACCCCGGGCTCGGGGTAGTCGGGAACGTCCCGGATGCGGCTGAGCAGCAGCTCCTGTACCTGGGTCATCTGCCCGCCTCTTTGTTGTGGATTCGAACGTCTTGTTCGTCGCGGCGAGTCACTTTAGCAAAAGCGACGCCCCCGCCCCGCCGGCGCCCATCCGCCGGCCATGCCGGTGCCCTCCACCCGTCAACTGGTGCAACTTTGAACGGAGTTCATCAGCAGCAAAACTCAGAATTTGCTCAAGTGACTGGAGTCGAAAGGTGACCGCATGGCAAGATCATCCGCGACCGCCCTTCTCGGGGCTAAAACGGAGGAACAGTGCATATCTCTCGCAAGATTGCCACCGGGGTCGTACCCCTCGTGGCGATGACCGCGCTCGCCGGGGCGACGTCGCCCGCGGGCGCCACCACAGCAAAGACCACCACCGCAAAGACCATCCAGAGCGCATCGGTCACGACCATGGCCAGCTGCAACGGCTGGCAGAACGCCGGCGGGGTCGCGGGCCGCTGGACCAAGTCCAAGGACCCGTGCTCGCTGTGGGGACACAAGGGCCTGAAGGTGCGCTACCGCTGGGCGGCGGAGCGCGGTACGCCCTGCATCAAGGTCAAGGGCTTCAAGTACAACAAGACGACGAAGAAGTACAAGGCCAAGTGGTACAACGCGGGCTGCGGCAAGAGCGGGTTCATCAAGAACGTGCCCTGGGGGAACGTCGCGGCGCATCCCGAGATCAAGATCAAGGGCTTCTCGCTGCTCAAGTGGCAGTAAGCCTCGGCAGCCCTTGAGCTGAAACAGACGGTCGGGCCCCGCTCCTCGGAAGAGGAGCGGGGCCCGACCCGTCTGCCTTTGCCCTGTCCAGCAAGTCCTGCCTGAGTCAGCGGCGCTTCCCCGACGGACGGCCACGACCGCGGCTACGGGGCTGCTGCTGCGTACGACGCTGGCCTCCGACCACTCCGGCAGCTGCCGGGGGCTCGTCCTGCGGCTCGTCGTCGTCGCCCAGCGGCGGCTCGGTGTCCAGCGACTCGCCCTTGGCCGCGGCAGCCGCGCGCTTGGCGAGCACCCGCTTCTTCAGGGCCTTCATCGCCGGCTCGCGCTCCTTGAGGTCGGCGACGAGCGGAGTGGCGATGAAGATCGAGGAGTACGCTCCGGCCGCGAGACCCACGAAGAGCGACAGCGAGATGTCGTTCAGCATGCCCGCTCCGAGCGCACCGCCACCGATGAACAGGAGGCCCGCCACCGGAAGGAGCGCGACCACCGTGGTGTTGATGGAACGCACCAGGGTGCTGTTGATCGACCGGTTGGCGATCTCGCTGTAGGTGAACCTCGTCTGCTTGGCCGCGTCCTTACCTTGCTCCTTGAGCGAGTCGAAGACGACGACCGTGTCGTAGAGCGAGTAACCGAGAATCGTCAGCAGACCGATCACGGTGCCCGGGGTGACCTCGAAGCCGACCAGGGAGTAGATACCGACCGTGATGGTGATGTCGTGGATCAGGGCGACCAGCGCGGCGGCGGCCATCCGCCACTCGAAGGCGATCGCCAGGTAGATCACGCACAGGACGAGGAAGACACCGAGGCCGGTCCAGGCCTTGTTGGCGATCTGCTCACCCCAACTGGGGCCGACCAGGTCCGCGTTGATGTCCTTCGCCGGGACGCCGAGGTCCTTGGCGAGCTCTTCCTTGATCTGGTCGGACTTGTTCGTGTCCACGCCCGAGATCTGGACACGCATCGTGTCGTTGCCGAGCTTCTGGACGATGGCCTGGTGTCCCGAGGCCTCCTCCGCCGACTCCTGGGCCTGCTCGACCGAGGCCGAGGTCTTCGGCGTGGTGAAGACCGCGCCACCCTTGAACTCGATGCCCATGTTGAGGCCTTGGACGGCCAGGGCGACGATCGCCGTGATGGTGATCAGGACAGAGACGCCGTACCAGATCTTCCGCTTGCCGATGAAGTCGTAGCCGACTTCGCCGTGGAAGAGCCGGGCGCCGAGGTTGCCGAGCTTCGACATCTCACGCCTCCTTCGGGTCGGAGCCAGCGGGACCAGGGGTACGGCGGGTGCGGCGCAGCGGAGGCTTGGCACCGAGGCGCGACGGGTCGATCCCGGACCACTTGTGGCCGCTCGCGAAGAACTTCTTGCGGGCCATGATCGTCATCAGCGGCTTGGTGAAGAGGAAGACCACCACGACGTCGAGCAGAGTGGTCAGACCCAGCGTGAAGGCGAAGCCCTGCACCTTGCCGACGGTCACGATGTACAGCACCGCGGCCGCCAGGAAGGACACGAAGTCCGAGACCAGGATGGTGCGCCGGGCACGCGGCCAGGCCCGCTCGACGGCGGGACGCAGCGTGCGGCCCTCGCGGATCTCGTCCCGGATGCGTTCGAAGTACACGATGAACGAGTCCGCGGTGATACCGATCGCAACGATCGCACCACACACCGCGGGCAGGTTCAGTGCGAAGCCGATGGCAGGACCCAGCAAGGTCATGATCGTGTACGTGAGGATGCCGGAGGCCACAAGGCTCAGCAGCGCGATGAAGGCCAGGCCTCGGTAGTACGCCACGAGGTAGATGACGACCAGCGCCAGACCGATGGCGCCGGCGATCAGACCGGCGTGCAACTGCTCGCCGCCGAGCGCCGCGGTCACGGTGGTGACGCTGTCCTCGTGGAAGGTGAGCGGCAGGGCTCCGTAGGACAGCATGTTCGCCAGGTCCTTGGCCGAGTCCTGGTTGAAGCTGCCGCTGATCTCGGCGTTGGAGCTCAGCTGCGAGGTCACGCGCGGGGCGGAGACGACATCACCGTCGAGAACGATCGCGAACTGGTTCTGCGGCTCGCTCTGCTTCATCAGCTTGCCGGTGGTCGCGGCGAAGTCCTTGGACCCCTTCTTGGTGAAGTCCATCGTGACGATCCAGATGCCACGCTCGGGGTCGAGCACGGCCTTGGCGTCCTTGACGTCCTTGCCCTCGACCTCGGCCGGACCCAGGACGTACTTCTCCCACTGGCCGGCGCTGTTCTTGCCACAGGCCGCCATCGGTTCGCTCGGCTTGACGCCTTCGGTCGCCTTGGTCCGGCTGCTCTGCTTGGTGCAGTCGAGCGCGGTGAACTTCTCCTGCAGCTCCTTCGTGGCCGGGTCCGCCGGAGGGGTCGGCGACGGGGCGTCGCTGCCCTTGGGCTTCTCCGAACCCTTGGGCGACGGAGTGGGGTCGGCCTTCAGGGCGTCGGTGACGGCACGGCCCTGGGGGCTCTCGGTCGGGCCGGGCGAGGACGCTGTGTCCTTGCCGTCCTTGTCAGCCGCGTCGCCCTTGTCACCCTTGCCGTCCTTGTCGGTCGCCTTCGGCGACTCGGACGGGCTGGCGGAGGGATCGGGGGTCGGCGTTCCGGCCGCCATCGTCATCACGGGACGGAAGTAGAGCTGAGCGGTCGTACCGACCTGCTCGCGCGCCTGCTTCTGGTTCGTCCCCTTGGGGATGTTGACGATGATGTTGCGATCGCCCTGGGTCTGGACCTCGGCCTCGGAGACACCGAGACCGTTGACGCGGCGCTCGATGATGCCCACGGCCGTGTCCATGTTGGTCTTGTTGACCGCGTTGGGCTTGCCGGGCTCACTCTTGGCGCCGAGCGTGATGCTCGTACCGCCGGCGAGGTCGATGCCCAGGCGCGGGGTGGTGTGACCGGAGAGGAACATCCCCCCGGTGAGCGCCACCATGGCGATCAGGATGAGGACCAGGGAACGGCCCGGCCTCCCCTGGCCGCTCTGCCTCCGGCCCTTCTTCGGTGCTGCCACCTTCTCGTTTCTCCCTGTCCAACCGCCCGGACCCCATTACGTGCCGAGGGCGGCCATGAAGTGGTGTCGAGACCCGTCACGAGACCCACGCACCGCGGGGGCCGTGGCCGCGCAGGCCGCGCGCCACGGACCCCTGTCGTGGTTACTTCGCGTCGGACTCGCCGTCGGTCTTCTTCGGCTCGGCGTCGTCGGCCTTGGGGGCGCTGTCCGCGTCCTTCTTGCCGAGGTCGATGGGCGAGTCGTCGGAAGCGTCGGCGGCGGGCTCGTCGGTCTCGGTGAGGGAGGAGGCGTCGTCCGGGACGACGGGGTCGTCCGACTTCACGGCACTCGTGCCGTGAACGATGCGGTTGTACTCGTCGTCCTCGAGGACGGCGCCCACGGAGTTCTTCGCGTAGAACGCGTGCACACCAGGAGCCACCTCAAGGAGGACGGCGTCGTCGTGAACCTCCTTGACGGTGGCGTACATGCCCCCGATCGTGCGGATGCCGGTGCCGGGCTGCATCTCATTGCGCATCTGCGCGGCCGCCTGCTGCTTCTTCTTGGCGGAGCGCGTCATCAGGAACATGGCCCCGATGAGCACGATGAAGGGGAGGAGGGTCACGATATTCACGGGACGGAGTTTCCTTCGCATGACCGCGCAGATAAGCGGCCTGATGGACGGGGGTGGGCACGCCGCCCACAAGGACGGCATCGGCGGAGTCTAAGCGAGTCCGCACCTAACGAACAACGCTCAGCATGGCACCGCAGTTCCTGACCGGGCGAGTACGCGCGCCGTCACGCCCCGAACAGGTCCCCTTGTCCGATTCCGCCCGCCTGCCGCGGTGGAACAAGGCCGAGATGCGCCCACGCGGCGGGCGTCCCGACCCGGCCACGGGGGGTGCGCGCGAGCAGTCCCTCCCGCACCAGGAACGGCTCGGCGACCTCCTCGACCGTCTCGCGCTCCTCCCCCACGGCGACGGCGAGCGTGGAGAGGCCGACGGGGCCGCCGCCGAAGAGCTTGAGCAGGGCCTCCAGGACCGCGCGGTCCAGGCGGTCGAGCCCGCGGTCGTCCACCTCGTAGACCTTGAGGGCGGCGCCCGCGATGTCCTTGTTGATCTCTCCGTCGGCCTTGACCTGCGCATAGTCCCGTACGCGGCGCAGCAGTCGGTTGGCGATACGGGGCGTGCCGCGCGAGCGCCCGGCGATCTCGGCGGCGCCGGCCGGGTCGATCTCCACGTCGAGCAGCTGCGCGGAGCGGTGGATCACCCGCTCCAGCTCGGCGGGTTCGTAGAACTCCATGTGCGCGGTGAAGCCGAAGCGGTCGCGCAGCGGCGGCGGCAGCAGGCCCGCCCTGGTGGTGGCGCCGACCAGGGTGAAGGGCGGCAGCTCCAGGGGAATGGCCGTGGCGCCGGGGCCCTTGCCGACGATCACGTCGACGCGGAAGTCCTCCATCGCCATGTAGAGCATCTCTTCGGCGGGCCGCGACATCCGGTGGATCTCGTCGAGGAAGAGCACCTCTCCCTCCTGGAGGGAGGAGAGGATCGCCGCGAGGTCGCCCGCGTGCTGGATGGCCGGGCCGCTGGTGATGCGGATCGGGGCGCCCATCTCGGCCGCGATGATCATCGAGAGGGTGGTCTTGCCGAGGCCGGGGGCCCCGGAGAGCAGCACGTGGTCGGCGGTGGCGCCCCGCGCGCGGGCGGCGCGCAGGACGAGGTCGAGCTGCTCGCGGACCTTCTCCTGACCGATGAACTCGTCCAGGTCCTTGGGGCGAAGGGCGGCCTCGACCGCCTGGTCCTCGCCGTCCGCCACAGAGTCCACCAGCCGCTCCGCGGCGGGCCCGACGAGCCGCTCGGCCGCGCCCGCCGGGGCGGTCGTGTCGTCGGTGGTCTCGTCCCAGTTCATGAGCTCGCCTCGCGATGTGGTTCTGGTGGTGAAGGGGCCGGCACGTGCTAGCGGGTGCGGTTCAGCGTCTGGAGCGCGGCCTTGAGGAGCTGGCCCACCTGCGGCTTCTCGGACGCCTCGGCCTGCGGGGTGACGGCGGCGACGGCTTCGTCGGCCTCGCGCGTCGCGTACCCGAGGCCGATGAGGGCCGCGTGCAGTTGGTCGCTCCAGCCGGAGGTGACAGGGGTGCCGATCGCGGGCCCGCCCGTGCCGAGGGGCTCGCCGAGGCGGTCCTTGTACTCCAGGAGCAGCTTCTGGGCGCCCTTCTTGCCGATGCCCGGGACCGCGGTGAGCGCCTTCTCGTCACCGGTGGCGACCGCGCGGCGCAGGGCGTCCGGGCTGTGCACGGCGAGCATGGCCTGCGCGAGGCGCGGTCCGACGCCGCTCGCGGTCTGCAGGAGCTCGAAGGTCTGGCGTTCGTCGTCGTCCGCGAAGCCGTACAGGGTGAGGGAGTCCTCGCGGACGACGAGGGAGGTGGCGAGCTTGGTCTGCTGGCCGATGCGCAGGGTGGAGAGGGTGTTCGGCGCGCACTGGATGGCCATGCCGATGCCACCGACCTCGACCACCGCGGAATCGGGGGCGAGGGCGGCGACGGGGCCGCTGACGAAGGCGATCATGCGGTACGGCCTTTCTGTGCTGGCTTGGCTGTTCGGGCGGGCGGGGTCTTCGACGCGTGCAGGGCCGCGGCCTGTTGCAGGCGGTTCTGGGTGGCGACCGCCTGCTGGAGGCGGTTCTGCGCGGGCGCGCGCCAGATGTGACAGATGGCGAGGGCGAGGGCGTCCGCGGCGTCGGCGGGCTTGGGCGGTGCGTCGAGCCGCAGGAGGCGGGTGACCATCGCGCCGACCTGCGCCTTGTCCGCGCGGCCGCTGCCGGTGACGGCGGCCTTGACCTCGCTGGGCGTGTGCAGGGCGACGGGGATGCCGCGCCGGGACGCGCAGAGCATGGCGACGGCACTGGCCTGGGCGGTGCCCATGACCGTACGGACGTTGTGCTGGCTGAACACCCGCTCCACCGCGAGGACTTCGGGGTCGTGCTCGTCGAGCCACTGCTCGATGCCCTGCTCGATGGCGACCAGGCGGTGGCCGAGCTCGGCGTCCGGCGGCGTCCTCACGACTCCGACGCCGCACATGGTGAGCGGTCGTCCGGCGACCCCGTCGACGACACCGACACCGCACCGGGTGAGCCCGGGGTCGACCCCCAACACGCGCATGAATCCCCTCCCGTTGCCTGTCCGTGCAGGTTATCGGGTCCCTCTGACAACGCGACGGGCCGACGGGGGTGTGTCCCGTCGGCCCGTTCAGCACCCCGAAGGGGCACGCCTACGCGTCAACCTTCTCCATGACCTCGTCGCTGACGTCGAAGTTGGCGAAGACGTTCTGCACGTCGTCGCTGTCCTCCAGCGCGTCGATCAGCTTGAAGATCTTCCGGGCGCCGTCCTCGTCCAGCTCGACCTGCATGGTCGGGACGAAGTTGGCGTCGGCCGAGTCGTACTCGATGCCGGCGTCCTGGAGCGCGGTGCGGACCGCGACCATGTCGGTGGCCTCGGAGAGGACCTCGAAGGACTCGCCGAGGTCGTTGACCTCTTCGGCGCCCGCGTCCAGGACCGCGCCCAGGACGTCGTCCTCCGAGAGACCGGCCTCGCCCTTGGGGACGATGACGACGCCCTTGCGGTTGAAGAGGTACGAGACGGAGCCCGGGTCGGCCATGGAGCCGCCGTTGCGGGTCATCGCGACGCGTACGTCCGAGGCCGCGCGGTTGCGGTTGTCCGTGAGGCACTCGATGAGCACCGCGACGCCGTTGGGGCCGTAGCCCTCGTACATGATCGTCTCGTAGTCGGCGCCACCGGCTTCGAGACCGGCGCCGCGCTTGACCGCGGAGTCGATGTTCTTGTTCGGGACCGAGCTCTTCTTGGCCTTCTGGATGGCGTCGAAGAGGGTCGGGTTACCGGACACATCGGCGCCGCCCGTGCGGGCCGCGACCTCGATGTTCTTGATCATCTTCGCGAAGAGCTTGCCGCGCTTGGCGTCAATCACGGCCTTCTTGTGCTTCGTCGTAGCCCATTTAGAGTGGCCGGACATCTGCCTGTCTCCTTCGCGTTACCCAACCTGTACGAACTCCCCCGACCCTAAGGGACCAGGGGGACCCCCGGATCCTACTAGGATCCCGTCGCCGCGTTCCCCCGCACCATCCCGACGAACAGTTCGTGCATGCGGTGGTCGCCCGTCAACTCGGGGTGGAACGACGTCGCGAGGGCGTTGCCCTGACGCACGGCGACGATGTGCCCCTCGTGCTCGGCGAGCACCTCGACGCGCGCGCCGACCGACTCGACCCAGGGGGCGCGGATGAAGACACCCTCCACGGGGTCACCGTCGATGCCCGCGATGTCGACGGCCGCCTCGAAGGACTCGTTCTGCCGCCCGAAAGCGTTACGGCGCACGATCATGTCGATGCCGCCGAAGGTCTCCTGCTCCGAGCGCGGATCGAGGATCTTGTCGGCGAGCATGATCATGCCCGCGCAGGTGCCGTAGACCGGCATACCGGCGCGCACGCGCGCGCGAAGGGGCTCCGCGAGACCGAAGAGGGCGGCCAGCTTGGAGATGGTGGTGGACTCACCGCCCGGGATGACCAGGCCGTCCACCTCGGCCAGCTCTTCGGGGCGCCGGACCGGCCTGGCCACGGCGTCCGCCGAGGCCAGGGCGATCAGGTGCTCCTGTACGTCGCCCTGGAGTGCCAGGACGCCGACCACAGGGTTGTCAGTCATCTGCGTAGTGCCTTACCAGCCGCGGTTGGCGTAGCGCTCGGCCTCGGGGAGGGTGTCGCAGTTGATGCCGACCATGGCCTCGCCGAGGTTGCGGGACGCGTCCGCGATGATCTTGGGGTCGTCGTAGAAGGTGGTGGCCTTCACGATGGCGGCGGCGCGCGCGGCCGGGTCGCCCGACTTGAAGATGCCGGAACCGACGAAGACGCCCTCGGCTCCGAGCTGGCGCATCAGGGCGGCATCGGCGGGGGTGGCGACGCCACCGGCCGAGAAGAGGACCACCGGCAGCTTGCCCAGCTCGGAGACCTCCTTGACCAGCTCGTACGGGGCGCGCAGGTCCTTCGCGGCGGCGTACAGCTCGTTGTTGTCGAAGCCGCGCAGCCTGGCGATCTCGTTCTTGATCTGGCGCAGGTGACGCACGGCCTCGACGACGTTGCCGGTGCCGGCCTCGCCCTTGGAGCGGATCATGGCCGCGCCCTCGGCGATGCGGCGCAGCGCCTCGCCCAGGTTGGTGGCGCCACACACGAACGGGGTCGTGAAGGCGAACTTGTCGCTGTGGTTGACCTCGTCGGCGGGGGTCAGGACCTCGGACTCGTCGATGTAGTCGACGCCGAGGGACTGCAGGACCTGGGCCTCGACGAAGTGGCCGATGCGGGACTTGGCCATGACCGGGATGGAGACGGCCTCGATGATCTCTTCGATCATGTTCGGGTCGGACATCCGGGCGACGCCGCCGTCCTTGCGGATGTCCGCGGGGACCCGCTCCAGCGCCATGACGGCCACTGCGCCGGCGTCCTCGGCGATCTTCGCCTGCTCGGCGTTGACGACGTCCATGATGACGCCGCCCTTGAGCTGCTCGGCCATGCCGCGCTTGACGCGCGCGGTGCCGGTCTCGGGCGACTGGTTGCTGCTGGGCAGGGTGCTGGACACGGAGTTGACCTCGCTCGCTGAAGACGGGTTACTGCGTCTACGAGGAAACTCCCGGCGACCAGTCCACAGCAAGGGCCAATGGACGACCGGTGGCTCATTTTTCCCGTACGCCCCTGGTCAGCGACGTATCGGTGGCTCTACGCCGTCGCCCGGTCGGCCAGCGCGACCGGCGGCTCGTCGTCCATCTCGAAGGCCATCGGGAACGGCGCGTGCCCCGCGAGGCGGAACCAGCGGACCGTGCGGTGCCTGCGCAGCGCGCGGGCCGCGCGCACGGCGTCGTTGTGGAAGCGCCGGGCCATCGGCACCCTGCGTACCGCCGCCGCCAGCTCGGTCGCCGCCTCGTCGCCGCCGGGAGCCTCGCGCACCGCCTCGACCTGCTGCACCTCGCCGAAGATCGCGCGCAGCGCCTGGCTGAGCTCGCTCTCGGCGACCTCGCGGTGCTCCTCCTCGGCCTGCCGTGCCGCGTGCGCCGCTTCGTAGAGCACGATGGAGGCCGCCGGGTCGAGCACCCCCGAGGTGGCCAGCTCCTGGGCGACCGACGCGCGGCGCAGCAACTGGGCGTCGAGGGCGGCGCGGGCCGCGTCGATGCGGGCGTGCAGCCGGTCGAGGCGGCCCGCGGTCCAGCTCAGGTAGAGGCCGATCGCGAAGAGGGCTACCGCGATCCAGATCAGTGTCGAGGTCACCGGGGGAAGGCTAGTCGCATCGGCGGCGGCGGTTCACCGCCGGGCTCCCCGGGCCGTCTTGAGGAGCCGGGCGGGTGGTCAGTCCCGTGCGAGGCCGAACCGCGCCCGCAGACCGGTGCGTTCGTCGGCGGCCACCGCGGCAGCCCCGTCCGCCACCGTCTCGTACACCGAGAGGATGTCCGCGCCCACCGTCGACCAGTCGAAGCGGCGCACGTGCTTGCTGCCGCGCTCGCGCAGCTCGTCGCGGCGCTCGGGGTCGCCGAGGAGCCGCAGTGCCCCCGCGGCCAGCGAGTCCGCGTCCTCGTTGGTGAACAGGTCGCCCGCAGCGCCTTGGTCGAGGACCTGCGCGAAGGCGTCCAGATCGCTGGCGAGCACGGGTGCGCCCGCCGACAGCGCCTCGACGAGGATGATCCCGAAGCTCTCGCCGCCGGTGTTGGGAGCGACGTACACGTCGACGCTGGCCAGCAGGCGCGCCTTGTCCTCGTCGCTGACCATGCCGAGGAACTCCACGCGCTCCCGCATCTCGACGGGCAGCGAGGAGACGGCCTCGTGCTCGTCGCCGCGGCCGGCGACGAGCAGCCGGGTGTCGGGGCGCTCGGCGAGGATCGTCGGCAGCGCCTTCATCAGCACCGGGAGGCCCTTGCGCGGCTCGTCGATGCGGCCGATGAAGCCGATCGTCCCGCCCTGCCACTCCACCTTGGGCTCGACCTTGGCGAAGAAGTCGACGTCGACGCCGTTCGGGATGACGACCGCGTCGCCGCCCAGGTGCTCGACCAGCGTGCGGCGCGCGTACTCGCTCACCGCGATGCGCGCGCTGATCTTCTCCAGGGCGGGCTGCAGGATCGGGTATGCCGCGATCATCGCCCGCGAGCGCGGGTTGGACGTGTGGAACGTCGCGACGATCGGGCCCTGGGCCGCCCAGCACGTGAGCAGCCCCAGGGACGGCGAGGTCGGCTCGTGGATGTGGATGACGTCGAACGTGCCGTCGTGCAGCCAGCGGCGCACCCGGGCGGCCGACAGGAACCCGAAGTTGAGCCGGGCCACCGAGCCGTTGTACGGGACGGGAACGGCGCGGCCCGCCGAGACGACGTACGGCGGAAGGGGGGTCTCGTCGTCCGCGGGGGCGAGGACGGACACCTCGTGCCCCAGGCGGATCAGATGCTCCGCGAGGTCGCGGATGTGGAACTGGACGCCGCCCGGCACGTCCCACGAGTAGGGGCAGACGATGCCGATCCTCACGGGGCGGTCCCCTCGGCAGGGTGCGCGGAGTCGTCGGCGGGCCCCTTGGCGGGGTCGAGATCAGCGAGCCACAAGCGCTGCAGCATGTGCCAGTCCTCCGGATGGTCGGCGATACCCGTGGCGAAGGCGTCTGCCAGCGCCTGCGTCATGACAGACGTCTTCTCGGGGCGGGTACCTGTCTCGGGGACATCGATGGGGGCGTGAACGCGCCCCTTCATGACGGGCGAGTCGTCAAACCAGAGGGTGACGGGCAGCAACAGCGCGCCCGTCTGCTGCGCGAGGAGCGCGGGCCCCGCGGGCATCCGCGCGGTGTCGCCGAAGAACTTCACCGCTACGCCGGACGAGGAGAGGTCCCGGTCAGCGACGAGGCAGATCAGGCCGCCGGCGCGCAGCCGCCGCGCCAGGATGCCGAACGCGGCGCCGCCCTCGTGCGGCAGAACCTCCATGCCCAGGCTCTCGCGGTAGGCGACGAACCGGTCGTACAGCGTCTCGGGCTTGAGCCGCTCCGCGACCGTCGTGAACGGGGTGTCCAGCTTCGTGGTGACCCACGCGCCGGCCAGGTCCCAGTTGCCCAGGTGCGGGAGCGCGATGATGACGCCCTTGCCGGCGGCGAGGCCGTCCGTGAGGTAGTGGAGGTCCTTGATGGCGACGCCCGCCTCGATGCGCTCCTTGCTCCACGACGGCAGCCGGAACGACTCCATCCAGTAGCGCAGGTAGGAGCGCAGGCCCGCCCTGGACAGCTCGGCCAGGCGCTCCGGGCTTGCGTCGGGCACCACGCGCGCGTAGTTGGCCTCCAGGCGCAGGACGCCCTTGCCGCGCCGTTTCCACACGGCGTCGGCGATGGTCCGGCCGAGCCGCACCGCCACCGGTTCCGGGAGCTTTTTGACCGAGCTCCAGGCGGCTCCGTAGAGCGCGTCGGTCAGTCGGTCCTTCACGACGTGGCCTCACTGCCCTGCGCCTGCGTGGCCGCGTCCGCCTCCGCGGACTCCCTGCGCACGGTGACGACGCGCTGGACGAGCGTGACGAGGCTGCCGACGGCGACGATCCACAGGGCGATGGGCAGCAGGACGTCGATGCCGGGGACCCCGAACTTGTGCAGCCCCGCGAGGCCCGCGGCGACCAGCGAGATCACCAGGCGCTCGGCGCGCTCCACCAGGCCGTTGACCGCGACGGGCAGGCCGATCGCCTCGCCGCGCGCCTTCGTGTACGAGACCACCTGGCCGCTGGCCAGGCAGAAGATGGAGACGGCGCACAGGATGTTGTTGTCCCCGGAGCCCGCGTACCAGAGCGCGAGGCCACCGAAGATCGCGCTGTCGGCGACCCGGTCGAGCGTCGAGTCCAGGAAGGCTCCCCAGCGGCTGGAGCGTCCCAGCTGCCGCGCCATGTTCCCGTCGACGAGATCGGAGAACACGAAGAGCGTGATGACGATCGTGCCCCAGAAGAACTCGCCGCGAGGGAAGAAGACCAGCGCACCCGCCACCACACCGGCCGTGCCGATGAACGTGACCGCGTCGGGGCTCACGCCGCGACGGATGAGAAACGCGGCGAACGGTGTGAGAACACGCGTGAAGAATGCACGCGCGTACTTGTTCAGCATGGCCTTCCCGAGGGGTCGGTGAGCCGCGCGGCCCTGTTGGCCACCGGCTGGCCCATCGTAGTCACGCCCTTGACGGACCGGCTCGCCCCCTCACGATCGCGTACGACGTATGGACGCACAGTGACCCGAGTGGAAAGCTCGAAAGCACCGCGGGCGTCGCCGGAGCCGACCCGCACACGGCCCCGCGTGTCCGCGATCAGCCAGCATCCCCGAGGGGGCTGTGCCTCCTCATCGCGCACGTGACCGGGAGGCCAAGGCATGGGCGACAAGGCGAACGCACACCCCGGAGCCGCCGGCAGGGCTACGGCGGCCGACCACCCCGCGTCCGTACGGAATGTGGTGCTGGTCGGCCACAGCGGATCGGGCAAGACGACTCTGGTGGAGGCCCTAGCGCTGACCGCGGGGGCGGTGAACCGCGCGGGCCGCGTGGAGGACGGCACCGCCGTCTCGGATTACGACGACATCGAGCACCGGCAACAGCGCTCCGTACAGCTGTCCCTGGTCCCCGTCGAATGGGGCGGCTACAAGATCAATCTCCTGGACACCCCCGGGTACGCCGATTTCGTCGGCGAGTTACGGGCCGGTCTGCGCGCCGCGGACGCGGCCCTTTTCGTCGTTTCGGCGGCCGACGGCGTGGACGGCGCCACCCGCATGGTGTGGGAGGAGTGCGCGGCGGTCGGCATGCCGCGGGCCATCGTGGTGACGCATCTGGAGGCGGCCCGCGCTGACTTCGGCGAGATGACACGGACCTGCGCCGAGGCCTTCGGGGCCGACGACCCCGACGCCGTACTGCCGCTGTATCTGCCGTTGCACGGCGCCAAGGGGCCGGACGGGCACGCGCCGGTGACCGGCCTGGTCGGGCTGCTGTCGCAGCGGGTCTTCGACTACGCGTCCGGCGAACGGAAGGAGTCCGAGCCGGGCGACGACCAGCTCCCGCTCATCGAGGAGGCACGCAACAAGCTGATCGAGGGGATCATCGCCGAGAGCGAGGACGAGTCGCTCATGGACCGCTATCTCAGCGGCGAGGACCTCGACTTCAAGACCCTCGTGGACGATCTGGAACGGGCCGTGGCGCGCGGCATCTTCCACCCCGTGCTCGCGGCGGCCCCCGCCGCCGAGGGAGCCCGGCAGGGCATCGGCACGGTGGAGCTCCTGGAGCTGATCACGGGCGGCTTCCCCACCCCCCTGGAGCACCCGGCGCCGTCCGTCACCACACCTGGCGGCAAGGCGCGGCCCGCGCTCACCTGCGACCCCGAGGGGCCGCTGGTCGCCGAGGTGGTGAAGACGGCGTCCGATCCCTACGTGGGACGCGTCTCGCTCGTACGGGTCTTCTCCGGCACCCTGCGTCCCGACGAGACCGTGCACGTGTCCGGGCACGGTCTGGCCGACCGCGGCCACGAGGACCACGACGTGGACGAGCGCGTCGGAGCTCTCTCCTCCCCCTTCGGCAAGCAGCAGCGCACGCTCAGCAGCTGTATCGCGGGAGATCTGGCCTGCGTCGCCAAGCTGAACCGCGCCGAGACGGGCGACACCCTCTCGGCCAAGGACGATCCGCTCCTGATGGAGCCCTGGGACATGCCCGATCCGCTCCTGCCGCTCGCCATCCAGGCGCACAGCAAGGCGGACGAGGACAAACTCTCCCAGGGGCTCTCGCGGCTGGTCGCCGAGGACCCGACGATGCGCCTGGAGCAGAACCAGGACACCCACCAGGTGGTCCTGTGGTGTCTGGGCGAGGCCCACGCGGACGTCGCCCTGGAGCGGCTGCGCAGCCGGTACGGCGTGCAGGTCGACGTCGTGGCCCACAAGGTCTCCCTCCGGGAGACGTTCGCGGGCAGGTCGGCGGGGCGCGGCCGGCATGTGAAGCAGTCCGGCGGCCACGGCCAGTACGCGATCTGCGAGATCGAGGTCGAGCCGCTGCCGGGCGGCAGCGGCATCGAGTTCGTCGACAAGGTCGTGGGCGGTGCCGTGCCCCGGCAGTTCATCCCGTCCGTCGAGAAGGGCGTGCGCGCGCAGGCCGCGAAGGGTGTGGCCGCCGGATACCCCCTCATCGACGTACGCATCACGCTGCTCGACGGCAAGGCGCACTCGGTGGACTCCTCGGACGCCGCGTTCCAGACGGCGGGCGCGCTCGCCCTGCGCGAGGCCGCCGCCGACGCCAGGATCCACCTCCTCGAGCCGGTGGCCGAGGTGCGGGTCCTGGTCGGCGACGATCACGTGGGTTCGGTGATGAGCGACTTCTCGGGGCGTCGCGGCCGGGTGGTCGGCACCGAGCAGGCGCCCGGCGGGCGCACGCTGGTGCGGGCCGAGGTGCCGGAGATCGAGATCGGGCGTTACGCCGTGGACCTGAGGTCGCTCTCGCAGGGCACCGCCCGCTTCAGCCGCGCGTACGCACGCCATGAACCGATGCCGCCCCAGCTCTCCGAGAGGATTCGTGAACAGGCCCAGGACGTCTCCTAGTTGCGGTCGTCCGGCGGGGCGCACGGATGCGCCCTGCCGGATGTCACTGCGCCCGGATACGCTGATGACCTGATCAACAGGTGTGCCGGGCAAGGAAGTCGGGAAGAGCCGCAGCAGCGAGAGTTGGCGGCGATGGGGGCGGCAGTGGCGGACGACGTATTCGACTTCAGGCCCGGGGCCCAGGTCCCGCTGTCCGGGGCCGCAGGACAGACGGCGGCGACCCACGCCCTCGCGTCGGCCGCGTACCGCGACGACAAGGTGTCGAAGATTCTCGACGCCAACAACGAATGGCACAAGTCCGAGGTGAAGGAAGGGCTTTGGTCGCTCTTCGCACCGAATCTGGGTGAGGCGTTCGCACGGGCCGTGCAGGTCAGGATGCTCGGCGGTGCCCGCAAGCCGCTCATCCAGTCCTTCGGCATGGAGCCGCAGTCGATCGTCGAGCACTGCCTCGCGGCGAACAACATCCGCAAGGAGCGCGACCGCTGGCTCACGGTCGTGATGGTGCTGTGCGGGCTGCTGTTCCTGCCGGGACTGCTCGTATGGCTGCTGCTTTTCACGGCCAAGCAGGCGGTCGTCAAGCGGGACAACAAGCGGGCGAGCGCCATCGCGACGGCCGTTCTGGTCGCCGTGGGCGTGCTCGCCGTGATCTTTCTCATCAAGCTGCCGATCGGCGGCCTCCTCGGCTGGTACATCCGCGCGGCGATCGTCGTTCCCGTGGCCGGCTGGTTCTGGGCCAAGCTGATCGCCGAGCGCACCGCGCGGGACCTGCGCGAGCGCTGGGGAAGCCTGCTCTCCGGGGGCGGCATCGGCGCCAAGATCCCCGAGGCGGTGCCGGGCAGCCCCGGCGAGACGGCCGCCGAGCAGCTGCGGCAGGGGCTCGCGCGCCTGTCGGCGGAGCAGCAGAGCAACTCGGTCTTCTACGCCGGCCCCAAGGGAATACTGGGCATGGGCACGCGCTGGGGCAGCTGGCAGCTTGCCGAGGAGCTGGTCTCCGCCAAGGAGGGCACGGAGATCCATCCGTTCCGCAGCTGGGACGTCATACGGTCGGTGCACGACCAGCTGCGCCTGCTCGAACGCGGCCCGCTGCACACCGGCGGCTTCCCGACCCCGTCGATAAAGCACTGGATCGTCTCGCCCATCGGGGAGAACGCCAAGGCGGTCGCCCGCCCCGGCGGCACGGAGGTCGAGGCCTATCAGGTCCGCGGCCACGAGATACAGCGGATCTGCAACGAACAGCAGTTCGGCAGCGGTAACCGGCACTATCTCGGCGTCCAGTTCACGCTCTGGGACGGCCAGTTGGTCATCACGATGCTGATCACGGTGACCGTCCTGCACGAGACCCTGCGCATCGAGGTCACCGGCCACGCGCTCGGCCCGGTCCACTCACTGTTCACCAGCAAGCCCGACCCCAAGGTCAAGAAGGTCGCCAAGCCCATCAAGTTCTGGGAGACCACGGAGCGCAAGCTGCCGCTGGTCGACGCCGACGAGGTCGTGCGCCTCGCGGTGCGGGCGCCCTTCACCTGGTATCCGCCGATCCTGGACCACCTCGGAGGCAAGCTGGTGCTGCCCGAGCCGTTCGGCCTGCGGCACGCCTGGGCGGACAAGCCGTGGCGGCACCGCTTCATGGCCGACGACGCGCTGCGCGCGGCCACCCCCGTGCTCCGCGTCGTGCACTCGGCGGCCATCAGGGTGCTCGAGGAGAACGGCGTGGCCACGGAGAAGTTCGGAACCCGCTCCGGCTTCCTCAGCGGCGCGGTCCAGGACCCGATGCCGAGGAAGGCGGACGTGTACGACGCGTGAGGCGCGTCAGAGAGCGGCGGGCCAGGCGTCGGCCAGCATCTTGCGGGTGTCCGCGAGCAGCTGCGGCAGGATCTTCGTGTGGCCGACGACCGGCATGAAGTTCGTGTCCCCGCCCCAGCGCGGCACGATGTGCTGGTGCAGGTGCGCGGCGATGCCGGCGCCCGCCACGGTGCCCTGGTTCATGCCGATGTTGAATCCGTGCGCGCCTGACGCGGTGCGCAGCGCCGTCATGGCCTGCTTGGTGAGCTCACCGAGTTCGGCCGTCTCCGGGGCGGTCAGCTCCGTGTAGTCGGCGACGTGGCGGTAGGGCACAACCATCAGGTGGCCGCCGTTGTACGGGTAGAGGTTGAGCACCGCGTACACGTGCTCGCCGCGCGCGACGACGAGACCGTCCTCATCGGATTTCGCCGGGATGGAGCAGAAGGGACAGCCGTCGTCGGCGCCCGGACCGCTCGGCTTGTTCTCGCCCTGGATGTACGCCATCCGGTGGGGCGTCCACAGGCGCTGGAACGCGTCCTGCGTCCCCACTCCGATCTGCTGCTCCGGCTCACTCGTCATGCAGTGCAGCATATGACTTGGTCCGATCGAAGCGTGTCGGCGGGGCGCCCGCCGGGCACAGCACGGCGAAGCTGGACCGATGAGCGATGACAGCCGTCAGGCACGCTGGGAGAACCGCACGGAGGCGCCGCTCGGCGTGGCCTCGCTGCTCTACCTGACCGCGTACGCGGTCCTTGTCCTGGCCTCCGGGCTGCCCCGGGCCTGGCGCGGCATCTGCCTCGTGGTACTCCTCACGGCCTGGGCCGCGTTCGCCGTGGACTACGCGGTGCGGTGGCGGCTGAGCGGGCAGGGGCGGCGGTTCGTGCGCCGACACCTCCTGGACACGCTCGTCCTCGTGCTGCCCCTGCTGCGGCCGCTGCGCGTGGTGCACGTCTACGAGGCCGTCCAGCGCAGGCGTGGGCGGCCGAGGCTCGCGCTGCACGCGCGCGTGGTCACGTACGCCGGTCTCTCGGCGCTGCTCCTCGGCTTCACGGGGGCGCTGGCCGTCTACCAGCAGGAGCACTCGGCCCCGGGGGCGACGATCCGCACCTTCGGGGACGCGGTCTGGTGGGCGTCGGCCACGCTCGCGACCGTCGGCTACGGCGACGAGACTCCCGTGACGCCGCTCGGCCGCCTGATCGCGGTGGGCATGATGCTCTGCGGCCTCGCGCTGCTCGGCGCGGTGACGGGGTCGTTCTCGTCGTGGCTGCTGCAGGTGTTCGCGCGGGAGGACGACAAGAGGCCCCCGGGACGCTGAACGTCCCGGGGGCCCCCTGTCTCAGGTCACACCTGTACGCGGCTCTCCACCACGTCCAGGAGCTTGGCGAGCGCCTGCTCGCGCGGGATGCCGTTCTCCTGCGAGCCGTCGCGGTAGCGGAAGGAGATCGTGCCCGCGTTCATGTCGTCGTCACCGACGATGATCATGAAGGGGACCTTCAGCTTCTGCTGCGTCCTGATCTTCTTCTGCATGCGGTCGGACGAGGCGTCCACCTCGACCCGCAGACCCTTCTTCTTGGCCTCGGCCGCGAACTCCTGGAGGTAGGGGATGTGCGCGTCCCCGACGGGGATGCCCACCGCCTGGACCGGGGCGAGCCACGGCGGCATCGCGCCCGCGTAGTGCTCCAGGAGCACCGCGAAGAACCGCTCGATCGAACCGAAGAGCGCGCGGTGGATCATCACCGGACGCTGCTTGCTGCCGTCCGGCGAGGTGTACTCCAGGTTGAAGCGCTCCGGCAGGTTGAAGTCCAGCTGCACGGTCGACATCTGCCAGGTGCGGCCGATGGCGTCCTTGCACTGCACGGAGATCTTCGGGCCGTAGAAGGCGGCGCCGCCCGGGTCCGGGACCAGCGGGAGGCCCTGCTTCTCGGCGACCTGCTGCAGTGTCGCGGTGGCCTCTTCCCAGATCTCGTCCGAGCCGACGAACTTCTCCGGGTCCTTGGTGGACAGCTCGAGGTAGAAGTCGGTCAGGCCGTAGTCGCGCAGCAGGTTCAGGACGAAGGTGAGCGTCTTGTCCAGCTCGTCCGCCATCTGCTCCTTGGTGCAGTAGATGTGCGCGTCGTCCTGGGTGAAGCCGCGGGCACGGGTCAGACCGTGCACGACACCCGACTTCTCGTAGCGGTACACCGTGCCGAACTCGAAGAGGCGCAGCGGCAGTTCACGGTAGGAACGCCCGCGCGCATCGAAGATCAGGTTGTGCATCGGGCAGTTCATGGGCTTGAGGTAGTAGTCCACGCCCTCGTCGAGCTGCATGGGCGGGTACATGCCGTCGGCGTACCAGTCCAGGTGGCCCGAGGTCTCGAAGAGCTTCCCCTTCGTGGCGTGCGGGGTGTAGACGAACTCGTACCCCTCCTCCTCGTGGCGGCGCCGCGAGTAGTCCTCCATGACCCGGCGGATGATGCCGCCCTTGGGGTGGAAGACCGCGAGGCCCGAGCCGATCTGCTCCGGGATGGAGAAGAGGTCCAGCTCGCTGCCGAGCTTGCGGTGGTCGCGCTTCTCGGCCTCGGCGAGGAACTCCAGGTGCGCCTTGAGCTCGTCCTTGGTGGGCCAGGCGGTGCCGTAGATGCGCTGGAGCATCGGGTTCTTCTCGCTGCCACGCCAGTACGCCGCCGCGTTGCGCATCAGTTTGAACGCCGGGATGTTCCGGGTGGTGGGCAGGTGCGGACCGCGGCAGAGGTCCTTCCAGCACAGGTCGCCGGTCTTCGGGTCGAGGTTGTCGTAGATGGTCAGCTCGCCGCCGCCCACCTCGACGTCCGCGCCGTCGTCGCTCGAAGCGGAACCCTTGATGCCGATGAGCTCCAGCTTGTACGGCTCGTCGGCGAGCTCCTCGCGGGCCGCCTCGTCGGTGACGACGCGGCGCGAGAAGCGCTGGCCGCGCTTCTGGATCTCCTGCATCTTCTTCTCGATGGCCTTGAGGTCCTCGGGCGTGAAGGGCTTCTCGACGTCGAAGTCGTAGTAGAAGCCGTTCTGGACCGGCGGGCCGATGCCCAGCTTGGCCTCGGGGAAGAGTTCCTGCACGGCCTGCGCCATGACGTGCGCGGTGGAGTGACGCAGGATGTTCAGGCCGTCCTCGGAGGAGATCTCGACCGGCTCGACCTCCTCGCCGTCCTGCACGGCGTACGCGAGGTCCTTCAGCTCGCCGGCCACGCGGGCGGCGACGATGGTGCGCTCTCCGGCGAAGAGTTCGGCGGCCGTAGTGCCCGTCGTCACCACGCGCTCTTCCCGCTCGGAATCGCGTTGGATGATCACACGGACGTCTGACACCGGTCTTCTCCTACCTGAAGGGGGTCGCGGCAGATCTGCTCCTGCACGCGAAACGAATCGTACCGAGCCGGGGGCGCCCACCGCGAAACGGTTGTCCCCCGGGCCTCGGCCGCCCCCGCCTCAGTCCCCGCTGCACGCCTCCTCGAAGAAGTCGAGGTTCTCCTGGAGCGACTTCATCAGGCGGTCCTTCTCCCCCTCGTCCACCTGCACGGGCACCACCCCGCAGGCCCCGGTGAGCCGCCGGAACCCGCCCCGGCTCTCCAGGCGCCCGTGCACGCGGATCGGCAGCCCCACCAGATGGGCATGGCCCGCGATGCGGTACGACTCCTCGTCCAGGGTCATACGTACGTTGGGGACGTCGGCGCCCGCGAGCACCCGGACCCGCACCGTGCCCTCACCCCGCGGCCCCGACCGCCGCATCCGCACCACGGCCCCCGTGATCCGCACCGGCATCGCCGGCTCGTCCCGCAGATAGCGGGCGCTCGCCTCCCTGAGCACCGCGAGGTCACCGGGCGAGAACTCGACGGGCCCGGCATCGACGGCGCACCCCTCGGGCACCCCGGCGGCCGGCGCCCACTCCACGGCCACCCGGGCCCCCTCCGTGCCCCGCACCAGCGCCACGACGGCCTCCGTCAGCTCATGGCTGACGCCCGCCTCCACGGCGCCGTCGAAGGCGTCCATGCCCCCGGTGGCCCGCCGGTAGTCGACGGCCTCGCGAACCGCGTACAGCGCCTGGTGCAGCCGCACCGCGAGGAGCCGCCCGGCCAGGACGGGCACGAACGCGGTGAGCCGGCGCCCGCCGGGAGCGGGCCCGACCAGGACGCCGTCCAGGGACGCGGCGGCGGGACCGCGGTGCCGCGCCCCGTAGTACCCGGCACGACCACGCGCCGCGAGGGCCCCGGCGAGCAGCATCTGCCGTGCCGCCGCCCGCAGTTGTTCCTCCGCCGTCCAGGTCGCGGCGCCCGCAGGACCCGCCGGGACATCGCGCCACCAGCGGATCTCGTCGCTGGGCACGGCGAGCCCGACGAGCACGTCACGCGCGGACGGCGACGCGCTGCACGCCAGGGCCGTGAGCGCCTCGCCGAGCAGGTCCTCGCAGTCGGGGAAGGCCCTGCTCTCGGGCACGAGCAGACTCGTGCCGCCACCACCGGGGCCCGGCGGGGTCCAGCGGGCGTAGCGCCCCACCGCTCCCCCGCGCCGATGCCAGCCGTGCCGGCCGAGCAGCGCGCCGAGCACGGCGGGATCGACCTGAGAGGGATCGGGGGGACCAAGCGGGGCCGCCTGAGCGGCCCAGTCGCCCGCGGGTTCCACGGGGTGCGGGCGAACGGGGCGTAGTGGCTCTTCGATCGGGCGGTGCATCAGGGTCTCCCTCCCGTCCCTACCCGCGTCATGATCTCGCAGAGGGCCTTGTCGTCGAAGATCCGCGAGGTCGGGACGCGCACGGTGGTCCTGCGCCGGCCGGTCACCTGGTGTCCGGCGAGGTTGGTCCAGTAGCAGCAGTGCCGCAGGTCGAGCCGGTCGTGGCCCGCGCGCAGCCAGTCGTCCCGCGACCGGGGCACGAGCATCACGACCAGGATCTTGTGCACGGAGACCGGGGTGCGGGCGAGCTTCTCCAGGTGGGGGTTGTCGAGCGTGAAGGAGAAGGCCGGACCCGCCGGGTTCGGTGGTATCTGGTACGTGCACTTGAGCTGCACCTTGATGGTGACTTCGTCATCGACCGTGTGCCCGGGGGCGCTGTGGCTGACGTGCCAGTCGATGCCGTTGTCCGGAAACGGCTGGGAGAGCGAGCACCCCGCCGCCGCGGCGACGGCGTGCAGATAGCCCACCTGAAGGGTCTCCATACAGGCGGTGGTGGCGAGTGTGCCGCGCGGCGGTGCGATCCGCTCGGGCAGCAGCCCACCCTGTTCGGGCCGCGCGAGCGCCATGTCCAACGAGCCTTCCGAACCAGTGAATCCCCGCTTCGGGCCGGTCAATTCCCAAGCCCTGTACCTCTGTTGTCTCCGGGCCGCGTACAGCGCAAACGGCCCGGGTATCACCGGTGTGGGCAGGGGAGGAAAGCCATCTGCCGGACATGATCGAGGAGTTGCGTCACTATGACGTGCTGGTACGAGGGGCCCTTGGCCGCATTCGACACGGAGACCACGGGCGTCGACGTCGAGACCGACCGCATTGTGTCGGCCGCCGTCGTCGTCCAGCAAGGCGCGGGCACCCGCCCGCGGATCACTCGCTGGCTGGTGAACCCGGGCGTTCCGGTGCCCGAGAGCGCCACCGCGGTGCACGGCCTGACGGAGGAACATCTGCAGCACAACGGCCGCTGGCCCGCGCCGGTGATGGAGGAGATAGCCAGGGAGCTGGCGGAACAGGGCGCGGCGGGCCGCCCCATCGTCGTCATGAACGCTCCCTTCGACCTGACGATCCTGGACCGGGAGTTGCGCAGGCACCGCGCGTCGTCCCTCGGTCACTACATGGCGGGCTCACCCCTGTGCGTCCTGGATCCCCGGGTCCTGGACAAGCAGCTCGACCGCTACCGCAAGGGCCGTCGCACGCTGACCGATCTGTGCGCGCACTACGCGGTGGAGCTGGACGAGGCGCACGACGCGGCGGCCGACGCGCAGGCCGCGCTGGATGTCGTACGTGCCGTGGGGCAGCGTTTCGCCTCGCGCCTCGAACGGCTCTCGGCGGCCGAGCTGCACGCGCTGCAGGCGGTGTGGCACGCGGCGCAGGCGCGCGGCCTGCAGGCCTGGTTCGCGCGCAGCGGTACGCCGGAGGCGGTGGATCCCGCGTGGCCGCTGCGCCCCGAACTCCCGGCCGCGGCCTGACGATCGACGCCCGTCGACTGCTGTCCGCGGGCATGAAAAAACCGGTCCGTCGACGACGGACCGGCATTCTCCGGGTGGGCGATACTGGGTTCGAACCAGTGACCTCTTCGGTGTGAACGAAGCGCTCTCCCACTGAGCTAATCGCCCGGGAACGGACTGAACAATACAGGTCTTCGCGGGTTTCCTTCAAACCGCTTGTGCGAGAACCGTCAGCCTGGCCCGAGGTGCGCCCTCAGGCCGCGCTCACCCGCGCGCATCATGAGCGCGTGGTTGAGGAGGAAGACGGGTCTTCCGGGTACGGCGAGGCGTCGCATCAGCGGTTTTCGCACCACCACTTCCTGCGCGTAGAGCGCCTGTGTGCCGCCCGGCACCGCCGTGACGGTCCAGCGCGCCCAGCCCTCCAGGTCCCCGGTCATCGCGATCTCCAGGATCCCGGCGGCCGGGTCGCGGCGCCGCTCCTCGGCGGTGACGAACAGGTCGTACGGCAGCAGGGAGCGGAACCGGGCCGTGCCGGTGCGCTCGTCGACGGGCGTCACCTCCCGCACCTGGGGCCACCACGCCGGATAGTCCTCGGCGCGTTCGAGGGCCGCGTACACGTCGGCGGGGGGCGCGGGTACGTTCCAGATGCTGCGGAAGCGGTAGTGGCTCCAGTCCATGGACCGAGTCTGCCGGTAGGGCGCCGATCTGAGTACGTCCTGAGTATCCGCACCGATGCCTGTCGCTGTGTCCCGGACCACACTCCCCGGCATGACCAACATTCCGCCCCCGGCCGAGGAGCTCAGGATCCTCGACCTCGAGCTGCGACATCTCGACGCGCGCAGGGCGCAGTTGCTGCAACGCCGCGCCTGGCTCCTGGGCGCCCTGCGGACGGCCGCGGCTCCCGCGCCCGCTCCCGCGCGGCCGGTCCGCGCCCCCGAGGCCACACCGCCGAACGTGCAGAACGCGCTGCTCACCCTGGGCGGCATCCTTCTGACGATCTCTGCGATCGCCTTCACGCTGGTGAGCTGGGGGCACCTGGGCATCGGCGGGCGCGGCGCCGTCCTGGCGGCCGTGACACTGACGGCGCTCGGCGCGCCCGCGCTGCTGCTGCGCCGGAAGCTGCGTTCGACGGCGGAGACGGTGGCCGCGCTCGGCCTCGCCCTGACCGTCCTGGACGCGTACGCCCTCCATGCCGTCGCCCTGCCGCGGACGGACGCCCTCGGCTACACGGCGACCGCGTCCGCCGTGCTCGCCGGGCTGTGGACGGCGTACGGCCTCGTCTTCCACGAGCTGCGGCTGCCCTTGCCGCTGGCCGTCGCGACCGCGCAACTCCCGCTCTTCCTCGGGGCGCTCGCGGCGGACGCGGATGTCCACGGGACGGGGGCCGCGCTTCTGGTGACGGCGGCCTTCGATGTCGCCGTCGCGCTGCGGGTGAGCGCGCCGGCCGTCCGCGTCGTCGCGGCCGTGGGCGCCTGCGCCACGGGCCTGTGGGGTGCGCTGAGTGCCGGCCACCTGTCCTGGTCGGCGTCGGATCTGCCCGATGCGGCGCGGGCGGGAGCGCTTCTGCTGCTGGCAGCGTCGATCGCGCTGGTGGCGGCTCGGCGGATCGCCCAGCCCTCGCGGGCCACGGGTGCCGCGCTCGCGGGCGGCCTGCTCGTGACGGCGGCGGCCGGTGGCGTGCTGCGTGAGGTACTGCCCTCCGCCTGGACTGTCCCCGCCTATCTGGCGTGTGCCGTCGCGCTCTTGGCGGTCGTCCGCACCGCGCTGCCGCGGCCGGTCGTGCGCGGGGTCGCCGGTGCGGGACTCGTGGTGCACGCGCTCGCGGTGTTGTGGGCACTGCCCGCGTTCGTCTCGGCGTTCGCCGGGCCGGTCAGCTGGGCCGGGAAGATCTGGTCGGGTGCACCGCGGGACATGGGCGAAGCATCCCTGATGCCCGAACTGTCCATACAGCACCCCGTCATGGCCTCACTCGTACTCGCAACCGTCGCCGGCGTCCTGCTCGCAATCCCCCGCCTCCTGCCCCCACAAACCGAGCAACGAGCAACACCACCACCCGCCCCCACACCCCCGAACCCGCTCACACCCACCGCAACCACCCCGGCTGCACCATCCACTCCCCCGAGCCCCCCGCACGCCACCCCCTCCGCAGATCCCACCCCCGAGCAGCCCACCGCATCGCCCCTGAACCGCCCCGACGTCCCCCGGTCCGCCGCCCTGGGCCTCGTCTGGGCCGCCCTCATCGTGCTGCCGTCCGCGCTCCAACTCCCTTACTCAGCGGGCGTATCGGCCTGTGCAGTGCTCACCGCAGCCCTGCTCGCCGTCGCGTCGCGTGTCGGCTCGCGGGTGGTTGCTCTCACCTCGCTGGGCCTGGGGGTCGCTTCCTCGGTGAGCGTCGCGTTCCTTGGCCTCGCCACCACGTCCGCCACGCTCGGCACTCTGGCCGCCCTGACGGCGCTCTTCCTGGCGGCCACGGTGCTCGCGGCCCGCCGCCCGGCGCCCGTGCCGGGGGTCGCGCCTGTCGCCACCTGTGCCGCCGTCACGTACGCCACCGCGCTCGCCTGCGCCTCGGGGGCCGCCGGGGGCCTGCGCGCGGACCACACGGGCCTCCTGACCCTCGTCGTCCCGGCGCTCACCGCCCTCGCCGCGGCCCGGCTCGGCCGCCATCCGCTGACACGGCCGGTCGAGATCTCCGGGGCGGCCGCGGGCGGGCTCGCGATCACTCTCACCGCGGGGCACGCGACGACCCTCGCCCTGGCCCTCTCGCTCGGCGGTCTCATCGCCGCGGGCACCGCACTCCGCACGGACCGCCGCCCCGTCGGCTACGCGGCCGGGGTGCTGTTCATCCTGGCGAGCTGGGTCCGCCTCGCCGCCTGGGACGTCGGGACCCCCGAGGCCTACACCCTGCCGGTCACCGCCCCCGCGCTCCTGATCGGAGCCCTGCGGTGCCGCCGCGCCCCCGAGACGACCTCCTGGACGGCGTACGGGCCCGGCCTCGCCGCGACCCTCCTGCCGAGCCTCGTCGCCGCCTGGAGCGACCCGCACTGGCAGCGGCCGCTGCTCCTCGGCGTCGCGGCCCTGCTGATCACGCTGGCGGGCGCCCGGCACCGGATGCAGGCACCTCTGGTGCTCGGCGGCACGGTCCTCGCCCTGGACGCCCTGCACGAACTGGCGCCCTACATCGTCCAAGTGGTGGACGCCCTGCCGCGCTGGCTGCCGCCGGCACTCGCCGGACTTCTGCTCCTCGCGATCGGCGCGACGTACGAACAGCGGTTGCGCGACGCACGCCGGGTCCGTGACGTTCTCGGCAGAATGCGCTGACTCCGCTTTTCCCGTTCGGCAGCCGACGGAGTATCAAATTCCTTCGGCCGCCCGGGAAATGGAGCGAATACGACTGCGGCCCGGAGGCTAAAAGCCTCCGGGCCGCAGTTCCGGGGTGGGCGATACTGGGTTCGAACCAGTGACCTCTTCGGTGTGAACGAAGCGCTCTCCCACTGAGCTAATCGCCCCGGGCGCACGGAGAACATTACCGCATGTCAGCGGGTGCCTCCGACCGCCGTTCAACGAGCGTGGAGTCACCCGGAGGTCACTCCTTGATCTTCCATGGCATCTCGAGGCCGAACTTCCAGACGTAGACCGCGACGAGCACGGCGACGATCACCAGACCGACGGTCGTCAGGATGATGTTCCGGCGGCGCACCTTGGGGTCGAGCGCACGCTGCGCCGCCTCGGTGACCTTCCGCTTCGTCCAGCGAAGCACCAGCTGGGCCCAGACGAACTCGGTCGCCCAGATCGCCATTCCCCCGAAGATCACCAGCCAGCCGGGCCCGGGCAGCGGCAGCATGACGATGCCCGCGGCAACCACGGCGAGGCCGACGATGAACACGCCCACCTGCCAGCTGAGGTGCAGCGCCTTGCGGGCCTGGATGTACTCCGGCGCACGCGATCCGAGCGGCTGTTCGTCCTTCGTACCGGCGATTGTTTCGGCAACCCCCGGCTCGTTACTCCCCGTATTCATACGGCCAAACCCTACCGGACGGAAACCCGTCACTGGAATGGCTGTACCCGTCGAACGAACAACCCGCCGTACGAGCTACCTAAAGACACCCAAAACCCTCAGAGGGGTTTACAACGGCACCGTAGGTGGCATGTCGATTTCGCCGACGTGCGAATCCCCGAGCGCACACTGAGCGAAAGGCCCTGGCGCTTATGAACACCACGGTCAGCTGCGAGCTGCACCTGCGCCTCGTTGTGTCGAGCGAGTCCTCACTGCCTGTACCCGCAGGACTGCGGTATGACACGGCCGATCCCTATGCCGTGCACGCCACCTTCCACACCGGAGCCGAGGAAACCGTCGAGTGGGTGTTCGCCCGCGACCTCCTCGCCGAGGGCCTGCACCGGCCCACCGGTACCGGCGACGTCCGAGTCTGGCCGTCCCGGAGCCACGGTCAGGGCGTCGTCTGCATCGCCCTGAGTTCCCCCGAGGGTGAGGCTCTGCTCGAGGCCCCGGCGCGGGCCCTGGAATCGTTCCTGAAGCGAACCGACGCGGCCGTGCCGCCCGGAACGGAACACCGCCACTTCGATCTGGATACGGAGCTCTCGCACATCCTGGCCGAAAGTTAGCTCCAGGCCGCGCGAGAGCGCCCGGCGCCGTCCGACTCGGGGCGACGGCTCGGGCACGACAACCGCACACAGCAGACACACCGGCGCCGTCGCCGCGGGTTCCCGCGGGGACGGCGCCGGTGTGTCCTGTCGTGAAGCCGCTAGCATCGGCCAGCATCGGCGGGCACCCTTCCAAGCTCTCAATGAGCGGGGCAGGCCCCACTACCCCCAGGCCAGGGAGCAAACGTGCTGATCACCCACGACACCCGGTGCGCACTCGACGCCGTGGTCGATCTGGTGAACACCGCGCCGGACGACAAGAACGCAGCGAACGCGGCGGACGCGGCGAGCACCGACACGGAGGGGCTCCCGGACCTGGCAGCCCTGAACGAGTTCGTACGAAGCCATGACATAAGTGACGTCGGCGTACTCACGGAGCGTGACCTGGCCGGCGTCCGGCACATCCGCGGCCGCTTCCAGGAGGTCTTCGCGGCGCCCGAGCCGCAGGCCGCCGCGGCGGTGATCAACGAACTGATCGCGGCGGCGGGCACCACGCCCCGGCTCACCGATCACGACGGCTACGACTGGCACGTGCACTACTTCGCGCCCGGCGCCTCCATCGCCGACCACCTCGCCGCGGACTGCGGGATGGCGCTGGCGTTCTTCGTCGTCGCCGGCGAGCAGGAGCGGCTGCGGCGCTGTGAGGCCCCGGACTGCCGGCACGCCTTCGTCGACCTCTCCCGTAACCGCTCGCGCCGCTATTGCGACAGCCGCACCTGCGGCAACCGGCTGCACGTCGCCGCCTACCGGGCCCGGCGCAAGGAAGCGGCGGGCTGAGCCCCGGCCGCGTCGCCCGCGGCGCCGCCCGCTACAGCCCCAGCAGATCGTGCAGGGAACCCATCAGGATCAGGACGCCGATCACCGCCAGGAAGATCATCAGGGGTGGCTGGGAGAGCGCGAACAGACAGCCCTTGGGCTCTTCCGTCGCGGCTCGCTCATCGGTCGGCGGGGCGGCATCGCCCGGTGCGGTGTCCAGCATCTCGCGGCGATGATGACCTAGTCCCGGGGGTGCGGATGACCAATGCCCCCGGCGGGCACGGGAGTTCGCGGCATCGGTGACCTGCGAAAGCCCAGCGTGCCGCGTGTTTCGCCGGTGGCCGACCAGCGACGGATCTCGTCAGACTCGGCGGCACCGCCGTCCACTCGAACGAGGGAGTGTCGCGGTCATCGAACGCGGACCGTTGTTGACGAGGGCCGCTCTCAGATGCCGTGCTTCTTCAGGATCGCCTCGATGTCACTGAAGTCCTCCTTGGGCGCGGCAGCCTTCGGCCGCTGCGCGGGCTGGGCGGCCGGACGGGCGCCCTGGCCCAGAGAGGGTGCGGACGCAGCGGGGGCCACCGCCTCGCGCTGGGCCGCCTTCGCGGCCTTGCGCTCCTTGCGGGTGCCTCCGGAGCGGCGCTCCACCGCGCGCGTGATCATGAAGAGCAGCCAGGCGACGCCGAGGACCCCGAAGCCCGCCCACGCCTTCATGCTGAAGGCGGTGTCCGCCAGCCAACCGACGACGCCGGTCATCACCAGGCCGACCGGGACCAGCGCATAGGCGGCAAGGCGCGTCGCCGCGAGGAATCGCTTGCGATAGGCCGTGATCGCGGCAATGCCGAGGCCGGCCGCGGATACGGCGGAACAGACGGTCTCGGCAATCATCCGGTCCTCCAGGCGCACGGGCGTGGACGGTGGCCCTGACTGGCACTGTCCTCCCTTCCATCCTGCACCGGGTGGACCCCCACAAGCCACGCCCCGAGCGGACTTCAGGGACATATCAGGGTCGCGTCTCCTCCGCAGGGTCCGGTCGCCGCCCCCGGCCCCGGTTGGGAGGCGGACGCGGGGCTGGAAGACTGGGCACCATGAGCGACTCTGCCCCCGCGGCCCCCGCCGGCCCCCTCGTCATCGACCTCTGGTGCGAGCTGCAGTGCCCGGACTGCCGGACCGCCCTCGACGACGTCCGCGCGTTGCGCGCCCGCTACGGCGACCGCGTGGACCTGCGGCTGCGCCACTTCCCCCTCGAAAAGCACAAGCACGCCTTCGCCGCCGCCCAGGCCGCCGAGGAGGCCTTCGAGCAGGGGCAGGGCTGGCCGTACGTCGAGGCCGTGCTCGGCAAGGTCGAGGACCTGGACCGCGAGGGCGAGCCCTTCCTGGTCGAGACCGCGCGTGAACTAAACCTGGACGCGGAGGAGTTCGACACCGCGCTCGTCGACGGCCGGCACATCCTGATCGTCGACGCCGACCAGGCCGAGGGCAAGGCGATCGGCGTCACCGGGACACCGACGTACGTCATCGACGGCGAGCGCCTCGACGGCGGCAAGAGCCAGGAGGGCCTGCGCGAGCGCGTCGAGAAGATCGTGGACGGCCTGCTCGGGTCCTGATCACCTGCCGGCGTCCTGACCGCCTCCTCGCACCCCTCCGGGCAGGACGCCTAGAGCAGCTGCTTGTACACGTAGTACATGACCGGCTCGTAGCCCAGCGACTCGTACAGGCGCAGGGCCGGGGTGTTTCCCGCGAAGACGTTGAGGCCGAGGCGGCCGAGGCCCGCCTCGCGGGCCTGGGTCTCCGCGAGGAGCATCAGGGACCGGCCGTGCCCACGTCCGCGGTACTCCTCGTCGACCTCGACGTCGAAGACGAACGCGTCGGCGCCGCGCCGCGCCAGCCACAGGGTGCCCACCGCCGTGCCCTCGTGGGTGAGCACGCTGAGGCGGGTGCCGGGGGTGGCGATGCCCTGTGGCAGGTGGTCCGCGTGGTCGGCGTCGGACTTGGCGCGCGCCTCCGCCTCGGGGACGCCGCGCTCGATCCAGGTCTGGGCGTAGTCCTCCTTCTCGCGGGCCAGCCAGACCTCGTACTCGCCCTCGGTCATCGGCCGCCCCTCGACGCCCGTCGGCAGCGCGGGCGTCACATCGGTCAAGGGCTTGACCATGTGGCGGTTGCGCTCGACGTAACCGAGGGACACGGCCAGACGGTGGGCCGCCGCTGCCTCGGCGGGCACGGCCACCTCGATCCGCTCGCAGCCCCAGCCGCGCGCCACCTCCTCGGCGGCGAGCACCGCGACGGTGGCACGGCCGCGCCTGCGGTCGGGCTCCTTGATGCTCAGATCCCGCATCTCGGCGACACCGGGCCCGAAGACGGGATGCGTGGCGAGTTCTATCCCGCCCACAGGACGGCTGTTCACGCGCACTTCGTACGTGCGTGACTTCGCGCCGTCAGCGCTCTGCTGAAGCGGCCCGGTCGGCCGCAGGGTCGTGGTCATCAGTGGAGTTCTACCCACCCTGCGGCTCCCGCGTCATCAGGATTACAAGCACTTGCGGCTGTCACCCGGCCCCTCACGGGTCGAGGTCGTCCGCCGCGCGCTCGCCGAAGATCCGCATCGCCTTGGCGGTCACCGGACCCGGCGCTCCGGGCAGTTCGCGCCCGTCGACCCGGTGGACGGCCTGGACGTCACGGAGCGTCGAGGTCAGGAACACCTCGTCGGCGCGGGCCAGGACGTCGAACGGCAGGTCGGTCTCGCGCGCGCCCGTCCAGTCGACGGCCAACGCGCGCGTGATGCCCGCCAGGCACCCGGAGGCGACCGGCGGCGTATGGATCTCGCCGTCGATCACGACGAAGACGTTCGAGCCCGTGCCCTCGCACAGCTGACCCACCGTGTTGGCGAACAGCGCCTCCGAAGCGCCCTGTTCGTGGGCGCGCGCGAGGGCGACGACGTTCTCGGCGTACGAGGTGGTCTTCAGGCCGGTCAGGGCGCCACGTTCGTTGCGGGTCCACGGCACCGTGATCACGGCGGTCGTGTCGGGGCGCCTTGGCGCCTCCCCGAGGGCGACGACGAGCGTCTGACCCTGGTCGCCACGGTCCGAGCCGAGCGGCGAGAGGCCTCCGGTGTACGTGATGCGCAGCCGTCCCAGCGGCATCGGGTTGGCGTCGAGAACGGCGGCGCAGGCGGCGCGCACCTCGTCGAGGTCCGGCTCGGGCAGGCCGAGACCACGGGCCGAACGGGCGAGCCGGTCCAGGTGCCGGGTCAGCGCGAAGAGCCGCCCCTCGACCGACTTCACCGTCTCGAAGATGCCGTCGCCGACGGTCAGCCCGTGATCGAGCACGGAGACACGGGCCGTCTCGAGGTCCTGCAGTCCGCCATTGAGCCAGATCTTCACCAAGGGGTCCCTCCACTCACTTCGTACGCTCCCGACGCTACCGCCAGCAGCCGTTCCGCCTTCAGTTCGGTCTCCCGCCACTCCCCCTCGGGATCCGAGCCCCAGGTGATTCCGGCGCCGGTGCCGAACCGCAGCACGCCCTCCGCGCGGTCGATCCAGAAGGTGCGGATGCCGACGGCCAGTTCTCCGGTGCCCCGGTCGGCGTCGACCCAGCCGATGCCGCCGCAGTACGGGCCGCGCGGCGCGGTCTCCAGGGCGTCGATGATGCGCAGGGCGCTGGACTTGGGGGCGCCGGTGACGGAACCGGGCGGGAACGTCGCGGCGAAGAGCTCGGGCCAGCCGGCATCGGGGCGCAGCTCGCCCCGGACCGTGGAGACGAGATGGACGAGACCCGGATGCTTCTCGACCACACACAGGTCGGGCACGGTCACGGAGCCGGTCGCGCAGATCCGCCCGAGGTCGTTGCGGACGAGGTCCACGATCATGACGTTCTCGGCGTAGTCCTTCTCCAGGAGATCGGCCTCGGTCCGGCCCGTGCCCTTGATCGGCCCCGAGTCCACGACGCGTCCCGCGCGGCGCAGGAACAGCTCGGGCGAGGCCGTGGCTATCTCGACGCCGTGTCCCGGCAGGCGGATCGTTCCGGCGTACGGAGCGGGGTTCCCGCGGGCGAGGAGCGCGGTCAGGGCGTCGACGTCCGCGCCGTGCCCGCCGTCCGCGAGCGGCGCGGACAGCACGCGGCAGAGATTCGCCTGATAGACGTCCCCGGCCGCGATGTGTTCCCGCACGCGCCGCACACCGTCCACATACGCGGCGCGGTCGAGCGACGACGTCCAGTCACCGGCGGCGGGCCCCCGCCACGCGCCGGGCACCGGCGCGGGCACCGGCTCAGCCCGTACGTCGTCGAAGCGGGCACAGACAAGGCCGCCCTCGAAGTCGGCGGCGACGGCCCAGAAGCCGCGGGTCTCCAGCGCCGAGGGATCGCTGGTCACGTCCTTGAGGCCGGTCGCGAGCAGGCCGCCGAAGCGCGCCATGGGCAGGGACGCCCCGGAGGGCGGCCGGGAGGACATCTGAGGGGCGCTGTGCACGCCTGTGAGTCTATGACCGGCGTCCTGGTCGCGCCCCGGGCCGGTGACAGCGCAGCACGCTGCGCAAACGCGTTTTTGTACTGGCCCAGGAATCCGCTAGAGTTCAACACGTCGCCGGGACGCGCAAGCGGGCCGGGAAAGACAAGCGGACGTAGCTCAGTTGGTAGAGCGCAACCTTGCCAAGGTTGAGGTCGCCAGTTCGAACCTGGTCGTCCGCTCGCAGGAAGTGGGGGATCTTCCCGAACCCCCGCACTCCTGGTGGAGTGGCCGAGAGGCGAGGCAACGGCCTGCAAAGCCGTCTACACGGGTTCAAATCCCGTCTCCACCTCCAAGCGCGATTAGCTCAGCGGGAGAGCGCTTCCCTGACACGGAAGAGGTCACTGGTTCAATCCCAGTATCGCGCACGCAGCACAACCGAAGATTTGGTCCGCAAGGATCCCCGCGCGATTAGCTCAGCGGGAGAGCGCTTCCCTGACACGGAAGAGGTCACTGGTTCAATCCCAGTATCGCGCACGCAGTAGGCATCACATGCAGTACGCAGCACACGCAGGTTGACCCGCGCGATTAGCTCAGCGGGAGAGCGCTTCCCTGACACGGAAGAGGTCACTGGTTCAATCCCAGTATCGCGCACCATCACACGAAGCCCCCGGCCGTTCCCACGGCCGGGGGCTTCGTCGTTCCCTCCGGTCAGGAGGAGAAGAGCATGTGGCCGAAGCTCTTGTGGCGCTTGTTGTGGCCGTAGTGTCCGCCGTGACCGCCGTGGTGGCCGCCGTGCTGCGGAGCGCCCCACGCCGGGGCGGGAGCGGCCGGGTAGCCCTGCGGGGCCGGCGGCGGTGGCGGGGCCTGCTGGCCGCCCCACTGGGACTCGACGCGGCTCAGGGCCTCGAGCTCGCCGTAGTCGAGGAATATCCCGCGGCAACCGCTGCACTGCTCGATCTGGACGCCATTGCGGTTGTACGTGTGCATCGGTGCATGGCACTTGGGACACTGCATGGTCGGCTCAACTCCTCGCCGGTCGTGACTGCTTCGCCGGAACTCTGCCCGGCTTCGGTGCGTTGCACCCTACTTCGTGGTGGTGGGGGCCAACTCCGGCGGGAGGGCGGCCATTCGATCACAGGCGTCGACCACCGCACGCTCGATCTCGTCCAGGGGTCGGTCCTCCTTGACGGACTTGGCGACGGCCAGGGCGGCGGTCTGCGCGGTGAGGGCGCGGGCCGGTACGTCGAGGGCGGGCCAGGGGTCCGTGCCGTCCGCCGGGACCGCCGGGCCGTGTGCCGCGCGGTAGGCGGCGAGGAAGCGGGTCCACTCGTCCGCGGGGAGGAGACCGCAGGCGTACCAGGCCGCGGGGCGGGCCAGGTCCCAGGCCGGGTCACCGAGGCCGAGGTCGTCGACGTCGATGAGCAGCCAGCGCCCCTCGGCCGTGCGGACCAGCTGCCCCAGGTGCAGGTCGCCGTGACACAGGAGCTTGGGGAGCGGTGCGGGAGCCTCGGCGCGTGCCCAGGCGGGGAGCGTGGCCCAGGCGCGCTCGACGGGGGCCGCCGCGGGGTGCGGTCCCGCGGCCCGCATCCGCGCCATCGCCCGGGCCGCCTTCGCGGGGCCGCGCATGTCCGGGAGCGGGTGCGGGAGTTGCGCCGGGGAGGTGGTGTGCAGGCGGGCGAGGAGGGTGGCGGCGGCTTCCCAAGGGGCGGCGTCGGGGTCGTCGCGGTCCACCGGGGTGCCGGCCTCCCAGAGGGTGACCAGCCGTCCGTGGAGCGCGATCGCCGCCTCGCCGAGCGGAGGGAGGAGGGTGCCGTGCAGGGCGGCGGCGACCTTTAGGCGGGCCGCGAGATCGGTGGGGTCCGTGCCGGGGGCGTGCGCCTTGGCCACGGTGCCGCCGTGCCGGACGACGGTGGCGTCGTCCCGGTCCGCGAGGACGGCGGCTTCGGGAGCGCATACGCACGGGGTGTGGTGGGCTGTGCGGCGGACCTGGGCGGTCAGCGCGGTCAGCAAGGTGGTCACGGATCCCCCGGGTGCGTCGATCGGCGTTCCCCGTGAGCGTACGCATCGGGTGGACGGGGGTTGATGGCCGGTTTCCCTCCCCCATCCCGGCCCTTCCCGAAGCCAGGGGGCTTTGGCCCCTGGGCCTCGTAGCTCCGCCCCTGGCCCCCGTACAAGATGGCCTCGGACGCCGGCCGGGCTGAACCGTCCCCGCACAAAGGAATGCCCGCGCAGCTCCCCAGCTGCGCGGGCATTTCTCGTGCCGTCCGCCGCACCCCCGTCCCCACGGGGTTTCCTGGCCGGATGTCCCCGCCCGGACCGCTCATCCGGGCCTGGGGCGCCGCTCAGCGCCCCAGCATCACGCCCACGGACGACGCCTGTGTGACCACTGCTTCCCAGCCGCCGAAGACGACCACCAGCAGGGCCGCCAGAGGAAGAACCATGGCCGTGGCCACCAAGGGGTGGCGCGTGCCGGACGGGCGGACGCCGAACGTGGCGAAGGCCTTACGTCCTTGCGTGCGGATCATTGCCCGCGGTGCCGTGTCCGCCATGGTTCCTCTCCTGACCGAGTCTGTATGCATTTGGCAGCGGCGGGTGTCTGACCTCGGGGGACGAGTGCTGCACCCGCCGCTTGACCTCAAATCTAGGTGCGCCCCGGGCCTGGGTCGTCATGCCCTCGTACCGATTGCCGGGCCTCCCGGAGGATGACCGATCGTCGGTCATGTACTCCCATGGGTGGAGACGGGGTCCTAGGTCTCAGGGTCTTCCCGGAGGGGGCGGGCGGCCTGCTCGGATGTGTCCTCCCGGGGGATGGGCTGCTCGACCAGAGCCAGGACGCGCGTCGCCATGAACCGCGCCGTCCGCACGACCGAGCCGCTACGGGTGACTTCGCTCACTTCGACCACCCCCCTGCGGACCGCCGTCTCCACCCGGCGGCCCGCCCGGCTCGCCACCACCTCGTACGTCCGTGTCGTGTCTCCGGCGTCCACGACTATCTCCACACGATCACCTTTCACGGGATCAATCCCCCTTCAGCGATGGATGGTTGGGGTCGGCGACCCTGACAACGGCCGCTTCCGCCCGGCGCCCTGACCACTCTTCAAGTTTCCCACCCGGCACTGACAATCCGTCGGGCCGCGAGGGCGCGGCCTCTGCACCTGCCCGGCCACGGAAACGTAAGCTGTGGCACGACAACGGACCGGGCAGCGGGGATGGACATGGCGATGATGCGGCTCCGGCGCGAGGACCCGCGTGTCGTCGGCTCGTTCAGACTGCACAGGCGGCTGGGCGCCGGCGGCATGGGGGTCGTCTACCTGGGGTCGGACCGGCGGGGGCAGCGCGTCGCCCTGAAGGTGATCCGGCCCGATCTGGCGGAGGACGAGGAGTTCCGGTCGCGCTTCGCGCGCGAGGTCTCCGCGGCCCGGCGCATCCGCGGCGGCTGTACGGCGCGGCTCGTGGCCGCCGATCTCGACGCCGACCGGCCGTGGTTCGCCACGCAGTACGTTCCCGGGCCCTCCCTGCACGACAAGGTCGCCGCCGAGGGGCCGCTCTCCGCGGCCGACGTGGCGGTCGTCGGTTCGGCGCTCGCCGAGGGCCTCGTCGCCGTACATGAGGCCGGTGTCGTGCACCGCGACCTCAAGCCGTCGAACATCCTGCTGTCCCCGAAGGGGCCGCGGATCATCGACTTCGGCATCGCCTGGGCCACCGGGGCCTCGACGCTGACCCACGTGGGCACCGCCGTCGGGTCCCCCGGCTTCCTCGCGCCCGAGCAGGTGCGCGGCGCCGCCGTCACCCCCGCGACGGACGTGTTCGCCCTCGGCGCCACCCTCGCGTACGCGGGCATGGCGGACTCACCCTTCGGGCACGGCAGTTCAGAGGTCATGCTCTACCGCGTCGTCCACGAGGAGGCGCAGCTCGGCGGGGTGCCGGACGCGCTCGCGCCGCTGATCAGGGCCTGCCTCGCCAAGGACCCCGAGGAGCGTCCCAGCACGCTTCAACTGTCGCTCAGGCTCAAGGAGATCGCGGCCCGCGAGGCGCAGGGCCTGACGGAACCCCGGCCGCCCGCGCCCCGGCAGGAGCAGGACCGGCCGACGGGACGGATGGCCGAGGAGTACGCCGACCAGCGCACCCAGCGGCGCCATCCGCAGGGCACTCCCCCGCCGCGGCCCAGCTCCTCACGGACGGGTTCCTCGCGGACCGGTTCCTCGCGCACGGGTTCCTCGCGGACGGGTTCCTCTCGGCCGCACCCCTCGCGGGGAGGGTCAAGTTCCTCGCGGTCCGGCTCGCGTCCCGGGCAGCCCCGGAACACCACGCGCTCGGGTGGCGCGCGGCGTCCCGCCAATCCGCGGCTGCTGCGTCAGCGGCTCTTCGTCTTCGTGGTCGTGACGCTGCTCGTGGCCCTGGGGATCGCGGCGGCCCAGGGCTGCCAGGGGCCCGCGCGCGGGCTCGGCGGCAGCGGCGTGCACGATGTGCGCGACGTACAGCAGAGCCAGCGGCAGGACCCGGGGCCCGGCTCTCAGAGCTGAGGGCGGCCCGTCGCCACGGCGTAGAACGCGACCGCGGCCGCCGCTCCCACGTTCAGGGAGTCGACACCGTGGGCCATCGGGATACGGACCCACTCGTCGGCCGCCATCAGGGCCTTCGTGGTCAGGCCCTCGCCCTCCGCGCCGAGCATCAGCGCGACCCGGTCCATGCGGTGGGGCGCCGCCTCGTCCAGGGTCTTGGCCTTCTCGTCCGGAGTGAGCGCGAGGAGGTTGAAGCCCGCCTCGCGTACGCCGTCCAGACCCTTGGGCCAGGATTCGAGGCGGGCGTAGGGGACGGAGAAGACCGCGCCCATGGAGACCTTCACCGAGCGGCGGTAGAGCGGGTCCGCGCAGTCCGGCGAGAGCAGCACCGCGTCCATGCCGAGTGCGGCGGCGCTGCGGAAGATCGCCCCGATGTTGGTGTGGTCGTTGACCGACTCCATGACGACGACACGGCGCGCCCTGGTCAAGAGTTCGTCCGAGGTCGGCAGCGGCTTGCGCTGCATCGAGGCGAGGGCGCCGCGGTGCACGTGGTAGCCGGTGACCTGCTCGGCCAGGTCGGGGTTGACCGCGTACACCGGGGCGGGGACCTCGTCGATGACGTCCCGCATGACGTCGACCCACTTGGCGGAGAGCAGCATCGAGCGCATCTCGTAACCCGCCTGCTTGGCGCGCCTGATCACCTTCTCGCCCTCGGCGATGAAGAGGCCCTCGGCGGGCTCGCGCCTGCGGCGCAGTTCGACGTCGGTCAGGCCCGTGTAGTCGCGCAGGCGCGGGTCGGCGGGGTCGTCAACGGTGATGAGATCAGCCACAGGGTGATACTGCCTTGTCCTGGGTGTGGTGCCAACGCCTTGGGGCGGGTTGGGTTACCGGTGGTTACGCGGGAGTTGCGGGGGCGATCACGCGGGGCTGTTCGGCCCCACGTTCACCACGTCGCCGATGACGATGACGGCCGGGGGCTTCACCTCGTGGGCGGTGACCTCGGCGGCGACGGTGGCGAGCGTGGCGTCCACACGGCGCTGGGCCGCGGTGGTGCCCTCCTGGATCAGGGCGACGGGGGTCTCGGGCGACCGGCCGTGCGCGGTGAGTGTCGCCGCGATCTTGCCGATCTTGTCCACGCCCATCAGGACGACGAGGGTGCCACGCAGCTTGGCCAGCGACGCCCAGTCCACCAGGGAGCGCTCGTCGTCCGGGGCCACGTGGCCGCTGACCACCGTGAACTCGTGGGCGACCCCGCGGTGCGTGACGGGGATGCCCGCCGCGCCCGGCACGGAGATCGAGCTGGAGATGCCGGGCACCACGGTGCAGGGGATGCCCGCTTCGGCCAGCGCCTGCGCCTCTTCCATGCCGCGCCCGAAGACGAAGGGGTCGCCGCCCTTGAGCCGGACGACCGACTTGCCCTGCTTCGCGTGCTCGATGAGGGCGTGGTTGATGGCCTCCTGGGCCATGTAGCGGCCGTACGGGATCTTCGCGGCGTCGATCACCTCGACGTGCGGCGGCAGTTCGTCGAGCAGGTCGCGGGGGCCGAGCCGGTCGGCGATGACCACGTCCGCCTCGGCGAGGAGGCGCCGGCCGCGGACCGTGATGAGGTCCGGGTCGCCGGGGCCGCCGCCGACGAGGGACACGCCGGGGGTACGGGTGCGGTGGTGGGGCGCCACGAGGGTGCCGTCGCGCAGGCCCTCGACGACCGCGTCGCGGATGGCGGCGGTGCGGCGGGGGTCGCGGCCGTGGATGTCCGTGGTGAGGACGGCGACCGTGACGCCCTCGGAGCGGCCGGTCGCGGGGGTCAGGGCGGTGGCCGCGTCGGCGTCGTCCGAGCGGACGCACCAGACACGCTGGGCCTCGGCTTCCGCGGAGGCCGCCGTGTTGGCCTCGCTGTCGCTGGTGGCGATGAGGGCGTACCAGGCGTCCTTGAGGTCACCGGTCTCGTACCGCCGGCGCTCCCAGGTGATCTCGCCCGCGTCCGCCATCGCCTCCACGGAGGGGGTCGCCGTCGGCGACACGAGGAGGATGTCGGCGCCCGCCGCGATCAGGGCGGGCAGGCGGCGCTGGGCCACCTGGCCGCCGCCGAGCACGACCGTGCGGCGGGCGGTGAGGCGGAGGCCTACGGGGTAGGCGGGGCTTTCGGCCATGGCGGGAGGCTCCTCGTGCGGGGCGCGGGGCTTTGCGGGTGCCGCTACGACGGTGGGGCGGCTGCGTTGATGCTGTGACGTGCGGGTTCAGTATGGCTGGGGCGGGGCGGGGTCTCTCCCCCAGCCCCGCCCCTGCCCGGCTGTATCACTGTGCGGCTCCGCCGGTGGGGCTTCGCCCCGGAGCCTCGTCGTGCGGCTACTTCTCGGTCACGCCCGCCGAATCGAACGTGGCCACCTCGTGCATCGCGCGCGCCGCGCTCTGCACCACCGGGAGGGCCAGGAGGGCGCCGGTGCCCTCGCCCAGGCGGAGGTCGAGGTCGACCAGGGGGCGCAGGCCGAGCTTGTTGAGGGCCGCCACGTGACCCGGTTCCGCGCTGCGGTGGCCCGCGATGCAGGCCGCGAGGACCTCGGGGGCGATGGCACGGGCGACCAGGGCCGCCGCGCCGGCGCTCACGCCGTCCAGGATCACCGGCGTACGCAGGGAGGCGCCGCCCAGGAGGAGGCCCACCATCGCCGCGTGCTCCAGGCCGCCGATCGCCGCGAGGACGCCGATCGGGTCGGCCGGGTCGGGCTGGTGCAGTTCGAGCGCGCGGCGCACGACGTCGACCTTGCGGCTGTGCATCTCGTCGTTGATGCCGGTGCCGCGGCCGGTCACCTCGCCCGGGTCGGTGTCCGTGTAGACGGAGATGAGGGCCGCGGACGCCGTGGTGTTCGCGATGCCCATCTCGCCGGTGAGCAGGGCCTTGTTGCCTGCCGCCACCAGGTCGCGGGCGGTCTCGATGCCCACCTCGACGGCCGCCTTGACCTCCTCGCGGCTCAGCGCGGGGCCGGTCGTCATGTCGGCCGTGCCCGCGCGGATCTTGCGGGGCAACAGGCCGGGGGTGGCCGGAAGTTCACTGGCCACGCCCACGTCGATGACGCAGACCTCGGCGCCCACCTGGTTGGCGAAGGCGTTGCAGACCGCGCCGCCGCCGAGGAAGTTGGCGACCATCTGCGCGGTCACCTCCTGGGGCCAGGCGGTGACGCCCTGGGCGTGCACACCGTGGTCGCCCGCGAAGATCGCGACGGCCGCGGGCTCCGGGATCGGCGGCGGGCACTGCCGGGAGAGGCCGGAGAGCTGCGCGGAGATGATCTCCAGCATGCCGAGCGCACCCGGCGGCTTCGTCATGCGCTTCTGCCGCTCCCACGCCTCACCGAGCGCCTTCGCGTCCAGCGGTCGGATGTTGGAGACGGTCTCCGCGAGGAGGTCGCTCGGGTCCTCGCCGGGCAGGGCGCGGCGGCCGTACGTCTCCTCGTGGACCACCCAGGAGAGCGGGCGGCGCTTGGACCAGCCTGCCTGCATCAGCTCGGGCTCCTCCGGGAACTCGTCGACGTATCCGACACAGAGGTAGGCCACCACTTCGAGGTGCTCGGGCAGGCCGAGGGTCCGGACCATCTCGCGTTCGTCGAAGAAGCTGACCCAGCCGACGCCGAGGCCCTCGGCGCGGGCCGCGAGCCAGAGGTTCTCGACGGCGAGGGCCGAGGAGTACGGCGCCATCTGCGGCTGGGTGTGACGGCCGAGGGTGTGGCGGCCGCCGCGGGTGGGGTCCGCGGTGACGACGATGTTCACCGGGGTGTCGAGGATCGCCTCGATCTTCAGTTCCTTGAACTGCTTCGCACGGCCCTTGGGGAGCGACTTGGCGTACGCGTCCTTCTGGCGCATGGCCAGCTCGTGCATGGTGCTGCGGGTCTCCGCCGAGCGAATGACGACGAAGTCCCAGGGCTGCGAGTGGCCCACGGAGGGTGCCGTGTGGGCCGCTTCCAGGACGCGGAGCAGGACCTCGTGCGGGATGGCGTCGCTGCGGAAGCCGTTGCGGATGTCGCGCCGTTCGCGCATGACGCGCAGCACGGCCTCGCGCTCGGCGTCGTCGTAGGCGGGGGCGGCGGGCGTCTGCGGCTGCTGGACGGGCTCCGGCTGCTGGGCGGGCTCAACGGGGGCGTCCGCGTCCTCGGCTGCCACCGGGGCAGCGGCTTCGGCCGCCTCGGCGGGCCCGGCCTCGACGATGAGCAAGGGCTCGGGGGCGTCGGCCGCCACCACGCCCGCCGCTTCGGCGGGCGCCTCGACCACGTCCAGGGGCGCGGGTTCGGCTGCCACCTCCGCGGGTTCGGGCGCCAGGGCCGCGGGTTCCTCCGCCGCCTCCGGAGCCACGGCGGGCTCTCCTCCGTCACGCGGCGCGGGCACGGTGGCCACGGGCTGCGGGGCCACGGTCTCGGGAGCCTCGGCGGTCTCGGGAGTGACGGCGGCTTCGACGGGCTCGCCTGCTTCGGCGGGCTCGGCTGCTTCGGCGGGCTCGGCTGCTGCCACGGGTGCCTCTGCTTCGACGGGCGCCGACGGCTCCTGGACCGCGAGGGCTTCGGGAGCCTCCGGGACGGCCGACGGCTCCGGGGCGTCGGCTGCCGGCGTGGCGGCCTCTGCCTCGGCGGACTCCGCCTGCGCCTCGGGGGCGACGGGCTGCGGGGCCTCGACGTGCTCGGGGGGTACGGACAGGGCGTGCGGAGGCGTCGGTGCCAGGTGGGGCGTGGTCGGCACCGAGCCCTCGACCGGCACGAACTGGCCGAGGGGCGCGGGTGCCTGGGGGTCCGCGAAGTGCTGGTTCGGGCCACCCGGAAGACCGTCGCCCTGCGGCGCCTGCGCCACGGGAACGTCGGCGTACTGCTGCGGCTGCTGGACGTGCGGGACATGGGCCGCGGGTCCCGCACCGGCGAGCGGCGCGTCCGACCAGGGCTGCGCGCCCGCCATGGCGAACTGCGGCTGACCGGAGGCCTGGGCGAGCGCGGGCTCCTGACTCGCTTCCGGGGCGGAGGCGGCCGGGTCCCCGACGATCGGCTGCGCGGCGGGCGGCTGCTCGGCCGACGGCTGCTCGGCGTCCGCGGCGAACGCGGGCTGCCCTGCTTCGGCGGCGGCGTGCCCGAAGTGGGCGTCGGCCTCGGTGCCTTGCGCGATGGCGGGGTCGGCGGCCTCCGCGGCCTGCGGGAAGGCGGCCGCGGGTGTCTCGGCGGCGGCCGGAGCCGCGGGGTCGGTCACCACGGGCTGGGGCGGTTCGGCGGCGTCCGCGGGCTGCGGGGCCTCGGGGGCGTGTGCGTCCTGCGCGCCCTCTGTTTCCCCTGTGACGGGAGTGACGTCCGGGACGACCGTTTCTGCTGGTACGACGGGCTGCGCGGCCTGCGCGGCCTGCGCGGACTGAGGCGACTGCGCGGCCTGCGCGTGCTGTGAAGGCTGGGACGGCTGCGCAGGCTGGGGGTGCTGCGGCTGAGGCTGCGGCGTCCACGGCGTCGCGCCCTGCGGCACGTTCTCGCCGAGCCGCGTCCCTCTGGGCATGCCGTCGTCGTCACGCGGGATGTCGAGGTACTCGGGGCCCACCGTGGGCGGCCCCGCGTGCCGTACGGGCGCGGCGTGCTGCGGCGCACCGGCCGGGCCGCGGTCGGCGAGGGAGCGTACGGGGCTGCCCGAGCCGTCGGGCACGGCGGGACCCGAAGGCCCGCGGTGGAGCGGACGGCGGGAGGGGCCGGGGTGCGACGCGGGGGCGGGAGTCGGAGCACCGGGCAACTGGACGCCGTTCAGGTCGACCGAGCCGCTGTCGCGGCCGGCCGTCTCGTGCGGGCCCGGCTGGTGGGCGGCCTGCGGTCCGGCGGCGTGCTGGCCGACGAGGTGCCGGCCGCCCAGCGACTGGTCCGCCGAGTGCCGGCCACCGGCGGACTGGCCCCCGGCGGGCTGCCCCGTTATGGCCGGGTCGGCCAGGGGCTGGCCGCCCACGGGCTGGCCCGCCGCGTACTGGTTCGCGAAGGACGGGTCACCGACAGGCCCACCCGCGCCCTGCTGACCAGCGGACTGACCAGCGGGCTGACCCGCGGGCTGACCGACGGCCACGTGCTGGGCGGCCACCGGCTGCTCCGGGCCTCCATGCTGCGGCGCGCCCGACTGCGGCTCGCTCCAGGCGCCCTGGGCACCCGGCATCAGCAGCAGGTCGTCATCGTCTGCGGGGGCGACGCTCTCGGCGGGACTCTCGGAGGGGTCGAGGTAGGTGTACGCGCCCGGGGCGGGGACGCCCGGCTGCTCCACCATGCCTGCGTTCTCCGGCAGTCCCTCGCCCGGGACCTGGCCGGTGTCGGTCATGCGTAACCCCTCGCCCATCGGTTAGTGCTTCTTCGACCGCCCCTCAGCCGTCGGCCGGGGAAGCCCCATTGCCCGGAGCGGCGCACCAACCGCCCGTCAATCTCAACGAGCGTGCGCGCCACGCGGCACGAACCGCGTACGGACAACAGGCATTGTCCCGGTCGGGCTGCCACCGCGGCGCCTTGATCCGCAACGGCCCGCTGTGGGCTGCGCCACGTTGCGCGCCCTCCGGTCCTGCCGTACCACACACCCCCCAAAACGGGCGAGCTTTCCGGACATTGACCAACTATTTGCCGGACACTCGGTGCGGTACAACGATCGGCCAGCCTACCCCGCACCGTGCCGCGGCAGGGTCACGGGGCGCGATCGGGCAACTGTCCGGAGAGCACGAAGACCACGGTCCGCTCCCGCTCCGTCCACGCGCGCGTGTCGAGTTCGACGGACTGGAGCAGCGCGCATTCGACGGTGTATCCGTGCTCCGTCAGGCCCCTGCCGATGAGTTCGGCGGCGTCACGGGTCGACGCGTGCGTCACGATCCGCGCCGGGCGGCGGTCGGCGACGGCGGAGACCACCTCCGCTCCCCCGCCCCCGATCCGTACGACGTCGGGCTCGGGCAGGTCTTCGAGTACGTGCGGCGCGGTGCCGTGCAGGATCTGCGGCTGCACGCCGAAGTGGCGGGCGACGGCCGTGGTGCGGGCACAGGCGTCGGGGTCGGCGTCGACGGCGATGACGGCGGCGCCGAAACGTGCCGCCTCCACGGCGAAGGCGCCGCTGCCGCAGCCGATGTCCCAGACCAGATCGCCCATGCGCGGCCCGATGCGGGCGAGTTGGACGGCCCGCAGCCGGTCGCTCTCGCCCTCTCCGAGGTGGGCGTCGCCGCCGTAGGCGGGGGCGGGCAGCGCCCAGCCGCGCGGGGTGCCCGGGTCACGTCCGGCGACCCAGCCGGTGTCGGTCGTGGCGGCAGGGCCGCCGACGACGATGACGACGTTCGGGTCGCGCCAGGTGTGGTCGGCGGCCTTGTCCGAGGTCAGGACGGTGACCTGTTCGCGCTCGGTGCCGAGCTCCTCGCAGATCACGAAGGTGCGGTGCACGCCCTGGAGGAGCAGGCCGAGCTCGGCCGGGCCCGCGCCGGGCGAGGTGAGGACGGCGACCTTGGTGTGCGCGCGGCAGACGTTCACGGCGCGGCGCAGCGTACGGGGGTGGGCGACCACGACCTCGGCGTCGTCCCAGGGCATCCCGGCGCGGGCGAAGGCCTGGGCGACGGAGGAGACGGCGGGCACCACTTCGACCTCGAGGCCGAATTCCGGGGCGCGCAGGGTGCGGACGACGCCGAAGAATCCCGGGTCGCCGTCGGCGAGGACCACTGCGGTGCCGCGGTGGGCGGCGATGCGGCGGGCGGCCAGGCTCACGCTGCCCAGGCGGATCCGTTCCGCGGCCGGCGGGACCTCGGTCAGCGCGAGGTGGTGGGCGGCGCCCGCGACGAGTGTGGCGGCGCCGAGCGCCGAGCGCGCCGCGGCGGTCAGCGGCGAACCGTCCCAGCCGATCACCGTGACGCGGTCGGCCATCGTCGTCTGTCTCCTGGTTTCTCGCGGATCGTCTGAGCGGCCGGGTGTCGCGTGTAGGGGGCAACCGCGTGCGGCCAGGGGCGAGCGTACCTGGTGGGGCCCTGAGGTGCTTGTGGGGTCAGTTCCAGTCGGAGAAAGCCGTGAACCCGCTGTCGGCGAGCTGCTCGCCGACTCCTTCCAGATCCTCGGGGAGCAGACTCCACACGATGAGGTCGGTGCGGACCTCGATCCAGCCGCCGAACGGGTCTCCGCCGTTTCGCGTACGCGCTATCCAGGCGCCCCGCAGGACTCCCTCGCTGATGCAGCCGATCTTCTGCGCGACCTGCTGGGCCGCGGTGTTGTCGGCGGCGGTGCGCAGCTCGATGCGCTCGAAGCGCTGGTCGTTGAAGAGCCACTGGGCGGTGGCGAGCGCCGCCTCCGACGCATAGCCCTCGCCGCGGGCCCAGGGGGCGACGACGTACTTGAGTTCGCTGGAGCGTACGCGCCAGTCGGTGTCGCGCAGCTGCACGATGCCGACCAGGCGCTGGGTGAGGAACTCCGTGACGGCGAGGGCGATGCCGCGGCCCTCGGTGCGCTCGGCGGGTGCGAGGCGGTTGATCCAGTCGCGGGCGTCGTCCTCGGTGTAGGGCTGGGGCACGGAGGTCCAGGCGGTGACCATCTCGTCGTTCATCATCTCCGCGTACGCGGAGACGTCGGCTTCCTCGAAGGGGCGCAGCACCAACCGCTCCGTGCTGATGGAGATATCGGGGAAGGTAGTCATGCGCTGCTCCGTAACCTGGAACCCTCGGGCCTGCTGAAGTGCCCAGCATGCAGCATGCCGACGCGCAAACGCACCACGGGGTCCGCTCCTTCATCAGGAGTGGACCCCGTGGTGGGGACGGAAACGGACTGTGCGTCAGGTCGTTTCGACGGGCAGGACGGAGCCCTTGTACTTGTCCTTGATGAACTGCTTCACCTCGGGTGAAGTGAGCAGTTCGGCCAGCTTCTTGACCCTGGGATCGTTCTCGTCGCCCTTCTTGACGGCGAGCACGTTGTTGTACGGATTGTCCTTGGGTGACTCAAGAAGGATGGCGTCCTTCTTTGGGCTGAGGTCGGCGTCGAGCGCGTAGTTGTTGTTGATGACCGCGGCTTCGACGTCTTCCAGGGAGCGGGGCAGCTGGGCGGGTTCCAGCGGCTTGATGGTGAGCTTCTTCGGGTTGGACGTGATGTCCCCGGGGGTGGCGGTCGAACCGGCCCCCTTCTTGAGCCCGATGACGCCCTTGGAGGCGAGGAGTTGCAGCGCCCTGCCTTCGTTGGTGGTGTCGTTGGGAATGGCGACGGTCGCACCCGCGGGCAGCTTGGTGACGTCCTTCGTCTTCTTCGCGTACACCCCCATCGGCGGCAGATAGACCTCGGTCACCGGCGTGAGCTCCGTCTTCTTGGACTTGTTGAAGTCCTCCAGGTACGGGGTGTGCTGGTAGAGGTTGGCGTCGAGGGACCCTTCCTGGAGCGCGGTGTTCGGCGTGACGTAGTCCGTGAACTCCGTGATCGTGAGGTCGAGTCCCTTCTTCTTCGCGAGGTTCTCCTTGATGTACGTGAGGACTTCGCCGGCCGGGGTCGGGGTGGCGCCGACGGTGAGGGTGTCACCGTCGGCGCCTTCCGAGCCGGATCCGGCACCGCACGCGGTCAGGCCGAGCGTGAGGGCCAGGACACCGGCAGCGGCCATGACGGGCGTACGCATGATCAGAACGCCGCGACGACGGCACCGTCGTACTTGTCGTCGATGAACTTCTTGACCTCGGGCGAGGTGAGGAGCTTGGCGAGCTTCTTCACGCGCGGGTCGTTCTCGTCGCCCTTCTTCACGGCGAGGAAGTTGCCGTAGGGGTTGCCCTTGGCGGGCTCGGCGACGATGGCGTCCTTGGCGGGGCTGAGCTTGGCCTCAAGGGCGTAGTTGCCGTTGATCACCGCGGCGTCGACGTCACCGAGGGAGCGGGGCACCTGGGCCGCCTCGATCTCCTTGAACTTGAGGTTCTTCGGGTTCTTCGAGACGTCCTTGGGAGTGGCCTCGTAGCCGACGCCCTTCTTGAGCTCGATCAGGCCGTTCTCGGCCAGGAGCTTGAGCGCGCGGGCCTCGTTGGTGGTGTCGTTCGGCAGGGCGACCGTGGCGCCCTTCTTCAGGTCGTCGAGCTTCTTGACGCTCTTGGAGTAGATGCCGAGCGGCTCCAGGTGCACCGTCGCGTTCGGGACGGGCACGATGTCCGTGCCGTTCTTCTTGTTGAAGTCGTCCAGGTACGGCTTGTGCTGGAAGTAGTTGGCGAAGACCTCGCCCTGCTCCACGGCGGTGTTCGGCGTGACGTAGTCGGTGAACTCCCGCACGTCGAGGTCGAGACCGGCCTTCTTCGCCAGGTTCTTCTTGACGTAGTCGAGGATCTCGCCCTGCGGCGTGGGAGTGGCGGCGACGATGAGCGCGCCGTCCTTGTCTCCCGCGGCGGAGCCCTTGTCGGAGCCGCAGGCGGAGAGACCGAGGGTGAGGGCTCCGACAGCGAGGACAGCGGTGGTGATCTTGGCGGTGTTACGCACGAAAAGTGCCTTTCTCCATGGGTGGTACGCCCCGCGATGGGGTGTGCGGGGTGGGTTCAGATCGAGGGGGCCTGGGGCGCGGACGTCTTGAGCTTGAGCAGGCGCAGCTTGGGAGCGGCGCCCGAGTGGCCGCCGCGCCGGTGCAGCCTGCGGGCCGCGTAGTCGCCCGCGAACTGGATGATCGAGATGACGACGGCGAGGACGCCGACCGTGATCCACATCAGTTCGGTCTCGAAGCGCTGGTAGCCGTAGCGGATGGCGATGTCGCCGAGGCCGCCCGCGCCGACGGCGCCGGTGATGGCCGAGTAGCCGATGATCGTGACGATCGTCGTGGTGGTGCTGGAGATCAGCGAGGGCAGCGACTCCGGCACCAGGACCTTGCGTACGACGGTCCAGGTGTTGCCGCCCATCGACTGCACGGCCTCGACGAGGCCGCCGTCGACCTCGCGCACCGCGGTCTCCACGAGCCGCGCGAAGAACGGCGTGGCACCGATCGCGAGCGGCACGATGGCGGCCTCGCGGCCGATGGTCGTGCCCGTGATCCAGCGCGTGAAGCCCATCAGGGCGACCATGAGGATGATGAAGGGCATCGAGCGCGCGATGTTCACGATCTGCCCGATGAGCTTGTTCACGACCGTGTTCTGCAGCAGCCCGCCGCGGTCGGTGAGGACCAGCAGAATGCCGAGCGGAAGTCCGGCGACGACGGCTATCAGCGTCGACCAGCCGACCATGTAGAGGGTGTCCCAACAGGCCTGCTCCAGCAGGGGCTGCATCTCCGACCAGGTCACTTGGCACCTTCCTTGACCAGCAGCGTGCTGTCCTTCGGGGCGGTCGCGGGGTCTTCGCCCGCGACGTTCGCGATGTCGACCTGCAGTCCCTGCTCGCGCAGGAAGCCGATCGGGACGACGTTCTCCTCGAAGCGGCCCGGCAGCTCGATACGCATCCGGCCGACCTGCTTGCCCGCGACGGTGTCCATCGCGGCGCCGAGGATCGAGATGTCGATGTTGTACGTGCGCGACAGCTGGGAGATGACCGGCTGGGTCGCGGCCTCGCCGTGGAAGGTCACGTCGACGACGGTGCGGTTCTCGCCCGTGGCGTCGCCGCTGACCGGGAAGAGCGCGGCGGCCAGCTCGGAGCCGGGCGTCGCGAGCAGCTCGGTGACGGTGCCGGACTCGATGATCCGCCCGTTCTCCATGAGGGCGGCGGAGTCGCAGACGCTCTTGACGACGTCCATCTCGTGCGTGATCAGCAGGACGGTCAGGCCGAGCTGCTGGTTGAGGTCGCGCAGGAGCTTGAGGATGGAGCGGGTGGTCTCCGGGTCCAGGGCGCTGGTCGCCTCGTCCGAGAGCAGCACCTTCGGGTCACCGGCGAGCGCGCGGGCGATGCCGACGCGCTGCTTCTGGCCGCCGGAGAGCTGCGCCGGATAGGACTTCGCCTTGTCGGCGAGGCCGACCAGGTCGAGGAGTTCGAGGGCCTTGCGGGAGCGCTCGGCGCCACTGAGACCGAGGATCTCCAGGGGCAGCTCGATGTTGTCCTTGACGGTGCGCGAGGACAACAGGTTGAAGTGCTGGAAGACCATGCCGATGCGGCTGCGCGCCCGGCGCAGGTCCTTGCTCGCGCGGCTGCCGCGCCCCGCGAGGGCGGTGAGGTCCTGGCCGGCGACGCTGACGGTGCCGGCGGTGGGGCGCTCCAGGAGGTTCACGCAGCGGATCAGCGAGGATTTGCCGGCGCCGGACTGGCCGATGACGCCGTACACCTCGCCTTCGCGGACATGCAGATCGACGCCGTCGAGGGCAGTTACTTCACGACCGCGTGAGCGGTAGACCTTGGTCAGGCCGGAAGTGGTGATCACAGGGGTTTCCGTCACTGTCGAGTGCGCGGCGCGGTTTTCGCCGGGCACGGGGCATTCGTGGGGAACGCGGCACGGTTTCTCGCGGTGGCGAAAGGAACCGGAGGAGGTGTGCGCGGGGCAGGCTCGCTTCCTACGTCTCGTCCGCCGGTAAGGCGTACGTCGCACAGGGGCGCGGCACAGCGGCTTCGCTTCGGGGCGCGATGCTCAGGAGTGGTGGGGGGGCCCTCAGAAGGCGCACATTCGACACATACAACGAGCACCGGGCGTCGTGATCGCCTCGGTCGCAGGGTTGCGGCTGCTCGTCGTGGTCATGTGGACCAGTAAAACACGCGTGCGGTCACGCACCGCCACCATTGTCCGGTATACGGACAGCCGGTGGACAGGTGCGGGCGTCGGCGGTGGCTGCTCAGCTCGCGACGGTGATCTCCACGCCGCCCTCGGTGGCCTGTGCGGACACGGCCGAGAGGTCTTTCACGACGACATCGGCGGTGAGCTCGCCGGCGGTGTGTGTTGTGGCCAACGCCACGGTGGTCATGCCGGCCGCGCGCCCCGCCGTGAGGCCCGCGGGCGCGTCCTCGAAGACCACGCAGCGCGCCGGGTCCACGCCCAGTTTCGCGGCCGCGAGCAGGAAGGGCTCCGGGTCCGGCTTGCCGCGCGTGATGTCGTCGGCGGCGATCAGCATCGCGGGGTCGATGCCGACCTCCGCGAGCCGGGCCTCCGCGAGGCGCCGCCCGGCGGAGGTCACGACGGCCCAGCGCTCGGGCGGCAGGGAGGCGAGCAGCTCACGGGTGCCGGGAAGGAGCACGACGCCGCCGGCGACGTCCGAGACCTCCAGCTCCTCGATGCGGGCGACGGCCTCGGCCACGCGCTCGGCGGGCAGCATGTCGGCGATGATCTCGGCGGCGGGGCGGCCGTGCAGCTCGACCCGGGCGAATTCCTCGGCGGTGATCCCGTACTCCTGCGCCAGCCGCGTCCAGCAGCGGTACACCGACGCCATCGAGGAGATGAGGGTGCCGTCGTTGTCGAACAGGAGCGCTTCAGCGTGGATCTTCATGGTGTTCGAGCGTACGGGTCGCCCCGGGGGTGCGCGCATGGGGTCTCAGGGGTGCGCGCATGGGGTCAAAGGGCCCGTAATAAAGTCACGGCATGCTTGTTGCCCTGACGATCGCGACCGCCGTGGCCGCGCTCGCGCTCGCCGCGTGGTGCGGCTTCGCCGCCTACCGTGACCAGCCGACCAAGGACTGGCACTTCATCGGCATGGGCGTGGTGACCTTCCTGGCCACGGTCCAGCTGATCGTCGGCATCGTCCAGCTGGCCCGGGGCGAGAAGCCCGAGCAGGGCATGACGATCTTCATCGCGTATCTGATCGGTTCCTTCGCCTGCGTGCCGGCGGCGGGCTTCATGTCCCTGGCCGAGCGCACCCGCTGGGGCTCCATCACGGTCGCCGCGGGTGGCGTGGTCCTCGCCGTGCTCCAGGTACGGCTCTACGACATCTGGGGAGGCTGAGGTGACGGTGACCGAACCCGAGAACTCCGGGCGGCCGGAGGCTCCCGCCCGCCAGAAGCTGGTCGGCGGTCCCGGCATCCTTCTGGTGTGGCTGTACGGGGTGATGGTGGTCGGCGCCGTGTCGCGCTCGGCCGTGCAGATCTCGGCGGACTTCCACAAGGCCCCGCTCGCGTACACGCTGTCCGCGCTCGCGGGTCTCGTCTACGGCTTCATCACGTACTCGCTCGTACGCGGCGGCGAGAGGGCCCGCAAGGCGGCGCTGGTGTGCTGCGCCGCCGAGCTGGTGGGCGTCCTGGCGGTGGGGACGTGGACGCTCGTCGAGCCGTCCGCCTTCCCCGATGCCACGGTGTGGTCGGACTTCGGGATGGGCTATCTGTTCATCCCGGTGATCCTCCCGGTCACGGCGATCTTCTGGCTGACCAAGGCGCGGCGGGCGGGGCGCTAGGCCCTGGCCGCATACGCCTGGTCGGCCGACTCCTTGGCGAGCGTCACCACCGTGAGCCGGTCGTTCACATGCCGGGTGTTCACCGCCGTATAGCCGTGCTTGCGGTAGAGCTGGAGGTTCTGTTCGCTGCGGTGGCCGCTGGAGAGCTGGAAGCACTTGGCGGTGCCGCCCGCGCCGAGGCGCCTCTCTATCGCGTCCAGGAGCCGGCCGCCCAGACCGTGGCGCTGCATCCTGGGGTGGACGATGAGTTTCTCGATCCGCGCCGTTCCGTCGGCGTCGACCGTGCCGCGCACCGACGCGACCACCTCGTCCCCGAGGCGGGCCACCAGCACGTTCCCGGTGGTCAGTTCGGCCTTGATGGAGTCGAGGGACTGCGTGAGCGGCTCGATGGAATGGTCGCCGTACAGCTCGGCCTCGCTCTGGTAGCACAGGTACTGCAGTTTGAGGATCTTCTCGGCGTCCTGTCCGCCCGCCTCCGAGATGGTCACGCTCATGCCCATGTGTGCATGCCTCCCGCTCACCTGCTCCGCCGGTTGTCTATCGCTCCATTCCCCACGGTGCAGGAGCTGCAACCTCCGCCGCGAGCATTCTGCGCAGGCATCCCAGGCAACGGGAACGTTCGGGCCCCAGACTGCCCTGTGACATTCCCAACTCACCTGCGATCTCCCGGTAGGTGAGGTCCTCGGGGGACAGCAGCGCCGCCATGAGACCGGGGCAGCGGCCGGGCAGTCTGCGCACCGCCGCGTGCAGGGTGCGGTCGCGGTCGGCCCGCAGGGCGCGCTGCTCGGGCCCGCACTCGGAGTCGTCGGCGGGCTCGGCCGCGTACGCCACCTCGCGCTCCTGCGTACGTCGGCTGTGGCGTGCCTCGGCGGCGACGGCGGCGCGCAGCCAGGTGGCCGGGTCGGCGGGTGGGTCGGCGGCGTCCATGCGTTCCAACAGGCGCAGCCAGACGGCCTGTTCCAGGTCACCGGGGTCGGCGCCAGAGCCGTGCGCCGCGGCGGAGGCCTCGGCGGCGAGGAGCGGGCGCAGCGTGGGGATGAGCGAGTGAGTCATGCAGGGCGTGACGCGGCCGCCCCGGCAGGAGGTTGCCGGGGCGGCCGTCTGTCACCCCAACCGGGGCCGGGCGGTCAGCCGTTGACGAAGTCCTCGCGGGCGAGCAGCGCGGTGTCGCAGTTGTCGGAGAAGATCCCGTCGATGCCCGTCTCGAAGTACGCCTTGAAGGCCCCGAAGGCGTCGCCGTAGGCCGCCGGGTCGGTGCCCTTCCTGAAGTTCGCGGGCAGGAAGGTGTTCTCGTTGCGCATCGTGTACGGGTGCAGGATCAGGCCCGCCTTGTGCGCGTCCTTGACCAGGGTGGTCGGGGTGCCGAGGCTTCCGTCCGGCTTCCTCGGGATGATCAGGTCGAGCGTGGGGCCGATGCCCTGCGCGAACGACGCCATCCACTTCAGGCCCTCGGGCTTGATGAGGTCGGCGACGGTGCGCGGGTCGCCCGCCTCGACGAAGTCCCAGGGGCGGGAGCTCGCGCCGGAGAGGAGCACCACGAGCGGCGGGTCGACCAGCTTGTTCAGGCGCTGGATGCTGCTGGGTTCGAAGGACTGCAGGAAGTTGGGCGAGCTCTTCTTGTGCCGACCGTACTTGCGAAGGAGCTTGGCGAGCGGCTCCTCGAGACCGAGGCCCAGCTTGCGGAAGTACGTGGGGTGCTTGGTCTCGATGTGCAGCCAGACCCGCTTGCCGCGCTCACGTCCCTGCTTGTCGGCCCACCGGAAGACCTCCTCCAGGGTGGGCACCTCCCAGCGGCCGTCGTAGAGCGTGTTGCGCTGGCGGGTGCCGGGGATGCGCTCCTTGGCGCGCAGCGTCTTCAGCTCGGCGAGCGTGAAGTCCTCGGTGAACCAGCCGGTGTAGGAGGTGCCGTCCACGGACTTGGTGGTCTTGCGCGACGCGAACTCGGGGTGCGCGGCGACGTCCGTGGTCCCGGTGATGTCGTTCTCGTGACGGCATACGAGATGGCCGTCCTTGGTGGGCACGATGTCCTGCTCGATGACGTGCGCGCCCATGTCGAGGGCGAGCTGGTACGCGCCGAGCGTGTGCTCGGGCCGGTAGCCGCTGGCGCCGCGGTGCGCGACGACCGTGGGGACCGGCAGGTCTCTGTGCCCGTGCCTGGCGTCGGCTCTCGCCACGCCGGGCAGTCCCACGACGGCCGTGCCCGCCCCGAGGACCGCCGCTCCCAGTACCGCGCGTCGCCCCGGGCTCCGCTCCCCCGACCCCGACCCCGACCGACCCGGCTTCTGTGTGGCCATTGAGCGCTCCTCCCGATGTACTGCCTTGCACCTGACAAAGCGGCACGATCGTAGGTGGCCTCACGTGACGGACGGGAGACCCTGGACCGAACGTAAGGGTGACGCCGGATGGCGACTGGTGTGCGGGGTGGGGTCCTTTCGGTGGGCATCGGTACGGCGCGTCCGCCCCGGAACTGCGTGGCAGCGCGTGACCTCGGCGCGTGACAAGGGCCACTAGGACGCGCCACATGGGGCACACGGGGATAACGTCATCACAGGGAGAGCGGTCCGAGGGCTACACCACGCACCTGCATGTCAACTCTGCGTATCCAGTGCGTGAACCCGATGTGCGGTGAGCGTGGACCCGCGAGTATCGTCCTCACCTGCACATACTCGTCGTCGACCCGTTGACACCGGAGGGCCCGTTGTCCCGTCTCGCGCTCATCAAGGCTGTGCTCGGACCGATCTTGCGTCTGATGTTCCGCCCTCGGGTGGAAGGCGCAGAGAACATTCCGGGCACTGGCCCGGTCATCATGGCCGGAAATCACCTCACGTTCATCGACTCGATGATCATGCCCCTCGTCTGCCCGCGTCCGGTGTACTTCATCGGCAAGGACGAGTACGTCACCGGCAAGGGGCTCAAGGGCCGCCTGATGGCCTGGTTCTTCACCGGCTCCGGCATGATCCCCGTGGACCGCGACGGCGGCCACGGCGGTGTCGCCGCGCTGATGACCGGGCGACGCGTCCTGGAGGAGGGCAAGCTCTTCGGCATCTACCCCGAGGGCACCCGCTCCCCCGACGGCCGTCTGTACCGCGGCCGTACGGGCATCGCCCGGCTGACCCTCATGACCGGTGCGCCCGTCGTCCCCTTCGCGATGATCGGCACGGACAAGCTCCAGCCGGGCGGCAAGGGCCTGCCGCGGCCGGGCCGCGTGACGGTGCGCTTCGGTGAGCCGATGGAGTTCTCGCGCTACGAGGGCATGGACCGCGACCGCTACGTGCTGCGCGCCGTGACGGACTCCGTGATGACGGAGGTCATGCAGCTCTCCGGTCAGGAGTACGTGGACATGTACGCCACCAAGGCGAAAGCCGCCTGACGGTACGCGACGCACGAAGGAGGGCCGTACCCCGCGGGGTACGGCCCTCCTTCGTGTCAGCGGTCAATGACTAGTGCTCCACGCCGTCCTCCAGCTTCGAGCCCTTCAACAGGAACCACGCCGCCACGGCGGTGGCGATGAGTACCCCCGCGCCCACACCCGCCGCCAGGCGCAGGCCGTCGACGAAGGCGCCCTGGGCCGAGGCCAGCATGGCCTGGGCCTCGTGGGCGGGCAGGCTCGCGGAGGATTCCACCGCGCCGCCCAGTGACTCGTGCGCTGCCGATGCCACCTCGGGCGGGGTGCCCGCCGGGGCGGTGAAGTCGCGGTAGACACCGGTGACGATGGAGCCGAGCAGGGCGATGCCCAGGGCGGCGCCCAGTTCGTACGCCGTCTCGGAGACCGCGGACGCGGCGCCCGCCTGCTCCTTGGGCACGCTGGAGAGGATGACCTCGGCGGTCACCGTGAACGAGAAGCCCGCGCCGATGCCGACGACCAGGAGCGAGGCCCCGAGCAGCGGATAGCCGGTGCTCTGTTCCAGCGTGGTGAGCGCCGCAAGCGCGATGCCCACCGCCGCGAGTCCACCGGCCACCACCGCGCGCACGGAGAACCGCCGCGCGACCATGCCCGCGATCAGACCGGCCGCCACCGCGCCCACCGCGGCGGGCAGTTCGGCAAGGCCCGCCTCGAACGGCCGCCGCCCCTGGACCAGTTGCAGGAACTGGGAGAGGAAGAAGACCAGGCCCGAGAGCCCGAGGACCGTGAGGAGGTCGGCGAGGACCGCCCCGGAGAACCCCCGGTTGCGGAACAGACGCATGTCCAGGAGAGGCGCCGTCAGGGTGAGCTGGCGCCGTACGAACCAGGTGAGCGCGGCCACGCCGAGCACGGCCGCCGCCCCGATGTCCCAGCGGATGCCGTGCGCCGCCGCCTCCTTGATGGCGTACACGACGGCGATCATGCCGATGAGCGAGAGCACGACGCTGACCAGGTCCCACGGGCCCGGCGCCGGGTTCTTCGACTCGGGCAGGAACTTGATGCCGACGACGACCAGGACCGCCATCACCGGCAGGTTGATCAGGAAGACCGAGCCCCACCAGAAGTGTTCGAGCAGGAAACCGCCGACGACAGGGCCGACGGCGGCACCGGCCGACGCCATGGCACCCCAGATGCCGACCGCGAGGCTGCGCTCGCGGGGGTCGTGGAAGATGTTGCGGATCAGCGCGAGCGTGGACGGCATCAGCGTCGCACCCGCGACACCGAGCAGCGCGCGGGCCAGCATGAGCAGCTCGGGCGTCGTCGCGTAGGCGTTCAGGACCGAGACCGCGCCGAAGGCGACGGCGCCGATCAGCAGCAGCTTCTTGCGGCCGATGCGGTCACCGAGGCTGCCCATCGAGACCAGCAGACCCGCGATGACGAACGAGTAGATGTCGCCGATCCACAGCAGTTGCGTGCCGGTCGGCTTGAGGTCCTCGCTGATGTAGGGGGTGGCGAGGCCGAGCACCGTCGCGTCCACGGCGACGAGCAGCACGGCCAGGACCAGCACGGCGAGCGCGAGCCAGCGGCCGGGGCTGCGCTCGACCTCCGCCGACGCGGTCCGCTGTTCGATGCTGGTCATGGTTCCACTCTCCGTTGTGCGCCGCCGATCAGCAGCTCGGCGATCATGTGTGTGAAGTCCTTGGCGGCCACGCGGCCGTCCAGTACGGCCCAGGCGCCTGCGCCGACGAGGCCGTACAGCGCCTCCGTGAGCCAGGCGGGGCTCAGGTCGATGCGGAACTCCCCGCTCTCCTGGCCGCGCCGGAAGAGCGCGCCGATGCTGTCGTCGAGCCGGGACCAGCCCTCGTGCTGGGCGTCGTCCTCGAACAGCTGGTTCTCGGTGACGAGGAACGCGAGAAGGCCCGCGGCCGGCTGGATCTCCTTCACCAGGCGGCGCAGTGCCTCCTGGGCGGTGTCCTCGCCGAGCCTGGCCGCCTCCAGGGCGGCCTCGCACTCCTGGATGCCGAGCTCCTCCAGGGCGCGCACGAGGGCGTCGCGCCCGGCGAAGTGGCGGTGCAGGGTGGCACGGCTGATCCCCGCCGCGCGCGCCACTTCGTCCATCGTGGCCGAGCCTTTGCGGGTGAGGAGCGCCGCGGCACTGCGCAGCACCTGATCGCGATCGACTGACATGAGACAACCATAATCCATATGAGACATTTTTGTCTCACGAGATACGCGCGCCTCTCAGCGGAGGGGTGACGCCGGGGGTTTCTCAGTGCCAGGGCAGCTGCCCGCGGCGCTCCCAGTACGCGGCGGGCTCCTCCACCAGACCCGCGAGCCGCTCCAGCTGCCCGGCGTCGAGGTCCACGGCCGCCGCGTGCAGGTTCGATACGAGCTGGACCGAGGTGGCGGCGCCGGAGAGGACGACGCCTGCCCACGGCTGCCGGAGGACCAGGGCCAGGGCGACGGCGTCACAGCCGAGCCCGGTGGCTTCGGCGATCTCGCACAGGGCGGCGGGAGCCTGCGGGTCGGCGAGGCGGCCGTTGGCCATGGCCTCCTTGACCAGGACGGTGAGGCCCGCGTCGTGGGCCTCGGCGAGCGCGGGGCCCGCCGATGTCTCCAGGGCGTTGTACGTGGCCTGGACCGTACGGAAGAGGGGCTCGCCGTCGACGGTCACCTCGAGGGCGGCGCGGATCGCGGCCGCCTGCTGAGGGCCGCTGACGGAGAGCCCGACCGTCACGCCCGTGGACGCCAACTCGGCCAGCTTGGCCTGGAGTTCCTTGTCGGCGAGGGCGGGGCTCTCCGGAGTCACGGAGTGGATCTGATAGAGGTCGAGCCGTTCGCCGAGCAGTTGGGCGCTCTCCTCGCGCTGGCGGACGTACGCGGCGAGGCTGTGGTCCTTGACCTCGTGCGGGCCCGCGGCGTCGGCGTTCCATGCGGCCGTGTAGGTATAGCCCCACTTGCTGCCGATCACGACGTCATGGATGTCGGGCCTGGCGTGCAGCCAGTCGGCGAGGAACTCCTCGGAGCGGCCGTAGGAGCGCGCCACGTCGATGTACCGCACGCCCAACGCGTAGGCGGCGTCCAGGAGTTCGAGGGTGCGTTCGCGCAGGGCCTCGACGCTGCGCGAGGGCGGCAGGTCGGCGTCGCGGCCGAGCGTGATGTAGCCGGGCCTGCCGACGGCGGCGAGGCCGAAACCGATGTGGGCGGTGGGGGTGGTGGCTGCGGCCAGGCGAGAAAAGGGCATCGCGGGCTCCGTTCGGTCGGCTCCTCCGGCTTCCTGCGGAAGACGACCAACGTAACCCGCGATGCCCACGTCAACGCGGCACGCGCTGCCCCGGCGTCACTTACGCGCCGCGGCCCACTCCCGCTGGACCGTCAGGTCGGCCTTGACCTCGGTGAGCTGGGCGGCGACGGCCGAGGGAGCGGTGCCGCCGCGGCCGTTGCGGGACGCCAGGGCGCCGGGGACGTTCAGGACGGTGCGGACCTCGGGGGTCAGGTGCTCGGAGATCTTGGCGAACTGCTCGTCCGTGAGCTGGTCGAGCTCGATGCCGTGCGCCTCGCACTCCTTGACGCACTCGCCGGCGACCTCGTGCGCCACCCGGAACGGCACACCCTGCTTGACCAGCCACTCGGCGATGTCCGTGGCGAGCGAGAAGCCGGCCGGGGCCAGCTCCTCCATGCGCTCGCGGTGCACGGTGAGCGTCGCCATCATGCCGGTGAAGGCGGGGAGCAGGACCTCGAGCTGGTCGCAGGAGTCGAAGACCGGCTCCTTGTCCTCCTGGAGGTCGCGGTTGTACGCGAGGGGAAGCGCCTTGAGCGTGGCCATCAGGCCGGTCAGGTTGCCGATGAGCCGCCCGGACTTGCCCCGCGCCAGCTCGGCGATGTCCGGATTCTTCTTCTGCGGCATGATCGACGAGCCGGTGGAGAAGGCGTCGTGGAGCGTGACGAAGGAGAACTCCTTCGTGTTCCACAGGATGATCTCCTCGGCGATCCGGGAGAGGTTCACGCCGATCATCGCGGTGATGAAGGCGAACTCCGCCGCGAAGTCACGGGACGCCGTCCCGTCGATGGAGTTGGCGGCCGAGCCGTGCTCGAAGCCGAGGTCCGCGGCGACGGCCTCCGGGTCGAGACCGAGCGAGGATCCCGCGAGCGCGCCCGAGCCGTACGGCGACACGGCCGTCCGCTCGTCCCACTGCCGCAGGCGTCCCGCGTCCCGGGAGAGCGACTGGACGTGCGCGAGGACGTGGTGCGCGAAGAGCACGGGCTGGGCGTGCTGGAGGTGCGTACGGCCCGGCATGGCGACGTCCGGGTGCGCCTCGGCGAGGCCGACCAGCGCGCCCTGGAGGTCGGCGATCAGGCCGCCGATGACGCGGGCGTGGTCCCGCAGATACATCCGGAAGAGCGTCGCCACCTGGTCGTTGCGCGAACGTCCCGCGCGCAGCTTGCCGCCGAGGTCCGCCCCGAGGCGCTCAAGGAGGCCCCGCTCCAAAGCGGTGTGAACGTCCTCGTCGGCGATGGTGCCCACGAAGGAGCCGTCGGCCACGTCGGCCTCGAGCTGGTCGAGGCCACCCAGCATGCGGGTCAGCTCGTCCTCGGTGAGCAGCCCCGCCTTGTGGAGCACGCGTGCGTGGGCGCGGGACCCGGCGATGTCGTACGGCGCGAGGCGCCAGTCGAAGTGGACCGACGCCGACAGCTTGGCCAGGGCCTCGGCCGGGCCGTCCGCGAACCGGCCGCCCCAGAGCCGGACGTCACCGCCGTTGTTGCTGCTCACTTCACGTACTCCTTAGCCTGCATTCGCCGTCATGCATGAGTATGCAGAACTCCGTATGTTTCGTCAATCCAGCCATGGGCCGAGACGGCGCCCGAAGTCATTAGACAGGCGAAGTATCTCGGCGAATAATCCCTGGCCATGGGAAAGACTCACGAACGCATCGACGGCAGACTCCGCTCCTTCATCGAGGCTCAGCCCGTCTTCTTCACCGCCACCGCGCCCCTGGCCGACGACGGCACGATCAACCTCTCCCCCAAAGGCCTGACCGGCTCCCTCGCCGTCATCGACGATCTCACCATCGCCTATCTGGACTTCGCGGGCAGCAACGCCGAAACGGTCGCGCATCTGCGGGAGAACGGCCGCATCACCCTGATGTGGACCGCCTTCCAGGGGCCGCCGAACATCGTCCGGGTGCACGGGCGCGGCGAACCCGTCTTCCGCGACGACCCGCGCTGGGCGGAGCTGCTCGGGCACTTCCCCGACATAGACCCGACCCCGCACGGCCTGCGCGCCATCATCGTCGTGCGGGCCGAACTCATCCGCGACACCTGCGGATACGCGGTGCCCTTCATGTCGTACGACGAGGACCGCGACCTGCACGCCAAGCGTTTCGCCCGCGAGGACGACACGTCCCTGAGCGCCTACTTCAGCAAGAAGGAGTACATCGCACGGAGCATCGACGGCCTGCCGGGCCTGCCACTGCCCCTGCCCCCCACTACGGTCTGAGCCATGCGCCCCCGTGCCGCCGTTCTCGCCTCCGCAGCCGCCCTCGTGCTCGCCGTCACCGGAACCCTCGGGGCCGCGCCGGGCACGGGCCCTCGGCTGCCGGACCGCATGGCCGACACGGGCGGCGGCAGCCAGCTCATCACCGCCGAGGCCGCACGCACCGGTTCCACCACCGGCACCGTCACCTGGTGGGACCGGCGCGGCGGAGGGTGGACGAAGACCGGCTCCGCGGCGGCACGCTTCGGCGCGAAAGGCCTGGTGGAGGGCGGCTCCCGCAAGCAGGGGACCAACACCACCCCCACCGGGCTCTACCGCCTCCCGTACGCCTTCGGGATCAGGGCCGAGCCGGCGGGCACGACCTACCCCTACCGCCGGGTCGCGAAGAACTCCTGGTGGTGCCAGGACAACGACTCCCGCTCCTACAACCGCTGGACGCAGCCCCGCCCCGCCGACTGCCGCGCCGCCGAGTCCGAGCACCTCATCACGTACGACCCCCAGTACACGCACGCCCTGGTGATCGGCTTCAACTACGACCGCCCGGTGCGCGGCCGCGGCGCCGGGATCTTCCTGCACGTCAACGGCCGCGGCGCGACGGCGGGTTGTGTGTCCGTGCCGGGTGAGGCCATGGCCCGCATCCTGCGCTGGGCCGAGCCGGACCGGCGGCCGCACATGGCGATCGGGACGGCGTCAGGGGCGACCGCCATCACCCGGTACTGAGCGGCCGCACCAGCTCCGTGTAGCGACCACATATCGAGACGGGTTTGCGTCCGTGCCACGCGGCGGCGTTGCATCGCCGGGTGCAAACCGAACAGACGATCCCCAGTTCAACGGAGAGCGGCGACAGGGCGGCCCGCCTCGCCGTCACGGTCTTCCCCGTCCTCGTGCTCGCCGCGGGCGCGCTCGGCCTGATGACGCCGGACACCTTCGAGGGCTGGGGCACGAACGTCCCGTACCTCCTGGGGCTCGTGATGTTCTGCATGGGGCTCACCATGACCCCGCTCGACTTCCAGGGCGTCGTCAAGCGGCCCTGGGCCGTCGCACTCGGTCTGGTCGCGCACTACGTGATCATGCCGGGGCTCGGCTGGCTGATCGCCCACGCGCTCGGGCTCTCGCCCCAGCTGGCGGCCGGTGTGATCCTCGTGGGCTGCGCGCCGAGCGGGACCGCGTCCAACGTCGTGACCTACCTGGCGCGCGGCGACGTGGCCCTGTCCGTGTCCGTGGCCACCGTCTCGACCGTGCTCGCGCCGCTCATCACGCCGCCGCTGACCCTGCTCCTCGCGGGCGAGTACCTGCCCGTGGACGCGGGGTCGATGGTCACCGACATCCTCAAGACCGTGCTGCTGCCGGTCCTCGCCGGTCTCGTCGTACGCCTGCTGTTCGGCCGCTACATCGGGCGGGTGCTCAGCGCGCTGCCGTGGCTGTCCGCGCTGACCATCGCCGTCATCGTGGCCGTGGTGGTCGCGGGCAGCGCGGCGGCCATCAAGTCCGCCGCCCTGCTGGTGTTCGTCGCCGTCGTCCTGCACAACGGCCTCGGCCTCGCGCTCGGCTACGGCGCGGGCAAGCTGGCCCGGCTCGGCCCGCCCGCGTCGCGGGCCATGGCCTTCGAGGTCGGCATGCAGAACTCGGGGCTCGCGGCGTCGCTCGCCACCGCCCACTTCAGCCCGCTCGCCGCACTGCCCGCCGCCGTGTTCTCCGTGTGGCACAACATCTCGGGGGCCTTGGTCGCCGCCTGGATGTCGCACCGGGCACGCCGAACGGAGCAGGAGACGGAATCCAGCCCGTCCGGCGTTTGAGGACGAACTCGGCGAAGCCGGTGATGGGCGGTGCCCAAGGCCAGGGGCCCGGTCAGTGCTCGTTCGAAGCCAGCCGCAGCAGGTGATCCGCCAGCGCCTGACCCCCCGTGGCCTCCCGGCTGATCAGCATCAGGGTGTCGTCTCCGGCGATCGTCCCCAGGATGTCGTGCAGTTCCGCCTGGTCGATCGCCGAGGCGAGGAACTGGGCCGCGCCCGGCGGTGTGCGCAGGACCACCAGGTTGGCCGAGGCCTCCGCGGAGATCAGGAGCTCCGCGGAGAGGCGGCGCATCCGCTCCTCCTTGGCCGACTCCCCGAGCGGCGCGCGCGGCGTGCGGAAGCCGCCCTCGCTCGGCACCGCGTAGATCAGGTCGCCCTCGGCGTTGCGGATCTTCACGGCGTTCAGCTCGTCCAGGTCCCGCGACAGCGTCGCCTGGGTGACCGTGAGGCCGTCGTCGGCGAGCAGCTTCGCCAGCTGGCTCTGGGAGCGCACCGGCTGCCGGTTGAGGATGTCCACGATCCGGCGGTGGCGTGCGGTGCGGGTCTGCGGCACGGCGGGCCCGGTGTGATCCGGGTGTTCCGCGTGCTCGTTGCCTTGCGCCTGGCTCATCGTCGTCTCATTCTCCGGATCGTCCGTCCCCGTCGGCCGCGGTGGCCTGGTCAAGCACGCCTGGCAGGGCCCCGATGAGCGCGTCCACCTCGTCGTCGCGCACGTTCAGCGGCGGCATCAGCCGTACGACATCAGGGGCGGGCGCGTTCACCAGGAAGCCGGCGTCCTGAGCCGCCTGCTGCACCTGGGGCGCGAGCGGCTCGGTGAGCACGATACCCAGCAGCAGGCCCGCGCCCCGGACATGGCCCACGAGCGGGTGTCCGAGTGACTCGATTCCGTCGCGCAGCTTCTCGCTCGCCCGCTTCACGTTGTCCAGGAGTCCGTCGGCCTCGATCGTGTCGAGCACCGCGAGTCCCGCGGCGCATGCCACGGGGTTCCCGCCGAACGTCGTTCCGTGGTGACCGGGCTTCAGGAGCTCGGCCGCCGCACCGAACGCGACCGTCGCGCCGAGCGGCAGGCCGCCGCCGAGACCCTTCGCGAGCGTGACGACGTCGGGCTGCACGCCCTCGTGCGCGAGGTACTCGAACCAGTGGCCGGTACGGCCGATTCCGGTCTGCACCTCGTCGAGGACGAGGAGGGTTCCGGTGACCTTGGTGATGTCGCGGGCCGCCTTGAGATAGCCCGCGGGCGGCACGACCACGCCGTTCTCGCCCTGGATGGGCTCGATGACGACGAGGGCCGTCTCTTCGGTGACCGCGGCCCGCAGGGCCTCGACGTCGCCGTACGGGACGTGGGTGACGTCGCCGGGCAGCGGCAGGAACGGCTCCCGCTTGCCGGGCTGGCCGGTGAGCGCGAGCGCCCCCATGGTCCGGCCGTGGAAGCCGCCGTCCGTGGCGACCATGTGCGAACGCCCGGTCAGGCGGCCGATCTTGAAGGCGCCTTCGTTGGCCTCGGCGCCGGAGTTGCAGAAGTACACCCGGCCCTCGCGCCCGAAGAGCTGGAGCAGCCGCTCGGCCAGGGCGACCGGCGGCTCGGCGACGAACAGGTTCGATACGTGGCCCAGGGAGGCGATCTGGGTGCTGACCGCCTCGACGACCGCCGGGTGGGCGTGGCCGAGCGCGTTGACCGCGATGCCGCCGACGAAGTCGACGTACTCCTTGCCGTCGGCGTCCCAGAGCTTGGCTCCCGCGCCGCGGACGAGGGGCAGCCTGGGGGTGCCGTAGTTGTCCATCAGCGCGTCCTGCCAGCGCTTGGTCAGCTCCTCGTTGCCGGTCATGCCGCTTCCCCCTCGGTCAGGTCGTCGGGCGCGTCCGGCACGACCATCGTGCCGATGCCCTCGTCGGTGAAGATCTCCAGCAGGATCGAGTGCTGGACCCGGCCGTCGATCACACGGGCCGTCTCGACGCCGTTGCGCACGGCGTGCAGGCAGCCCTCCATCTTCGGGACCATGCCGCTGGCCAGCTCGGGCAGGAGCTTCTCCAGCTCCTTCGCGGTCAGGCGGCTGATCACCTCGTCGCTGTTGGGCCAGTCCTCATAGAGGCCCTCGACGTCCGTGAGGACCATGAGGGTCTCGGCGTCCAGCGCAGCCGCAAGTGCCGCAGCCGCCGTATCAGCATTGACGTTGTAGACATGGTGGTCGTCCTGGGAGCGGGCGATCGAGGAGACGACCGGGATGCGGCCGTCCGCGAGCAGTGCCTCGATGGCGCCGGTGTCGATCTCGGTGATCTCGCCGACGCGGCCGATGTCGACCAACTCGCCCTCGATGCGGGGCTGGTGCTTGGTGGCGGTGATGGTGTGCGCGTCCTCGCCGGTGAGACCGACGGCCAGCGGGCCGTGCTGGTTGAGCAGCCCGACGAGCTCACGCTGCACCTGTCCGGCGAGCACCATCCGTACGACGTCCATGGCGTCCTCGGTGGTGACGCGCAGGCCCGCCTTGAACTCGCTGACGATGCCGTGGCGGTCGAGGGCCTTGCTGATCTGCGGTCCGCCGCCGTGCACGACGACGGGCCTGAGGCCCGCGTGGTGCAGGAAGACGACGTCCTGCGCGAAGGCCGCCTTCAGCGCCTCGTCGACCATGGCGTTGCCGCCGAACTTGATGACGACGGTCTTGCCGCGGTGCCTGGTCAGCCAGGGCAGCGCCTCGATGAGGATCTGCGCCTTGGGGAGCGCGGTGTGCTTCCGCGCGGTCGGATTGCCGCTCGTGTTGCCGCTCATGAGGAGTACGCGCTGTTCTCGTGGACGTAGTCGGCGGTGAGGTCGTTGGCCCAGATCACGACGGACTCGGCGGTGCCCGCAGCCAGGTCCGCGGTGATCTTGATTTCCCGGTAGCGCATGTCGACGAGGTCGCGGTCCTCGCCCACGCTGCCGTTCTTGCAGACCCAGACGTCGTTGATGGCGACGTTCAGCTGGTCGGGCTCGAAGGCGGCCTTCGTGGTGCCGATGGCGGAGAGGACCCGGCCCCAGTTGGGGTCCTCGCCGTGCAGGGCGCACTTGAGGAGGTTGTTGCGGGCGATGGAGCGGCCCACCTCGACGGCGTCGTCCTCACTCGCCGCGTTGATGACCTCGATCCGGATGTCCTTGCTCGCGCCCTCGGCGTCGCCGATGAGCTGGCGGGCGAGATCGTCACAGACGGTACGGACGGCCTCGGCGAACTCGGCGTATTCCGGGGCCACTTGAGAAGCGCCGGAGGCGAGAAGCAGCACCGTGTCGTTCGTCGACATGCAGCCGTCGGAGTCGACCCGGTCGAAGGTGACCTTCGTGGCGTCCCGCAGGGCCTTGTCCAGGACGTCGGCCTCCAGGTCGGCGTCCGTGGTCAGGACGACGAGCATCGTGGCGAGTCCGGGGGCGAGCATGCCCGCGCCCTTCGCCATGCCGCCCACGGTCCAGCCGTCCTTCGTGACCACGGCCGTCTTGTGCACGCTGTCGGTGGTCTTGATGGCGATGGCGGCCTTCTCGCCGCCGTGCGCGGAGAGTTCACCGGCCGCACTCTCGACGCCCGGCAGGAGCTTGTCCATGGGGAGCGTGACACCGATGAGGCCCGTCGACGCGACGGCGACCTCGCCCGCGTTCAGGTCGAGGGTCTCGGCGACCTTCTCGGCGGTGGCGTGCGTGTCCTGGAAGCCCTGCGGCCCCGTACAGGCGTTGGCGCCACCGGAGTTGAGGACGACGGCCGACACGAGTCCGCCCTTGACGACCTGCTCCGACCAGAGGACGGGAGCGGCCTTGACGCGGTTGGAGGTGAAGACGCCCGCGGCGGCCAGGCGGGGCCCGGTGTTGACCACGAGGGCCAGGTCCGGGTTGCCGTTCTCCTTGATCCCGGCGGCGATGCCCGCCGCCGTGAATCCCTTAGCTGCCGTCACACTCACGGCGCGACTCCGATCGTAGAGAGCCCGGTGGCCTCGTCGAGGCCGAGGGCGATGTTCATGCTCTGCAGGGCGCCGCCCGCGGTGCCCTTGGTGAGGTTGTCGATGGCGCTGATCACGATGACGCGCCCCGCCGCCTCGTCGTACGCGACCTGGATCTGTACGGCGTTCGAGCCGTACACGGCGGCGGTCGCGGGCCACTGCCCCTCGGGGAGCAGCCGGACGAAGGGCTCGTCCGCGTAGGCCTTCTCGTACGCGGCCCGCACGCTCTCGGCGGTGACCCCCTCCTTCGCCTTCGCGCTGCACGTGGCGAGGATGCCGCGGGGCATCGGGGCCAGGGTGGGCGTGAAGGAGACGGTGACGGGGGTGCCCGCGGCCACGGAAAGGTTCTGGGTCATCTCGGGGGTGTGCCGGTGGACCCCGCCGACGCCGTACGGCGACATGGAGCCCATGACCTCGGAGCCGAGCAGATGCGGCTTGGCGGCCTTGCCCGCGCCCGAGGTCCCGGAAGCGGCGACGACGACCGCCTCGGCCTCGGCGAGCCCGGCGGCGTACGCGGGAAAGAGCGCGAGCGATACGGCGGTGGGATAGCAGCCGGGCACCGCGATGCGCTTGGAGCCTTCGAGGGCCGCGCGGGCGCCGGGCAGCTCGGGCAGGCCGTAGGGCCAGGTTCCGGCGTGCTCGCTGCCGTAGAACTTCTCCCAGTCGGCCGCGTCCTTGAGCCGGAAGTCGGCGCCCATGTCGACGACGAGGACGTCCGGGCCGAGCTGCTCGGCGACGGCGGCGGACTGGCCGTGGGGCAGGGCGAGGAAGACGACATCGTGACCGGCGAGCACCTCGGCGGTGGTCGGCTCCAGAACCCGGTCGGCGAGCGGCATCAGGTGCGGCTGCAGCGCGCCCAGACGCTGGCCCGCGTTCGAGTTGCCGGTCAGGGCGCCGATCTCCACCTCGGGGTGGACGAGCAGCAGACGCAGCAATTCGCCGCCCGCGTACCCACTCGCTCCCGCCACTGCTGCGCGTACCGCCATGGAACCCTCCTCTTGGATGGCATGACTATACGCATGGCCGCAGTTTTATGCAACGAGGGTCAAGGGAGAGGAGCCCGCCGTCGCCGCGGCTTCCGGTACGCGGTCACGCGGGTGGCGATGAGTTCGCGCGCGAGCAAGGGTCAGTACAGACAGGCGACGGACACACGTCGCGCCGACGACAGGAGAGAGTCATGCCCCGCATCACGCCCACCCTCTGGTTCGACACGCAGGGCGAGGACGCCGCCAGGTTCTATGTGTCGGTCTTCCCGAACTCGAAGATCACGAACGTCGCCCACTACGGCGACGCCGGGCCGCGGCCGGCCGGGACCGTGATGACCGTCGACTTCGAGCTCGACGGCCTGCCGTACCTGGTGCTCAACGGCGGCCCCCAGTTCACCTTCAACGAAGCGGTCTCCTTCACGATCGAGTGCGCCGACCAGGCCGAGGTCGACCACTACTGGACGAAGCTCTCCGAGGGTGGCGAGGAGGGCCCCTGTGGCTGGCTCAAGGACAGGTTCGGTCTCTCCTGGCAGGTCGTCCCCGCCGCGTTGGGCGAGCTCGTGTCCGGCCCCGACGAGGCACGGGCGCAGCGCGCCATGGCCGCCATGCTCGGCATGAAGAAGATCGACGTGGCGGCACTGTACGCGGCGGCGGACCAGAAGTGACCCCAACGCCCTTACAAATGGTTTGACTTGGAGCTGACTCCAACTCCTAGGGTCGGAGCCGTCCGCCCTGCACGGGCACACGGCTCCACCTGGAGGTACCGGCATGACCAGCATTCCCACCCGCCGTCTCGGTGCACTGACCGTCTCGGCGCAAGGGCTCGGCTGCATGGGGATGAGCCACGCGTACGGCGCCTCGGACGACGCGCAGTCGATCGCGACGCTCCACCGCGCCCTCGACCTCGGCGTCACCCTGCTCGACACGTCCGACTTCTACGGCGAGGGGCACAACGAAGAGCTGATCGGCCGCGCGCTGGCCGGCCGCCGCGAGCAGGCCGTCCTCGCCACGAAGTTCGGCTTCGCCAACCGCCTCGGCGAGCCGACGCGGATCAGGGGCGACGCGGCGTACGTACGACAGGCGTGTGACGCCTCGCTGCGGCGGCTCGGGGTCGACCACATCGACCTGTACTACCTGCACCGCGTCGACCAGAGCGTGCCCATCGAGGAGACCGTCGGCGCCATGGACGAGCTCGTCGAGGCCGGGAAGGTACGTCATCTGGGGCTCTCCGAGGCGAGCGCGCAGACGATCCGGCGGGCGCACGCGGTGCATCCGATCGCCGCGCTGCAGAGCGAGTGGTCGCTGTGGACGCGGGACCTGGAGGCGGAGATCGCGCCGGTCTGCCGCGAACTCGGCGTCGGCATCGTGCCGTTCTCGCCGCTCGGCCGCGGTTTCCTGACCGGGCGCTACACCTCGGTCGCCGGTCTCCAGGAAGGGGACATGCGGCGCGACCAGCCGCGGTTCGCCGACGGGAACCTGGAGCGCAACCTGCCCATCGTCGCCGCCCTCAACACGCTCGCCGAGGAGAAGGGCGTCACCGCGGGGCAGCTCGCCCTCGCCTGGGTGCAGCACCGCGGCGATGACGTGGTGCCGATCCCGGGCACGCGCCGGGAGAAGTACCTCACGGAGAACCTGGGCGCGCTCGCCGTCGAGCTCTCCGCCGACGAACTCGCGGCGATCGACGCCGCGGCACCGGCGGGTGCGGTCGCCGGGACGCGGTACGACGAGAACAGTCTTGGATTCGTCGACAAGTAGACATCCCGGGTCACCGGCCGGGGGTGGCGGCCGCGTAGCCTGCGGTCATGCCCTTTCCGGATGAAGCAGCCGCGCACGACGGCGCGCGACACGTGGAGGGCCCTCGGGCCTTCCACGGCGTACCGGACGTGCTGGCGTACCTGGCCGGGGCCTGGCAGGTGGAACGGACGGCCCGGGATCTGGCGGGCGACGCGGAAGGTCACTTCTCGGGCACCACGGTGTTCGCCCCGTCCGATGACGGCGGCCTCCTGCACCACGAGTCCGGCACCTTCACCTGGCGCGGCACTCCCCGCCCCGCCGGACGCACCCTCCGCTTCGTGCCGGGAGACGACCCCGCCACCGCGCACGTCCTGTTCGCCGACGGCCGCCCCTTCCACGACCTGGACCTGCGCACCGGCAGGCACACCGCCGACCACCCGTGCGCGCTCGACCTCTACCGCGGCGAGTTCGAGGTGTACGACGAGCGGCGCTGGCGTACCCGGTGGCGGGTCGCTGGCCCGGCCAAGGACCTGATCCTCACGACGGCGTACACGCGATGCGCAGGTTCCAGCGGCCCCCGCGACCGGTCGGGGTGACCGTCGACAGGGGGCGGACGTCGATGTTCCAGTACGTCGACGGGGGCGCCTTCAGGGCGTGGACGAGCGCCGAGCGGACCACCGCGGGCTCGGCCACCGCGAGACCCGCGGGCCGTCACCGACGGGCCGCGTGTCCAGCCGGCCGCCGATCCGCGAGATGAACCCGAGGAGCAACTCGCCCCCGTGCGGGCCGAGTGCGGATCCCGCAGCCAGCGTCGACGGCGGCCGGCTCGCACGCCGTCACGTCGGCCAGGGTCAGACCGCGCCGGCGTCCCATGTTGCAGTCCCGCAGGGCGGGTTGGGCCAGGGGCGCGAAGCCGAGGCCGTCGCCGGTGGCGCGGCTGCGCGGCGTGGGCGAGCAGTAGCGCAGCTCGGCCACGCCCAACGGCACCAGGGCAGGCGCGGTCAACTGGGCGGGCAGCCCTCAGCGGGCGCTCCCCCACACCTCGTCGCACGCCCCTCGCAGCCTGCGTACCCCTTCGGCGATCTCCTGGACCCCGGCGACCGCGGCGAAGCTCATCCTCAGGTGCGCCGCGGGAGGTTCGGCCGCGAAGTACGGGCGGCCGGGGGCCACCGCGACGCCCGCGCGCAGTGCCGCTCCCGCGAGGGCCGCCTCGTCCGTGCCGTCGGGCAGGCGCAGCCACAGGAGGTAGCCGCCCGCGGGGATGTGCGGCAGGGCGAGTTCGGGCAGGTGAAGGCGCAGGGCCGCGGCCATCGCGTCCCTGCGGTCCTTCAACTCCCCTGCCACGTTGCGCAGATGACGCGGCCAGGCCGGGGAACCGACCAGTTCGAGCGCCGCCTCCTGAAGCGGTCTCGGCACGAAGAAGTGGTCGACGACCTGGATCGCGCGCAGCCGCTCGAGGACCGGGCCGCGCGCGGCGAGCGCGCTCACCCTGAAGCTCGGCGACGTCGCCTTGGTGAGCGAGCAGACGTGCACCACGACCCCGTCGGGGTCGTCGGACTGCAGGGGCCTGGGCAGCGGCCCCGCGTCCTCGTGGACGAGACGGCGCACGAAGTCGTCCTCGATGACGAAGGCCCCGGCCTCGCGGGCGATGCGGAGCACCTCCGGGCGCCGCTCCGCCAAGAGCACCGCCCCCGTCGGGTTCTGGAACAGCGGCTGGCAGACGAACACCCGCGCCCCCGTGGCCTTGAACGCCGCGGCGAGCAGCTGGGGTCGTACACCGTCCACGTCCACCGGCACCGGAACCGGCCGCAGTCCCGCCGCGCGGGCGATGGCCAGCATGCCGGGGTAGGTCGGTGACTCGACCAGGACGGGCGCGCCGGGTGGGGCGAGCGCCCGCAGTGCCGTGGTGAGCCCGCTCTGGCCGCCCGCGGTGATCAGCACCTCGGCGGCCGTGATCGCGCCGCCGATGCCCCGCGCGAACCACTCCCGCAGCTCGGGGAGGCCGTCGATCGGCGGCCTCCCCCACGCGCCGGGCCGCCGCCCCGCCCGGGCGAGGGCCGCCGCCATCGCGCGCTCGGGCTGCAGCGAGGGGTGCAGATAGCCGCCGTTGAACTCGATGACGCCGTGCGAGGGCGCCGCGAGCGTGACCAGGACCCCGGAGGCGTCCACCGCGCGCGGCACGAGTTCCGTCGCCGCGTCGGCGCTCAGCGACACCTCTTGCCACGAGGTGTCCCCGGTCGGCGCCACGGTGGTCTGCGGTTCGGCGCGGAACACACCGGCGCCGGGCCGGGAGACGACCAGGCCCTCGGCGGCCAGTTGCCCCAGGGCCCGCGACACGGTCACCGGGCTCACCCTGAACCGGTCGACCAGCGCCCGGCTCGACGGCAGCTTTCCACCAGGAGAGTAGCGGTCCAACTCGTCCCGCAACCGTTTGACCAACTCAGCGACACTGCTACCCTCATGCATGACAGCACAGGATAGCGCTACTCGCCCGAGCCGGATAGCGGTCACCACGGCCCCCGCCACAGCCGCAGGGCCCCCGCAGCACCGCTCCCGCAGAGCGGGCACCGTCATGGCCGCGCTCGGCGTCACCGCCTTCTCGCTCACGTTCCCCGCCACCGCGTGGGGGCTCGAGGGCATCGGCCCCTGGTCGTTCGTGGCCCTGCGCTGCGTCCTGAGCGCGGTCATCGCGGGCGGCGCCCTGCTCGTCCTGCGCATCCCGCTGCCCGCCCGCCGCCACTGGGCCGGGCTCGCGGTCGTCGCCGCCGGGGTCGTCGTCGGCTTCCCGCTGCTCACCACGCTCGCCCTGCAGACCTCCACCACCGCCCACGCGGCCGTGGTCGTCGGCCTGCTCCCGCTGACCACCGCCGTGTTCTCGGCGCTGCGCACCGGGGCCCGTCCCTCGCGCACGTTCTGGGCCGCGGCCCTCACCGGCGCGGCTGCGGTGATCGCGTTCACGGTCCAGCAGAGCGGTGGCGCCCTGTCGACCGCCGACCTCTACCTCTTCGCCTCGCTCCTCATCTGCGCGGCCGGCTACACCGAGGGCGGTCGTCTCGCCCGCGAGATGCCGGGCTGGCAGGTCATCGGCTGGGCGCTGGTCCTGTGCCTGCCGCTCGCCGTGGTGGGCGCGGCGGTCGCCCTCCAGCACGAGCCCTTCCAGCTCACCGGACACAGCACCGCCGGGCTGCTCTACGCCGCCATCGGCTCGCAGTTCCTCGGCCTGGTCGTCTGGTACCGGGGCATGGCCGCGATCGGCGTGCCCAAGGCCAGCCAGCTCCAGCTGGCGCAGCCGCTGCTCACGCTGGTCTGGTCGGTGTTCCTGCTCGGCGAGCACCTCACCCCGGCCGCGCCACTGACCGCCGCGGCCGTCCTCGTCTGCATCGCGGTGACCCAACGGGCGCGCAGCTAGGGCCCAAGGTTCCGCCACCGGACGTAGACTTGCGGCCACGGAAAGCAACCGCAGGGTGGGACAAGGAGGTCGCTCCAGATGCGTGCAACCGTAGGCGACGAGCTGGTGCTGCACGGCAGGACCGTCGGGCAGCACGACCGGATCGCACAGGTCGTCGAGGTGCTCGGCGCGGACGGCGGCCCGCCGTATCGCGTCCGCTTCGACGACGGCCACGAGACTCTGCTGTCACCGGGCCCCGACACCGTCGTACGGCACCAGGACCCGGCCTCGTAACATCCGGCGCAGGACCCGATCGGCGTCAGCGGGGTGGCTTGGCCGGCTTGTGGTAGTGGTCGGCCACCACGCGCGCCATCGCGCCGATCTTGTCCACGCCCACTTCCTTCGCCGAGAAGTACACATGACCGCGGGCCTGCGGGAACCCCTTGGCGTACGTGAGGTGGCGGGACAGCTCGGCGGGGTCCTGCCAGGCGGCGGGCTGTGCGGGGTCGCCCGCCTTGTAGAGGGCCTCCCCCACGTACAGGCGCACGCCCGTGCCCTCGACGACATCGGCCCACCAGGGCAGCAGCTTGCCGTAGTCCGCCACGGTGAAGCCGATGTTCCAGTACAGCTGGGGGCAGATGTAGTCGAGCCAGCCCTTCTTGACCCAGCCGCGCGTGTCGGCGTGCAGGTTGTCGTAGGTCTGCACGCCGGCCTGGGTGTCCGAACCGAGCGGATCGGTCGAGGCATTGCGCCACACCCCGAACGGGCTGATCCCGAACTGCGCGCGCCCCCGCACCTTCTTCACCCGCGTCGCCATCTCCCGCACCAGGCGGTCGATGTTGTCGCGCCGCCAGGCGGCCCGGTCCGGGAAACCGCCGCCGTAGCGCGCGAAGGCGTCGTCGTCGTCGAAGACCTGCCCGGCGACCGGATACGGGTAGAAGTAGTCGTCCCAGTGCACCGCGTCGATGGCGTAGTGGCGCAGGGCGTCGAGCATCGCGTCCTGGACGAAGCGGCGCACCTCGGGCAGACCGGGGTTGTAGTAGAGCTTCCCGCCGTACGGCACGACCCAGTCGGGGTGCAGGCGCGCGGGGTGTGTCGGGACGAGCCGCGAGGGGTCCGTGTGGTTGGCGATGCGGAAGGGGTTGAACCACGCGTGCAGTTCAAGGCCCCTGCGGTGTGCCTCGGCCACGGCGGTGCCCAGCGGGTCCCAGCCGGGGTGCTTGCCCTGCACGCCGGTCAGGCACTCCGCCCAGGGCTCGTACGGCGAGGGCCACAACGCGTCGGCGGTGGGCCGCACTTGGAAGACCACGGCGTTCAGGCGGCGCCGTACGGCCGTGTCGAGGTGACCGATCAGCTCGGCGCGCTGCTCGGCCGCCGGGAGTCCGGGCTTCGACGGCCAGTCGCGGTTGACGACGGTCGCCAGCCACATGCCCCGCAGCTCGCGGCGCGAAGGAGCCCTCCCGGGCACGGCTGCCGCGTCCCCCGCCGCTGTGAGCCCCGCCACCATCGCGGCTGCCGCAATCGTGAAACCTCGGCGTGACATACGCCTCATCCGCTCGCCCCCTGGCCTGTATATCCGCCGGAACCGCTGCTTGTACCGGACAGCATGCCCGACCCGGCACGTCATGCACCTGAGGTTCGGCGGTAACGTTCACCGCTGGGGCAGACACCGCATCCATACGGGGGACTGCCCGCCCGTTGATCAGCGAAAGGCACGAGGTGACCGACTCTATGCCCGACATCGCACGCGTCGGAGTAGTGGGCTGTGGCCAGATGGGCGCCGGGATCGCGGAGGTCTGCGCCCGCTCCGGACTGGACGTGATGGTCGCGGAGACCACCGGCGAGGCCCTGGAGATCGGCCGCACCCGGCTCTACAACTCCCTCTCCAAGGCCGCCGAGCGCGGCAAGATCTCGGAGGAGGAGCGCGACGAGACGCTCGGCCGTCTCAGCTTCACGACCGACCTCGGGGAGTTCTCCGACCGCGACCTCGTCATCGAGGCGGTCGTCGAGAACGAGGCGGTCAAGACCGAGATCTTCCAGGTGCTCGACCAGGTGGTGACTAGGCAGGACGCGATCCTCGCCTCCAACACCTCCTCCATCCCGCTGGTGAAGCTGGCCGTCGCGACGTCGCGCCCCGACGCGGTCATCGGCATCCACTTCTTCAACCCGGCACCCGTGCAGCAGCTCGTCGAGCTGATCCCCGCGCTCACGACGTCCGAGGGGACGATCAGCCGCGCGCAGGCCATGGTCGAGAAGGTGCTCGGCAAGCACGCGATCCGCGCCCAGGACCGCTCGGGCTTCGTGGTCAACGCCCTGCTCATCCCGTACCTGCTCTCCGCGATCCGGATGTTCGAGTCGGGCATCGCGAGCCGCGAGGACATCGACAACGGCATGGAGATGGGCTGTGCCCACCCGATGGGTCCGCTCAAGCTCGCCGACCTGATCGGCCTCGACACCGTCGCCTCGGTCGCCGACAGCATGTACGCCGAGTACAAGGAGCCGCTGTACGCCGCTCCCCCGCTGCTCCAGCGGATGGTGGACGCGGGAAGGCTCGGCCGTAAGTCCGGCTCGGGCTTCTACCCGTACGGCTGACGCGGCGGGCTCACACCTGCACCCGGAACTTCGCACCGCACGCGGGCCGGGCACTCGACCGAGTGCCGGGCCCGCGGCGTTCACACACCGTGTGCGCCATGGGCTCGCATATGCCCTTCGCACACTCTCCCGTCCTGGCCACCAGGCGAGTTGACTTTCTGTGCGCAGCAGGGGGATCGACAGCTACAGAGAGGAGCGGACCAGTGACCGCCGACCCCGAGCATCGCGTGGTCCCGCAAGAACTCGCCGAGTTACGCCGCAGCTTGGACGTGGGTCTGACCCGCGTCGACGGACAGCTGGCGTTGCTCACCCAACACGACGAACAAAGCGTCAAAAACCAGGATGAACTGACCGTAAGGATCACCGCACTTGAGCACACTCGATGGCCGCTGCCCGCCCTTCTCGCCCTGACGGCGGTCGGTGCGCTCGCCGTGGCGATCTGGCAGGCCATCGGCCGTTAGTGCGCGTCCTGGCCCAGACGCAGGTGGTGCAGGAGGAGTAGTGCCGCCGCCATGTTGGCGGCGGGTACTTCTCCGCGGGCCACCATGTCAGGGACGAGTTTGAGTGGGACCCATTCACGGCGGTCGGACTCGAAGTCGTCCTCGGGATGACCGATGTAGGTGCACTCGTCGGACCAGTAGATGTGGTGTCTGGCATCGGTGAGCCCATTGGACGGCTCGACACTCATGAGGTGTCGTAACGGGCCCGGCCGCCAGCCGGTCTCCTCCTCCATTTCCCGGGCGGCCGCATACGCGAGATCCTCCCCGTCCTCGACGACGCCGGCCGCGAGTTCCCAGCCCCAGCTGTCGGTGATGAAGCGGTGCCGCCAGAGCAGCAGCACCTCGTTGGCCTCATTGACCACGGTGGCCACGGCGACGGGCCGCAGCCGTATCAGGAAGTGATCGAGGTGCCGGCCGTCGGGCAGCTCAACATCTGCCAGATTGACCGTGAACCATCGATTTCCATACACAGTTTGTTCGCTTTGTTTCGTCCACTGCACGGTTCTGCCACCTTCCGCCGAGTAGATGGCAATATCGCAGCAGGAGGGTGTTCAGAGCAGCGTGTGGACGGCGCCCGGATTCAGTGCTCGTCAGTGCTCGCCACGGCCGACGCCGTCGTACGCGCGGCGCGCATCACAGGGGTACGCGCAGCGCCCCGTCGATGAGTTCGGCCGCCTCGGCCGTGCCCGCGCAGTCGCTGCGCACCAGATGTTCCCGCACGGCCCGCAGCCGGTCGCGCAGCCGTTGGGACTCCATCCCCCGTGCCTGTTCTGCCATTTCCACCGCTGTGGCCACCGCCTCGTCGGTGTTCCCCTGGCGCAGTTCGATCTGGCTGAGCATGGCGAGCCGATGGACCCGGCCCCTGTCATGTGCCGGGGTGTCCACCGCCGCAGCCGCGTGTTCGTACGCCCCCGAGAGGTCGCCGAGGCTGAGCAGTGCCTCCGCCACTTGTACGTTGACGAGTCCGGGCTGGACATAGCCGGTTTCGTCCGGCTCGCGCCCACGCCGGATGCGATCCGCCGCGACCTCCGCACGCCGGATGCACGACAGCGCGCTGCTGCCGTCGCCCAGGTGTGCGTACGACTTGGCCTGCATGGCGTAGAGATCGGAGGCCAGGGCCGGGGTCAGTTCGCGCCCCGCGGCGCGCAGCGCGGCCTCCGCGAAGGCCACCGCCTGACGGTACTCGCGCATGAACAGCGACTGGTTGACGAGCAGCGCGATGACATAGGCGCCAAGCCCCCGGTCCCCGCTGGCCTTTGCCAGGCGCAGGGCCTGGTGGAAGTAGCGCTGGGCCAGGCCGTGCGCGTCCGAGTCATAGGCGCAGATCCCCGCGATGGCCACCAACCCACCGGTGGATCTGTGCAGTTGGCGGCCGGTCTCGTCCGTGTAGCTGCCGCGCAGCAGCGGCGCGGCCTCTGCGTTCAGGAAGCCGACGATGCGGGTGCGGGTCGCGATGCCGCCGGTCTTGCGGTACATCTGCTCGTAGTGGGCGCGGGCCGCGCGCATCATGTCGATGTCGGCCGTGCTCACCGGATGCCTGCCGCCACGCGAGACGTCCACGTCCTCGGGCGGGTTCTCCCACTCCCAGACCGGCATCACCGCGGGTGTTCCCGTGACCGCGGGTGCGCCGAGGAGGTGTGGGCGCTGCTGTTCGTCCGAGCGCCACAAGGCCGTGGCCCGCTCCACGAACCCCGAGAGCGTCGAGGCCATGGAGTTGTGCCCGACGGCCGGCAGGCCCGGCACGCCGAGGCCGATGTCGTCGAGGGTGACGGTGCGCTGGAGTCGCCCCGCCAGTACCTCGCAGATCAGGTCGGGCACCTGGCCTCGTGGGCGCTGGCCCTTCAACCACCGTGACACGGCGGTGTGTTCGTACCGCAGGGCGAGGCCTCGCCTCTTCCCTGCCTGATTGACGTGGGCAGCCAGGCCCGCGTGAGAGATTCCCGCCTCGTCGAGGATCGCGTCGAGCAGGGTATTGGGCTGCATGGAGGCCCTCCGGTGGCTCGGTGTGGCCAGCGTAGTAGAGGTGACTTCACACGGGGTGTGAACGGAACGCCCGAATCCGGGGGGTGTGCGCTCTGCCGTCGCCACTCCCGTCACGCTTGACTGAGATTCCTCACAAGGAGGCCGGCCGGGCCGTCGGCTCCCCCTCGAAAAGTACGGCGGCCCACACCGGCGCCGCCCGCCCCGCCGTCTGCCCGACACCTACAGGCGGGGTCGGGCGGCGCAAGGCCGGCGGAGGTTGACGGTGCGTCACGTCATGGTGCTTTGCCGACGCACCGTCTCCCCCTGCTGAACCGGCACCCGCCGTCGGTCGTTCCGCAGGACCAGGAGCGCGGCGTCGTCGGTGGGTAGCCGTCCCGCGTGGCGCGCGAGTTGGGCATACACCGCGCGGATCACCGTCTGGGGCGCGACCGGCGGGACCCGCACCGCTTCGGTGAGCGCCGCCTGGAGCGGGAAGAACCGTCCGGCCGCGTCCCGCGCGTCCTCCATGCCGTCCGTGTGCAGGGCGAGCGCCTCCCCGGGAAGGAGAGGGCCGCAGTGCAGCAGGGGCAGTTCGGCGGGGAGCGGGAAGGGTCCGAGCGGCGGCAGCGGATCCCCGTCGGCCACCGGCTCGGCGTGCCCGCTCAGGCGGTACGGCCAGGGGTGACCGCAGTTGAGCGCGGTCAGCTCGCCCTCCGGGCCTATCTCCATCAGCAGTACGGTGACGAACTCCTCGGCAAGCGGGCTCTCCGGCGCCGGAGAGCCGTTCGCCGGGTGCTCGGCCCGCGAGCGCTCCCGCAGGTGCCGCGCCAGGGAACGCTCCAACTTCCGCAGCACGTGAGGCAGTTCGGGCTCCTCGTGGGCAGCCTCGCGGAAGCTGCCGAGCACCGCGGCGGCCGTACTGATGGCGGTCAGACCATGCCCGCGCACATCGCCCATGACGACCCGGACGCCGTGCTCGGTGGCCATCACCTCGTACAGATCCCCGCCGACGGAGGCGCCGCGTGACGCGGAGAGCCGCCCGGCCGCGACCGTCAGGCCCTCGACGCGCGACGGCAGCGGGCGGAGCAGGACGTTCTGTGCGGCACCCGCGATCTCGCGTAGCTGGCGCAGCTCCCGCAGCAGTGGGCCGCGGACCTGCAATATCAGACCGGTGCCGACCGCGAAGAAGACCGCGCTGGTGACGATCCGGGCCCCGAGGCCTTCCTGCTGGGCGAGCGGGCAGACGAGTTTGTACGTGATGGCGGCCGCGCCCCACACCGTGGGAAGACCGAGCGTGAGGACGCGCCGGATGCGCGGCGGATCCACCCGGGACACCTTCGTCCCGGCCTTCGCCCGCGGCCCGGCCCGGTTCCTCGCCCGGCGCAGCGCCCGGCGGGGATCTCCAGCCCTGATACGGATCATGCCGACGGCCCCCCTAGGCCCTGTTCAGCGTGCGGACCGCGCAGGCCGTGCAGATCAAGGCCCCGCGGCCGCACCGATTCTGTCGACCGTATGAGCCGATCGGACCAGGGAGGGCTTAGTTGTCACTCAAACGAGTGAAGGGCGTATCCGGAGACCCGGATACGCCCTTCTTTGCGCCCCTTGTGCGCCTGGCGGCGACTACTGGCGGTGACTACGCTCCGCGCAGCACGGCGCCGGTCCGCTCGGTCGCCAGGGCGACGGCCGCATCCCGGGCCGCGGAGGCCTCGTCGACGGTCAGCGTGCGGTCGGCCGCGCGGAAGCGCAGCGCGTACGCCAGGGACTTCTTGCCCTCGCCGATCTGCTCGCCCTCGAAGACGTCGAACAGCCGGATGGACTCGAGGAGTTCACCCGCGCCCTCGCGCAGCACCTTCTCCACGTCGGCGGCGGGCACACCCCCGTCGACGACGAGCGCGACGTCCTGCGTGGCGACCGGGAAGGTGGAGATCTTCGGGCCCTGCGGGACGCCGGTGCTCGCCTCCTCCAGACGGTCCAGGTCGAGCTCCATCGCGCAGGTGCGCGCGGGCAGACCGAGCGCCTTGACGACGCGCGGGTGCAGCTCTCCCGCGTGCCCGATGACCCGCTCCGCTCCGTCGATCACGACGGCGAGCTCGGCGCACCGGCCGGGGTGCCACGGCCCGTACTGGCCCTGGCGCACCAGCAGTTCGGTGCCCGACTCGGCGGCCAGGACGCGGGCGGCCTGGATGGCGTCGGCCCACTCGGACGGCCGGCCCTTGCCCCACCAGCCGGCCTGCTCACGGGCGCCCGCGAGCACCACGGCGGCGTGCCGCGGCTGTACGGGGAGCGCCTCGGTCAGGGAGGCGATCTCCTCGTCCGTGGGACGGCGGTCGACGGGCAGCCGGACCGCGACGCGGGCTTCGTCACGGGGCTGGAAGACCAGGCCCGTCTCGAAGAGCGCCAGGTCGTGGCTGCCGCGGCCTTCGTTGCGGCGCAGCGCGCCGAGCAGGCCCGGCAGCAGCGTCGTACGAAGAGCGGGCTCCTCGTCGGAGAGCGGGTTGGCCAGCTTCACGACCCGGCGCTTGGGATCGCCGGGCTCGAGGCCCAGCTGGTCGAAGACCTGCTCGCCGATGAAGGGGTAGTTCGGCGCCTCGACGAAGCCGCTGCCGGCAAGGGCGCGGCCGACGCGGCGGTGCAGCCGCTGCCGTCCGGTCAGGCCGCGGCCCGCGGGGGGCTTGGGCAGCGTCGAGGGGAGGTTCTCGTACCCCTCGAGGCGGATGACCTCTTCGGCGAGGTCGTTCGGCTCGGCGAGGTCGGGACGCCAGGAGGGCACGGTGACGGTCAGGGCGTCCTGGCCGTAGACGTCACAGCCGACCTCCTGGAGGCGGCGCACGACGGTCTCACGGCCGTACTCCACGCCGGCCACCTTGTCCGGGTGATCGGCGGGCATCGCGATCGTGTGCGGCGCGGACGGCGCGATGACCTCGGTGACGCCGGCCTCGGCGGTGCCACCGGCGAGCAGCACGAGGAGATCCACCGTGCGCTGCGCGGCGGCGGACGCGGCCTGCGGGTCCACGCCGCGCTCGAAGCGCTTGGCCGCCTCCGAGGGCAGCTTGTGGCGCCGGGCCGTGCGGGCGATGGAGATCGCGTCGAAGTGCGCGGCCTCGATGACGACGTCGGTGGTACCGGCGCTCTCCTCGTGATCCGCGATCTCGGTGTTGGCGCCGCCCATGACGCCCGCGAGGCCGATCGGGCCACGGTCGTCGGTGATGACCAGGTCCTCGGCGTCGAGGACGCGCTTGGCGCCGTCGAGCGTCGTGAACTTCTCGCCCTGCTCGGCACGGCGCACACCGATCGTGCCCTGGATGCGGGAGCGGTCGTACGCGTGCAGCGGCTGGCCGAGCTCCAGCATCACGTAGTTCGTGATGTCGACGGCGAGCGAGATCGGGCGCATGCCCGCCTTCTGCAGGCGGCGCTGCAGCCAGATCGGCGAGCGGGCCTCGGGCTTCAGGCCCGTGACCGTGCGCGCGGTGAAGCGGTCGCAGCCCATCGGGTCGGAGATCTTGACCGGGTAGCCGGAGGCGTTCGGCGCGGGCACGTCGAGGAGAGCCGGGTCGCGCAGCGGCAGGCCGTACGCGATGGCGGCCTCGCGGGCGACGCCGCGCATCGAGAGCGCGTAGCCGCGGTCGGGCGTGACGGCGATGTCCAGGACCTCGTCGACCAGTTCGAGCAGCTTGATCGCGTCGGTTCCGGCCTCGTGCTCGGGCGGAAGGACGATGATGCCGCCGCTTCCGTCGTCGCCCATGCCCAGCTCGTCGCCGGAGCAGATCATGCCGTGCGACGTCTTGCCGTACGTCTTGCGCGCGGCGATCTTGAAGTCGCCGGGCAGGATGGCGCCCGGCAGCACGACGACGACCTTGTCGCCGACGGCGAAGTTCCGTGCGCCGCAGACGATCTCCTGCGGCTCGCCCGTGCCGTTGGCCTGGCCGACGTCGACCGTGCAGAAGCGGATGGGCTTCTTGAAGCCCTCAAGCTCCTCGATGGTGAGGACCTTGCCGACGACGAGCGGCCCGGTGAGGCCGGCGCCCGTCTGCTCGACGGTCTCGACCTCGAGGCCGACCTCGATCAGCTTGGCCTGTACGTCACGGCCGGTCTCGGTGGCGGGGAGATCGACGTACTCCCGCAGCCAGGAAAGCGGGACCCGCATCAGATCTCCATCCCGAAGGGCCGGGTGAACCGGACGTCACCCTCGACCATGTCTCGCATGTCTTCGACGTTGTGGCGGAACATCAGCATCCGTTCGATGCCGAACCCGAAGGCGAATCCGCTGTACTTCTGGGGGTCGACGCCGCAGGCGGTGAGCACCTTCGGGTTGACCATGCCGCAGCCGCCCAGCTCGATCCAGCCCTCGCTGCCGCAGGTGCGGCAGGGGCGGTCGGGGTTGCCCACGGACTCGCCACGGCAGACGTAGCAGACCATGTCCATCTCGGCGGACGGCTCGGTGAACGGGAAGTAGTTCGGGCGCAGGCGGGTCTTCATGTCCGCGCCGAAGAGCGACTGGACCATGTGGTCCAGAGTGCCCTTGAGGTCGGCCATGGTCAGGCCCTCGTCCACGGCGAGCAGCTCGATCTGGTGGAAGACCGGGGTGTGCGTCGCGTCCAGCTCGTCCGTGCGGTACACGCGGCCGGGGCAGACGATGTAGACGGGCGGCTCGCGGCGCTCGAGAAGCGCGCGGGCCTGCACGGGCGAGGTGTGCGTGCGCAGCACGACACCCGACTCGTCGCCATCCGTCCCCTTGGGGCCCTGGACGAAGAAGGTGTCCTGCATCTGCCGGGCCGGGTGGTCCGGGGTGAAGTTCAGGGCGTCGAAGTTGAACCACTCCGCCTCGACCTCGGGGCCCTCCGCGATCTCGTAGCCCATCGCGACGAAGACGTCCGCGACGCGCTCCATGAACGTGGTCAGCGGGTGCCTCGCACCGGCCGGGACGCGGTCGTACGGCAGCGTGACGTCCACTGCCTCCTCGACGAGCACCCGGGCGTCGCGCTCGGCCTCGAGTTCGGTCTGGCGGGCGGCGAGCGCCTTGCTGACCGCGCCGCGCGCCATGCCGACGCGCTTGCCGGCCTCGGCCTTGGCCTGCGGGGGCAGCGCGCCGATCTCGCGGTTGGCGAGGGACAGCGGCGAGGTGCCGCCGGTGTGCGCGACCTTGGCCTCCTGGAGCTTTTCGAGGTCGCCGGCGGCGGCGAAGGCGGCGAGCGCCTCGTCCCGCATGCGCTCGATCTCTTCAGGTTTCAGTGCCTCGACCTCAACAGGGTCGTACGACTTGTTCGGTGCCGACATCTCTTCCCGTGCTTCCGGTTGGCTGGTGATGGTCCCCGTCTACGACTCGGAGACGAATCGTCCACAGATCAGGGACGCAAACGTGCCAAGGATCGAGTCTAACGGGGGTGACGCGGGTGAATGAGCCCGCGGGCGGTGCTCGGGCGGATCAGAGGAGATACGCCGGAGTGCCCACGGGCAACGTAAATCGGAACTGGGCGCCGCCGCCGGGCGCGCGGCCGACGGTGATCGTCCCGCCGTGCGCTTCCACGATGCCCTTCACGATGTACAAGCCCAGTCCCGTCCCGCCACGCTTGCTGCCCCGCCAGAAGCGGGTGAAGACGCGGCCCATCGATTCCTCCGGAATGCCGGTTCCCTCGTCGCTCACCGTCACGGCGGTCTCGGACCCGCCCCGCTCGCGCGGGGACGACGAAGGTGCCACGTCGATGGTGACGGTTCCCTCGCCGTGCCGCACGGCATTTTCCAGCAGGTTGCTGAGCACCTGGTCGATCTTGTCGGGGTCGGCCCAGCAGTCGGGCAGCGGCTGCTGGATGCGGACGAGGAAGCGTTCCGCGTCCTGTCCGGAGGCGACGTGGGCCTGGATGTGGCGTCCCACGGCGGCTGCGACGTCGACGGGCTGACGGCGCAGTTCGAGCCGTCCGGAGTCGATGCGGGAGATGTCGAGGAGCTCGGCGATGAGCCGCGTGACGCGGTTGGCGTCGGCGTCCACCGTCTCCAGCATCAGCTTCTTCTGGTCGTCGGTGAAGCGCTCCCATTTGGCGAGCAGCGTCGCGGTGAAGCCCTTCACGGAGGTGAGGGGCGAGCGGAGCTCGTGGGCGACGGTGGCGATCAGCTCCGCGTGGCTGCGCTCGGTGCGGCGGCGGGCCTCGGTGTCGCGGATGCAGACGACGACACGGCGGACGGGGCCGGTGGGCGCGGTGCGCACGTAGCGCGCGGAGACGAGGACCTCACGCCCGCCGGGGAGCAGCAGATTGCGCTCGGGCTGGGCGAAGCGGGTGGCCAGGCCGCCGTACGGGTCGGTCAGCTGCCACCAGCGGCGGCCTTCGAGGTCCTCTAAAGGAAGAGCTCGGTCCAGCGGTGCGCCCAAGGCGTCGTCGGCGTCCACCGCGGTGATCCGTACGGCCGCGGCGTTGAAGCAGATGACGTGGCCCGTCTCGTCCGCGACCACGAGGCCGTCGGGAAGGTCGTCCGGGTCGACACCGAGGCCGCCGAGGTCACCGAGGGCGCCATGGTCCGCGCGAGTGGACAGGATGTCCTGTACTCCCGGTGATCTGCTCGTGCCGATGCTCATTCCCCGTACCCCACCTCTCGGACCGGCGCAGGAGGCCTCCGAGCCCGTCACCCTACTAGCTGGGAGTGACGGAACGGCACCCTCCAGCCGCACGCTGTGCACGGGCGGACGCATAGAGGCACACGGCCGCGGCCGTCGCGAGGTTGAGGCTTTCGGCTCTGCCGTGGATCGGAACGCGCACCACGGCGTCGGCGAGTGCGCGGGTCTCCTCCGGGAGCCCCCAGGCCTCGTTGCCGAAGACCCAGGCGGACGGCGTGCCCATGGTGCCCTTGTCGAGCTCGTCGTCGAGGTCGTCCTGGCCCGCTCCGTCGGCGGCGAGGATGCGTACGCCCGCGTCCTTCAGCCCCTGCACGGCCCGCTCGACGGGTACGCCGACGGCGACGGGCAGATGGAACAGCGAACCGACCGACGCACGCACGCACTTGGGGTTGTAGAGATCCACGGAGGCGTCCGTCAGGACGACGGCGTCGGCCCCCGCGGCGTCGGCGCACCGCAGTACGGTGCCGGCGTTCCCGGGGTCACGGACGTGCGCGAGGACGGCGACCAGCTTGGGCCTGGCGGCCAGGATGCTGTCGAAGGGGGTGTCCAGGAACCGGCAGACACCGACGAGCCCCTGCGGCGTCACGGTCGTGGAGATGTCGGCGATGACGTCCTCGTCCGCCAGATGCACCCGGGCACCGGCGGTCCGGGCCTCACCGACGATGTCGGCGTAGCGGTCGGCGGCCTCGACGGTGGCGAACAGCTCGACGAGGGTGTCGGCGTGCGCGGCGGCCTCCCGCACGGCCTGCGGTCCCTCGGCGAGAAACAGCCGCTCCTTCCCCCGGAAGTTCCGCTTGGCGAGCCGCCGCGCGGCACTGACACGGGACGACTTGGGAGAGATCAGCTCAGGGGCGGCAACCATCAATACTCACCTTGGGTGCAGCGCCCCCGAAAGGGGCGCGGGGAACTGCGCGACCAGCCACAAAAGACCCGCGGACGGCAGAGAACAGCAGAGGGCAGACGAGAGCCCCAACAGAATCGGACCCGCAAGCCGAAGGGCTCACGGGTCCGAACGTCACGCTGGGCCGGCGCAGGCGTCAGGCCGCCTTGGGGGCGTTGACGTCGCTCGGCAGCGCCTTCTGCGCAACCTCGACGAGCGCGGCGAACGCGTTCGCGTCGTTGACGGCCAGCTCCGCGAGGATCTTGCGGTCCACCTCGATGTTGGCGGCCTTCAGACCCTGGATGAGGCGGTTGTACGTCATGCCGTTCTGGCGGGCAGCGGCGTTGATGCGCTGGATCCACAGCTGACGGAAGTCGCCCTTGCGCTTCTTGCGGTCGTTGTAGTTGTAGACCAGGGAGTGGGTGACCTGCTCCTTGGCCTTGCGGTACAGGCGCGAACGCTGGCCGCGGTAGCCGCTGGCCGCTTCGAGGATCGCCCGACGCTTCTTGTGGGCGTTGACTGCCCGCTTGACGCGTGCCACTTGTTAACTCCTTGTAGCGGGGCCGTGGTTGGACTCACACGACCCGGTATCGATTGGGTCCCGGTCAGAGTTCAGGCGCGGTGTGCGCCCGGACTCACTTGCCGAGAAGCTTCTTGATCTTCTTGGCGTCGCCCGGGGCCATCTCGGCGTTGCCGGAGAGGCGACGCGTCAGACGGGACGACTTGTGCTCGAGCAGGTGGCGCTTGCCGGCGCGCTCGCGGAGCACCTTGCCGGAGCCGGTGATCTTGAAGCGCTTGCTGGCACCGCTGTGCGTCTTGTTCTTCGGCATAGCGCCGTTCTCTCCTCGTCAGTGGCACTCGGATGCCCGGTCGTGAAACCGGGCATCCGGGAACCGTATGTGTCAGTTGGCGATCCCCGGACTCGCGTCCTGGGATCAGGCCTCGGCGGGAGCCTCGGCCGGGGCCTCGGCAGGAGCTTCGGCGGCGGCCTCGGCAGGAGCCTCTGCGGGCTCCTCCCCCTCGGCGGAGTTCTGCGAGCGGCCCGGGTTGGCCTTCGCGTCCGCCTTGCGGACCGCCTGGGCCTCGCGAGCCTCGGCCATGGCTTCGGTCTTCTTCTTGTGCGGACCGAGGACCATGATCATGTTTCGGCCGTCCTGCTTCGGGTTCGACTCGATGAACCCGAGGTCTTCGACGTCGTTCGCGAGACGCTGCAGCAGTCGGTAGCCGAGTTCCGGCCTGGACTGCTCGCGACCACGGAACATGATCGTGATCTTGACCTTGTCGCCCTGCTTGAGGAACCGGACGACGTGACCCTTCTTGGTGTCATAGTCGTGCGGGTCGATCTTCGGCCGGAGCTTCATCTCCTTGATGACCGTGTGCGCCTGGTTCTTGCGCGCCTCACGGGCCTTCATGGCCGACTCGTACTTGAACTTCCCGTAGTCCATGAGCTTGCACACGGGCGGACGGGCGGTCGCCGCCACCTCGACCAGGTCGAGGTCGTACTCCTGTGCCAGCTCAAGGGCCTTGGCAAGCGGAACAATCCCGACCTGCTCGCCGCTGGGACCGACAAGTCGCACCTCGGGAACGCGAATCCGGTCGTTGATGCGGGGCTCGGCGCTGATGGATCCTCCTCGGTAGCACCACGCGGCGGTCTGGCGGACAGCCGCGTTACGTCTGTTATCTCGACCAACCGAGTGAGTACACAAAAAATGCCCCAACCGATCACAGGAAGGGGCTCCATTACTACCGGAGCACCTCCGCGATGATCGCGGGGCGCATCTCGGGCCTGCCGTAGTCTCGGGGACTGCGGCCGCCTGACCGGTGACCCGCCGCTCTGGGAGCGGCCAGGTGGGAAGCGGAGCCTCCACTTGTGGGCCGGGTCTCTGCGTGGCACGCGAGTGTCCGGCCGGTCGTTACACAAGGTTAGCAGCTCCGCGAGGGTGGGGCTAACCAACGGCGCCCACGGGCCGCCGCGGGCTCCCGCGGACCGCTCCGGGCGGGGCTCCGCTTATCGTGTGGGACATGAGCGACGCGACCCCCACCCCCGAGTCGGCCACCGGCCCGGCCTCCGACTCCCCCGACTTCGACACCCTGACCCGTGACATCGCGGACGTCCCCGCGGTCGAGGTGATCACCACGGTCGCCGTCCACCTGATGAGCGCGGCGGCCGTGAACCTCGGTCTCGCCGAGGGCGGCGAGGGCCACAAGGACCTCGACGAGGCCCGCAAGCTGATCCACTCGCTCGCCGGCCTGATGGACGCGAGCGCCACGGAGATCTCCTCGTTCCACGCGGCCCCGCTGCGCGACGGCCTGAAGTCGCTGCAGCTGGCCTTCCGCGAGGCGTCCGAGGTCCCGGACGAGCCGGGCCAGGGCCCGGGCGAGAAGTACACGGGCCCGGTCTTCGGCTGACCCCTCAGCCTTCGCGTACGTAGAAGGGCTCGCCCGGTGGCGTCGCCCCGGCCGGCAGCAGTGCCAGGTCGAGGCCGCTCACCAGGCGGGCCCTCAGTGTTTCGTCGGCCGCGATGTGCCCGGCGACGCGCTGGGCGGCTTCGGCGGGGTCCGCCGACGGGTCCAGGACGAGCGCGAGGGTGCCGTCCGCGGTGCCCGCGCCGAGGTAGGCGCGCAGGACGGCGGGCTCGGCGGCGACGGACGTCCGCACGGCAGCCGTGACGGCGGGATCGGAGAGCGGGTTCGCGGTGTGGCGGCCCTCGGAGAGGGCGATCAGGGCGGGCCGGTTGATCTCGTAGGCCACGGGCCCCGCGAGGTCGAGGATGATCGTGTCGGCCTGCTCGTGCGCGGCGGCCTGGAGCGCCTGGTGCAGGGGGACGGCGACGGGCCGGGCCTGCGGGTCCCACAGCGCGAGGGCCTCGGTCGACGTGAACGCCGGCAGGGCCTTGCGGTCGCCCGCCTTGAGGGTGGGCACCGCCATGTCGCTGGTCTTCTCGCGGCGCAGGCCGTTCTCGTCCTCCTCGACCTCGCCCAGTACGGCGACCACGGGGACCAGCAGCCGGGCGCCGGTGAGCGCCTCCAGGACCGGGCCGTGGGCCGTGCGGTCCTCGGCCCACGCGGTCAGGGCCGCGGTGAGCCGGGGGTCGGCGGAGCCGTCGTCGTCGGAGAAGCCGGGGTCCGGGATGTTCTTGTTCGCCACGGTCACGAGCCTATCGACCGCGGGCCCGGCCCTATCGGGCGGTGCCGGGGCGGGCTCCCCTGCGGCCGCGCCACAGATACACGGCCGCGCCCAGCAGGACGACGCCGAGGCCGCCCGCGACCGGGCCGACCCAGCCGGCGGGACCGTCGTCGCCCTGGTCCGTGTCCGGGCCGGGGCCGAAGTACTTCTTTGCGTACGTCGCCGACTTCAGCCCCTCGGGCTTCTTCTTGCCGCCCTCGGCGATCGCGGCCGCCGGGTCGATGAAGCCGAAGCCGCGTGAGTCGTCGCGGCCGCCGCTCGGCACGTCGCGGGCGGTGTCCTCCAGGAGCTGCTTGATCTGGGGCGGGGTCAGGCCGGGGTGGGCGGCGCGGATGAGGGCGACGGCGCCGGACACGAACGCCGATGCGGCGCTGGTGCCCCAGCCCTCGTAGTACTCCCGGTCGGGGTCGGCGATGACGATGTCCTTGCCGGGGGCGCTGACCGTTGCGTACCAGCGGCGGGTGGAGAAGGAGGCGCGGTCGCCGCTCTCGTCGACGGCGGTGGCGGCGATGACGCCGGGGTAGGCCGCGGGGTACGAGATGTGGTCGCCGCGCTCGCCGCCGTTGCCCGCCGACGCGACGACGACGATGCCTTTCTTCAGGGCGTACTGGACGGCGGCGTCCTCGGCGGGCTCCGGGTGCGCGGACTTGGAGTCGTCGCCCAGGGAGAGGTTGATGACGTCGGCGCCGTGATCGGCGGCCCAGCGGATGCCGTCGGCGAGGGCGTTGCCCCGGGTGTTGCGGGCCTTCGAGCGGTCGGGGTCCCCGTCCTCGAGGATCACGCGGATGGGCAGGATCTTCGCCTCCGGCGCGATGCCGACCACGCCGTCCTCGCGGCCCGCGCCGTGTCCGTGGCCCGCGATGATGCCGGCCATGGCGGTGCCGTGCCGGGCCCAGGGGCGGTCGCCCTTCTTGGCCCCGAAGCCGACCATGTCCTTCCCTTCGAGGACGGCGCCTGCCAGGTCGGGGTGGTCGCCGTCTATGCCGGTGTCCAGGACCGCGACGGTGATGCCCTTGCCCTTGGTCGTCTGCCAGGCCTGGCTGGTGTGCATGGCGTCGAGGGCCCACTGCTGGGCTCGTATGCCGTCGTCCGCGTGGGCGGTGGTGGGCAGGAGGGCGAGCGAGGCGGCCAGGGCGGCGACGACCGGACGGCGGATTCTCATGAGGACTCCTCCGTGGCCGCGATGGTCTTGCGCAGGCGCCGCTCCACGCGGTCGGCGATGCCCCGCGCCTCCTGCCCGAGGCCCGACTGGGCGGGGGCGGAGGTGGCGGAGGTCTTCATGGCCTCGTCGGCGGGCTCGGGTTCGGTGACCGTGCGGCCGTCGGCGAAGCCGGAGACGGAGAAGGCGACGACGGGGGCGTCCGGGAGCACGGAGACGGTCCAGGAAGCGCGCTGGGCGTCGCCGAAGTCCGCGGCCGGGGTGCCCTTGGCGGCGTACGGCCGTGGCATCAGGTCAGGGCGCCGGTCGAGGCCCTCCTCCGTGAAGCGGGTGCGCAGCGAGCGCATCGCGTCGGCGTCCGCCTTGGTGAACAGCAGGCCCACGGTGGTGACATGGCTGCGGGTCGCGTCCGTGTACGTGGCGCGCAGCAGCCGGAGGCAGCCCGCGGGGGCCAGGGCCTTGCGCAGGAGCGGGTCGAAGGCGCTCTTGCAGTGCGAGTCGGGGGCCACGGCGACGCGGGTCCAGGTGCGGTCGGCTCCGCCGGGGCCGGCGCCCTCTCCCTTGATGGTGACCGGGAAGAGCTGGTCGACGGGGACGCTGTGCCAGAGTTCGCCCGCCGCGGCGTAGGTGTTGCGCGTGGTGGCCGTTCCCTCGGAGCCCCCGGTCAGCCAACTCCCGGTCGCCGCGCCACCGATGAGGCCGAGGCCGAGCACGACGCAGGCAGCGGCGGCGGTCACGCGGGGCTGCGCCCAGGTGCGGACCGGACGCAGCCGCGTGGTGCTGTCGTCGTACAGCGCGGGCCGGGCGAACGACACGAAGGGCCGCCCCGCTCCGGGGCCGGGCGTCAGATCGACGGCACCGACCGCGCGGCGGGCGGCGGCCGTTCGGGGGGAGGGAGTGGGTGGGGGTGGGGGTGGGGATATGGGTTCTGAGGTGTGGGGATGTGTGGGGGCGGGCGGGGCCACGGGGCTCCTTGCCTCGCGGGCGGACGGGGGCGCCGAAGGGGGTGATGCGGCGGCTGGATCCGCGGGGCCGGCCACGGGTTCGCCTGCCGGTCGCGGCGGTTGCCCGGGTATGCCCGCCGTCGCCGCGTCCGGCGGGGGCACCGGAGGCATCGGTGGACGGAGCCGGTACTCCACGGTGTGCCGCGCCTCCCCCGTGTCTGGGGCGCTGACGCGCGGTGGGGCGGCAGGGGGTGGCGGGGTCTTGGCGGGGTCCGGGGCAGGGTCGGCGGTGTGCGGGGGTGTTCGTGTCGTCGCCGACGGCGGCGGTGCGTCGGGGAAGCGTGCCGACGCGGGCGGCGGGGGCGGGGAGTGCTGTGCCTCAGCCTCGTCGGCGCCCCGCTGCGCCACATCAGGAGCGTCGTCGGGGCTGTCCGCGCCGTGCAGGTTGTCCGGATCATCCATGTCGCCCGCGGTCCGCGCGTCGTCCGGCGCCGCCGACGGCCGCGGCAACCGCACCCGGTCGAAGGGCGCGAGCAGGTCTCCGAGAAGGGAGTCCTGGTCGTCGTCGGACGGCTCGGGATCCGCCGGGGGCGGGCTCGCGTCGGGGAAGCGGGCCGAAGGAGCGGGCGGCGGCGTCGACGGGGGCGGGCCCGGCGGCGGGGGTGGAGTCGTGGGACGTGGCGGGACTGGGGCCCGTCGCGCTTCCGTGCTCATGCACCCCCCGTTTCCTCGCTCTTCTGCGCGTAACTCTAAGGGCAGATTCCGGTCGTGCGGGAACCAGTCCGGGGCCCCGGGCGATCTGCCCGGATCATCCCCCTACCCTCGGGTAATCCCGTCTGGCAGGCTTCGGCCATGACCTCCCGTGCAGCAGACCGGGCCCGCTACGACCGGGCCACCGCACACCTCGACGCCCCCGTCGCGATCGTCGACCTGGAGGCATTCGACGCCAATGCCGACGACCTCGTGCGCCGGGCCGGCGGCAAGCCGATCCGGGTCGCGAGCAAGTCCGTGCGCTGCCGGGCGCTGCTCGAACGCGTCCTGGCCCGCGACGGCTTCGCCGGGGTCATGTCCTTCACGCTCGCCGAGTCGCTGTGGCTCGCGCGGTCCGGGTTCGACGACGTCCTGCTCGCCTACCCGACGGCCGACCGGGCCGCCTTCGCCGAGCTCGCCGCCGACCCGAAGCTCGCTTCCTCGGTGACCGTGATGATCGACGACCCCGCGCAGCTGCGGCTCATCGACGAGGCCAGGGACGGCGGACGGGAAGAGGTGCGGGTCTGCCTGGAGTTGGACACCTCCTACAAGATCCTCGGCGGGCGGGTGCGGATCGGTGCGCTGCGCTCGCCCCTGCACTCGCCCGCCCAAGTCGCTGCGCTGGCCCGCGCCGTGGTCCGCCGGCCGGGCTTCAGGCTCGTGGGCGTGATGGCGTACGAGGGCCATGTGGCGGGGGTCGGTGACGCGATCGCCGGCCGTCCCGCGCGCTCGCGGGCGATCCGGCTGATGCAGGCCGCGGCCCGCAAGGAGCTGGCGGCGCGCCGCGCCGAGGCGATCCGCGCGGTGCGCTCGGTCGCGCCGGACCTGGAGTTCGTCAACGGCGGCGGCACGGGCAGCGTGCAGCACACCGCGGCCGAGCGGGCGGTGACCGAGATCGCGGCGGGCTCGGGCCTTTACCTGCCGCGGCTCTTCGACAACTACACGTCGTTCAGCGGACGTCCGGCCGCGCTCTTCGCCCAGCCCGTCGTGCGCCGTCCCGGCGTGGGCACCGTGACCGTGCTCGGCGGCGGCTACCCCGCGTCGGGTGCGGCGGGCGCCGACCGCTCCCCGGTGCCGTATCTCCCGGAGGGGCTGCGCTACGACCCGCAGGAGGGCGCGGGCGAGGTGCAGACCCCGCTGCTGGGCGGGCCCGCCGACGATCTGCGACTCGGCGACAAGGTGTGGTTCCGGCACGCCAAGGCCGGGGAGATGTGCGAGCGGTTCGACGCACTGCACCTGGTCGAGGGCGACCGCGTGACGGCGACCGTCCCGACGTATCGCGGGGAAGGCCACACGTTCCTGTAGCGCGCGGGACCCCTCAGGGCGTCGCGCCCACACTGTTGCCCACGCCGCCGCTCGTCGCCGAATCGCCGACCGCCCGGATGCCCTTGGTGATCTCGTCCATGTCGGAGAGGGGCGGCGCCCCGGTGCCGGCATCGATCGCGAAGCGGACGATCACCATCGCCTCGGATCCGACGCTGGAGGGGAAGGCGAGCGACTGGACGTATCCGCCGGAGCCCTTCTCCGTGTGGACGCGCCAGCGCACGAGGTAGCCGGAGCGGCCCGCGACCGCCACGGTCCCCTCCTTGACCTTCTGATGCCGGACGATCCCGCCGAACGGCTCCATGCCGACCTTGTCCTCGTCGTACGCCCGGTCGGCCGCGTCCTTGACGTCCCCGAGCGCGAGCGCCTTGGGCGAGCGTTCGTCGGTCGCCGTCGACGTGCGCGAGTACACCGTGCCGTGGCGGCAGAGGCTGCCCTCGCCCGGGCAGTCGTAGACGTCCGGGGTGCGGACGGTCGGGTCGCCCCCGACGGTGCTGTCGGCCTTCTCCCAGCCGTCGGGGACGGGGATCGTGATGCCGTTGAGCTGGTCGACGAGGGTGGAGGGGTCGGGGTCCGGCGCCGAGGTGGTCGGCGAGGGCGAGGTCGGCGACGGCGGGTCCGCCGGCTCCGACGCGCCCGGTAGGGGCCCTTCGGCCTGCGGGTCGCCTCCGTCGTCCTCGCCCAGGAGCACCACGCCGGTGACGATCGACGCGACAAGGACGACCCCGGCGGTGGTCAGCGCCACCACCTTGGCCCGGCCGCCTCCGGCACTGGTGCCCGCGAGCGGCTGGACCTGGGTCTGTGGCTGCGGCGGGCCGAACCCCGGCTGCGCCGGGCCCATGGGGGGCGTCTCGGACGCACGCCGGTGCTCGGTCCACGCCGACCCGTCCCACCAGCGCTCGACGTGCTGCGTCGGCGGCGCCGACGGGTCGGAGTACCAGCCGGGAGGGGGCGACATGCTCATCCCGGCACTCTAGGACGTGCCGTGAAGATCAGGACAGTCAGTACACCGCGTCCGCCTGATCGGGCACCACCGAGCCGTCCTCGCGCAGGACCGGACCCTTGCTTCCGTCGGGCACGTTGTACGCGGCCGTCGAGCACGGGTAGGGGTCGGGCTTCTGTTTCATGGGCTCGATGAACATGGGGTTCACGACCCAGCGGCCGTCGGCGTTGTCGTACGCACGGCACATGAACTCGTTCTTGTTGCGGTTCAGGACGAGGTGGGCGCCCGTGGCGTCGCCGACGAAGGTGACGTCCGTGTCGGCGTCACCGCCGCCGAGCGCGATGCGGTGGGACGGATCCTGCCGGTCCCAGGCCGACTTGCCCTTGACGCCGAAGATCTCCTGGTTGATCCAGCAGCGCTTGCCGTCGATGTAGGGGATGGCCGCGCCCTTGTTCACCGGTACGTCGCCGCAGCCCTGGTTCCAGGTGGTGATGCGCCCCTTGCGGTCGAGGACGGAACGGATGGCGATGGTGTGCTTCCGGTCGATCCCGACGCCCTTGGACCAGACCTCGGTCACCGGTTCCGAACCGGCGGAGACGATATAGACGTCGAACCCGGCCTGCTTGAGCGTGCGAATGAGGTCACGCTGCTGGTCGTAGTAGCGGGCGTAGCCGGGGATCTCGTGCGTGCCGACTGTCTGGGTGGCGCCCACGGGGGCGGCGAGCACCTGCTTGCGGGCCTTCGCGGCGTACGACTCGAGTTCGGGGACGGTGTGTCCCGCGAAGAGCTGGGGCACCCAGGCGTACTGCGGGACGGTGTGCCGGTGGTCCCACTCCCCCGCGAAGGCGGCGGCGCCGCTCATCGTCCTGCCGTCCTCGCGGACCTCGAAGATCTCGTCGGCGCAGTCGGTGTCGGTGGAGGTGGGCAGCGGCTTGCCGACCGGCACCTTGGTGCCGCAGGCCTTGGTGAGCGCCTGGTCGGCCTCGTCCGTCATCCACTTGCTGGTGGACTTCCAGGAGGCGGGGCGCAGGATCTTGTCGTGGTGGAGGGACCAGGCGATCGTCGCGTCGGTGATGTCGTTCTTGACGACGGTGTTGTCCCAGTCGAAGGCGGCGACGGGACGCTTCTCGTCGTGGCCCCGGTGGGAGCCGCAGCGTCCGCGCTCGTCGATCATCTGCTGGAGCCGGTCGCGGTTGTCGCCGAACCAGGTCAGCTTCTTGGACAGCTGCGGGCAATGGGCCTTCGCAGCAGGGGAGTTCGCGGGCGTGGCGGCGGCCGCGGGGAGCGACGCGGGCACGGCGGCCAGAGTGGCGGCCGTGGCCAACGTCAACGCCAAGGCATGTCTGTTGCGCATGCGCATGGACCGTACATCAATCTCCCGGGCCAGGTCAGGCCCCGTGCACCGTGTCCTTCTGGTCGGGGATGACGGACCCGTCGGAGCGGCGCACGGGGCCCTGATCGCCGTTCCGTTCGGTGTAGCCGGTGCTGGCGCACGGGTACGGCTGCGCCGACTTGCCCTTGGGCTGGATGAACATGGGGTTCACCAGCCAGCGGCCGTCGCCGTTGTCGTAGGCGCGGCACATCACCTCGTTCTTGTTGCGGTTCAGGACGAGGCGCAGGGCCGTGGCATCACGCAGGAAGGAGATGTCGGTGTCGGAGTCTCCGGCCGCGAACACCTGGCGCCGGGAGGCCGGTTGCACCTTCTCGGCGGCCGCTCCCCGGACCCCGTAGATCTCCTGGTTGATCCAGCAGCGCTTGCCGTCGATGTACGTGATCATCGAGTCGTCGCCGTCCTTGACGGTGCCGCACCCTTTCAGATGGGCCGTCAGCTTCCCGTGTGCGGCGACGTTGCGGATGCCGATGGTGTGCCGGGCGTCGACGCCGACGCCCTTGGCCCAGACCTCGGCGACCGGCTCGGGCGAAGCGGAGACCACGTAGACGTCGAATCCGGCCTTCTTGAGCGTACGGATCAGGTCGCGCTGCTGGTCGTAGTAGCGGACCCAGCCGGTGAACTTGCCCGTGCCCACGCGCTGTTCGGTGCCGACGGGCGCGGCGAGGTTCTCCTTCCGGGCAGCGGCGGCGAAGTCCTTGACCTGCTGGGTGGACCAGCCGCGGGTGAGCTGGGCGAGCCAGGCGTACTGGGGTTCCATGCGGCGGTGGTCGAAGCCGGCGAAGGCCGCGTCGCCGGCGGTGGTGGTGCCCTCGCTGTAGACGGCGGCGATCTCGTCGGCGCAGTCCGTGTCGCGGCGCGTGGGGAGGGTGGCGCCGGTGGCGGGGCAGGCCTTGGCGAGGGCCTTGGCGGCGGGGTCGGTGAGGTAGCGGCTGGTGGTGTGCCAGTCGGCGTTCCTCGGCGTACGTATCTTGCTGTTGCGCAGGAGCCAGAACATGGTGGCGTCGCCGACGTCGTTCTTGATGACCGTGTTGTCCCAGTCGAAGGTGGCGACGGGCTTGGCTGCGCCCTTATGGCCCTGGTGGCTGTTGTGGCCCTGGTGGCCCTTGTTCCCGCCGTCGCCGCAGCGGCCGTACGCGTCGATCATCCGCTGGAGCCGCGCCTTGTTCTCGCCGTACCACCCCTTGGAGACCGTGAGCGAGGGGCATTTCTTCGGCTGGGACCGCACCGGCTGAGTGGCTTCCGCGGTGGCCTGGACGGTGACGAGACCGGCTCCGGCGACGGCGATCACTGCTGCTGCCGCGGCGGCGCGGCGCTTGAAGTTCACGAACACACTCCCGTGTTTACGCAGGTCAGCCGGGCGTCGTGCGACGCCCGGCTGACGGGGTGGTTGCTGGAGGATGAACTACGCGCACTACATGGGCGTGACGTACGCGCCCGAGATGCCGCCGTCGACCAGGAAGTCGGTGGCGTTCACGAAGGAGGAGTCGTCGCTGGCCAGGAACGCCACGGCGGCGGCGAGCTCGTCGGCCTCGGCGAAGCGGCCCACGGGGATGTGGACGAGGCGGCGCGCGGCCCGCTCGGGGTCCTTGGCGAAGAGCTCCTGGAGGAGCGGGGTGTTGACCGGGCCCGGGCACAGCGCGTTCACGCGGATGCCTTCGCGGGCGAACTGAACGCCGAGCTCGCGGGACATGGCGAGGACGCCGCCCTTGGAGGCCGTGTACGAGATCTGCGACGTCGCGGCGCCCATCTTCGCCACGAAGGAGGCGGTGTTGATGATCGAGCCCTTGCCCTGGCGCCGCATGTAGGGGATGGCGGCCTTGCAGCACAGGTAGACGGAGGTGAGGTTGACCTCCTGGACGCGCTTCCATGCCTCCAGGCCGGTGTCCAGGATGGAGTCGTCGTCGGGCGGCGAGATGCCCGCGTTGTTGAAGGCGATGTCGACGGAGCCATAGGTGTCGTACGCGGTCTTGAAGAGCGCCTCGACCTGCTCGGCATCGGTCACGTCGACCTTGACGAAGGTCCCGCCCACCTCGTCGGCCGCGGCCTTGCCCGCCCTCTCGTCGATGTCGCCGCAGACGACATGCGCACCCTCGGACGCGAGGCGGCGCGCGGTGGCGAGGCCGATGCCGCTGCCGGCGCCGGTGATGACGGCGGTGCGGCCCACCAGGCGGCGGCAGATGTTCTGGTCTGACATCTGGTCTGACATAGGGCTCAGGCCTCCGTGCTTTCCGTGCTGATGAAGACGTTCTTGGTTTCCGTGAAGGCGGCGAGCGCGTCCGGGCCGAGCTCACGGCCGAGCCCGGACTGCTTGTAACCCCCGAACGGGGTCCAATAGCGCACGCTGGAGTGCGAGTTGACGGACAGGTTCCCGGCCTGGACGGCTGCCGATACCCGCAGCGCACGGCCCACGTCACGCGTCCAGATGGAGCCGGAAAGGCCGTACTCGGTGGCGTTGGCGAGGCGGATCGCGTCGGCCTCGTCGTCGAAGGGGATGACCACGGCGACCGGGCCGAAGACCTCCTCCGTCGCCACCGGCGAGGTGGGGTCGACGTCGGTGAGGAGCGTCGGCGGGAACCAGAAGCCGGGGCCTTCGGGGGCCGTGCCGTGGATTCCGGCGCCGGAGGGGACGTACGAGCGCACGCGTTCCAGCTGGGACCTGGAGATCAGCGGGCCCATCTCGGTCTTCTCGTCCACCGGGTCACCGACGACGACCGACTCGATTGCGGGGCGCACGATCTCCAGAAAGCGGTCGTAGACCGAGCGCTGGACGAGGATGCGGGTGCGGGCGCAGCAGTCCTGGCCGGAGTTGTCGAGGTACGACATGGGGGTGGCGAGGGCGGCGGCCTCCACGTCCGCGTCGGCGAACACGATGTTCGGGCTCTTGCCGCCGAGTTCGAGCGTCACGCGCTTCACGCGATCGGCGCACTTTGCCATGATCTGCTTGCCGACACCGGTGGAGCCGGTGAACACGATCTTGGCGACGCCGGGGTGTTCGACCAGGGCGTTGCCCGCGACGCCGCCGACGCCGGGCAGCACCTGGAAGAGGCCTTCGGGGAGACCGGCCTCCAGGGCGAGTTCGGCGAGGCGCAGGGCGGTGAGCGGGGTCGTCTCGGCGGGCTTCAGGATGACCGCGTTGCCGGCCGCGAGCGCCGGGGCGGTGCCCCAGGCGGCGATCGGCATCGGGAAGTTCCAGGGCGCGATGACGCCGACGACCCCGAGGGGTTCGAGGAGCGTGACGTTCAGGCCGCCGGACACCGGGATCTGACGGCCGCTCAGCCGCTCGACTCCCCCTGCCGCGAAGTCCAGGAGGTCGCGGACGTTGCCCGCTTCCCAGCGGGCGTTGCCGATGACGTGACCGGCTTCGCGTACCTCCAACTGGGCCAGCTCTTCGAGGTGTTCGTCGACGACGACCGCGAAGCGGCGGAGCAGGCGGGCACGGTCGGCGGGGGCGGTGGTGGCCCACTTGACCTGCGCGGCGGCCGCACGCACTACAGCGGCGTCGACATCCTGCGCGGTGGCGGCGGGGACGGTCGCGACCAATTCCTCCGTCGCCGGATTCAATACCTTGAGCAAGGGTGCCTCACATGCGTTCGAAGGAGCGGCGGAGCTCCCAGTCGGTCACCGCGGAGTCGAAGGCGTCCAGCTCGACCCGGGCCATGTTGCTGTAGTGCGCGACCACCTCGTCGCCGAAGGCGGCCTTGGCGATGGCACTGTTCTCCCAGAGCTCGGCGGCCTCGCGCAGGGTGGTGGGAACGTGCGCGTAGTCACCGGTGTAGGCGTTGCCCGTGCACTCCTCGGGCAGTTCGAGCTTCTGCTCCATGCCGTGCAGACCGGCGGCCACGAGTCCGGCGACCGCGAGGTGCGGGTTGACGTCCCCGCCCGGCAGGCGGTTCTCGAAGCGCATCGAGCGGCCGTGGCCGACGACGCGCAGGGCGCAGGTGCGGTTGTCGTATCCCCAGGCGGCGGCGGTCGGCGCGAACGATCCCGGCCTGAACCGCTTGTACGAGTTGATGTTCGGCGCGTAGAGCAGGGAGAACTCCCTGAGCGCCGCGAGCTGCCCGGCCAGGAAGTGCCGCATGACGGGCGACATGCCGCCGGGTCCGTCGCCGGCCATGGCGTTGGTGCCGTCCGCGTCGGCGAGCGAGAGGTGGATGTGACAGGAGTTGCCCTCGGCCTCGTTGTACTTGGCCATGAAGGTGAGCGAGACACCTTCCTGGGACGCGATCTCCTTGGCGCCGGTCTTGTAGATGGCGTGCTGGTCGCAGGTGACGAGGGCGTCGTCGTAGCGGAACACGATCTCGTGCTGGCCGGGGTTGCACTCGCCCTTGGCCGACTCGACGACGAGCCCGGCGGCCGCCATCTCGTTGCGGATGCGGCGCAGGAGCGGCTCGATGCGGCCCGTGCCCAGCACCGAGTAGTCGATGTTGTACTGGTTGGCCGGGGTCAGGGCCTTGTAACCCGCGTCCCAGGCCTGCTCGTAGGTGTCCTTGAAGACGATGAACTCGAGCTCGGTGCCGACGTTGGCGGAGTAGCCGAGCTCGGCGAGCCGGTCGAGCTGGCGGCGCAGGATCTGGCGCGGCGCGGCCACGACGGGCGAGGAGTCGTTCCAGGCGAGGTCCGCGACGAGCATCGCGGTGCCTTCGTTCCAGGGGACGCGGCGCAGGGTGCTGAGGTCGGGGTGCATGGCGAAGTCGCCGTAGCCGCGGTCCCAGGAGGACATCGCGTAGCCCTCGACGGTGTTCATCTCCGCGTCGACGGCCAGGAGGTAGTTGCAGCCCTCCGTGCCGTGCTCCAGGACGTCGTCGAGGAAGAAGCGGGCGGCGAACCGCTTGCCCTGGAGCCGCCCTTGCATATCGGGGAAGGCCAGGACGACAGTGTCGATCTCGCCGCTCGTGACGAGAGCACGCAGCTCCTCGATCCCGAGCGGGGGTGTGCGGTCTGCCACGGGAAAAGCCTCCTTGGGTCAGCCGAGAGCCATAAGGTATTGCCGAGAACCATTGATTGGGAAGGGGGTACGGCCAGATGTCGCACACGGATGCGGGCGCGGCCGCCGATGCGGGCCCCGACGGCTCCGCCGCGCCCGCCGACGACCGGCTCACACCGGTCCTTCGCCCCGTACGGGCAGGCAACGGCTTCGAGGAGGCCCTGGAACAGATCCTCCAGGTCGTACGCCTCGGCCTGGTGCCCGGCGGCGAACGCCTGCCGTCCGAGCGGGAGTTGGCCGACCGCCTCGGCATCAGCCGGGTCACGTTGCGCGAGGTCCTCAAGGTGCTCCAGGACCAGGGCCTCGTCGAGTCGCGGCGGGGCAGGTACGGCGGCACCTTCGTGCGTCCGCGCCCCGAGGCGGCCGGCGAGGACGAGCTGCGGCGGCGGGTGGCGGATGTCGACGTCGAGGACGCGCTGCGGTTCCGCGAGGTCCTCGAGGTCGGCGCGGCAGGGCTCTGCGCGGCGCACGGGCTGAGCGAGGAGCAGCGGGAGCGGCTGCGCGCGGCGCTCGCACAGACGCACGAGGCACCCCTCTCCGAGTACCGCCGCCTGGACACGCTGCTGCACCTGACGCTCGCCGAGCTGTGCGGCTCCCCCTCGCTCACCGCGCAGTACGCGGCGGTCCGCGCGACCGTCAACGACCTCCTGGACTGCATCCCGCTCCTGGTCCGGAACCTGGAGCATTCGCAGCGCCAGCACACCGCCCTGGTGGAGGCCGTGCTCGACGGGGACGCGGACGGGGCGCGGGAGATGATGCGCGAGCACTGCGCCGGTACGGCCGCCTTGCTGCGGGGCTTCCTGACATAAGGGGCGGGGTGGGGGGCGATTAACGGCGACGTAACGCAGGGGTCTTGATTTCTCGCGGGTCGCACGGCAAAGGTATGGATCCGTTCCATTGAGTCACCCCGTTGCAGTGCCACCTCGTTGCAGCGCCGCCGCCGCGCAGTCGCATAGGAGCCGTGCCATGACCGTGGAGTCCCCCAGGACGAACAGCACCGCCGAACCGGCGGACGACTATCTGGAACGGAGAACGCTGCGCCGGGGCAGCGCGGGCTGGCTGCTGCTCACCGGCCTCGGTGTCGCGTACGTGGTGTCCGGCGACTACTCGGGCTGGAACTTCGGCCTGGCGGAGGGCGGATTCGGCGGCCTCGGGATCGCCATGGCGCTGATGGGCGTCATGTACGCCTGCATGGTGTTCTCACTGGCGGAACTGTCGTCGGTCCTGCCGACGGCGGGCGGCGGCTACGGCTTCGCGCGCCGGGCGCTCGGCCCGTGGGGAGGCTTCCTCACCGGCACGGCGATCCTCATCGAGTACATCCTGGCGCCCGCCGCGATCTCCATCTTCATCGGCGACTACGTCGAGTCGCTCGGCCTCTTCGGACTCACCTCCGGCTGGCCGGTGTACCTGGCCTGCTTCGTGATCTTCATCGGCATCCACCTGTGGGGGGTCGGCGAGGCGCTGCGGTTCAGTTTCGTCGTCACGGGCATCGCGGTGGCGGCGCTGCTCGTCTTCGCGGTCGGCGCGTTCATGGACTTCGACGCGTCGAAGCTGAACGACATCCCCGTGGAGGCGGACGCGTTCGGCTCCAACTCCTGGCTGCCGATGGGATTGCTGGGCATCTGGGCGGCGTTCCCCTTCGGCATGTGGTTCTTCCTCGGAGTGGAAGGCGTCCCGCTGGCGGCGGAGGAGACGAAGGACCCCGCGCGTACGTTGCCGCGCGCGATCCGCTGGTCGATGGCCATCCTCATCGTGCTCGCACTCCTCACGTTCTTCGCTTCGGCGGGCGCGCGCGGCGCGAACGCGATCCAGGAGGCGGGCAATCCGCTGGTGGAGGCGTTGCAGCCGGGCGGCGACGCGACGGTACTGAGCCGGATCGTGAACTACGCGGGTCTGGCGGGCCTGGTGGCATCCTTCTTCTCGCTGATCTACGCGGGCTCGCGCCAGCTGTTCGCCCTGTCCAGGGCGGGCTACCTGCCGAGGTTCCTGTCGCTCACGAGCAGCCGCAAGGCCCCCTACCTGGGCCTCCTGGTCCCCGGGGCGATCGGCTTCGGCCTGGCCGCGGCGACCGGGGACGGCGCGCGGATGCTGAACGTGGCGGTGTTCGGCGCGACCATCTCGTACGCCCTGATGTCGCTCTCGCACATCGTGCTGCGCCGCAGGGAGCCGGGTCTTGAGCGGCCGTACCGCACGCCGGGCGGCATGCTGACGTCGTCGGTGGCGCTGGTCCTCGCCTGCTCGGCGCTGGTCGCGACGTTCCTGGTGGACGTGACGGCGGCGCTGATCGCGCTCGCGGTATACGTGGTGGCGATCGCCTACTTCGGCCTCTACAGCCGCAAGCGGCTCGTGGCGCGGGCGCCCGAGGAGGAGTTCGCGGCGCTGGCCGCCGCGGAGGCGGAACTGCAACGCGACTGAGCATGAACGCGAGCGCGACTGAGCATGAGGGAGACGAGGGTGAGCGAGACCGCCGGCAGGCCGCTGATCGGTGTCAGCACGTACCTGGAGGCGAAGGCGAGGTGGGGCGTGTGGGAGCTGCCCGCGGCCCTGCTCCCCGCCGGCTACCAGGGGCTGGTGCAGGCGACGGGCGGACTCATCGCCATGCTTCCGCCGGATGATCCTTCGTACGCCGATGCTGTGGTCGCCAGGCTGGACGGCGTGGTCATCGCGGGTGGCCCCGATGTCGACCCGTCGTGTTACGGCTCGGAGCGTGAGGAGCGTACGGGCCCGCCCGCGCCGGAGCGGGACGCGTGGGAACTCGCGCTGATCGGGGCGGCGTTGGCGTCCGGGACGCCGCTGCTGGGCATCTGCCGGGGGATGCAGCTCCTGAACGTGGCCCTTGGCGGGACGCTGGTGCAGCATCTGGACGGTCACGTGGAGAGGGTGGGCGTCTTCGGCACGCATGAGGTCAAGCCGGTGCCGGGCACGCTCTACGCGTCCATCGCGCCGGCCGCGACGGACGTCCCCACGTACCACCACCAGGCGGTGGACCGCCTGGGCCGCGATCTGATCGCGTCGGCCCACGCGGAGGACGGCACGGTGGAGGCGGTGGAACTGCCGTCCGCGGACTGGGTACTGGGGGTGCAGTGGCACCCGGAGATGGGCGCGGATCTCCGGGTGATGTCGGCGTTGGTGGGAGCGGCGGGAAGGTAGGTGCGTGGAGCCTCGGAGGCACGGTTCCGGGGGCACGCCCTCCGGCGGGCGGGATACGCCCTCCGGCAGGGCACGCTTGCACCCGCCTGGACCTGCACCGTCGGGCTGCCCCTCGGCAGGACCTCTCCCGCCCACCAGCCCGATCACCCGGTTGGCATGGCGAGCGCCACCGGCAGAACGTTCCCGCCCACCCGTTGCCCCGGAGTAATCGGTTGGCGGCGAAGCGGAACTCACCCCCCAGGCGAAGCCGGGCTCCCCGCCCGGGTGAGCGACAGCAGGTCCCTTGCCGGTCCCGTGGGACGGTGGCCCGTCGGCCACACCGCTCGGAGGGCGCGGCGCAGCTGGACCCCCTCCAAGGGGACGGCCACCAGGCGCCGAGCCGACAACTCCTCGCCCACCGCGAGCTCGCTCAGTACCGCGGGCCCCGCCCCGCTCACCGCGGACGCCTTCACCGCCGTGGTGGACGACAGCTCGATCAGTGGCCGCGCGAGACCCCCCAGTGCCGCGTCGAGGACCTGCCGCGTCCCCGAACCCTCCTCCCGGAGAATCAACGGCGTGGCCGCCAACTCCGCGGCCCCCAGCGGCTTTCGGCGCCGCGCCCAGGCGTGGCCTGGCGCCGTGACGACGACCAGGCTGTCGTGGGCGATGACCGCCGAGTCCAGGCCGGTCGGCACCGCGAGCCCCTCGACGAAGCCGAGGTCCGCCTCTCCCGCCAGCAGCCGCTCCGCGACCGCGGTCGAGTTGCCCGCCGTCAAGGACACCGCCGTGTCCGGCCGCTGCGTCCGCAGCGCGATCAGCCAGCCCGGCAGCAGATACTCGGCGATCGTCATGCTGGCCGCGACCCGCAGCCGCGAGTCCCGCCGGTCCCGCAGGGCCTGCGCACCCGCGTCGAACGCCTCGGCCGCCTCCACGATCCGCCGCGCCCAGTCGGTGACCAGCGCCCCCGCGTCCGTGAGCCGTGAACCCCGCGGCGACCTGTCGACGAGCGCGACCCCGAGCTGCCGCTCCATCGACCGGACGCGGCTGCTCGCGGCGGGCTGCGTGATGCCGAGCTCCTTCGCGGCCCGCCCCAGGCTGCCGAGCCGCGCCACGGCGAGCAGCAGTTCGAGCGCCCCGAGGTCCGGCACTCGATGCGCGAGCTGTGGCGCCCCCTGCGGCGTACCGAACCCACCATCGGACACACCGGAGGAACCAGAAGACGTACCCATAAGCCCAGGTTATGCCCTCATACGAAGATGCCTCCTGGTGGGGGGCCCGCCGAACGGCGACCGTGGACGCATGGTCACCGTCGCCCACCCGCAGGCACCCACGAACGCCGCCGCAACCACCGGCATCACCCGCGCCACCCGTCACCTCGGCCCGAACTGGTACGCCGCCGTCATGGGCACGGCGATCATCGCCGGCGCCGGCGCGACCCTGCCCGTCCACATCCCCGGCCTGCGGACCGTCTGCACCGCGGTCTGGGCGCTCTCCCTGCTGATGCTGGCCGCGCTGCTCGCCGCCCGGACCCTGCACTGGATCCACCACCGCGACCAGGCCCGCGCCCACCTCCTGGACCCGGCCGTCGCCCCGTTCTACGGGTGCCTCTCCATGGCCCTGCTCGCCGTCGGCGGCGGCGCCCTCCTCGTGGGCGAGGACTGGATCGGGACGAGCGCGGCGGTCGCGCTGGACGCCGTCCTCTTCACCCTGGGCACGGTCATCGGCCTCGCTGCGGCCGTCGCGATCCCGTACCTGATGGTGATGAAGCACCGCATCGAGCCGGGCCAGGCATCGCCCGTCTGGCTGCTGCCCCTGGTGGCACCCATGGTGTCGGCCGCCCTCGGCCCGCTCCTCGTACCGCACCTCCCGGCGGGGCAGGCCCAACAGACGCTTCTCTACGCCTGCTTCGCGATGTTCGGCCTGAGCCTGCTCGCCACCCTGGTGATGCTCCCGATGATCTTCGCCCGCCTGCTGACCGGCGGCCCGTACCCCCTCGCGCTCACCCCCGCGCTGTTCCTGGTCCTCGGCCCGCTCGGCCAGTCGACGACCGCCGTGAACAAGTTCGCCGACACCGCCGCGACAGGCGTCGTCCCGGCCCCGTACGACCAGGGCTTCACCGTCTTCGCCGTGCTCTACGGCGTCCCGGTGATGGGCTTCGCCCTGCTGTGGCTGGCGCTCGCGGGCGCGATGGTGGTGCGGGCGCGGCGCAAGGGCATGCGCTTCGCGATGACCTGGTGGGCGTTCACGTTCCCCGTCGGCACGTGCGTCACGGGCGCCGAGGGCCTGGGCAAGCACACGGGCCTCGCGTTCTACGACTGGCTGGCGCTCGCCCTGTACGCCCTGCTGCTCACCGCCTGGGCAGTGGCCCTCACCCAGACCCTCCGCGGGCTCCTCACCGGCAGGCTTCTCGCAGCGCCGCGCTGAGCACCGCCGGGGCCTCGGCCAGCGACGGGCCGTACCACGTGAGGTGGCGGCCGCTGGTCAGGGCCGTTGGCGCGGTGAACGACTCGGGGCCGTCCTCGGGGCTGAAGCGGTAGGGCTCGTCGGGCAGGATCACCACGTCCGGGTCCACGGCCCGCAGCTCCTCGATCGGGACGCGTGGATAGCGCTCGGCGTGCGTCGCGTACGCGTTGTCGACACCGAGGCGCCGCAGCAGGTCCCCGGCGAACGTGTCGCGCCCCAGGACCATCCAGGGACGCCGCCAGATGGGGATCACCGCCTTCAACCGGGCGGCGGGGTCCGGGAGTTGGGCCCATGCGCGCTCGGCTTCGGCCAGCCACCCGGGCCGGCCCGCCCCGCAGGCGGCCAGCACCCGGGTCAGCTCACGGAAGGCGCCCGGCAGATCGCGTACCTCCGTCACGAGCACCTGGAGCCCCGCCGCCCGCAGCGCCGCGAGGTCGGGTGCGCGGTTCTCCTCCTCGTTGGCGATCACCAGGTCCGGGGCGAGGGCGATGATCCGGCGCACGTCGGGATTCTTGGTGCCGCCGACGCGGACGACACCGAGGTCGTCCAGGTCCTCCGGATGGCTGCACCACTCCGTGGCCCCCACCAGCACGCCCGGCACGCTCACCGCGACCGCCTCGGTCAGCGAGGGCACCAGCGAGACGACCCGTACTCCAGCCACAGCGAGATCCCGCCCTCAGCGCCGCGAGCCGTCCACGGCCTCGATGTGGTCGGCGACGGCCACGACGAGCACCTGGCTGTCCGGCACGGTCGCCCGCCACCGGTGGCGCACCCCGCCGGTCAGATAAAGGCTGTCGCCGCGCCCGAGGCGGTAGGCCCTGCCCTCCGCCTCGACCTCGACGGCGCCGCCCACCACGTACATCAACTCGTCGTTGCGGTGCTGGAACTCGCGGCCCTCGTCGTGGTCGCCGGTGAACTCGACGGCGTGCAGCTGATGGTGGCCGCGCACCAGATTGCGGACACGGACGTCGGGTGACGAAGCCTCGCCGTCGCCCTCATCGGCGCGCATCAGGTCGACCGTGCACGCGGGATCCGCGGCGGCCAGCAGTTCGACGTCGGTCGTCAGGAGCGCGTCGGCGACACGCTGCAGGGAGCGCCTGCTGGGCCGCGCCCGCTCGTTCTCGACCTGGCTCAGGAAGGGCACCGAGAGACCGCTGCGCTCGGCCACCACGGCGAGGGTGAGCTCCAGCTGCCGGCGGCGGCGCCGCACGGCCGAGCCCACCCGGAGGGTTTCCTTCTGCTCGTCCATCGCCTCGGCTCCCTTCTGCGCATCGGTCCACTCTCAACCCTGTTGGGTTTTCTGCACCCTACGCATGTTCGCCAAACGGTTTTGCCCCGTTGCGAGGACCGCCTTCTACAGCTTGTGCCAGTAGACAAGCTGACCCGCCTCGCCGGGAGCCGCCCCTTCTGCCGGTATGAACAGGCTGACCAGCAACGCAGGTCTGCCCTGCGGGTCCGTGAGGAGGGTAGCCGAGGGATTTGCGAAGGCGCGGCTTCCGCCATGGGTGGAGATGGCGAGGCGGTCGGCGCGGCCGCTCGCGGGGTCGTAGGCGTAGGTCCGCCAGCTCCCGAAGTCGCCCCGCCACCGCTGCCCCTCCACGAGGAGGACGCGCCGGCCGCCGAGCTCGACGGGCGCCCGGTCCCCGAGGTTCCCGCCGTTGCCCCACGTCTGCAGCGCCCGGTCGAGCCGCCGGTCGGGCGTCGCGTGCCAGTCGCGGAACCCGGTGAGGGTGGCGCGCAGCTGGCGGTCGGTGTCGCAGTCGGCGCGGTAGTGGCCGGTGAGTTCGATGGTGTCGCCGCGTACGGCGGTGATGGCGGGCGTGCCCTCGGCGCACCGGGAGAGGGTGCGCGGGGCGTCGAAGGCCCGTGCCGCGCGCCCGTCGAGCAGCGCCTCCTCGTCGGCGTAGGCGCGTACGGCGATGTGGTTCCTGGGGTCCTTCTCGTAGGCGAGGACGTAGCCGCCGCGTCCATCGGCGGCGAGCGCTGCCTGATGGGTGCCTGCACCGAAGTCGTGGCGGCGTTGCCAGTGCCGCAGATCGGTGGAGGTGGCGACGGCGGCATGGAAGCGGCCGTCGTCCAGGAGGGAGTGGTAGACGGCGAGATAGGTGCCCTCGGTGCCCTGCGTGATCTGCGCGGCGTCCATGGTGCGGCCGGTGTGGTCACGCGCGTCGTAGCGGTGGCCGTCGGCGGCGGTGACGTCCTCGGCGAGGGCGGCCAGGCGCGCGGTGCCCGCGGAGGCGGGTGCGGAGCTCGCCCCCGCCACATGCGCGAGCAGCAGGGCGGCGGCGAGGGCCAGGGCCATGGCGAGGCCGAGGACGGTGCGGGAGATGCGGACGGTCACGTAGGGGCACTTACGTTCGAGCGGCGGGGAGGCTGCCCAGCCTAGGGAGCGGGGGTGCCCCCGGGAACGCCGAGAGGGGTGGGCTTCGCCACAAGGACGAGGCCCACCCCTCGGGGGTGCGTCAGCGCGCGGACCCAGGACTGCGCAGAGTTACGACTGCGGAGTCATCTTCTGCTCGAAGCCCGGGTTCTTCTTCAGCCACTCGTCGACGGCCTTGGGCTCGTTGCCCTTGCCCGCCTTGTTGATCTCGTTCTCCAGGCTGGCCAGTTCCGGCTCGCTCATCTTGAAGTTCTTGAGCCACTTCGTGAGCTGCGGGTACTGCTTGGGGAACTCCTTGCTGGAGATCGTGCGGATCGTGTCGCCCTTGCCGAAGCCCAGCTTGGGGTCCTTCAGCTTGGTGAGCTTGTACTCGTTGTACGCCCAGTGCGGCGACCAGAGCAGCACCGCGACCGGCTCCTTCTTGGCGTACGCCGACTTCAGCTCGGAGAGCATCGCGGGCGTCGAACCGGAGACGATCTTGTACTCCTTGTCCAGGCCGTAGCCGGGCAGGACCTTGTTCTTGAGCGCCGTCATCACGCCCGTGCCGGGCTCGATGCCGATGATCTTGCCCTTGAACTTGTCGCCCTTGCCCTTGAGGTCCTCGAGCGACTTCACGCCCTTGACGTAGGACGGGACGGCGATCTCCAGGGACGTCGGGCTGTACCAGGAGCCCAGGTCCTTGAGGTTCGCCTTGTTCTTGTCCCAGTACTGCTTCTGGGCCGTCGGCAGCCAGGCGTCGAGGTCCAGGTCGAGGTCACCCTGTGCGAGAGCGGTGTAGACCGGGCCGACGTCCGAGGGCGTCAGCTTCATCTTGTAGCCGCGCTTCTCCAGGACACGCTTCCAGAGATTGGTGACGGCGATGTTCTCGTCCCACGCGAAGTACGCGGCGTTCAGCGGACGCTTCGCCTCGGCGGGGGTGGTGTTCTTCGGCAGCGGCGCCAGCTTGTTGACGACACCGGGGTTCTTCTTCAGCCAGACACGGACGGCTTCCTGCTGCTTGCCCTTGCCCGCCTTGTTGATCTCCGCCTCAAGACTCGTGAGCTGCTTCTCGCTCATCTTGAAGTCCTTGAGCCACTTGGCGACCTGCGGGTTCTCCTGCGAGAAGCCCTTGCGAGCGAGCGTGTGCACGCCGTCGCCCTTGCCCCAGGCGCCCTTCGGGTCGTCGAGCTTCTTCAGCTTGAAGTCGCTGTAGGCCCAGTGCGGCGACCAGAGCGTGGTGACGATCGGTTCCTTCTTGGCGTACGCGCGCTTCAGCTCGGCCAGCATCGCCGGGGTGGAGCCGTCGACGACCTTGTACTCCTTGTCGAGGCCGTACTCCTTGAGGACCTTGTCCTTGAGCAGGCCCATCATTCCGGCGCTCGGCTCGATGCCGACGATCTTGCCCTTGAACTTGCCGCTCTTGCCCTTGAGGTCCTCGAGCGACTTCACGCCCTTGACGTACGAGGGCACGGAGAGCTCGAGCGAGGTCGGGCCGAACCACGAGCCCATGTCCTCGAGCTCCTTGCCGTACTTCTTCCAGTACGAGGCGTGCGTCGTCGGCAGCCAGGAGTCGGTCTGGAAGTCGATGCTGCCCTGCGAGAGCGAGGTGTACAGCGGGCCCGCCTCGAGCTGCTTGGTCTGCGGCTTGAAGCCGCGCTGCTCCAGGATCTCCTTCCAGAGGAAGGTGGAGGCCACGCCCTCGTCCCAGGGGATGTAGCCGATGTTGATTTCCTTGCCCTGACCGACGTTCTTGCCGTCGGTCGCGACGTCCTCGGTCTTCGAGCCGCCGAAGGCGCCCATGCCGCCCGCGACGAGCGCGAGCACGACCACGCCGACGACCGCGACGGCGGCCTGCGGGCGGTAGGTCCAGATGTTCAGGCCCTGCGCGGCACGCACCTTCGCCATGGCGCGGCGGCCGAGCGGCGAGACCTGGGTGCCGAGCGAGCTGGTCATGCGGTCCAGGTAGATCGCCAGGATGACGATGGCGACGCCCGCCTCGGAGCCGAGGCCGACGTTCAGCTGGCCGATGGCCTCGTTGACGTCGGCGCCCAGGCCCTCGGTGCCGACCATGCCCGCGATGGCGGCCATGGACAGGCCCAGCATGATGACCTGGTTGACACCGGCCATGATCGTGGGAAGCGCGAGGGGGAGCTGGACGCGCAGCAGGATGTTGCGCGGCGTGGTGCCGAACGCGTCCGCGGCCTCGACCAGTTCCTTGTCGACCTGGCGAATGCCCAGCTCCGTCATGCGGACACCGGGGGCCAGGGCGAAGATCAGGGTGGCGACGATGCCCGCGGGGGCACCCATCCCGAAGAAGAGGATGGCGGGGATGAGGTAGATCATCGCCGGCAGCGTCTGCATGAAGTCGAGCACCGGGCGGACGATGCCGCTGACGGTGCTGGAGCGCGCCGCCCAGATGCCCACGGGCACCGAGATGATCAGCGCGATGATCGTGGAGACGAGCACCAGGGACAGCGTCATCATCGCGTGGTCCCACAGCTCCATCGAGACGATGAAGGCGAAGCCCGCGAAGGTCAGGACACCGGCGACCACGCCGCGCAGCCAGAACGCGATGACCGCGAAGATGCCCGCGAGGAGCAGCGGCTCGGGCGCCTGGAGCAGGTCGGATATGCCGTCGTACGCGCCCTGGAAGACGGTCTGGAAGAAGTCGAACAACCACGCCATGTGGCTGAGCAGCCAGTCGACGCCGTCGTTGACCCACTCGCCGAAGGGAATCCTAGGCACCGCTGACCACCTTGCCCACAGCCTGTCCGCCGTTGTCCTGCGTCTCGTCCCGCGTCTTGTCGAGCGGGACGGCGGTGTCCTGCGGCTCGTCCTCGGGGGTCATCGGCTCGCCGAGGACCGCGAGCAGTCGCGCCCGCGGCACGACGCCGATGAGCGCGCCCTCGTCGTCGGTCACGGCGACGGCCACATCACTGGTGGAGCACGGCGTGAACAGCTCGATGATGGGGGTCTCGGCCCTGACCGTGGCGGGGGCGGCGGACAGCACGTCCTGTGCGGTCTTCAGCTCCTTGCCCTCGGCCGTCCGCGTGCCGAACGCGGTCTCGGGCTCGGCCATGATCGCGCCCGCCGTGAGGACACGGGAGCGGTCGACGTCCTGCGTGAACGCGGCGACGTAGTCGTTGGCCGGCGTGACGAGGATGTCCTCGGCGGTGCCGATCTGGACGATCTCGCCGTCGCGCATGACGGCGATCTGGTCGCCCAGGCGCATGGCCTCGTTCAGGTCGTGGGTGATGAAGACGATCGTCTTCTTCAGCCGCTTCTGGAGCTCCAGGAGCTGGTCCTGCATGTCGCGGCGGATCAGCGGGTCGAGCGCGCTGAACGACTCGTCCATGAGGAGCAGGTCCGCGTCGGTCGCGAGCGCGCGGGCCAGGCCCACGCGCTGCTGCATGCCGCCGGAGAGCTCGTCGGGCCAGGACTTCTCCCAGCCCTTGAGCCCGGCGAGTTCGAGCGCGACCGTGGCGCGTTCCTCGCGCTCGGCGCGCGGCACGCCCTGCACCTCGAGGCCGTAACCGGCGTTCTCGAGGACACTGCGGTGCGGGAAGAGCGCGAAGTGCTGGAAGACCATGCTGATCTTCTTGGAGCGCACCTCGCGCAGCTCACGGGCGCTCAGACCCGTCAGGTCCTGACCGTCGAACAGCACCTGTCCGGCCGTTGGCTCCGACAGCCCGTTGAGCATGCGCAACAACGTGGACTTGCCGGATCCGGAGAGACCCATGACGACGAAGATCTGGCCCGGCTCGACCGTGAAGGAGGCGTCGATCACCGCGGCAGTGGTGCCTTCGGCGCGCAGCTCCTCTCGGTCGGTTCCTTGGCGGAGTTTCTCCACCGCGTCAGCGGGTCGTCTGCCGAATACCTTGTACAGGTGTTCGGCTTGCAGCCTGGACACATACACCTCTCGGGTTGAACCAAGACGGCCCGCCTCCCCCGCCGGCGGGCCGTGGAGCGACGCGGGTTCTGCCCGCTGCTTGCCCGGTGAAATAGTTGAAATCTCGACCGGAGGCGCTCCGGCCCGGCGCCTGCCCCGACTTACACAGAACAAACGCAAGAGTGTTCCAGTTCACATTCCATTCACTTCAGGTGGCCGAGAAGCACTCCTCGGCAGACGGTGCGGTGTCAGTGCCGTGCGGCATGATGCGAAGGTGACTCAGCGAACGCGACGGCTCATGCTGCTCGACACGGCGTCCCTGTACTACCGGGCCTATTTCGGGGTCCCCGATTCCGTGAAGGCCCCGGACGGCACACCGGTGAACGCGGTGCGCGGTCTGCTCGACTTCATCGCCCGGCTCGTGCAGGACCACCGCCCGGACGACCTGGTCGCCTGCATGGACGCGGACTGGCGTCCGCACTGGCGGGTCGAGCTGATCCCCTCGTACAAGGCGCATCGCGTCGCCGAGGAGGTCGAGCAGGGACCGGACGCCGAGGAGACCCCGGACACGCTCGCGCCGCAGGTCCCGATCATCGAGGACGTCCTGGACGCGCTCGGCATCGCCCGCGTGGGCGTGCCGTCGTACGAGGCGGACGACGTGATCGGCACCTACGCCGGCCGCGCCACGGGCCCGGTCGACATCGTCACCGGCGACCGCGACCTCTATCAGCTGGTCGACGACGAGCGGGGCATCCGCGTCCTCTACCCCCTCAAGGGCGTCGGCTCCCTCCAGCTCACCGACGAGGCCTGGCTCCGCGAGAAGTACGGCGTGGACGGCTCGGGCTATGTCGACCTGGCCCTGCTGCGCGGCGACCCGAGCGACGGCCTGCCCGGCGTCCCCGGCATCGGCGAGAAGACGGCGGCCAAGCTCCTGGACGCGTTCGGGGATCTGGCCGGAATCATGGCCGCGGTGGACGACCCGAAGAGCAAGCTGACGCCTTCCCAGCGCAAGCGGCTCGACGAATCCCGCGCGTATGTGGCCGTCGCACCGACGGTGGTCCGCGTCGCGGGCGACGTACCCCTGCCGGACGTTGACCTCGCGCTGCCGGGCGAGCCCCGTGATCCCGCGGCCCTGGACGACCTCGCCGAGCGGTGGAACCTGGGCGGAGCGCTGAAGCGGTTGCTCACGACTCTCCAGGGATGAGGTGTTAGCTTAGGTAAGCCTAAGCAACATTTGATCAGGGGAGGCCGCCGCCATGGCAGAACGTCCGGCACGCAAGGCACCGAAGGCCCACATCGCCCAGGTGGTGCGCACCGAGCGCCTCACCCCGCACATGCAGCGCGTGGTCCTGGGCGGTGAGGGCCTCTCCGAGTTCACGGTGGGCGACTCCACCGACCATTACGTGAAACTGCTCTTCGGCGCCGAAGGCGTGACCTACCCGGAGCCGTTCGACATGCAGCGGATCCGCGAGGAGTTCCCCCGCGACCAGTGGCCCGTCACGCGTACGTACACGGTGCGCTCCTGGGACCCGGCGACCCGCGAGCTCGCCATCGACTTCGTCGTCCACGGCGACGAGGGCCTCGCGGGCCCCTGGGCCAAGGACGTCCAGCCGGGCGCCACGATCCGCTTCCTCGGCCCCGGCGGTGGATACGCCCCGGACGCCGACGCCGACTGGCATCTGCTGGCCGGTGACGAGAGCGCGCTGCCCGCGATCGCCGCGTCCCTCGAGGCACTGCCCGAGGGCGCCAAGGCGTACGCCTTCGTGGAGGTCGCCGCCGCGGACGAGGAGCAGAAGATCAGCTCGGTCGCGGACATCGTGTGGCTGCACCGCGGGCAGCGCCCCGTGGGCGAGGCCCTCGTCGAAGCCGTACGCTCCCTCGACTTCCCGGCGGGCGACGTGCACGCGTTCGTGCACGGCGAGGCGGGGTTCGTGAAGGAGCTGCGCCGCTACCTCCGCATGGAGCGCCAGGTACCCCGCGAGCGCCTCTCGGTCTCCGGCTACTGGCGCCTGGGTGACAACGAGGACGGCTGGCAGGCGTCCAAGCGCGACTGGAACGCCGCGGTCGAGGCGGAGCAGGAGTCGGTGCCCTCCGCGTGACAGCTGCGCACAGCCGCGCCCCGTCAGGGGCGCGGGGAACGCGCGGTCAGCCCCCACCAGCGCGCTGACGGGATGAGCCAAAACCGGTTTCCCCGGCGGGCGGCCGCTGGCACGATGCCGGGATGCCCTTCATGATCCCGGACGTCGTCGCCGCAGGCGCCCTCGCCCAGCAGGAGCAGCCGACCATCGCCGTCCCCGGAGGGCTGGTCCTGCGCCCCTGGTCCCCGGACGACGCACCCGCCGTGTACGAGGCGTTCCAGGACCCGGTGCTGCGGCGCTGGCACGCGCGCGAGGCCGACTCCGTCGACGAGACCCGCGGCTGGATCTACGGCTGGCGCAAGGCCTGGTCCGAGGAGCGCGACGCGCACTGGGCCGTCGCCGACGCCACGACGGACGAGGTGGTGGGGCGGATCTCGCTGCGGCTGATCGTGCTCGCCGACGGACAGGCCGAAGTCGCCTACTGGACGATGCCGTCGGCCCGCGGCCGGGGCATCGCCCCGCGCGCTCTCACGGCGCTGAGCGACTGGGCCTTCGGCGAACTCGGCCTGCACCGCCTCGAACTCACCCACGCCACGGCCAACGAGGCCTCCTGCCGTGTCGCGCTCAAGACCGGCTTCGTGCCGGAGGGCACCAAGCGCAGCGCGGTCCTGCACGCGGACGGCTGGCACGACATGCATCTGCACGCCCGTGTCCGGGGAGACGAGCCCGTGGCCTCCCGACCCGAGTGACCCGGCGGGGCGCCCCGCCGGGCCCCGTACTGTTGCCGGTTGTGACCCGTAAGCCCCGCATCCCGCCCTCTCCCCTGCCGCAACGGCGCGGCGTCGACCCCATGCGGGTCAAGCTGCCCGCCGACGGAGCGTGGGCGACCGTACGGGACCATCTCGTCGAGCGGCTGAAGCCCGGGCCCGGGGTGATCGACGCGATGCTTCGGGACGGGCTGATCGTCGGCGTGGACGGGCTTCCCGTGACGCCGGACGCCCCCTATGTTCCCGGCGCCTTCGTGTGGTTCCACCGTGAGCTGCCGGACGAGGTCCCGGTGCCGTACGCCATCGAGGTCGTGTACCGCGACGAGCACATCGTCGTCGCCGACAAGCCCCACTTCCTGGCCACCACGCCCCGCGGCAGCCACGTCACCGAGACCGCGCTCGCCCGCCTGCGCAGGGAGCTCGGCATCCCCACGCTCGGCGCGGCGCACCGCCTGGACCGGCTCACCGCCGGGCTGATCCTCTTCACCGTACGGCCGAGCGAGCGCGGCGCGTATCAGACGCTGTTCGGCGAGCGGCGGGTGTCGAAGGAGTACGAGGCCGTGGCCGCCCACGACCCGGCGATCGAACTCCCCCGCACCGTGCGCAGCCACATCGTCAAGGAGCGCGGCATCATCGCCGCGTACGAGGTTCCCGGTGCGGAGCCCAACAGCGAGAGCCGCGTCGAACTCATCGAGCACAACGACGCGTTGGGGCGCTATCGCCTCACTCCGCACACCGGCCGCACCCACCAGTTGCGCGTGCACATGAACGCGCTGGGCCTGCCGATCCTCGGCGATCCGGTCTACCCGCTGGTGGCCGGGCCGGTGCCGCCGGACGACTTCCGGCGGCCCCTCCAACTCCTCTCCCGCGTGCTGGAGTTCAGGGACCCCGTCACGGGCGCCGACCACCGCTTCGTCAGCGCACGCGAGTTGGGCGCCTGGTCCTCGTACGACTCCTGGGAGAACGAGGACCCCTCAGCGGGCGGTCAGTAACCCCGCCACCAGGTGACGAGCCGCCGCCACGCCCCCTGCCGCGGCACCGACACGGCCACCGGCGCGGACTCCGGCACGGGCGGAGGAGCGGCCGCGGCAGGCGCGGGCCGGGGCGCGGGCGTCGCGGGGTACGCGGGCTGCGGAGCCGGCGACGACACATGCCAGTCGTTGCGCGCGTCGGGCACCCGCGCCATGGGCCGCGCCATCACGTCCTGCGGAGGCCGCGGCGCGAAGTGCACCGGGAGCGACACCAGGTGCCGGGAGAGGATCGACGAGGTCCACTTCAACTCGTGTTCCTCGACGGCGAGTTCCACGTCCGGGAAGCGCATGAGCAGCGCGTCCACCCCCGTGTCGGCGATGGCACGGCCGAGGTCCTGCCCCGGGCACTCGTGCGGACCGCCGCTGAACGCCAGGTGGGAGCGGTTGCCCTGCATGTTGGCGTTGAGGTCCGGGCGTACGACGGGGTCGACGTTGCCCGGCGCGATGCCGAGGAGCAGACCGTCGCCCGCCTTGATCTGCTTGCCGCCGAGCTGGGTGTCCTGCTTGGCGAAGTAGCCGATCATCGCGCTGAACGGCGGCTCGTCCCACAGGGACTGCTCGACCGCCTCGGGGACCGTCATCTGACCGCCGCTGAGCTGGGCGCGGAAGCGCGGGTCGGTCAGGACCATGCGCAGGGCGTTGGCGATGAGGTTGGCCGTGGCCTCGTACGAGGCGATGAGCACGAGGCGCAGGTGCGCGGCGACCTCGTCGTCGGTGAGCTGCGCGGGCTGCGCGATGAGGTTGCTGGTGAAGTCCTCCTCGGCCTGCGCCCGGCGCCGCACCACGAGCCGCATCAGCGCGTCCATGATGTACGCGTTGCTGGCGATGGCGGTCTCGGTGCCCTTGAGCATGTCGCGGGCGGACTGCACCATCCGCTCGTTGTACTCCTCGGGCATGCCGAGGACGTGGCACATCACCATCATCGGCAGATGCTCGGCGAACTGGCTCACGACGTCCGCGCGCCCGTCCTGGCAGATGTCGTTGAGCAGGAGGTTGCTGTAGCGGTTGATGTAGCGGCGGATGCCGCGGTGGTCGAGGAGCGCCATGGCGCCGGTGACCGCGCCGCGCAGCCGCTGGTGCTCGGCGCCTTCGACCATGCTGGCCATGGGCTGGTAGGTGACGACCGGGGCGAGCGGGTTGTCGGGGCCCATGGAGCCGTCGATGATGGCCCGCCACTGGCGCGGGTCGCGGGTGTAGTGCGAGGGGGTGCGGACCATGTGGAGGTTCTCGCTGTGGCCGAGGACCGCCCAGATGGGTACGTCGTTGTGCAGCAGGGCCGGGGCCACCGCGCCGTGCTCGGCACGCAGCTTCTCGTACACGCCCGCGAGGTCGGTCTCCGCCTCGGGGCCGTAGAGACGGCGCAGGCCGCCGGCGCCCAGACCGTGCGCGGGGCAGCCGGGCGGTGGCATGGCGGGGTCGTCCATGCCGGTGTGGGGTCGGGAAGGAGTCGTCACGTTCGTCGCTCCGGGGTTGCGGATAGGGGGAGATGTCAGACGGGGGCCACGGTCAGGGAGTGCAGGTACCGCATGAGGGTCAGCAAGGTGTCCCGGCTAGACGCGCGCTGCCGGGCGTCGCACTTCACCATCGGCACCGCGTCGTCCAGGTCGAGTGCGCGGCGCAGCGTCTCCATGGGGTGATGGGGCGCGTCGGGGAAGTCGTTGACGGCGACGACGAAGGGCACGCCGCGTTCCTCGAGGCGGCCGATCACGTCGAAGCTGACCTCGAGGCGGCGGGTGTCGAGGAGGACCACCGCACCCAGCGCCCCTTCGAAGAGGCCGTTCCACAGGAACCAGAAGCGCTCCTGGCCGGGGGTGCCGAAGAGATAGAGCACCAGTTCGTCGGAGATGCTGATCCGGCCGAAGTCCATCGCGACGGTGGTGGCGGTCTTGGTGTCGGAGCCGTAGTTGTCGTCGACGCCGATGCCCGCCTGGGTCATGGTCTCTTCGGTGGTCAGCGGACGGATCTCGCTGACGGAGCCGACCATCGTCGTCTTGCCGACCCCGAACCCGCCCACGATCACGATCTTCACGGCGGCCGTGGCCGTATGCGGCAGGACCTCGTCGCTGCTGGGCCCGGTGATCGTGTCAGAGCTTTTGAAGTCCATGCATCACCGCTTCGAGAAGGGAACGATCGGGGAGCGTGGAGCGGACGATCGATGCCCGCGCCTGTACCAGGTCGGCCTCGAGCATCCTGGTGAGGAGCACGGTCACCACGCTGAACGGCAGCGCGAGGTACGCGGAGATCTCGGCGACGGACAGCGGTGTCCCGCACAGCCGCAGGACGTCGGCGTGCTCGGGTTCGGCCGTGGGCGGCGCCTCGCCGTGCGCGACGATCAGCGTGACGAGGTCGAGCGCTGCCCGCTCCGTGTCCTCACCGGTCAGGATGTAGAGCCGCTCGGGGTTCTCCGGGCTGCGCCGTTCCCGTTGGGGAGGGTCGTCTCGGTGGGAGGGATTCTCGCCTTGCGGAGGATTCATACGGCCTGCCCGTCTCGCCGGGGCGGGCTCGTCAGATGGGCGCCGATCCGGACGACCAGGTCCCGCATGCGGTTGCCGATGAGGCCCGCGTCGACGGTCTCGTCGGCGAGCACGGCGAGGTACGCCCCGGCCCCCGCCGCCATCAGATAGAAGTAGCCGCCGCCGACCTCGATGATCACCATCCGCATGCCGCCGTCGGCGTGCGGAATCTCGGTGGCGACCGCGGCCGCCAGGGACTGAAGTCCCGCGCAGGCGGCGGCGATCCGGTCGGCGGCGTCAGGGTCGCCGCCGTAGCGCGCGATGCGCAGGCCGTCCGCGGAGAGCACCACGATCTGCCGGGTCTGCGGCACGCCGTCGGCGAGCTCCTTGAGCATCCAGTCGAAATTGGCCCGTTGCTGGATCACTTCCAGCCCCCCTCGTCGGCGTTGTCGGCACTGTCGGCTGTGCCGTGGTCGTTGTCGCTGTGGCCCTTGGGGGACAACGGGTCATCGGCTGCGGAGTCGTCGCCGTTCACGCCCTTCATGAAGGCCTCGATCCAGAGGCCCGGTTCCTTCTCCTCCTTCTTCGCCGGTTCGGATACGACCGGTGCGGCCGCCTGCGGGGAGTACTGGGCGCGCTGCGCGGCGTACTTCGCGTCCGCGGCTTCCTGCGCGAGACGCTCGGCCAGCGAGGTGCGGACCCGGCTGCGGCGCTGCGGCAGGCCGTTCGACGTCCACTCGGTGACCTCGGGGATGTCGTCTTCCATGGCCGCACCGAGCGACTTGGTCAGGGGCGGTCCTGCCGTCATCACGCGGGGCTTCTTGCGCCGGATGCCGTGGGCCTCCTCGATGGGCACGCCTTCGGCGTTCACCCGGGGCACCGCGGACGCGCCGATGCCGTGGGCGAGGCCGGGGGCGGGTCCGGTGGAGAGCATCTCGCGCGGGACGATGAGCACCGCGCGGACGCCGCCGTACGCGGACTGCCGCAGCGAGACCTGCAGGTTGTACATCTGCGAGAGCCGTCCCACGACGGCCATGCCCAGGCGCGGGCTCTCGCCGAGGTCGTTCAGGTCGAAGCCGGCCTGGGCCCGCGCGAGCATGCGCTCGGCCCGTGCCCGTGCTTCCTCGCTGAGGCTGACGCCGCCGTCCTCGATCTCGATGGCGATGCCGGTCTGCACCTCGACGGCGGTGACGTGCACGCGGGTCTGCGGCGGTGAGTAGCGCGTGGCGTTGTCGAGCAGCTCGGCGCAGGCGTGGATGAGCGGTTCGACGGACGTGCCGCGGATCGCGACCTTGGCGATCGAGTGCAGGTCGACGCGCTGGTACTCCAGGATCCGGGACATGGCGCCGCGCAGCACGCTGAACAGCGGTACGGGCTTGGGCCATTGGCGTCCCGGACGGGCTCCGCCGAGGACGGTGATCGAGTCGGCGAGGCGGCCGATCAGTGCCGTGCCGTGGTCGATGCGCAGCAGGTCGTCGAAGACCTCGGGGTTGCGGCCGTGGAACTCCTCCATCTCGCGCAGTTCCGCGGACTGCTGGTGGACGATGGACTGGACGCGCCGGGCGATGTTGACGAAGGCACGCTGCGAGGACTCGCGCATCGCCTCTCCGGAGTCCAGGGTGTCCAGGACGTTCCGGAGCAGCTTGCGCTGCGAGTGCGGCAGTTCGGAGAAGGATTCGTCGGCGTCGACGAGGTTGCGGATGACTTCCGAGGGCGCTTCGCCTCCCCGGAGCCGGTAGACGGCCTCGGGGATGATCTCCCTGCCCAGGCGGATGGTCTCGTCGTCATGGGACGCGATGCGCCGCTCCAGGGAAGCGAGGCGCTGCGCGTACTGGGTGTGCAACTCCCGGATGGACCGGCCGCGTCGCACGGCTTCGGCGCCGACCGCGACGACCACGAGGGTCGCGATCGCGCCGCACCAGCCCACCGCGATGCGGGCGGGCTCCGGCACCGCGGCGACGGCGGCTCCGGTGGCCGCGGCCATCAGCAAGGCGGGCAGCAACAGCACGCGTGCGTAAGGGACTTCTCGGCCACCGGGAGGCGATTGAACACTCACCATGTATGCCCTCTGAAGACTTGTCTTGGGGGAAGGAATGGGGGGCGGTGCTGGGAAATGGGGGGTATGTGCGGGGAGTTGGAAGCGGTAGACGTATGCGAACAATCACAAGATCTATGAACAAACGCGCGAATCTATCGCAACTCGTTTCAACTCGCCGCGCTCCGGGCGAGCTTAGCGCGCCGGAATCATCGCCGAGTCATATTCAGCAAGGCCCTGCAGCGCGCTCACCGACGGGCATACACTCGGCTCCATTTACACGCGTGGCGATCAATCGAACACGTGGAGTGATGACGTCGAACAGGCGGACCTGGATACGAAAAAGGGCGGGCCCGGGGAGGAAAATCCCCGGGCCCGCCCTTCGGCGCCGACCGCTCGTCGCGGTCCGACAGCCGCGGACCGTCGCCTTCCGTCAGCCGACGGAGCTGTACGCCACCACACCTCGCAGCAGCTGATCCACGGCCTTGCGGGCGTTCTTGGCCACGGTGGAGTTCTCGCGGGGAGCGGCGGCCGAGATCTGCCCCAGCACGTCGATCACCTGCTTGCACCACCGCACGAAGTCACCGGCCGGCATCTCCGCCTCGCGCAGCACCTCGTCGAGGCCCTTGTCCGACGCCCACATGTACGCCGACCAGGCGAACCCGAGGTCCGGCTCCCGCTGCCCGACCCCCTCCGCCTGGTTGATCTTGAACTCTTCCTCCAGGGCATCGAGCCGGCCCCAGATCCGCACCATCTCGCCGAGGGACGCCTTCACCTTCCCGGAGGGCAGCTTGGGGGCGAGCGCGTCGTCCGCGGCCCGGGCCTCGAACACCAACGCCGAGACGCACGCGGCCAGTTCGGCCGGGCTGAGCCCCTCCCACACGCCTTCGCGCAGGCATTCGCTGGCAAGGAGGTCCAGCTCGCCGTAGAGCCGGGCCAGCCGCTTGCCGTTCTGGGTGACCTCGTCACCCCGGAGGTAGTCCATCTCCGTGAGCAGCGCGACGATCCGGTCGAAGGTCCGCGCGATGGTGTTCGTACGCCCCTCGATCCGCCGCTCGAGCTGCACGGTGTCCCGCCGCAGGCGGTGGTAGCGCTCGGCCCACCGCGCGTGGTCCTCCCGCTCGTCGCACCCGTGGCACGGGTGCGCCCGCAGCTCCGTGCGGAGCCGGGCGATCTCGCGGTCGTCGGCCGCGGCGGCGCGCCCCTTGCGATGCCGCTCCGGCACGATGTGCCCGGCCTTCGTGCGCAGCGCGGACGCCAGATCCCGGCGCGACTGCGGCGAGCGCGCGTTGAACGACTTCGGGATGCGCATCCGCTCAAGGGCCTCGACCGGCACCGGGAAGTCCATCGAGGCGAGGCGCTTGACCTGCCGCTCGGCGGTGAGCACCAGCGGCCTCGGCCCGTCCTGATGCTCGAAGCCGCGGTGGCCGTTGACTCGGCCCGCGGGGATCCCCGGGTCCAGGACGAGCGCCAGGCCCGCGTACTTCCCGGTCGGCACGTGGATGACGTCACCGGGCTTGAGCTTCTCCAGGGCGGTGGCCGCCGCCGCCCTGCGCTGGTTGGCGCCCTGCTTGGCGAGCTCGGTCTCCCGGTCCTTCAGCTCGCGGCGCAGGCGGGCGTACTCCTCGAAGTCGCCCAGGTGACAGGTCATCGAGGCTTTGTAGCCCTCGAGTCCCTCTTCGTTCTTCTGCACCTGGCGGGAGATCCCGACGACCGACTTGTCGGCCTGGAACTGCGCGAAGGACGTCTCTAGGAGCTCACGCGAGCGGTGCCGCCCGAACTGCTCGACCAGGTTCACGGCCATGTTGTACGACGGCTTGAAGCTGGACCTCAGCGGATACGTGCGCGTACCGGCGAGCCCCGCGAGGTGTTCCGGGCTCATGGCGCGCTGCCACAGGACCACCGCATGGCCCTCGACATCGATGCCACGCCGCCCGGCACGGCCGGTCAGCTGGGTGTACTCACCGGGCGTGATGTCCGCGTGCTGCTCGCCGTTCCACTTGACGAGCTTCTCCAACACCACGCTGCGCGCGGGCATGTTGATGCCCAGGGCGAGGGTCTCGGTGGCGAAGACGGCGCGCACGAGCCCGCGGACGAAGAGCTCCTCGACGACCTCCTTGAAGGTCGGCAGCATGCCCGCGTGGTGCGCCGCGATGCCGCGCTCCAGGCCTTCGAGCCATTCGTAGTAGCCGAGGACGTGCAGGTCCTCGTCCGGGATGGCGGCCGTGCGCTCCTCGACGATCTCGCGGACCTCGGCCCGCGCGTCCTCGCCGTTCAGCCGCAGGCCCGCGTGCAGGCACTGCTGTACGGCGGCCTCGCAGGCCGCGCGGCTGAAGATGAAGGTGATCGCGGGGAGGAGACCTTCGGAGTCGAGCCGGTCGATGACCTCGGGGCGCCCCGGCGTCCAGATCCTCGACCGCTGTCTGCGCTCGCGCTCGCGGTCGGCCTCGCGGACCATCTTGCCCTTGCGGCGGTCACGCGGGTTGTACGAACGGCTGGCCTCCATCCGCGCCATGCGCGTGAGGTCGGGGTTGACGGCCTTTCGCTGGCCCTCGCCCTCCTCGAAGAGGTCGTACATCCGGCGGCCGGCGAGGACGTGCTGGAACAGCGGCACCGGCCGGTGCTCCGAGACGATCACCTGGGTGTCGCCGCGCACGGTGTCCAGCCAGTCGCCGAACTCCTCGGCGTTCGACACGGTCGCCGACAGGGAGACCAGCGTCACCGACTCCTGGAGGTGGATGATCACCTCTTCCCAGACGGCGCCGCGGAAGCGGTCGGAGAGGTAGTGCACCTCGTCCATCACCACATAGCCGAGGTTCAGCAGCGACTGCGAGCCCGAATACAGCATGTTCCGCAGCACTTCGGTGGTCATCACGACCACCGGGGCGTCGGAGTTGACGCTGTTGTCGCCGGTCAGCAGACCGACCTTGTCCGCGCCGTATCTCTTGGAGAGGTCGGCGAACTTCTGGTTGGAGAGCGCCTTGATGGGCGTGGTGTAGAAGCATTTCTTGCCCTGCAGCAGGGCCAGGTGCACGGCGAACTCGCCGACGATCGTCTTGCCCGAACCCGTGGGGGCGGCCACGAGCACGCCCTTGCCCGACTCGAGCGCCCGACAGGCGTCGATCTGGAAGGGGTCGAGGCCGAATTCGTACATCTCGCGGAAGCCGGCGAGTGCTGTGGCCTGCTCGACAGCGCGCTCGCGCGCCGCCGCGTACCGCTCGGCCGGTGAGAGGTCCTCTGTCATCGTGCTTTCGAGACTACCGGCCACCACTGACAACGGACGATCATTATCTGCCTTACGGCTCCCGCGGTCCCTCGGGCCCGAGCACCCGTACGGCTCGCGGCACGCACCGTGCCGTCAGCGGCAGGCCGCCGAGCTGCTCCCCGTCCGCGTAACCGGTGACTGCAGGCGCGGCGAGCTCCACCTTCGCTGCCCGGAACACGGTGACCTTGGGGTGGTCCAGGTGCGTGCCCTTGTAGACCCGCGGGAAGACCTTCAGGAGCGTCGTACGGCTGCAGTCGCCGACGACCGTGACGTCGAAGAGGCCGTCGCCCATGTCGGCCCGCGCGCAGATCTTCATGCCCCCGCCGTACGAGGTCCCGTTCCCCACGGCGACGAGCGTCGCGTCGATCTCGTGGACCTGCTCGTCGTCCAGCGTGATCCGGAACGGGATGGGCCGGAAGGCCGCCAGCTCCACAGCCATCGCGAGGTCGTACTTGAAACGCCCGGTGGGCCAGCGCATCCGATTGCCCCGGTCGTTGACCCGGGAGTCGAAGCCGGAGGCGAGCACGGTGCCGAACCACGTCTTGCCCACCTGCCCCAGGTCGACGTCGCGCGTGCGCCCCGCGTCGAGCGCCTCGGCGATGACGGCCCCCGCGGCGGCCGGATCGCGCACCGGAAGCCCCAGCGCACGGGCGAAGTCGTTGCCGGTGCCCACGGCGACCACGCCCAGGGGCGTCGAGGTCCGCGCGACGGCCTGCAGTGCGAGGCTCGCCATGCCGTCACCGCCGACGGCGATCAGCGCGCGCGTCCCGGCATCCACGGCATCGCGTGCCCGGCGCAGCGCGTCGGCGGAGTCCTCCCCGATGACCGTGCGCACGGAGTGGCCCGCGGCCCGCAACGCGGAAGCGGCCGGCTGCGCCGCGTGGGCGCCCCGGCCGCGGCCCGCGGTGGGATTGACGAAGAGCGTGATGTCGCTGGTCACTGAGGTCCCCCCGGACGGAGTCTGGGGCAGGACCCTACAAGATCAGGTCACGTCGTCGAAACCGTTCACACGGTCCCTGGTCGTGCTGTCGCCGCTCGCCTGCTCGGGCAGCGCCCTGTTCGCGGACACCGGCTCGATCGCGCCGACGTCCTCGGGGGTCAGGTCGAGCTCGGACGCCTCGTCGTCATCGGGCCCGGCCGCGTCGATCTTCGCCTTGCGCCGGTCGTTGAGGAGCGAGAAGGCGGTGGCGGCGAAGTAGAGCACCCAGATCGGCCCGGCGAGGGCGATCATGGTCAGCGGGTCGGTGCTGGGCGTCGCCACGGCCGCGAAGACCGTGATGCCCATGATCATGCCGCGCCACCAGCCGAGCATCCGCTTGCCGGTGAGCACCCCGGTGAGGTTCAGCATCACCAGCAGGAGGGGCAGCTCGAAGGAGAGGCCGAAGACGATCACCATGCGGGTGACCAGGTCGATCAGCTCGTCCAGCGGCAAGAAGTTGTCGATCCCGCCGGGCGAGAATTCGAGCAGCACCCGCGCCATCGTCGGCAGCGTCTTGTACGCGAAGAACCCGCCGCCCAGGAACAGGGGGAATCCGGCGGCCACGAAGCCGTAGGCGTACTTCTTCTCGCTCTTGTGCAGGCCGGGGGCGACGAAGGCCCACAGCTGGTAGAGCCAGATCGGCGACGCGAGCACCACGCCGGCCATCAGGGAGATCTTGAGCGCGAGGGTGAACGGCGTGAGCAGACCGTTCAGCACGATGCGCGCGCACGTGCCGTCGTCCTCCTTCGCCAGCTCGGCGAAGCTCTTCTCGCACCCCACGGAGTTCAGGATCGGGTTCGTGAAGAACTCGATGATGTCCTTGTAGAAGAACGCGGCGACGATCGCGACGACGATGATGGCCAGCACGGCCTTCGCGAGCCGGTTGCGGAGCTCGCGCAGGTGCTCCGCAAGAGGCATCCGCCCCTCGGGATCCTGTTCCTTCTTGCGGGCAGACTTGAGCAACCCACGTCCTCATCTCGTGCGGCAGGCCGGCCGTCGCCGGCCTTGGATCAGCGCTTGGTGGTGCTGTCGGTGGGCTCGGTGACCGGGCGCGAGCTGGTCACGTCACCGGGCGCGGCCTGGATGGTGCGCTGAGCGGCGGAAGGGTCGGTGGGCGGGTCGGCCGGGGCCGCCTCGTCCTTCTTGCCGTCCGTCTTCATCGCCTTGGCCTCGCTCTTGAGGATGCGCGCGGACTTGCCGAGCGACCGGGCCATGTCGGGAAGCTTCTTCGCCCCGAACAGCAGAACGATGACGACGAGAATGAGAATGATCTCGGGGGCGCCGATCTTTCCGAACATAGGTCTTTACCTTCTCACCGAGGCGGCAGGGGCGGGGCTGCCGGACAGGCCGGACTTGCTGTCCGGCCACCGTGCTGGCAGCGATCGTAACGCTCAGGGGTGAACGCAGGGCAATCCCTGTGCGTACTCCCAGTTGCGGCCCGCGCCTCGCACTCCGGGCCACTTCAGCAGCGTACCTGCCGGACAAGGGAAGTTGACAGGCCGCGGTGTCGACGTGCGTCTCCGCGACACCTGCAGGATCTTCTGGACCTACAGGACATCTCGGCTCGCCTGGGCCACACCGGTCGCCGCCGCCTCGAGATCCTCCGCCGCGCGGTTGATCCGCTGTGTGGTCTGCGTCACTTGAGTACTGAGGCGCTGCGCCTCGATGAAGACCCGAATCGCCAGTACGCCGAGCACGGCGAGGCCACAGAACCCCGCGGCAATCGCCAGCATCGCCCAGAACATGCGTCGAGCCTAGACGGTCGAGTGCAGACGCAGCGTCCGCACCCCGCCGCCGGTGAGCAGTTCGACGATGCGTTCGCCCGCGGGCTTGCGCACCGCGCTGCCGCACTCCGGGCAGGTGAAGGAGTAGAAGGTGGTGCGGGCCGAGGCGCCGATGGCCAACCGCAGGGCCCCGGCGGAGAGTTCGAAGCGGGCGCGGCAGTCGGGGCAGGCGGCCTTGAAGAGCACAGGGGCGATTCTCGACATTCCGGGAATCTCGGACATGAGGCTGGTGGTCAACGTCCTTGCTCCTGCCTGTCGTACGACCCGCCGGGGTGTTTGTCGTGCTCGTCGTAGGCCGCCAGGGCCTCGCGCGCCGCCTGCCGCGCGCTGTCCGCGAGATCCGCCGGGGAGACGATGTGCCCGTCCCCGCCGAGCCGCAGCGCGAGCCTGCGCAGCGAGGTGGGGTCCGGGGTGCGCAGCGTGATCCGCAGACCGCCGTCGGGGAGCTCCTCGGCGCTGTCGTGGGGGTAGTACTCGGCGACCCAGCGGCCGCCCGGCCCGACCTCGACGACCACCTCAGGGTCCTCCGCGGCCGGCTGCACGAGCCCCTCGGAGAGGTCACGCAGCTCGACCTCGGGCGGCGCGGACGGCTCGTCCAGGATCCTGATCTCGGCCACCCGGTCGAGGCGGAAAGTGCGGCGCGCCTCGGAGAGGTAGCACCACGCCTCCATGTACGTGTGCCCCACGGCGAAGAGGCGGATCGGGTCGACCTCGCGCTCGGTGAGCTCGTCGCGCGCCGGTGAGTAGTAGCGCAGCCAGAGCCTGCGCCGCTCGGAGATGGCACGGTCGACCTCGGCGAAGACACCGCCCTCGGACTCGAAGGTCACCGAGAGCCGCGCGCTGGCGCCGGCGTTGTCACCGGCCGCCGTCTCCAGCTTCGCGGTGGCGCGCACCAGCGCCTGCCGGTCGCTCTCGCGCAGCCCGGGGAGCGTGGAGACCGCGCGGGCGGCCACCAGGAGCGCGGTGGCCTCGTCGGCGGCGAGCCGCAGCGGGGCCGCCACGTCGTCCGCGTTGTGCCACCAGATGCGGTCACCGTCGGTGTCGATGTCCAGGAGGTCGCCGCCGCGGAAACTGGTCCCGCACAGCGGCAGCACGTCCAGGTCGGAGATCAGCTCGTCCTCGGTGATCCCGAAGGCGCGGGCGACGTCACTGACGTGGGCGCCGGGGCGCTCGCGCAGATAGGTCACCAGGGACAGCATCCGCCGGGTCTGGTCGATCGCGTTCGTGGCCATGATTCGGTACGTCCCCCTCAGCCCTTGGCCACGGCACGCAGCCGGTCCACCACGTCGGCCCGCAACTCGGCGGGCTCCAGGACCACCACGTCGGGCCCGAACTCCACCAGCCACGCGTCCAGCCCGTGCCCGTACGGAATCTCCAACTCGTCCCACCCCTCGCCCACTTCACGTATGTGGGCGGCCTTGGCGCGCAGCGGGTAACCCGCGCCCGTACGCAGCCGGATCAGGGCGGAGCGGTCGGCGCTCTCCCCCGCCCAGCCCGCGACGGTCTCGCGCACCGTGACGACATCGGGGACGCCCGCGGTGAACTTGCCCGCACGGGCGCGGACCTTCCCGGTGATGCGGGAGAGCCGGAACACGCGCTCGGCCCCGCGGTCACGGTCCCAGCCCGCGAGGTACCAGTGGCCACGCCAGCATTCGAGCGCCCACGGCTCGACGTGGCGCGGCTCGGGGCGGGCCGCGGTGGCCTTTCGGTAGTCGAAGACGACGGGGCGGCGGTCGCGGCAGGCGAGCATCAGCGGCTCGAAGGCCGCCTCGTGCACGGGGATGCGCGGCTCGAGCGCGCTGTGCGCCCCGTACGGATCGACGTCCTCGGGAAGGCCCGCCGCGCGCAGCTTCTGCAGGGCGCCGCTGGCGGCCCCTGCGAGGCGGGCCTGCTGCCAGACCTTGGCCGCGAGGCCGAGCGCCGCGGCCTCCTCGGCGTCGATGGTGATGGGCGGCAGGCGGTTGCTGTCACGGCGCGCGAGATAGCCGACCTCGCCGTCGAGATTCTCCACCGTCTCGATGACCAGGCCGAGTTCGCGCAGATCGTCCTTGTCGCGCTCGAACATCCGGTTGAAGGAGTCGTCGGACCCCGCCTCCAGATAGGCCTCGATGGACTCGCGCAGCTCGCGCTTGCTGAGCGGCCGCCGCGTCCCGAGCAGACACAGCGCCAGGTTCATCAGCCGCTCGGCCTTGGCAATGGCCATCGACGCCCTTTCTCAACAATGCTTCCGACCGCCGACCGTACCGCCCCGGGGTGTCGTGGGAAAAGCCGAGGCCCATGCCGGAACCGGCATGGGCCTCGACGGACAGGTCTGATCAGACCCTGTCCTCAGTCGTCGCCAGGTCGTCTCTCAGACGCCGACGAGGTCACAGACGAAGATCAGGGCCTCGCCGGGCGCGATACGGCCGCCACCGGCGCCACGCTCGCCGTACGCGAGGTGCGAGGGAATGGTCAGCCGGCGGCGTCCGCCGACCTTCATGCCCTGGACGCCCTGGTCCCAGCCGGCGATGACCTGACCGGCACCCAGATGGAACTGGAGCGGCGTGCCGCGGTTCCAGGAGGCGTCGAACTCTTCACCGGTGGAGAAAGCCACACCCACGTAGTGGACGGAGACGGTGGCGCCCGCCTTCGCCTCCGGGCCGTCGCCCTCCCAGATGTCCACGATCTCGAGGTCGGTGGGGGCCGGGCCCTCGGGGAAGTCGATCTCGGGCTTCTCGATGCTCACGTCTATTGCTCCTGCTTTGATACGAATGGCCAGCCGGGACAGTGTTACATCTTCGCGAGGATGTCCACGGTGAAGACCAGCGTGGAGTCCTTCTTGATGGTGCTGCCCTGCGGCGGCTGGTCACCGTACCCGAGCTTCGGGGGGACGACGACCAGGACGCGGCTGCCGACCTTCTTGCCGGTCAGGCCCTGCGCCCAGCCCTTGACGACCTGCGCCAGCTGGAACGAGGCGAGCTCGTTCCTCTTGTACGAGGAGTCGAACTCCTTGCCGTCGGCCCACAGCACGCCCTTGTACTGGCACAGGAGGCTGTCGGTCTCCTTGATCTCCTCGCCGTCGCCCTCAAGGATGTAGTTCGCGACGAGCTTCTTCGGGGCGGCCTTCTTCGGGACGTCGATCGAGGGGGCCTTGCCGTCCGTGTTCGTGCCGACCTTGGGCAGGTCGATGTTGGACTGCGCGACCTCCTTGCCCTTGGCCGAGCTCTTGGCGCTGAAGGTGCCCACCAGGTCGACGACGAAGACCAGCGTGTCGTCGCCCTTGATGCCCGCCTGCTTGTTGCCCTCCGTGCCGTAACCCATCTTCGGCGGAATCGCGAGCTGCACACGGCTGTCGAGCTTCTTGCCCACGAGCGCCTGGTCCCAGCCGGGGATGACCTGACCGGTGCCGATCGGGAAGACCGTGGGGTTCCCGCGGTCGTACGAGTTGTCGAAGACCTTCGCCGTGGCCCAGATCTGGCCGAGGTAGTTCGCCTGGAGGTAGTCGCCCTTCTTCACCTCGGCGCCCTTGCCCTCGACCAGGGTCTTGACCGCGAGGTCGGAGGACGGCTTGCCCGACCCCTTCGCGACGGTCGGCTTCTGGCCGAACTTCGTCCCCTTGGTGATCTCGGGCAGGGGCCCGTCCACGATCTTCGCCGTCGGTGCGGCCGAGGTCGAGTTCGAAGGGGCTGGGCTGTCGCTGGGCTTGGCCTTGTCGGCCTTCTTGTCGTCACCACACCCGGCCAGCGTGAGCAGGCCGGCCGGAACAGCAAGGAGGAGTGAGCGTCGGCGCACGGTGGGGGCCTCGTATCGGTCGATCTTGTCGGTTGGCGTGCGCGCAACTCTACGCATGGAGAAGGGCGCCGTACGAGGAACGTACGGCGCCCCGCGTTGCGTTCCCGCAACGCACCTGCTGTATCCGGGGTTACATACCGGCGATCAGTTTCTCCACCCGGTCGTCCACCGACCGGAAGGGGTCCTTGCACAACACCGTGCGCTGTGCCTGGTCGTTGAGCTTCAGGTGCACCCAGTCGACCGTGAAGTCACGTCGCTGCTCCTGGGCCCTGCGGATGAAGTCACCCCGCAGCCGCGCGCGGGTGGTCTGCGGCGGCACCGACTTGCCCTCGAAGATCTTCAAGTCGTTGCAGATGCGGGCGGCTTGGCCCTTCCTCTCCAGGAGGTAGTACAGCCCGCGACGGCGGTGGATGTCGTGATACGCGAGGTCTATCTGCGCGACCCGCGGATGCGACATGGTCATGTTGTTCTTCGCTCGGTACCGCTCGATGAGCTTGTACTTCATGACCCAGTCGATCTCGGTGCCGATGCGGTCGAGGTCCTCGGCCTCGATCGCGTCGAGCGTGCGGCCCCACAGCTCCAGGACCTGCTCGACCGTGCCCGTGCGGATGCCGCGGCGCTCCACGAAGTCCACGGCCTTCTCGTAGTACTCGCGCTGGACCTCGAGGGCGGATGCCTCGCGGCCGCTGGCCAGACGCACCTTGCGGCGGCCCGTGATGTCGTGGCTGACCTCGCGGATCGCCCGGATCGGGTTCTCCAGGGTCAGGTCGCGCATCACCGTGCCCGCTTCGATCATGCGAAGGACGAGGTCGGTGGCTCCGACCTTCAGGAGCATGGTCGTCTCGGACATGTTCGAGTCACCGACGATGACGTGCAGCCGGCGGTAGCGCTCGGCGTCCGCGTGTGGTTCGTCGCGGGTGTTGATGATCGGCCGGGAGCGGGTGGTCGCGGAGGAGACCCCTTCCCAGATGTGCTCGGCACGCTGACTGACGCAGTACACGGCGCCGCGTGGAGTCTGCAGCACCTTGCCCGCGCCGCAGAGCAGCTGTCGCGTGACGAGGAAGGGAATGAGGATGTCCGCGAGCCGCGAGAACTCCCCGTGCCGGGCCACCAGATAGTTCTCGTGGCAGCCGTAGGAGTTTCCCGCCGAGTCGGTGTTGTTCTTGAAGAGATAGACGTCGCCCGCGATTCCCTCCTCGTGCAGGCGGCGTTCGGCGTCGACGAGCAGGCCTTCCAGAATGCGCTCGCCCGCCTTGTCGTGCGTGACCAGCTCGGTCACGTTGTCACATTCCGGTGTTGCGTATTCCGGATGTGACCCGACGTCAAGATAGAGGCGGGCGCCGTTCCGCAGAAAGACGTTGCTGCTGCGGCCCCATGAGACAACACGGCGGAAGAGGTAGCGCGCCACCTCGTCAGGCGACAGACGGCGCTGTCCCCTAAACGTGCACGTGACGCCGTACTCATTCTCCAGCCCGAAAATGCGGCGGTCCATGACTGAACATTACGCCTGATGCCCTGCCCTGAAACCGGGTTCGACGGCACCGTTTCGATCATTTTCCGATGAACCCGCAACGACCGCCGAATCAGCGGGCAGCACGAGCACCCGCGCCGTGGCCAGCAGGACAAGCAGCGCGGCGACCCCGGCGCCCCCCGGAACGGCGAAGCCCCACACGGTCCCGCCCCACTCCACGACCGGCCCCGCGACCGCCGTGCCCAGCGACGCGCCGACCGTGAACGTGGTCACCAGCCAGGAGAACGCCTCGGTGACGGTGCCCCGCGGCGCGTGCCGGTCCACGATGATGAACGCGCACGCGAGCGCCGGCGCGAGGAAGACCCCGGCCAGGGCCGCGAGGCCCGTCATGGCGACCGCGCCGGGCGTCAGCGTCAACGGCCAGTAGCACAGGGCGAGCAGGGCCACCAGGACGGTCAGCCGCTTCTCCGGTACGCCGGCCCACTGCCGCGCCCCGTACACGGAACCGCCGACCAGGGCGCCGAGCCCGAGCGCCGCCATCATCCAGCCGTACACCGCGTCGCCGCCGTGCCCGTCCGCGTACGACACACCGGCGACCGTGATGGAGCCGAGCGCCATGCCGACGAAGAGGAAGGCGCCCAGGAGCGCGATGAGCCCGGGCGAGCGCAGCGCGCCGAGCCAGTGCGCCTCGCGGGGCGCCGAGCGCCACGCGCGCGAGGGCTGCGACATCACCACGGAGAGGGCACCGAGCACGCCGATGACGTTCACCACGAGCAGCGCGGCCTGCTCCGACCAGAGCGCGACGCATGCCGTGACGAGCAACGGCCCGACGGTGAACATGATTTCCTGGGCGATGGCGTCCATGGCGTACGCCCGGTGCACCTGCTCCTCCTTGCCGAGGACGCTCGGCCACAGCGCGCGCAGGCCGCCTTCGAGGGGCGGCGTGAAGAGGCCCGCCACGCCCACCGCGACATACGCGAGGCCGAGCGATTCGGGCCCGGTGAAGGCGAAGGCCCCCATGCCGATGGCCGAGACGATCGCGGAGGGAAGCTGGATCCGCGGCTGCCCGTACAGGTCCACCAGGCGGCCGAGCAGCGGCTGGCCCACCGCGTTGGCCACGCCGTACACCGCGGCGAGGGCGCCGGCCAGGCTGTAGGTCCCGCCCTCGGCACGGATGAACAGCACGATGGCGATCGCGGCCGTCGCGTTCGGCAGCCGGCCCACCAGGGTGCCCGCGAGCAGCCGCCCCGCGTGCTTCGTCCTGAGGATCTCCGCGTATCCGCCAGCCATGCTCCCCGCCCCTCCCCCTGCGCCCGCGCGCCGAGGTTTTACGTATAACTTCGAGCACCATACGTACCATGAGCGCTCACCGCGGGTCCATCCCGATCTCCCCCGCGGCAACGACCTGGGAGGTACCAGTAGTGGCCGGGCCAGAGCAGGAGGCCGCGGGGCCACGCCCCACGAGCCGCGACGTCGCACGCGCCGCCGGGGTCTCCCAGGCCACCGTCTCCCTCGTGTTCGGCGAGAAATGGCGAGGCCGCGTCGCCGAGCGCACCGCCGAACGCGTCCGGACCACCGCCCGCGAACTGGGCTACCGCCCCAACCTCGCCGCCCGCAACCTCCGCCTCGGCCGCACCAGGACCGCGCTCCTCGTCGTCCCCGCCCTCACCAACGAGTTCTTCGCCCGCGTCTACACCGGAGCCGCCCGCGTCGCCGCCGAACACGGCTTCGGAGTCGTCCTCTACCCCTCCCCCGAAGGCATCGGCCCCGCCCGCGACCCCTTCGACTCCAGCCGCGCGGCCCTCGACGGCATCCTCGCCTCCTCCATCGCCTCCGACGCGCTCGCCACCATCCAGGGCGACGCGCTCCCCCTGGTCATGCTCGACAGCAACCCGGCCGACAGCCTCGGCGCCGCCACCGTCAACCTCGACATCGGCGACGGGATGCGACAGGTCACCGAGCACCTCCTCGCCCTGGGCCACCGCGACTTCCTGCACCTCGCCGCGGGCGTCGACTCCTGGACCTTCGACGTGCGCTCCGACGCCCTCACGGCGGCACTGAGAGGCACCGACACGGCCGTACGCACCGACCGGGCACTCCTCACCGTCGAGGACGCCCGCGCGACTGCCGAAGCCGCCCTCTCCGCCCCCGGGCTCCGCCCCACCGCACTCATCTGCGACGACGACATCCTCGCCGCGGGCGCCTGCAAGGCAGCCCGCCGCCTCGGCCTGCGCGTGCCCGAGGACCTCTCCGTGACCGGCTTCGACGACCTCACCCTGGCGACCGCCGTGGAACCCGAACTCACCACCGTGCGACTCCCGGCCGAGCAGTTCGGCGAACGCGGCATGACCTCCCTGCTCGCCGTCCTCGACGGACACACACCCCGGACCGACACACTCCCCGTCGAACTGGTGACCCGCGGCTCCACCGCCCCCGCGGCCCGATGACACCCCACGCATGCGAACGCCCCGCGTCCCGGCCACAGGGCCGGAACACGGGGCGTACGACGAACAGGACTACTCCTCGGAGGACCCGGAGCCGGAGTCCGCCTCTTCCTCGTTGTCGGACGCGGCGTCCGTGGGAGCCGAGGCGCCGCCTTCGAGCAGCCGCGCGAGCTGACGCCCCACGATCCGCTTGAACTTCCGCTGCTGCGGCCGCGTACGGTCGAGCACCGCCACCTCCAGCCGCTCCGCGGGGATCTCCCGCTCGCTGCCGTTCGTGTCACGGGACAGCGACTGCACGGCCAGCTTCAGCGCCTCGGCGAGCGACATCCCGTCACGATGACGCTGATCGAGATACGCACTGATCTGCTCGGCATTGCCACCGACCGCGACCGAACCGTGCTCGTCCACGATCGAACCGTCATGCGGCAGGCGGTAGATCTGATCGGCGTCCGCCGTGGCACCCACCTCGGCGACGACCAGCTCCACCTCGTACGGCTTCTCCGCCTGGCTCGAGAAGATCGTGCCGAGGGTCTGGGCATAGACGTTCGCGAGCCCACGGGCCGTCACATCGTCACGGTCGTACGTGTAGCCCCGCAGATCGGCGTACCGCACGCCACCGATCCGCAGATTCTCGTACTCGTTGTACTTGCCGGCGGCCGCGAAGCCGATCCGGTCATAGATCTCGCTGAACTTGTGCAGCGCACGGGACGGGTTCTCGCCGACGAACACGATGCCATCGGCGAACTGCAGCACAACAAGGCTGCGACCACGGGCGATGCCCTTGCGGGCGTATTCCGCCCGGTCGGCCATGGCCTGCTGGGGTGAGACATAGAACGGCGTCGACACCGGCTATCCGTCCCTTTCTGTCAGTGACTCAGTCAGTGGCGAATACGGATCGATCAGAGCAGCGAGGCCCGCGGACCATCGGGCTGCTCCAGGCGCCGCTCAAGGATCGAGCGGGCGATCTCGGAAGACTCCTGATCCTCCAACCGCCGGAAACCCTCGTCGGAGATGACAGTGACGATCGGATAGATCCGGCGGGCGACATCCGGGCCGCCCGTCGCCGAGTCGTCGTCCGCCGCGTCGTACAACGCCTGCACGACGAGCGTCGTCGCCTCCTGCTCCGACAGGTCGTTGCGGTAGAGCTTCTTCATCGCACCACGCGCGAAGACCGAGCCGGAGCCGGTGGCCGCGAAGCCGTGCTCCTCGGAACGGCCGCCCGTCACGTCGTACGAGAAGATGCGCCCCTTCTCGCGGTCGACGTCGTACCCGGCGAAGAGCGGGACGACGGCCAAGCCCTGCATGGCCATGCCGAGGTTGCTGCGAATCATCGTGGACAGACGGTTCGCCTTGCCCTCCAGGGAGAGCGTGGCGCCTTCGACCTTCTCGAAGTGCTCGAGCTCCAGCTGGAAGAGCTTGACCATCTCGACGGCGAGACCGGCGGTGCCGGCGATGCCGACCGCTGAGTACTCGTCGGCCGGGAAGACCTTCTCGATGTCCCGCTGCGCGATGACATTGCCCATGGTCGCCCGCCGGTCACCGGCGAGCACCACGCCACCGGGGAACGTCGTCGCCACGATCGTCGTGCCGTGCGGCGCCTCGATCACGCCCTGCGTGGGCGGCAACTGCCGGTTGCCCGGCAGGATGTCGGGCTGATGCTCGGACAGGAAGTCCATGAAGGACGAAGACCCAGGCGTCAGGAAGGCAGCTGGTAGACGCCCGGTGCTACGAGTGTTGGCTTCCACGCGTTTCCTTCCAGGTAAGTGACGGCCGGGCGCTGTGCGCCGGGAGCGTGTCCCAACTCGCCGGTGGCCGATTTGCAGTTGAAGCGAATTACGTCTGAAGGGCTGTTCGTCACGGACCCTACCCGCCTCGCGGCGGTGATCCACATGTGCGGTCCAGGGCGTTGAGGTGCGTGGCCGATACCGCGCCACGCACTCCCCGCACCGCGGCGGCTATGCCCTACTGTCCGCCCTTTTGCACGAACGAACGTACGAAGTCCTCGGCGTTCTCCTCGAGGACGTCGTCGATCTCGTCCAGGACGGAGTCCACGTCGTCGCTCAGCTTCTCCTGGCGCTCCTTGAGGTCCTCGGAGCCCTGCGCTTCCTCTGTCTGCTCCTCGACCTCCTCGGTGGAACGCGTTGCCTTCTGCTGTCCGCCGCCGGTGTCCTTGGTCGCCATCTACCTCACCCCGCTCGTTAGGTGCGATGTACTTGATCAGACCCTATAAGCCAGGTCTGACATCGGCCCCGTAGTTACTGGAACGTCCGGGGACCACCTCGATGATTCCCACACGCCGGGTCTTTCAGCCTCCGGAGAGCACCCGTACCAGATCCTCTGCCGTGCGGCAGCGGTCAAGGAGCTCCTTGACGTGGTTCCGCGTGCCCCGCAGCGGCTCCAGTGTGGGCACACGCTGGAGGGAGTCGCGGCCGGGGAGGTCGAAGATGACCGAATCCCACGAGGCCGCGGCCACGTCGTCCGCGTACTGCTCGAGGCAGCGGCCGCGGAAGTACGCGCGCGTGTCCTCGGGAGGCTTGGCCTGGGCGCGCTCGACCTGTGGCTCCTCCAGGAGGCGCTTCATCTTGCCGCGTGCCACCAGACGGTTGTAGAGGCCCTTGTCGGGCCGTACATCCGCGTACTGGAGGTCGACCAGGTGCAGTCGTGCCGCGTCCCAGTCGAGGCTGTCACGGCGGCGGTAGCCCTCCATGAGTTCTCGCTTGGCGACCCAGTCGAGCTCTCCGGAGAGGCTCATCGGATCGCTCTCCAGGCGGCCCAGGACGTCTTCCCAGCGGGTCAGCACGTCCTTGGTCTGTTCGTCGGCGTCGGAGCCGTACCGCTCCTCCACGTATTTGCGGGCCAGCTCGAAGTACTCCATCTGGAGCTGGACAGCGGTGAGTGTCCGTCCGCTACGGAGCGTGATCAGGCGCTGGAGGGTCGGGTCGTGGGAGACCTGGTGCAGGGTGCGCACGGGCTGGTCCACGGCGAGGTCCACCGCGATGAAGCCGTCCTCGATCATGGCGAGGACCAGCGATGTCGTGCCCAGTTTCAGGTACGTCGAGATCTCGGAGAGGTTCGCGTCGCCGATGATGACGTGCAGGCGGCGGTACTTCTCGGCGTCCGAGTGCGGCTCGTCCCGGGTGTTGATGATGGGCCGCTTGAGGGTGGTCTCCAGGCCCACCTCGACCTCGAAGTAGTCCGAGCGCTGGCTGAGCTGGAAGCCGTGCTCGTGGCCGTCCTGGCCGATGCCGACGCGTCCCGCGCCGGTGACGACCTGGCGGGAGACGAAGAACGGCGTCAGGTGGCGCACGATGTCCGAGAAGGGGGTCTCCCGCTTCATCAGGTAGTTCTCGTGCGTGCCGTAGGAGGCGCCCTTGTTGTCGGTGTTGTTCTTGTAGAGGTGGATCGGCTGGGCCCCCGGCAGCTGTGCGGCGCGTTCGGCCGCCTCCGCCATGATGCGCTCGCCGGCCTTGTCCCACAGGACGGCGTCCCAGGGGTTGGTGACCTCGGGTGAGCTGTATTCGGGGTGCGCGTGGTCCACGTAGAGGCGCGCCCCATTGGTGAGGATCACGTTGGCGAGGCCGATGTCCTCATCGGTGAGCTGACTGGCGTCGGCGGTCTCACGGGCGAGGTCAAAGCCCCGCGCGTCCCGCAGGGGGTTCTCCTCCTCGAAGTCCCAGCGGGCGCGTCGCGCCCGGTGCATCGCCGCGGCGTAGGCGTTGACGATCTGGGACGAGGTGAGCATGGCATTGGCGTTCGGGTGGCCGGGGACGGAGATGCCGTACTCCGTCTCGATGCCCATTACTCGCCGTACGGTCATGCGGCCCTCCTTGCCCGGCGGCGCTCCCCTCCGGGAACGGCGCTCAAGTACCGCTGGTTCTCCGGTGCGTGTGCGGTGCCCGTCCCCGCACTGCGCGACTCGGCGGTACCGAAGAGCCTAGAGCGCCTTTGCGCTGGTGGGGAGATCATTGCCTTCATTGAAAAACAGACAGCTGCGGGTACCCACGAAGGACACCCGCAGCCGTCCTGTCTTCTACAGGTACTGACCGGTGTTGGCCACCGTGTCGATGGAGCGTCCGGTGTCCGCGCCCTGCTTTCCGGTGACGAGCGTACGGATGTACACGATCCGTTCGCCCTTCTTGCCGGAGATGCGGGCCCAGTCGTCCGGGTTGGTGGTGTTGGGCAGGTCCTCGTTCTCCTTGAACTCGTCGATGCAAGCCTGCAGGAGGTGGGAGACCCTGATGCCCTTCTGGTTGGCGTCGAGGAAGGCCTTGATGGCCATCTTCTTGGCGCGTCCGACGATGTTCTCGATCATGGCGCCGGAGTTGAAGTCCTTGAAGTACAGGACTTCCTTGTCGCCGTTGGCGTACGTCACCTCGAGGAAGCGGTTCTCCTCGGATTCCGCGTACATCTGCTCCACGACGGACTGGATCATGCCGTCCACGGTGGTGCGCCGGTCGGCGCTGTGTTCGGCGAGGTCGTCCGCGTGCAGCGGGAGCCGCTCGGTGAGGTACTTGGCGAAGATGTCCTTCGCCGCCTGGGCGTCCGGGCGCTCGATCTTGATCTTCACGTCGAGTCGTCCGGGGCGCAGGATCGCCGGGTCGATCATGTCCTCACGGTTGGAGGCACCGATGACGATGACGTTCTCCAGGCCTTCCACGCCGTCGATCTCGGCGAGCAGCTGGGGGACGATGGTGTTCTCCACGTCCGAGCTGACTCCGGATCCGCGGGTGCGGAAGAGGGATTCCATCTCGTCGAAGAAGACGATGACGGGGGTGCCCTCGCTCGCCTTCTCCCTCGCACGCTGGAAGACCAGGCGGATGTGGCGCTCGGTCTCGCCGACGTACTTGTTGAGGAGCTCGGGGCCCTTGATGTTGAGGAAGTAGCTCTTCCCCGATGCCTGTCCGGTCACCTCGGCGACCTTCTTGGCAAGGGAGTTGGCGACGGCCTTCGCGATCAGTGTCTTGCCGCAGCCGGGGGGCCCGTACAGCAGGACGCCCTTGGGCGGCCGCAGTTCGTGCTCCCTGAAGAGGTCCGGGTAGAGGTAGGGCAGTTCGACCGCGTCGCGGATCAGCTCGATCTGGTTGCCCAGGCCGCCGATCTGTTCGTAGCCGATGTCCGGGACCTCTTCGAGTACGAGCTCTTCGACCTCGCTCTTGGGAACCACTTCGTAGACGTACCCGGAGCGGGGTTCGAGCAGGAGTGCGTCACCGGGGCGGATGGTGACGTCGAGGAGTGGCTCGGCGAGCCTGACCACTCGCTCCTCGTCGGTGTGCCCGACCACCAGGGCGCGCTCGCCGTCCTCGAGGATCTCCTTGAGGGTGACGATGTCTCCCACGCTCTCGTACTCCATGGCCTCGACCACGTTGAGCGCTTCGTTGAGCATTACTTCCTGGCCGCGCCTGAGCTCTTCGAGCTCCACGCCGGGGCTGACGTTCACCCGGAGCTTGCGGCCCCCGGTGAAGATGTCCGCCGTGCCGTCCTCGTTCGCCACGAGGAAGACTCCGAAGCCGGCCGGCGGCTGCGCGAGCCGGTCGACTTCCTCCTTGAGGGCCACGATCTGGTCGCGGGCCTCACGGAGCGTGTTGGCGAGCCGCTCGTTCTGTGCGGACACGCCGGCCAGATTGGTCTGCAGCTCGACGATCCGCTCTTCGAGAATCCTCGTATGACGCGGAGAGTCGGCGAGCTTGCGTCGCAGGACGGCGATTTCCTGCTCGAGATAGGCAACCTGACCGGCGGGGTCCTCAGACCCTCGCCCCGGCCGGATGCCGCGGTTGATGTCGTCGTCGTGGGCTGCCACGGTCCTCACCTCCTCCAAGGGGAGCTGGACGCTTCCAGACCCTACCTGGGTGGGTGTCGATTGAAACCCCTAGATCACAAAGACGGTAGAGGTGTGTCCGATCTTCACCCTTGCGCTCTCCCTCACGTCAGGTCATTACCCACCCAACAACATCGGAAAGCGGGCGGTTGTATCGTCGAAGCGTTCAACACCCGTCAGGGTGGGCCCGACTTGCTGCCGAGTCGGCTCACTCGGCGTGACGACCGGCAGGAGAGATGACCGTGGGAGACAAGGCCGGTACCGGCTCCGAGAGCCGCGATCCGCTGGAGGTCTGGATCGACCAGGACCTCTGCACCGGCGACGGCATCTGTGCGCAGTACGCGCCTGAGGTCTTCGAGCTGGACATCGACGGACTGGCTTATGTGAAGAGCGGCGAGGACGAGCTGTTGCAGGCTCCGGGCGCCACAACGCCCGTTCCGTTGCCGCTTCTGCGTGACGTGGTCGACTCGGCCAAGGAGTGCCCGGGAGACTGCATTCACGTGCGCCGCGTTTCGGACAGGGTCGAGGTCTATGGCCCCGACGCGGCCTGAGGGCGCGAACTGACGCATGGGCAAAGGGCCTGTGCCCGCCGTTGGACGGCGGGCACAGGCCCTTGTCGGTGCGGGAGCCGTCACACGGTGTGTGCCTCGGCAGGCGTGGTCCGCGCGAACGTGCCGTCTTTCCATTGCCACTTGGCCGCGTCCTTGAGGTCGGGGCAGCAGCTGGGCACGTTCGGTGCGGAGTAGCCGAGGAGTGTGGCGGTGATCACACCGTCACGTACGGCGAAGTCGCTGACGTTCTGGCGGTCCTTCGGGTCGACGAGGGTGGCGACGACGCGGGGCTTGCCCTGCGTGGGGCGGGTGATGACGTAGACGCCGTCGGGGGGTGTGCCCGATCCGGCGGCGCAGTGCACCACGGCGACGGTCTCGGGCCTGCCGTCCCCGTCGAGGTCTCCGGAGGCCTTCTTCTTGACCACGGGTTTCACCTTGCCGCAGGCGAGGGGGAAGGTGACGGTGCCCGGGTCCGGGGCGGTCGCGGGCGGCGCGGGGGCCGCGGCGGTCTTGCCGGAGGGCTCGGGGTTCGGCTGGGCGGCGGTCGCGGGGTCGGGCTGCAGGAACGACGAGCCGGCGATGACGGCGGCGAGCGCGGCCGCGGTGGCCAGCCAGTGGATGGGGCGGGTGGTGTTGTGTGCCAGTTCCGGGACGGCGGGGTGCTGCACTAGGAGTGTCTCCTGTGAGGGCTGTGCCGGTGGGGGAGGTGGCCAGCATCGTGCCATACCTCACAGTGCGGCGGAACACCGGGGTCGGCGCGTTCCGGAACGGAAAGGCGCCGCCGCCGAGTTCCCCGGTCTGCGGGGGAACTCGGCGGCAGCGCCTGTGCGTTCAGCGGTTGTGCGTGGGGGCCTGCGGTGCCGGGGTGGTCAGCGCTCCGCGCGGGGCGTGCCGCCGTCGGCGTTCGGGCCGGTGTAGTCGTCGCCGTAGGCGCCCTTGGAGGGGCGGCGGCGGCGCATGGGCGGCTCGACGCCGTCCGCGAGGCGGCGGGCGGTGAGCAGGAAGCCGGTGTGGCCGATCATGCGGTGATCGGGGCGGACGGCCAGGCCCTCGACGTGCCAGTTGCGGATCATCGATTCCCAGGCGGTCGGCTCGTTGAAGCCGCCGATCTCGCGGATGGACTCGACGGTCCGCGCGAGCTGGGTGGTGGTCGCGACGTAGCAGCAGAGGATGCCGCCGGGGACGAGCGCCTTGGAGACGACGTCCAGGCACTCCCAGGGGGCGAGCATGTCGAGGATGACGCGGTCGACGTCGGTGTCGCTCAGGTTGTCCTGGAGGTCGCCGACGGTGAGCTGCCAGGCGGGGTGCGGGGCGCCGAAGTAGCGCTCCACGTTCTGCTGGGCGATCTCGGCGAAGTCCTCGCGGCGCTCGTACGAGTGCAGCATGCCCTCGTCGCCGATGGCACGCAGGAGGAAGCTGCTGAGCGAGCCGGAGCCCACACCCGCTTCCACGACGCGGGCGCCGGGGAAGATGTCGGCGAAGGCCAGGATCTGCCCCGCGTCCTTGGGGTAGACCACGGCGGCGCCGCGGGGCATGGAAAGGACATAGTCGGGGAGCAGGGGGCGCAGCGCGAGGTAGGCGACGTTTCCCGTGGTGCGGACAACGCTGCCCTCGGGAGCACCGATCAGCTCGTCGTGGGGGAAGGAACCCTTGTGGGTGTGGAAGTTCTTCCCGGCCTCGAGCGTGAACGTGTAGTGGCGGCCCTTGGGGTCGGTCAGCTGAACCTGGTCCCCGACCTTGAAGGGCCCGCGTCGGCGGGCGGCACCGGTCGGTTCGGACATGTGACCAGCCTACCGGGCCGTGCGGGAGCCGCCGACCAGGGTGTCGGGGTCGGCCGGGGCGGGTCAGCTGGGGCGGGCCATCGCCTTGACGAAGGCCCGCTCCACGTCGGCGGCGGACAGTACGCCGTAGATCTCGCCGGAGGCCTCGACCACGAGGTACTCGGTGGCGGGTGTCGCCCGGAGGGTGTCGAGGAGTTCCTCACCGGCCAGTTCGGCGAAGATGCGCATGCCTTCGGTGATGTCCTGGGCTAGGCCGCTGACGGTTACCCAGGGGCGGCGGTGTTCGGGCACGCCGACGATGGCCGCCTCGCGGACCACCGACATGGGGTCGCCGTCGGCGTCGACCACCACGAGGGCGCGGGCCCCGGAGGCGTTGGCGCGGCGCAGTGCCTCGGAGAGCGGGGTGGCCGACTCGACGGGGACGGCGCGGCGGGTCAGGGCGCGGGCGCGGAGTTCGGGCAGGTGCTCGCGCAGGCGGGCCATGCGCAGGCTGTTCCCGGCGCCGGTCCAGATGATCGCGGCGAGGATCGCGGCGAGCAGGGCGTCGGTGACGGTGTCCATGCCGCCGATGTCCTGGGTCTCGCCGCCGAGGGCGCCGGACTGGTTGAGCAGGGGCAGGCCGATCAGGACGGAGATGGCGAGCGCGCGGCCGACCCAGGCGGCGGCGATGGTGCCGCTCATGGGCTTGCCGGTGATCTTCCAGACGACGGCGCGGAGCATGCGGCCGCCGTCCAGGGGCAGGCCGGGCAGGAGGTTGAAGGCGGCGACGATGAGGTTCGAGATCATCAGCCCCGCGAGCAGGACGCCGGGTACGGTGCCGGGCTCCACGAGGCGCATGGCCCCGTAGAAGACGCCCGACAGGACGAGGGAGAGCAGCGGGCCCACGAAGGCGAGGACGAACTCGCGTCCGGGGGTCTCGGACTCCTTCTCGATCTCCGAGACGCCGCCGAAGAACTGCAGCTGGATGCGGCGTACCGGCAGCTTGTAGCGCAGGGCGACGACGGTGTGCGCCAGCTCGTGGACGAGCACGGAGGCGTAGAAGGCGACGGCGAAGAAGAGCGAGACCAGGTAGCGGGCGGCGCCGAGTTCGGGCAGGACGCGGTCGAGCTGGCCGCCGAAGACCCAGGTGATGAGGGCGGCGACGAGGAACCAGCTCGGCGCCACGTACACGGGCACCCCGAAGGGGCGCCCCATCAGGAGCCCTCCCCCGGGGCCCTTCTTGCCCTGCGGCGGGGTGGCCTTCGGGGCGGGGCCGTGGGTGGCGTGCGCGAACTCGGGGTGCGTGTCGCGCGGCGTCTTCCCGGGCGTGTCGTGCGGGGTCTTGGTGAGGCGGTCGGTGGGGGGCGCGGGTTCGGGCTCGGTGCGTGGTGTCTGCGCGGGCTCGGGGTGCGGCGTCTGTACGGGCTCGGGCGCGTGCGGGGGCGTCGCCTTGCTCGCCCCGGCCGGGGCGGTGTCTTCGGCGCCGGCGTCCCCGGCGGTGGTTGGGGCCGTGTCAGCCGTGTCAGCCGTGTCCACCGGACGTGGCGAGTCCGGGTGGCCGGCGTCTTCCGCGGCGCCCGGTCGTCGGCCGTCCGTGCCGTCGGATCGCGGCCTGCCGCTCCCGCCGCTCTCGTCCACGATGTCCCCTCGTTCGATGCGTCCCTCGCCCCTGCCCGGCGCGGTACACGCACGATCATGCAGGGCGAGAGGGTCTGTCGTCGATGGTATGCGGCCGTTGTCAGTGGCGGGTCGTAGGGTCTGTCCCTATGGAAACCAGCACCGACGGTGCCGTGACGGCCGTGCGTCCGGCGTCCCTGTCGCCCTCGCGCGCCAGTGACTTCATGCAGTGTCCGCTGCTCTACCGGTTCCGGGTCATCGACAAGCTGCCGGAGAAGCCGAGCGAGGCGGCGACCCGCGGCACGCTGGTGCACGCCGTCCTGGAGCGGCTCTTCGACGCGCCCGCGGGCGAGCGGACGGCGACGAGCGCCAAGTCACTGATCCCCGGCCAGTGGGACCGTCTGCGCGAGGCCAAGCCGGAGCTGACGGAGCTGTTCGCGGGCGACGAGCAGGGTGAGCGGCTCGCGCGCTGGCTGGCGGACGCGGAGAAGCTCGTCGAGCGGTGGTTCACCCTGGAGGACCCCACCCGTCTGGAGCCCGCGGAGCGTGAGCTGTTCGTGCAGGCGGAGCTGGAGTCGGGCCTGAAGCTGCGCGGCATCATCGACCGCGTGGACGTGGCGCCCACCGGCGAGGTGCGGATCGTCGACTACAAGACGGGCAAGGCGCCCCGCCCCGAGTATTCGGAGGGCGCGCTTTTCCAGATGAAGTTCTACGCCCTGGTGGTGTGGCGGCTGAAGGGCGTGGTCCCGCGCCGTCTCCAGCTCGTCTATCTGGGCAGCGGGGACGTCATCACGTACGACCCCAGGATCGAGGACCTGGAGCAGGTCGAGCGGAAGCTGCACGCGCTGTGGGAGGCGATCACGCTCGCCACCGAGACGGGTGACTGGCGGCCGAGGCCCACGAAGCTCTGCGGTTGGTGCGACCACCAGGCCGTATGTCCGGAATTCGGCGGGACTCCCCCGCCGTACCCCCTTGCGGTGAGGGTGCCCGAGTCCGAAGAGGACGCGCAGGGCAGAATGGCCCCGGGCTAGCGAAGGAGAGTTACGTGGCGATCCGTGTCCTACTGGTCGACGACCAGCCACTGCTGCGCACGGGATTCCGGATGATCCTGGAGGCCGAGCAGGACGTCGCGGTCGTCGGCGAGGCCGGGGACGGCCTGCAGGCTCTCGACCAGGTGCGGGCGCTGCAGCCCGATGTGGTCCTGATGGACATCCGCATGCCGCGGATGGACGGCGTCGAGGCGACCCGGCAGATCACCGGACCGGGCCGCGACGGTCCCGCGAAGGTCCTGGTCCTGACCACGTTCGACCTCGACGAGTACGTGGTGGAGGCGCTGCGCGCGGGCGCCAGCGGCTTCCTGCTCAAGGACGCCCCGGCGAACGAGCTGGTGCAGGCGATCCGCGTGGTCGCGTCGGGCGAGGCGATGCTCGCGCCGAGCATCACCCGCAGGCTCCTGGACAAGTACGCCGGTCATCTCCCGTCGGGCGACGAGCCGGTGCCGGACACCTTGCACACGCTCACCGAGCGGGAGGTCGAGGTCCTCAAGCTGGTGGCCCGCGGCCTGTCGAACGCGGAGATCGCGGCCGACCTGTTCGTGAGCGAGACGACGGTCAAGACGCATGTGGGTCACGTGCTCACGAAGCTCGGCCTCCGCGACCGCGTGCAGGCCGCCGTGTACGCGTACGAGAGCGGTCTGGTGCGCCCCGGCGCCCAGTGACGGCAGGCAGCACGACCGGACGCATGAAGGCGGCCGCCCCGAAAGGGAGCGGCCGCCTTTTCCTGTGTCCGTGGGATCAGGCCTTGCTGAGTTCCCAGAAGCGGAACACCGTCGACGCGTCGAGGCACGACTCCACGCCGTACACGTCGTCACGGATGACCGCGTACTGCTTGGCCTGCCAGACCGGCAGGATCGGCAGCTCGTCGGCGACGGTCTCCTGGAGCTCGGCGTAGTCCTCGTCGGTCTTGGTGCGGTCGGTCTCGGCGGCGGTGCCGGGGATGATCTTCCCGGTGATGTCGCTGTTCTCGTAGCCGTTGCCCAGGACGTTGCCCTTGCCGAAGAACGGCTGCGTGAAGTTGTCCGGGTCCGGGTAGTCCGGCACCCAGCCCTTGACGTACACGCCGTACTTGCCGGACTTGATGTCCCGCTCGTACTGGCTGAATTCGATCGACTTCACGTCGGCGTCGAAGAGACCGCTCGCGTTGAGCTGCTTGGCGATCGCCTTCAGCTCCTGGTCGGTCGAGGGGCCGTAGCGCGAGGGCGTGGACCAGAGCGTGAGCTTGACCTTGCCGCTGATGCCGTCAGCGCGCAGGGCCGCCGCGGCCTTGGAGCGCTGCGGGCGGGCGCCGTAGGTGTCGAAGAAGGCGGTGTTGTGGCCGCCGATGCCGGCCGGGACGATCGAGTACAGCGGCGTCGCCGTGTCCCGGTAGACGTCCTTGACCAGGGCGTCGCGGTCGAGCAGGTACGCCATGGCCTTGCGTACGCCGAGCTTGCCCGCGACCGGGTCCTTCATGTTGAAGACCAGGTGCTGCACCTCGGCGCTGGTGCCCTCGACGACGTCGATGTTCTGGCTCGCGTCGGAGGTGTCGGCCTCGATGTCCGCGATGTCGGACGCGGCGAGGCCTCGGTACGCGATGTCGATCTTGTCGTCCAGGAGTGCCTTCTTCAGGCCCCTCTGGTCGTCGTGGAAGAACTTGAGCGTGACGCCCTTGTTCTTCACCTTGGCGGTGCCCTTGTAGTCGGGGTTGACCGAGAAGACCGCCTGGTTCTTGTCGAACGAGTCGAGCTTGTACGGGCCCGAGCCCGTGGCCTCGTCACCGCCGCGCAGGGAGTTCATGTCGTACGACGCGTGGTCGACGATGGAACCGGCGCCGGACGCGATCTTGCTGGGGAAGGTCGCGTCGGCGTACTTGAGCTTGAAGACGACCTTCTTGGCGTTCGGGGTCTCGACGCGGTCAAGCATCGGGAACATGATCGCGGGGCCGTCGTCGTCGTTGATCTTCATCATGCGGTCGAAGGAGAACTTGACGTCCTTCGAGGTCAGCGCGTTGCCGTTGCTGAACTTCAGACCGTCCCGCAGCGTGCACTCGAAGACTCTGGTCTCCGTGTCGGTGAAGCCGCACTCCTTGGCGGCCTCGGGCTCCGGCTCCGTGCCCCCGTTCGGGAAGCTCATCAGGGACTGGAAGACGTTGTTGAACAGGAGCCACGACCCGGGGTCGTAGCCGGACGCCGGGTCGGTGGCGAGGACGTCGTCCGACATCCCCATCACCACGGATTCGCCGTCCTCCCCCGCTCCACCCGATTCCGTGCCGCAGCCGGTCAGCAGAGCCGCGGCCAGCCCGCCCGAGAGGGGAAGGGCCAGCCACTGGTTACGCAAATTCACGAACGTGCCTTGTCGTTGATGTCATTCGGTGGAGCGAAGCCCGGCTGCCTTGTGTGCCGGTGTGCGCGGAGGTCAGCCGCTCACACCGCGGCCGAGCTCCCACAGCTGCAGGTTCGAGGACGAGTTGAGGGCCCACTCGACGCCCGTGATGTCGTCGCCGGCGGCGATGTACTGCTTGCCCTGCCAGAGCGGAAGCACCGGCACGTCCTCGGCGACGATGTCCTGGATCTTCTTGATGCTCTTGGAGGCGGTGAGCCGATCCGCCTCGCGGCGCGAGTGCGGGAGCAGCTCGTCGTTGATGGTGCTGTTCACGTACGGCGAGCCGAGGATGTTGTTCTTGTCGAGGAACGGCGTCAGGAAGTTGTCGGCGTCGGGGAAGTCCGGGAACCAGCCCATCCCGTAGACGTCGTACGCGCCCTTCTGCTCGGCGGGGCGGAAGGTGTTCCACTCCGTGCCCTTGATCGACACGTCGAACAGGCCGCTCTCGTTGAGCTGCTTGCGAAGGAGCTCGAACTCCTTCTTGGTGCCCGGGCCGTAGTGGTCCGTCGTGTAGTGCAGGGTGAGCTTCACCGGGGTGCTGATGTCGGCCTTCTGCAGCAGGGAGCGGGCCTTGGACGGACTCGGGTCGCCGTACTGGTTGAAGAACGAGTTGGTGTGGCCGGTGATCGTGGCGGGCACCAGGGAGTACAGCGGCTCGGCGGCGTCGCCGTACACGCCGGAGGCGAGGGCCCCGCGGTCGACGACCTGCGCCATGGCCTGACGGACCGCCTTGGACTTGACGGTGGTGGCGTCCGTGTTGAAGCCGAGGTAGCGGATCTCCAGGCCGGGCGTCTCGACCAGCTCGATGTCGTTGCCCGGGTCCTCGTCGAGCTGCTTGATCTGCTCGGGCGACATGGTGCGCGTCATCATGTCGATGTCGCCGCTCTTGAGAGCGTCGCCCATGGAGTCGGTGGACTCGTAGGTGCGCATCTCGATCTTGTCGCTCTTGGGCTTGTACGCACCCTTGTAGTTCGGGTTCTTGGAGAACACCGTCTTGACGAGATCGTTGCCGTCGACCTCTTGCTTGGCGGTGTAGGGGCCGGAGCCGTCCAGGTCGAAGCCGTCGCGCAGCTTGTTCTTGGCGTAGTGCTCCGAGCTGATGATGCCCGCGATGGGCGTGGCCAGCTTGTACGGGAACGTCGCGTCGGGGCTCTTGAGGTGGAAGACGATGCCCCGGTCGCCCTCGGTCTCGATCGCGTCGACGTTGGACACCATGCCGGCGGAGCCGCTGGGGTCCTTGATCTTGATGTCGCGCACCCGCTCGATGGAGAACTTCACATCGGTGGCGGTCAGCGGCTTGCCGTCGGCGAACTTCAGGCCCTTGCGCAGCGTGCACTCGTAGCGCTCGTTGCCGGTGTCGGTGAAGCCGCATCTCTCGGCGGCGTCAGGCTCGGGGTCTCCGCCGCCGCGCGGGGCGGCCATCAGCGTCTGGACCGTCTGGCGCACGACGTTCCAGGAGCCCGCGTCGTAGGCGTACGCGGGGTCGAAGGGGGCCGGGATCTCGGGTGAGGTGGAGAACCGGTCCGTGGTGCCGACGGCGATCGCGTCGTCTCCCCCACCGTCGCCCGCCCCACCACAGGCCGCGAGCGCGGGAGCGAGCAGACCTATGACGGCCGGCAGCACCAAAGTCTTACGGTTCATGCTCGACGTTCTCCAGAGCTGTTGGTCCCGTCCGGACCGGCAGCGAGGGGTGGGGTCAGCCGGTCCGTGGGGCAGGGCGATGTTCTCGCGATGACATTAGTCCGCACCGCCAGGAGGGCTCGAAGGGACCGGAGTTGACCCTCAATCACGCAGCGAAACCGGGCGCGGACGCACCGATAACCCAACACGGGAAGGTTTCGTGAGGTTCCCCTCAATCGGGACACAACGCCACTCGACAACTCGCCCAAATCGGAGGTCCGGCACAGCTCTGACCAGCTGTCGACCGCCCCGGGAGTGGGAAAGGTCACATCTTCAACTGTTCAGCACTTTCCGGCCATCAATCCTTGCAGGAAAGGCAGGTCGACGTGTTCGAGGGACGGAACGACGGTCCGGCCCGAGGCCGGTGCGATGGGCGCCACCGAAGGTACGGCCACCACTCGGCACCCCGCGGCCTCGGCCGCCGCGACGCCGGTCGCGGTGTCCTCGATGACCGCACATCTGGCCGGTTCCGCCCCAACCCCCGCCGCCGCGAGGAGGTACGGGTCCGGGTGCGGCTTGGTGCGGGTCACCTCGTCGCCCGCGACGGTGAGCGTGAAGTGGTGGGCTCCGATCGATTCGAGCACGCGGTCGATGATGCGCCGGTGCGACGCGGAGACCAGTGCCATCGGCACCTCGTGCGCGGCGAGCTCGGCGAGGAGTCTGGCGGCGCCCGGCATCAGCGGCAGGGCACGCCCGATGCGGTCCTCGAAGCCGTCGTTGAGCAGCACGGTCAGCTCGGGGACGGTGATGTCGGCGCCGGTGGAGGCGATGAGGAATCCGGCACTGCGCGTCATTGGGCCGCCGACGACGACGTCACGCCAGGCCTCGTCGAGCGTGTGTCCGAGCGAGGCGAAGACCTCCACCTCCGCGTCCCACCAGAACCCCTCGGTGTCCACGAGTGTTCCGTCCATGTCGAGGAGCACCGCCTGCAGGGCGGAGCCTTCGGCCGTTCGGGTACCGAGCGCGGGAACCGTACTGGTCATCCGGGCACACCTCCATGAGGGACGGAAAGGCCGGTTGCCCCCTTTTGACGGGGTGGCAACCGGCCTGCACTGGACCGACAAGTGTACGACTTGCCCGCTCAGCGCGCGTTGAAGTATTTCGCCTCGGGGTGGTGGATGACGATCGCGTCCGTGGACTGCTCCGGGTGGAGCTGGAACTCCTCGGAGAGCTGCACCCCGATCCGCTCGGGCTCCAGGAGCTCGGCGATCTTGGCGCGGTCCTCCAGGTCGGGGCAGGCTCCGTAACCCAGCGAGAAGCGCGCGCCGCGGTACTTCAGGTCGAACATGTCCTCGACGTCGGCGGGGTCCTCGCCGCCGAAGCCGAGCTCGGCGCGCACCCGCGCGTGCCAGTACTCGGCGAGAGCCTCGGCCAACTGCACGGACAGGCCGTGCAGTTCGAGGTAGTCGCGGTAGGAGTCGGCGGCGAACAGTTCGGCGGTGGCCTCGCCGATCTTCGAGCCGACGGTGACGACCTGCAGGCCGACCACGTCGATCTCGCCGGACTCCTCGGGGCGGAAGAAGTCCGCCAGGCACAGGCGCCGCCCGCGGCGCTGGCGCGGGAAGGTGAAGCGGGTGCGCTCGTTGCCCTGGTCGTCCAGGATGATCAGGTCGTCGCCCTTGGAGACGCACGGGAAGTAGCCGTGCACGACGGCCGCCTCCAGCATGTTCTTGGTGTGCAGCTCGTCCAGCCAGCCGCGCAGCCGGGGCCGTCCCTCGCTCTCCACCAGCTCCTCGTACGAGGGTCCGTCGCCGGTCCTGGCCTGCTTGAGGCCCCACTGCCCCTTGAACAGGGCGCCCTCGTCCAGCCAGGACGCGTACTCCTTGAGCTGGATGCCCTTGATGACGCGGGTGCCCCAGAACGGCGGGGTCGGGACGGGGTTGTCGACGGAGACGTCCGAGCGGGCGGGGCCCTCGTCCTCGGTGGTCGGCAGGACGGGCGTGTCCTTCTTCGGCACGCGGCGCTGCTTCAGCTCGGGCAGCGTGGCGCCGGGGACGCCGCGCTTGACCGCGATGAGGGCGTCCATCAGGCGCAGGCCCTCGAACGCGTCGCGGGCGTAGCGGACCTCGCCCTCGTAGATCTCGTGCAGGTCCTGCTCGACATACGCGCGGGTGAGGGCGGCGCCGCCGAGGATGACGGGGAAGTCCGCGGCCATCTTGCGCTGGTTGAGCTCCTCCAGGTTCTCCTTCATGATCACGGTCGACTTGACCAGGAGACCCGACATGCCGATGACGTCCGCGCGGTGCTCGGCCGCGGCGTCCAGGATCGCGGCCACCGGCTGCTTGATGCCGAGGTTGACCACGTTGTAGCCGTTGTTGGACAGGATGATGTCGACGAGGTTCTTGCCGATGTCGTGCACGTCGCCGCGGACGGTGGCCAGGACGATGGTGCCCTTGCCCTCGGAGTCCGACTTCTCCATGTGCGGCTCCAGGTGCGCGACCGCGGTCTTCATGACCTCGGCGGACTGCAGCACGAACGGCAGCTGCATCTGTCCGGAGCCGAAGAGCTCACCGACGACCTTCATGCCCTCCAGGAGGGTGTCGTTGACGATGTCGAGCGCGGGGCGGGTCTGGAGCGCCTCGTCCAGGTCGGCGTCCAGGCCGTTCTTCTCGCCGTCGATGATGCGGCGCTTGAGACGCTCGTCCAGCGGCAGGGCCAGGAGCTCCTCGGCCATGCCCGCCTTCATCGACTTCATGTTGACGCCCTCGAAGAGCTCCATGAGCTTCTGCAGGGGGTCGTAGCCCTCTTCGCGGCGGTCGTAGATCAGGTCGTGGGCGACCTTGACCTGCTCCTCCTCCAGGCGCGCGATGGGCAGGATCTTGGAGGCGTGCACGATCGCCGAGTCCAGGCCCGCCTTGACGCACTCGTCCAGGAAGACGGAGTTCAGCACGACACGGGCGGCCGGGTTGAGGCCGAAGGAGATGTTCGACAGGCCCAGGGTGGTCTGCACGTCCGGGTGGCGGCGCTTGAGCTCGCGGATCGCCTCGATGGTGGCGATGCCGTCCTTGCGGGACTCCTCCTGGCCCGTGCAGATGGTGAAGGTCAGGCAGTCGATGAGGATGTCCGACTCGTGGATGCCCCAGTTGCCGGTCAGGTCGTCGATGAGGCGCTCGGCGATGGCGACCTTGTGCTCGACGGTGCGGGCCTGGCCCTCCTCGTCGATGGTCAGCGCGATCAGCGCCGCCCCGTGCTCCTTGGCCAGCGCGGTGACCTTCGCGAAGCGGGACTCGGGGCCGTCGCCGTCCTCGTAGTTCACGGAGTTGATGACCGCGCGGCCACCCAGCTTCTCCAACCCCGCCTGGATGACCGGCAGTTCGGTGGAGTCCAGGACGATGGGCAGCGTGGAGGCGGTGGCGAAGCGGCCCGCGAGCTCCTCCATGTCGGCGACGCCGTCGCGGCCGACGTAGTCGACGCACAGGTCGAGCATGTGCGCGCCCTCGCGGATCTGGTCGCGCGCCATCTCCACGCAGTCGTCCCAGCGGCCCTCCAGCATGGCCTCACGGAACTTCTTCGAGCCGTTGGCGTTCGTGCGCTCGCCGATGGCCAGGTAGGAGGTGTCCTGGCGGAAGGGCACGGTCTGGTAGAGCGAGGCGGCGCCCGGCTCGGGGCGCGGCTCACGGCGGACCGTCTCCGTGCCGCGGACGCGCTCGACGACCTGGCGCAGGTGCTCGGGGGTCGTGCCGCAGCAGCCGCCGACCAGGGAGAGGCCGTACTCGCGTACGAAGTTCTCCTGGGCGTCGGCGAGCTCAGGTGCCGTCAGGGGGTAGTGGGCGCCGTCCTTGCCCAGGACCGGCAGGCCCGCGTTGGGCATGCAGGAGATCGGGACGCGCGAGTGGCGGGCGAGGTAGCGCAGGTGCTCGCTCATCTCCGCCGGGCCGGTGGCGCAGTTCAGGCCGATCATGTCGATGCCCAGCGGCTCGAGCGCGGTCAGCGCGGCGCCGATCTCCGAGCCGAGCAGCATCGTGCCGGTGGTCTCCACGGTGACCGAGCAGATCAGCGGGAGGTTCGCGCCCGTGGCCTCCAGGGCACGGCGGGCGCCCAGGATCGCGGACTTGGTCTGAAGCAGGTCCTGGGTGGTCTCCACCAGGAGCGCGTCCGCGCCGCCCGCGATCATGCCCTCGGCGTTGGTCTGGTAGGCGTCGCGCAGCACCGTGTACGGGGCGTGGCCCAGGGTCGGCAGCTTGGTGCCGGGGCCCATCGAGCCGAGGACCCAGCGCTGCTGCCCGGTAGAGGCGGTGAACTCGTCGGCGACCTCACGGGCGATGCGCGCGCCGGCCTCGGAGAGCTCGAAGTTCCGCTCGGGGATGTCGTACTCGCTCAGGGCCGCGAAGTTCGTGCCGAAGGTGTTGGTCTCGACGCAGTCGACGCCGACCGCGAAGTACTCCTCGTGGACCGAGCGGACGATGTCCGGGCGGGTCACGTTCAGGATCTCGTTACAGCCCTCGAGCTGCTGGAAGTCGTCGAGGGTGGGGTCCTGTGCCTGGAGCATCGTGCCCATCGCGCCGTCGGCCACCACCACACGGGTGGCGAGGGCTTCGCGGAAGGCATCGACTCGGGCTCGGTCCTGAAGATTCGAGGAACCGGACGAGGGGGTCGGCAACGAGGCCATGAAAGAGCTCCCTGAGGTGCGACGGCTGTCGGCTTTGCGCTTCGGAGGAAGGCGCACTCGGTCAGGGTAACGGGACGAAGGTCCACAGCGTGCGAGTGTTCACGAGGCGGACGCCCGGCGGGTCCGCCCTTCCCGGGGGTGTGGCGCGGCGCGCGGCGGGGAACCGCGAGAATCCTGCGGGAACACGGCCGGAAACACAGCCTGCCGCTCTGTCGCGGGAGGTCGACAACGACCGATAGTGTTCAGCATTGTCGAACGTTGGAGTCAGCAGGGGACGGAGGAAGGGGCTGCGATGGCACGGAACATCCAGTCGCTCGAGCGGGCGGCCGCGATGCTGCGGCTGCTCGCGGGCGGAGAGCGACGGCTCGGCCTCTCGGAGATCGCGTCCGCCCTTGGCTTGGCCAAGGGAACGGCCCACGGCATTCTGCGCACCCTGCAGGCGGAGGGTTTCGTCGAGCAGGAGTCGGCTTCGGGCCGCTATCAGCTCGGCGCCGAGCTCCTGCGCCTGGGCAACAGCTATCTCGACGTCCACGAGCTGCGGGCCCGCGCCCTGGTGTGGACCGACGACCTGGCCCGGTCCAGCGGCGAGAGCGTCTACCTGGGTGTCCTGCACCAGCAGGGCGTCCTGATCGTGCACCACGTCTTCCGGCCCGACGACAGCCGCCAGGTCCTGGAGGTCGGCGCGATGCAGCCGCTGCACTCCACGGCCCTGGGCAAGGTGCTCGCCGCCTATGACCCGGTGGCGCACAGCGAGGCGGCCGAGGCCGAGGCCGACCGGCAGACCTTCACCACGCGCACCGTCGTGGACCCCGAGGCCTTCGAGGGCGCCCTCGACCTGACCCGCGCGCGGGGGTACGCCGCCGACGTCGAGGAGACGTGGGAGGGCATCGCGTCCGTGGCCGCCCCCATCCACGACCGGCGCCGCATGCCGGTCGGCGCGGTCGGCATCACCGGCGCGGTGGAGCGGGTCCAGAGGGACGGGGAGCTGCGCCCCGACCTGATCGCTGCCGTACGGGACTGTGCCCGCGCCGTGTCGCGGGATCTGGGCGCCGGCCGCTTCTAGACCCGCCCGCCGGGAGTTCCCGCCGCCTGGTCGCGGCCGGCCCGCGCCCCACCTCTGCCCCCTGCTCAACATGCAGGGGGCACTCTTCTGCGCGAACATCGTTGGACGACGTTTCACCCGGTGGCGACCCCTGTCACCACCGATAACCCGAAACGATCAATAACGATCGTGTTTTCAATAACAGAACTCTTGACGGGCAAGTAACGCCGGGGTGAGACTCGCGTCCATCGGTCGGCATTGTCGAACACCTACCGGCATTACGCGCTAGAGTGTGACAAGGCCAAGGGCCGGCAACGACCTCACCTGAGGTCGCGGACCACCGGAGGGACCCGGGGTTCGCCTTCCCCTGGACGAAGGACAAAGGAGTCGCGGGTGTCCAGCTCCGACATCTTCATCGGCGAGACCATCGGTACCGCCATACTCATCCTGCTCGGCGGTGGCGTCTGCGCCGCCGTCACGCTCAAGGCCTCCAAGGCCAAGGACGCCGGCTGGCTCGCGATCACCTTCGGGTGGGGCTTCGCGGTGCTCACCGGCGCCTACCTGGCGGGTGGCGTGTCAGGCGCCCACCTCAACCCGGCGGTCACCGTCGGTCTCGCCATCGAGGGCGGCACCAAGTGGAGCAACGTTCCGCTCTACCTCGGCTCGCAGCTGCTCGGCGCGATCATCGGCGCGATCCTGGTCTGGCTCACGTACATGGGCCAGTTCAAGGCGCACCTCACCGACCCGGCGATCCTCGCCGCGCAGCCGGTGGACGAGGGTCTGGTCGATCAGAAGGCCGCGCCCAAGGCCGGTCCGGTGCTCGGTGTCTTCTCGACCGGCCCCGAGATCCGCAACTACGCGCAGAACGTGCTGACCGAGGTCATCGCCACCGTCGTGCTGGTCCTCGCGATCCTCACGCAGGGCCTGAACGACAACGGCAACGGCATCGGTGTCCTCGGTGCGCTGATCACCGCGCTCGTCGTGGTCGGCATCGGCCTCTCGCTCGGTGGCCCCACCGGCTACGCGATCAACCCGGTCCGTGACCTGGGTCCGCGCATCGTGCACTCCCTGCTCCCGCTGCCCAACAAGGGCGGCTCGGACTGGACGTACGCATGGGTGCCGATCGTCGGCCCGCTGATCGGCGGCGCCATCGCGGGCGGTATCTACAACATCGCGTTCAAGTAGGACCGCGACAGCAGCCGATGACCGCCTGAGACAGACCGCCGAGCAAGAATTCAGGAGCACACCGTGACCACCGACGCACACACCGCCGGCCCCTTCATCGCCGCGATCGACCAGGGCACCACCTCCAGCCGCTGCATCGTCTTCGACAAGGACGGCCGGATCGTCTCGGTCGACCAGAAGGAGCACGAGCAGATCTTCCCGAAGCCGGGCTGGGTCGAGCACGACGCGAGCGAGATCTGGACCAACGTCCAGGAAGTCGTCGCGAGCGCGATCTCCAAGGCCGGGATCACCCACGAGGACATCAAGGCGATCGGCATCACCAACCAGCGTGAGACCACGCTGCTCTGGGACAAGAACACCGGCGAGCCGGTGCACAACGCCATCGTCTGGCAGGACACCCGCACCGACGCCCTGTGCAAGGAGCTCGGCCGCAACGTCGGCCAGGACCGCTTCCGCCGCGAGACGGGCCTGCCGCTGGCCAGCTACTTCGCCGGGCCGAAGGCCCGCTGGCTGCTCGACAACGTCGAGGGCCTGCGCGAGCGCGCCGAGGCCGGCGACATCCTCTTCGGCACCATGGACTCCTGGGTCATCTGGAACCTGACGGGCGGTGTCAACGGCGGCAAGCACGTCACCGACGTCACCAACGCGTCGCGCACCATGCTGATGAACCTGCACACCATGAAGTGGGACGAGAAGATCGCCGAGTCCATCGGTGTCCCCATGGCGATGCTCCCCGAGATCCGCTCCTCCGCCGAGGTCTACGGCGAGGTCACCGGCGGCAAGCTCGGCGACGTCCTGCCCGGCATCCCCGTGGCCTCCGCGCTCGGCGACCAGCAGGCGGCCCTCTTCGGGCAGACCTGTTTCGCCAAGGGCGAGGCCAAGTCCACGTACGGCACCGGCACCTTCATGCTGATGAACACCGGTGAGTCGGCCATCAACTCCTACTCGGGCCTGCTGACCACCGTCGGCTACCAGATCGGCGAGCAGAAGCCGGTCTACGCCCTCGAGGGTTCCATCGCCGTCACCGGTTCGCTCGTCCAGTGGATGCGCGACCAGATGGGCCTGATCAACTCCGCCGCCGAGATCGAGACGCTCGCGTCGTCGGTCGAGGACAACGGCGGCGCCTACTTCGTACCGGCCTTCTCCGGCCTCTTCGCCCCGTACTGGCGTTCCGACGCCCGCGGTGTGATCGCCGGTCTCACCCGGTACGTCACCAAGGCGCACATCGCGCGCGCCGTCCTGGAGGCCACGGCCTGGCAGACCCGTGAGATCACCGACGCCATGACGAAGGACTCCGGCGTCGAGCTCACGGCCCTCAAGGTCGACGGCGGCATGACCTCCAACAACCTGCTGATGCAGACGCTCTCGAACTTCCTCGACGCACCGGTGGTGCGCCCGATGGTGGCCGAGACGACCTGCCTCGGCGCCGCCTACGCCGCCGGTCTCGCCGTCGGCTTCTGGTCCGGCACCGACGAACTGCGCGCCAACTGGCGCCGGGCGGCGGAATGGACCCCCCGCATGGACGCGGACACCCGCGCCCGTGAGTACAAGAGCTGGCTCAAGGCCGTAGAGCGTTCCATGGGCTGGCTCGACGAAAGTGGCGAGGAGTAAACAACATGACCACCCTGCAGAGCGTCCCTGCCCTCGGGACGCATCCGGCTGCCGGTTCCAACCCGAGCCGCGCCGAGACCCGGGAGCAGCTTTCCAAGGCGACGTACGACCTCCTGGTGATCGGCGGCGGGATCCTGGGCATCTCCACCGCCTGGCATGCCGCGCAGTCGGGACTGCGGGTGGCTCTGGTGGACGCCGGTGACTTCGCCGGCGCCACCTCCTCCGCCTCCTCCAAGCTGCTCCACGGCGGTCTGCGCTACCTGCAGACCGGCGCGGTGAAGCTGGTCGCGGAGAACCACTTCGAGCGTCGCGCGGTGTCCCGTCAGGTGGCCCCCCACCTGGCGAACCCGCTCACCTTCTACCTGCCCGTCTACAAGGGCGGCCCGCACGGCGCCGCCAAGCTGGGCGCGGGCGTGTTCGCGTACAGCGCGCTGTCCGCGTTCGGCGACGGCGTCGGCCACCTGCTCAGCCCCTCGAAGGCCGCGCAGGACGTGCCGGAGCTGCGCACCGACAACCTCAAGGCCGTCGCCGTCTACGGCGACGACCAGATGAACGACTCCCGCATGGCCCTGATGACGGTCCGCGCGGCCGTCGAGGCCGGCGCCGCCGTCCTGAACCACGCCGAGGTCACCGGCCTGCGCTTCACCAGCGGCCGGGTCACGGGCGCGGAGCTCAAGGACCGCATGGACGGCACCGAGTTCGGCGTCAACGCCCGCCTCGTGCTCAACGCGACGGGACCGTGGGTCGACCACCTGCGCAAGATGGAGAACCCCGACGCGGCGCCCTCCATCCGCCTCTCCAAGGGTGCGCACCTGGTCCTCAAGCGCACCGCCCCCTGGAAGGCCGCGCTCGCCACGCCGATCGACAAGTACCGCATCACCTTCGCCCTGCCGTGGGAGGACATGCTCCTTCTCGGCACGACGGACGAGGAGTTCGAGGGTGACCCGGCCGACGTGAGCGTCACCGAGGCCGACACCGCGCAGATCCTGGACGAGGCCGCGTTCTCCATCCGCGACCAGCAGCTGTCCCGTGACCTGATCACGTACTCCTTCGCCGGCCTGCGCGTGCTGCCCGGCGGTCCCGGCGACACGTCGAAGGCCAAGCGCGAGACCGTCGTCACCGAGGGAGCCCGCGGCATGCTCTCCGTCGCGGGCGGCAAGTGGACGACCTTCCGCCACATCGGCCGTACGGTGATGAAGAAGCTGGAGTCGCTGCCCGGCCACCCGCTCGGCGACGACTACGAGCCGATCTCGCAGCTCCAGAAGCGCCTGCCGCTGCCCGGCATCGCCAACCCGCGCGCGGTCGCGCACCGTCTCCTGGTCGACGGCCCGGCGCCCGGCCCGCGCATGGCGGCCGACACCGCCAAGCACCTGGCGACGCACTACGGCTCGCTCTCCTTCGACATCGCCCGCCTGGCGAACGAGAACCCTGAGCTCGCCGAGCGCGTCTCGCCGGACGCCCCGGAGATCTGGGCCCAGGTCGTCTACGCCCGTGACCACGAGTGGGCCGAGACGGCGGACGACGTCCTGCGCCGCCGCACGACGCTGACGATCCGCGGCCTCGCCACGGACGACGTGCGCGCCAAGGTCCAGGACGTGCTCGACAACAAGTAGGCACATCTGGTCAGTACTTACTGAAGGGCGGTTCCCCGCGGGGAGCCGCCCTTCGGCGTGGGCCGGGCGGCATGCTCCTCGCGTCCCGCCGTCGGCTACCGTCTCCGGGGCCCGGCGCGCCACGGCAGGCGCCGCCGCGAGCGGCCCTAGGAGCAGCTTCATGACGACCGACGCCCGTACGCCCACCGACGCGCTGCCCATCACCCGCGTCCCCCGCACCGGCCTGCCCACCCGTGCGGTCGTCGTCGGCGATCCGGCGCGCGCCACCGCCGTCGCCGATCTCCTGGACGACGCCAAGGAGGTGTCGTACCACCGCGAGTACCGCACCTTCACCGGCAGTTGGCAGGGCACCCCGGTCGTCGTCGCCTCGCACGGCGTCGGCGCCCCCGGCGCCCTGCTCCTCTTCCAGGAGCTGGCGGACGCGGGCGTCACCACCATCCTGCGGCTCGGCACGGCCGGTGCGATCCGCTCCGGCATCCGCGACGGCGACCTGGTCATCGCGGACGCGGCGGTACGCGACGACGGCGTGACCCAGCAGCTGATCCCCGCCGAGTACCCGGCGTTCGCGGCCCCGGAAGCGGTCATCGCGCTGCAGCGGGCGGCCCGCGCGGCCGACGCCCCGCACCACCGTGGCGTGGTGTGGACGCGGGCCGCGTTCCAGCCGGGCTTCCTGCCGCTGCCCGGTGAGGCGTACGCGGCCGCCGGGATCGCGGCCATCGAGATGGAGCTCTCCGCGCTGTACGTCTTCGCGTCCACGCACGGCCTTGTCGCGGGCGGCGCACTGGTCATCGACGGCGCCAACGCGGACGAACTCGTCGACGAGGAAACACCTTTCTCGACCGGTGGCTACGACCCGCACCGCGACGTGGTGGCCCAGGGAGTCGACCGGGGCGCACGGATAACCTTGGACGCGCTTAGTCTCCTTGCCGCCACGGAGCGCTGAGCAGACACCTGAACGACCTTGTGGAGAACGGAACCGATGCACCCCACTGACCTGCCGGCCCAGGACCGGGGCGGACCCGTGGATCTCCTGGTCCACGGCGGCGACATCCTCACCGTCGACGCGTCCGGCACCGTCGTGCGGGACGGCGCCGTCGCCGTGCGCGACGGCCGCATCATCGAGGTGGGTCCCGCCGAGCGGCTGCGCGCCGCCCACGAGGCCGCCGAAGAGCTGGACGCCGGCGGCTGTCTCGTCATGCCGGGCCTGATCAACACGCACACCCACCTCGCGATGACGCTGTTCCGCGGCATCGCCGACGACGTCACCCTCCAGGGCTTCCTGGCCCGCGTCATCCCGGCCGAGGCACAGCGGCTCTCGCCGGAGACGGTGACGGCGGGCATCCGGGGCGCGATCGCGGAATCCATACGTGGCGGGGTCACCGCCGCGCTGGACATGTACTGGTTCCACGAGGCGGCCGAGGCCGTGGCCCGCGACGCCGGGTGGCGCCTGCTGACCGGCCCCACGTTCATGGACGTGCCGGGCCCGCCGGACGGCCGCCCCTACGCCGACCGGCTCGGCTGGGCCGCGGCGGACCTGGCCGCGCGCACCCCGGCGCCCGGCACCCGCCCGGTGGTCTTCGCGCACTCCGCGTACACCCTGGTGCCCGAGCAGCTGACGGCGATCGGCGCGCTCGCCCGCGAGCACGGCGCCCTGCTGCACATCCACGCCGCCGAGAACGCGGGCGAGGTGGAGATGGTCGCCGGGCAGCACGGCATGCGGCCCGTGGAGTTGCTCGACTCGCTCGGCCTGCTCGGACCGGACACGCTGCTCGCGCACGCGGTCGACCTCACGGACGCGGAGATCGGGACGATCGCCCGCACGGGCACGGCCGTCGCGCACTGCCCGGTGTCGAACCTGAAGCTTGGCTGCGGCATCGCGCGCGTCCCCGACCTCCTTGACGCCGGCGTCACCGTGGGTCTCGGCACGGACGGCGCGGTGAGTTCCAACACCCTGGACCTCCTGGGCGCGGTGAAGATGGCCGCCCTCGTGCACAAGGCGGGCGGCGACCCGACGGCGGTCGGCGCCGAGCAGGCCGTGCGGATGGCGACCGTCGAATCGGCGCGGGCGCTGGGCCTCGGCGACCAGCTCGGCTCCCTGGAGGCGGGCAAGCGCGCCGACCTGATCGTCCTCGACCTCTCCCGGCCGCACCTCACCCCGCGGCACGACCCGTGGTCGATGCTGGCCTATGCCGCCACGTCCGGTGACGTACGGGACACAGTGGTCGACGGCCGGGTCCTGATGCGGGACCGTACGCTGGTGACAGTGGACGAGCAGCGGGCCCTGCGCGCGCTGCAGGGCGCGGCGGACTCCGCGGCGCCCGGTCCCACCAGCACGACAAGCACCTCCGAAGTGGCACGCACCGTATGACCATCGAACCCACCCGCGGCTTCACCGGCCGCGCCCGCGCCGCCGACCGCGACCCGCGGCTGCCCCCCGGGCAGTACGACGCGGCCGACGGCTGGCCCGTCCTGTCCGCCGAGGTGACGCCCGAGCTGGCGGCAGCGGACTGGACGTTCCGCGTGGACGGCCTCGTCACCACCCCGCGCACCTGGACGTGGGACGAGGCGCACGCGCTGCCCGCGTCCGAGTACCGCGGCGACATCCACTGCGTGACCAGCTGGTCCAAGTTCGGGGTGCGTTTCGGCGGGGTGGGCCTGGACGCGTTCCTGGCCGCCGCGGGGCCGCGTCCGGAGGCCACGCATGTCGTCGCGTGGTCGCACACGGGGTACACCACGAACCTCCCCCTGGCCGATGTGACGGACGGCAAGGCGTGGATCGTCTGGGAGTACGGGGACGGCCCGCTGCCTCCCGAGCACGGCGGCCCGGCCCGCCTGATCGTCCCCCACCTGTACTTCTGGAAGAGCGCGAAGTGGGTCGCGGGGCTGCGGCTCCTGGACCACGACGAGCCCGGCTTCTGGGAGCAGAACGGCTATCACCACCGGGGGAATCCCTGGCGGGAGGAGCGTTACGCCGGTGACTGAGCGTGTGAACGAGACCGTGGCCGGGACTTTCGTGCCCCCCACGCGGTTCGCCGTGCCCGGGCGGATCGAGGTGAGCGGTCGCGCGGCTTCCCTCTGGCAGCGGGCGACCGTGGTGGAGGTCCGCCGGGACAACGCCGCCGGAACGGTCTCGACCTTCCGTCTGAGGGTGCCCGACTGGCAGGGGCATCTGCCGGGCCAGCATCTGATGCTGCGGCTGACCGCCCCGGACGGGTACGTGGCCCAGCGCCACTACTCGATCGCCTCCCCTCCCGAGGAGGGCGGCGAGATCGAGCTGACTTTGGACCACGTGCCGGGCGGCGAGGTGTCGGGGCATCTGCACACGGTCGCCCGCGTCGGCGACGTGGTGGAGGTGCGGGGGCCGCTCTCCGGGTTCTTCGCGTGGCCCGGCGACCGCCCCGCGCTGCTGCTCGGGGCGGGCTCCGGTGTGGTCCCGCTGATGTCGATGCTGCGGCACTGGCGGAGGGCGGGGCGGCCGGTGCCGTTGCGGCTGCTGGTCTCCGCGCGGACGCGCGAGGACCTGATCTACGCGGACGAGTACGGCGACGAGACCACGGTGGTGTTGACGCGGGCGGAGGGGCGGCTTCGTGCCGAGCACCTGGCGCCGTTCCTCGGCCCGGCTCAGCCCGAGGGGGGCTGGGAGGCGTACATCTGCGGGTCGAACGGCTTCGCCGAGCATGCGTCGCGCCTGCTGGTGGCCGGGGGCCAGCCGGTGGATCGCATCCGCATCGAGCGGTTCGGGTAACCACGGGGCTCCGCCCCCCCCTGGACCCCCGACAAGATGGCCGCAATCGCCGGCCAGGCTGATGAGTTTCAGCCCGTCCGGCGTTTGGGGACGAACTCGGCGAAGCCGATGCTGACGGCCGCCAAACTCAAGGCGAGACCTCCTCCAGGCGCCGCCCGGCAGTCTCCTCGGCCCCCACCGCGGCCACCACGGACCCCACCAGCGCCACCGACCCCAGCATCACGAACACCGTGGACACATTGCCGCCCGCGTACACCACACCCACCACGATCGGGCCGAGGATGACGCCGAGTCGGTTCATCGCCCCGCCGACACTGCTGCCGAGTGCCCGCATCCGCGTCGGGAAGAGCTCCGGCGTGTAGAGGTACAGGCAGATGTTGGAGCCGAAGAAGAAGACCGCGGCGAGCGAGGTCCACACCAGGACCTGCACCGGCGTGTCCGCGCCGACGGCCGCGAGCGTCACCAGCATCACCGCCGCGCCGCCCAGACAGCCGGTGATGACCTTCCTGCGCCCCACCCGGTCGACCGTGAGCGCGGCCACCAGGCATCCGAGGAGTCCCGCGCAGGACGTGACGGTGGAGTACAGGAGCGCGTCGGAGAGGGTCAGGTCGTAGCGGTTCTGGTAGATCGTCGGGAGCCAGGACGTGATGCCGTAGTTGACGAAGTAGCCGGTGAACCAGAGCACGCCGATGATCAAGGTCCGGCGGCGGTAGCGGCCGGTGAACAGGCCGCGAAGACCGGAGGCCGCCTCGCCGGGGGCCACCACGGGAAGCGCCTCGGGTACGGGCGGCAGGGGTTTCCCCGTGATCCGCTCGACGTCCGCCTCGATGCCGGACATCACCGCGTCCGCCTCCTGCGTCCTGCCGTGGTCCGCCAGCCACCGCGGTGACTCGGGGACCTTCCGCTGTACGAGGATGCAGAGCAGGCCGGGCAGCGCGGCGATGGCGTACATCCAGCGCCAGCCCAGCATCGGCACCACCCAGGCCGCGACCAGCGCGCCCACGGTCAGGCCCGCCGGGAACACCAGCTCGTAGAGGAGGACGAAGCGGCCGCGCTGGTGGCTGCGGGTGATCTCGGCGATGAAGGTCGCCGCCACCGGCACCTCGCCGCCGATCGCCAGGCCCTGGACGAACCGCAGGGCCATGAAGGCGTCGGGCGATGTGGACACGGACAGGGCCAGGTTGGCGACGCTGGACAGCGCGATGCACAGCGCGATGACCTTGACGCGGCCGATGCGGTCCGCGAGGCGCCCGGAGAGCAGCGCCCCGATCAGCATGCCGATCGAGCCGACGGTGAGCAGCAGCGTCGCGGCGGACGTGCTGAGGTCCCACTCGTGGCGCAGTTCCGGCAGGGCGTAGGCGATCAGGAGCTGGTCGAAGGCCTCGAAGAAGGTGACCGCGCCCACGATGAGCCGGACGGTGACGTGCCAGCGGCACAGGGGTAGCCGTTCGAAGCGGGCGGCTATGGCGGCCCGGACCGTTGGGTCCGGGGAGGCGTCGATCGTCATGCGGGCACTCCGCTGCTGAGGGGGCGGGGACGAGGGGAGGAACGCGACGGCCACGGAGTCTGGGGAAACTCAAGCCAAGAAGCGAGTAAGCGCAAAGTTTCTAAGCGCTTAAGTTGTACCGTCCCGGCACCGGAGCGCGTCAAGAGTCTCCGCAGGGGAAATCCATGAAGTCCGTCGACGGACAGGTCTTGCGCTTCAGATATTTAAGCCCTTAGATTTCTAGCGCTTACCGAAGAGCATCCGGAACTCGCCTGAAGCACGCGGCGGTTCACCCCGGACACCGCATGCAAGGAGGCCCCCCATGCCCCGCATCCCGGCCGACGAGGCCCTCATCGCGGGCGAGTGGCGACGCGGCGCGGGCGCCCCGGCCGACACCGTCGACCCCGCGACGGGCCGCGTGCTCGCCACCGTCCACGCCGTCTCCCTCGACGAGGTCGCCGAAGCGGCCGAGGCGGCGGCCGCGGCCGCCGCCGATCCGCGCTGGCGTGACCTGCTGCCCCACCGTCGCGCCCTGCTCCTGCATCGCGTCGCCGAGCTGATCGAGGCGTCCGCTGACGACCTCGCGGCCCTGCAGACCGCCGACACGGGCAAGGCGCTCACCGAGACCCGCGCCCTGGTCGCGAGCGCGGCGGCCACCTTCCACTACACGGCCGCCGCCCTGGAGACCGCCGAGGAGGCCATCACTCCCCCGCGCGGCGACTACGTGACGATGAGCGTGTACGAGCCGATCGGCGTCGTCGGCGCGATCAACCCCTGGAACTCCCCGGTCGCCAGCGACGCCCAGAAGCTCGCCCCGGCGCTCGCGGCCGGCAACGCGGTCCTGCTCAAGCCCGCCGAGTGGACCCCCCTCGTCTCGCTTGCGCTCGGCCGCCTGATCAGCGCCGCCCTGGCGGAATTCGACCTCCCGTCCGCTCTGCTCTCGGTCCTCACCGGCCGGGGCAGCGTCGTCGGGGACGCGATCGTCCGCCACCCGCGCGTCGGCAAGGTCACCTTCACCGGCGGCACGGGCACGGGCCGCACGCTCGCCCACGCGGCGGCCGAGAAGCTGATGCCGGTCTCGCTCGAACTGGGCGGCAAGTCACCGACGGTCGTCCTCGCCGACGCCGACGTGGAACAGGCTCTGGCCGGCGTGCTGTTCGGGATCTTCTCCTCCAGCGGGCAGTCCTGCATCGCGGGCTCCCGGCTCTTCGTCGCCCGCGCTCTCCACGAGGAGTTCGTCGGCGAACTGGTCGCCCGGGTAAGGAAGTTGCGCGTCGGGCCCGGCACCTCCCCCGACACCCAGGTCGCGCCCCTCGTCCACCACAAGCACCGGGACTCCGTCGCCTCGTACGTCGATCTCGCCCGCGAGGAAGGCGCACGGGTGCTGTGCGGCGGGGGCGCGCCGGAAGGTGCGGAGTACGAGGACGGTGCGTACTACCTGCCCACCGTCCTGGACGGACTCCCCAACTCCTCGCGCACCTGCCAGGAGGAGATCTTCGGGCCCGTCCTGGTCGCGCTGCCCTTCGACGACGAGGACGACCTCGTACGGCAGGCCAACGACAGTGTCTACGGCCTCGCCTGCGGCATCTGGACCCGCGACCACCGGGCCGCCTGGCGGATCGCGCGCCGCGTCGAGGCGGGCACGGTCTGGATCAACACCTACAAGCAGTTCAGCATCGCCACGCCCTTCGGCGGCATGAAGGAGAGCGGCCTCGGCCGCGAGAAGGGCCGCGACGGCATCCGCGCGTACCAGCGCCAGAAGTCCCTGTACTGGGGCCTGTCCGACGCGCCTCTCCCCTGGGCCAACTGAACCCCGTACCTCCGGACCCCTGGAGCAGGTCATGTCCCCACCCCAAGCCCCCCGTCCCCCGATCGCCCGGCTCCGCGCCCTGCGCTCCGTCGAACTGCTCACGCCTTCCTTCACCGAGGCCGCCGACTTCTACCAGGAGGTCTGGGGCCTGGAGACCGTGGAGTCCGAGCGCGGCGCGGCCGCCTGGCTGCGCGGCACCGGCGCCGAGCACCACGCCCTTCAGCTCACCCGCGCCGACCGCATCGGCCTCGGCAAGATCTCCTTCGCGGTGGCCACGCCCGCCGAGGTCGACGAGGCCGCCCGCAGACTGCTCGCCCGCGGCATCACGCCGGTCGCGGGGCCCGGCCCGCTCGACCAGGTCGGCGGCGGCTACGGCCTGCGCTTCACCGACCCCGAGCACCGTCTGATCGAGATCAGCGCGGAGGTCCACGCCGTGCCGCCGCGCGGCCGGGACGGCGCCGTGCCGGTCGGAGTCACGCACGCCGTGCTCAACACGGCGGACATCGACGCCTCCGTCGCCTTCTACCGCGACGTCCTCGGCCTGCGCGTCTCCGACTGGTCCGAGCACCAGATGGCGTTCCTGCGCTGCAACGCCGACCACCACTGCATCGCCTTCAACCAGGCCCAGTGGGCCTCGCTCAACCACGTCGCGTACGAGATGAGTTCGGTCGACCACTTCATGCGGGGCCTGGGACGCCTGCGCCACCACGGGATCGACCCGCAGTGGGGTCCCGGCCGGCACGGCCCCGGCAACAACACCTTCTCCTACTTCACCGATCCCTCCGGGCTCGTCTGCGAGTACACCTCCGAGGTCGCGCAGATCGTCGAGGACGCGTGGATCGCCAAGGTCTGGCGGCGGGTCCCCGAGCTTTCCGACCTCTGGGGGACGGCCGGGCCGCCGTCGAAGGAGATCCGCTGCCACATGGCGGGCGCCCCCGACCCCGGCCCCCTCTCCCCCCACGACCATCTGGAGGTTCAGGCATGACGCGGGTGCGCAAGGTCGGCATCGTCGGCTGGGGGGCCATCGGCCGCGTCGTCGGCACCGCGCTGGCCGAACAGCGGGTCACCGGGGCCGAGTTGACGTGCCTGGTCGACAACCGTCCACTCGGCGAGAGCGCCCCCGCCCCGCAGGTCTCCTTCGACGAGGCCATGGAGCGCTGCGATCTCATCGTCGAGGCGGCGGGCCAGGGCGTCGTACGGGAGTGGGGCGAGCGTGTCCTCGCCTCCGGGACCGATCTGCTGATCGCCTCGACCGGCGCGCTCACCGACGAGGAGCTCTCCAAGCGGCTCCTGGCCGCCGGTCCCGGCCGGGTGTACTTCACCGGGGGCGCGGTCGGCGGGCTCGATCTGCTCCAGGCGGTGCGTTCCCTCGGACCGCTCGACGAGGTGCGGCTCATTACGACGAAACTGCCCGCCACCCTCGAACAGCCGTGGATGGACGCGGAGTTGCTGTCCCGGATGCGGACGGCGACGGGGCCGGTCGAGGTCATGTCCGGGACCGCGCGGGACGTCCCCGTGAAGTTCCCCAAGTCGACGAACGTCGCGGCATCGGTCGCCCTCGCCGTCGGCGACCTGGACGCTGTGCGGGTCCAGGTCGTCGCCGACCCCGGCGCCCACCACACGCGGCATGTCGTCGAGGCGTCCGGCGCGCACGGCTCGTACCGCTTCGAGGTCGCGCATCTGCCGGACCCGGGCAACCCCGCGACCAGCCAGGTCGTGCCGTACGCGGTCCTGCGCAGCCTCGCGGCGCTCGCGGGCCGGACGGGGCAGATCCTGTGACCGCCGTCCATGTGGAGGAGGCGGGTGAGCAGGGTCCTCTCCTGCTCTGCCTGCACGGCATCGGCTCCTCGTCGGCCGCCTTCGCACCCCAGCTCGCCGAGCTGTCCGCGTACGTGCGCGTGGTGGCCTGGGACGCTCCCGGTTACGCCGGGTCCGCCGACCCGGCAGCCGCGTTGGACCTCGACGGCTACGCGGACGCGGCAGCCGACCTCATCCGGGAACGCGGCGCGAGCGCCCACGTCCTCGGCGTCTCGTGGGGCGGGGTGATCGCGCTGCGGCTCGCTACCCGCCATCCGGAGCTGGTCGACTCGCTGATCGTGGCGGACTCCAGCGCCGGTTCCGGCACCGATCCCGCGAAGGCCGACGCCATGCGGCAGCGGGCCGCGGAGCTCGCGGAACTCGGGCCGCGGGAGTTCGCCGAGCGGCGCGGGCCCCGGCTCGTCTCGCCGGACGCGCCCCCGCAGCTCGTCCGCCGGGTCGTCGACACCATGGCCGCGTCCGTGCGCCTGCCCGGCTACGCGTACGCGGCCCGGTCCATGGCCGGCGCCGACCTGCGACCCGAGATCCCCACGATCGCGGCCCCCGCCCTCGTCCTCTGCGGCGACCAGGACCGGGTCACCGGCATCGAGGCCTCCCAGGCCATCGCCGGGGCCCTGCACAAGACCGCCTACGTGATCGTCAAGGACGCCGGTCACCTGGCCAACCAGGAGCAGCCCGCGGCCTTCAACGCCTGGGTCCTCTCCCACCTGCGCATCACCGCCCGTATCCCCGAACACCTCCAGTACCTCTGAGAAGGAGAACTCCATGCCTCTGACCACCACCGAGTACGACAACGGCGGCGACCTCGGCAAGTACACCGACTCGCTGATCGCCACCAAGGAGTCCCGTGTCGCGGACTTCAGCACGCTGTCCTTCCAGGAGAAGGCGGGCCCGCAGTACCGCCGCGGCCAGATCCGTTACGTCGGCTCCGGCGCGACCGGCAACCACGAGAACGACAGCCGCATCCTGCCGTCCGGCGGCTTCACCTTCTCCAACATGCTGCTGCCGCCCGGCGCCGAGGGCCCCGAGCACACCCACCACGACGTCGAGGAGGCCTTCTTCGTCCTGGAGGGGCAGGTCAAGGTGGGCATCCACCGGGGCGCCGATGAAGCCGAGTACCGCACCCTCGGCTACCGCGACATGATCGTCGTCCCGGCGGGCGTGGCGCGCTCCCTGAAGAACGAGGGTGACACCGACGCGCTCTTCTGCGTCGTCATCGGCACGCAGAAGCCGCAGGTGCCGACCTACCCCGAGCACTCGCCGATGCACGGCGTCACCCGTGACTGACGGTCCCACGAGCGACGACCGCACCGTCGTCATCACCGGCGCGGGCCGTGGCCTCGGTCTCGCCATGGCCCGCCGGGTGGGCGAGGACGGCTTCCGTGTCGTCGTCGCCGAGGTGGACGCGGGGCTCGGCGGCGAGGCCGTCGCCGGGCTGCGCGCCGATGGCCTGGACGCGCACTTCGTGCGGTGCGATGTCGCGGACCCGGAGTCGGTGGCCGGTCTCGCCCTGGCCGTACGTGACTTGGGGCCGCTGTACGGCCTGGTCAACAACGCCGCGCTCGCCAACGGCGTCGGCGGCAAGGAGTTCCAGGACATCGACGTCGAGGTGTGGGACCGCCTGATGGCGGTCAACGCCCGCAGCCCGTGGCTGGTCGCCAAGGCCCTGCATCCGCAGTTCCGCTCCCCCGGGCGGATCGTCAACATCGCGTCGGACGCGGCCCTCTACGGGTCGCCGCGCCTGGCCCACTACATCGCCTCGAAGGGCGCGGTCATCGCGCTGACCCGGGCGATGGCACGCGAGCTCGGCGACAAGGGGATCACCGTGAACGCGGTGGCGCCCGGTCTCACCGAGGTCGAGGCCACCGCGACGGTGCCCGCCGAACGGCACGCGCTCTACCGGGGCAACCGGGCGATCTCGCGCCCGCAGCAGCCGGACGACCTCGTCGGGCTCGTCTCCTTCCTCCTCTCCGAGGAGTCCCGCTATCTGACCGGACAGGTGATCGCCGTCAACGGCGGCTTCACCATGAACTGACCCACTGGAGCACTGAGTTATGGATCTGGGCCTCTCCGACCGGACCGTCCTGGTCACCGGCGGCAGCTCGGGCGTCGGCCTGGCCACGGTCCGCGCCCTGCTCGACGAGGGCGCGCGCGTCGCGACCTGCGGGCGAGACGCCGACCGGCTCGCCAAGGCCGCGGCCGGCCTCGGCGGCGGTGACCGCCTCCTGACGGGCGTGTGCGACGTACGCGACGCGGACGCCGTACGAAAGTTCACCGAGCGTGCGGCCGACACCTTCGGCTCGCTCGACGGGCTCGTCAACAACGCGGGGCAGTCCCGCATGAAGGGCCTTGACGAGTCGACCGCCGACGACTGGCGCGACGAGCTCGAGCTGAAGTTCGCGGGGGTCCTCAACCCCCTGCACGCGGCCCGCCCTCACCTGGCGGCGTCGGACGCGGCGAGCGTCGTGAACGTGAACGCGGTGCTCGCCAAGCAGCCCGAGCCCCGCCTCATCACCACGAGCGCCGCCCGGGCCGGCATCCTCAACCTCTCCAAGTCCCTGGCCGCGGAACTCGCCCCCGAGGGCATCCGCGTCAACTCGGTCTGCCTCGGCCTGATCGACACCGGCCAGTGGACCCGCCGCCACGCGGCAGCCGAGTCGGGTCTGTCGTACGAGGACTGGCAGGCGGAGCTCGCGGCGGACCGCGGGATCGCCCTCGGCCGCCTCGGCCGCGCGGAGGAGGTCGCGTACGCGATCGTCGCGCTGCTCTCGCCCCGCGCCTCGTACACCACCGGCACCAGCATCGACGTCTGCGGCGGCGTCGGCCGCGGCATCCTCTAGGAGCTCACCCCATGCCACCCACCCCATCCACGCCGCCCGCGCAGGACGCGCATTACGCGCGGTACGCCACCGGCGGTGATCTCCTGGTCGCCGTCCTGCGGGAACTCGGCATCGACACGGTCTTCGGGATCGTCAGCGTGCACAACCTGCCGCTGGTCGAGGCGGTCGACCGGGAGCTGCGCTTCGTCCCGGTGCGCCACGAGGCGACCGCCGTGAACGCGGCCGACGCCTACGGCCGCGCGCGCGGCTCGCTCGGCTGCGCGCTCACCTCGACGGGGACGGGCGCGGGCAACGCGGCCGGTTCCCTGGTCGAGGCGCTGAGCGCGGGCACCTCCGTCCTGCACGTCACCGGGCAGGTGGAGAGCGGGTTCCTGGGCAGCGGCCGCGGCTTCATCCACGAGACCAAGGACCAGCTGGGCATGCTCGGCGCGGTGTCCAAGTACGCCGCGACCATCACGTCCACCGACACGGCGGCCCGCATCCTCCGCGACGCGGCACAGGCCGCCCTGACGGACCCCGGCGGCCCGGCGAGCGTGGAGTGGCCGGTGGATCTGCAGTACGCGGCACAGGAGGACGCGGAGCCCTCAACGGGCGACTCCCGAACCGCAGAGGCAACGGCTGCGGCTGCGGTTCGCACGTCCCCGACCCACGCGGCGGGCGCAGGCCGCGAGGCCACCGGTTTCCCCGGGATGACCGGGGTGCCGGAGTCGTTCTTCCCCTCATCCGCGCACCGCGAGTCCGGCGCCGATTCTTCGGCGTTCGGGGGCCGGCTCTCCGCCCGTCCGCTGCCCGCCGAAGGCGAACTCGCCGCGGCCCAGGCCCTCCTGGCCGGCGCCGAGCGTCCCCTCATCTGGGCCGGCGGCGGGGCCACTCGCGCCTGCACCCAGCTCGCCGAGCTGCTGCACGCCACCGGTGCCGGGCTGCTCACCTCCAACTCCGGGCGGGGTTCCGTGCCCGAGGACCACCCGCAGGTCATCGGCAACTTCGCCACCACCCCGGCCGCCCGCGCCCTCCTCGCGGACGCGGACCTGCTGCTGACCGTCGGCACGCACTTCCGGTCCAACGAGACCGCCGACTACGGGCTCGTCCTCCCCGACGCGCACATCCAGGTCGACATCGACGCCGACGCCCTCGGCCGCGTGTACCCGGCCCGGCACGCCCTGCACGGTCACGCGCCCGACGTGCTCGCGGCGCTGCTCCCGCACGCGCGGCGAGCCGACGAGAGCTGGACGCGGCGGGTCGCCGCCGTCCGCGAGGACGTCCGCGCCACCCTGCACGACAACATCGGCCCGCAGGCCGCGATCTGCGACGCCATCCGTGCCGCGCTGCCCCGCGAGGCGGTCGTGGCCCGCGACGTGACCATCCCGTCCAGCAGCTGGGGCAACCGGCTCCTGGAGATGTACGACCCCCGCGACAACGTCTTCCCGCGCGGCGGCGGCATCGGACAGGGGCTCGGCATGGGCATCGGCGCGGCGCTCGCACGGCCCGACACGCCCACCGTCGTCCTCGCCGGGGACGGCGGACTCGCCGTCCACCTGGGCGAACTGCTCACGCTCGCCCAGGAGCGGCCACGCCTGACGCTGATCGTCTTCAACGACGGCGGGTACGGCGTGCTGCGCAACATGCAGGACCGCCACAGCGAGCGCCGCTCCGGAGTCGACCTCGCCACTCCTGACTTCGAACTCCTCGCCCGTGCCTGCGGGTTGCCCTACGCCCGGATCGCCGCCGAGGAGCACGCGCGGCCCGTGATCAGCCATGCGGTCGAGTCCGAAGGCCCGACCCTCGTCGAGGTCGACCTGGACCGGCTCGGCCCGATGAAGAACCCGTTCACCCCGCCCGTCAAGATCCCCGGCCAGTGAGGAGGGACCACCATGACCGAGAGCGCGCTCACGCTCCTCGTCCGCCGCATGACCTGGGAGGCTGACGGAGTCCTCTCCGTAGAACTCGCCCACCCGGACGGCAAGCCGCTGCCCGCCTGGACCCCCGGCGCACACCTCGACCTGCACACGGGCGGCCACGTACGCCAGTACAGCCTGTGCGGCGATCCGCGGGACACCTCCGTGTACCGCATCGGCGTCCTCAACGAGGCCGCGTCGCGCGGCGGTTCACGGCACGTGCACACCAAGCTGCGTCCGGGACAGACGGTCACCGCCTCCGAACCGCGCAACCACTTCGCGCTGGAGGAAGCCCCCGGCTACCTCTTCGTCGCGGGCGGCATCGGTGTCACCCCGCTCCTCGCCATGGCCCGCGAGGCGGCGCGACGCGGGGCCGACTGGCGCATGGTGTACGGCGGACGCAACCGGCAGTCGATGGCGTTCACCGACGAACTAGGCGCACTGGACGGCGACCTGACCCTCGTACCGCAGGACGAGCACGGTCACATCGATCTCGCCGCGGCTCTCGACGGGCTGCCCGAGGAAACGCTCGTGTACTGCTGCGGCCCCGAGCCCCTGCTCACCGCCGTGGAGGCCGTCGCCCCGGCGGACCGGCTGCGCGTGGAGCGGTTCGCCGCGCCCGTCGTGGAGCAGACCGGGGACGACTCCGCGTTCGAGGTGGAGTGCCGTACGTCCGGCCTCACCCTCTCCGTCGGCGCCGGCACGTCCATCCTGCGGGCCGCCGAGGACGCGGGCCTGAGCGTCAGCAGCTCCTGCCAGGAAGGCATCTGCGGCAGCTGCGAGACCCGCGTGCTCGACGGCACGCCCGATCACCGCGACTTCCTGCTCAGCGAGGCCGAGCACGCCGCGAACGCCTCGATGATGATCTGCGTCTCGCGCTGCGCGTCCGGCCGTCTCGTCCTCGACCTGTGATCCCCCGATCTGCGATTCGTCGATCCGTGATTCCCCACCGGAGGCAACAGTGACCACCACCTGGCCGTACCTGGACATCCACCAGTCCCGTACGCACGAGCCGACCCCTTACGAGTACAAGCTCGCCGCCACCCTCGAAGAGGTCTTCACCAAGGAGGGCCATGAACTCTCCGACGTCATCAACGGGCTGAATGCCCGTCAGGTCCACGCGCCCGACGGCGCCCCCTGGACCGAAGAGTCCTTCCGTGCCGAGATGAACCGACTGGGAGCGTGACCCCGATGACCACACATGCCGGAGCGCCCGCTTCCGCCGACCACATCTACGCCACCGGCCTGCGCAACCAGTGGCACCCCGTCGTCCCCTCGGACTTCGTGGCCCCCGGCGCCATGCGCAAGGTCACCGCGCTGGGCGAGCAATGGCTGCTCTTCCGCCGCTCCGACGGCGCCCTCTCGATGCTCGCCGACCGCTGTCCGCACCGCGGGGCACCTCTCTCCCTGGGGAAACACCTCGGCGACCGGGTGGCCTGCTGGTACCACGGCGTGGAGGTGGAGACCGACGGCACCGTCTCCTCCGTACCGGGTCTGCCCGGCTGCAACCTGGAAGGCAAGAAACTCGTCACCTCGCTGCCCGTGCGGGAGATCGGCGGCGCGATCCTGGCGTACTTCGGCGACGAGAAACACCCGGAGCCCGCCGAACTGACGCTGCCCGAACCGCTCACCGACCCCGACGTCGACGCGATCCTCTGCTACGCGGAGTGGAACGGCCCCTGGCGGTTCGCGGTGGAGAACCTCCTCGACCCGATGCACGGCGCGTTCCTGCACCACGAGTCGCACACGATGTACGACGGCGACACCACCGCCAAGTTCCGCATCCGGGAGACGGACCGCGGCTACTTCTTCGAGAAGACCGACCAGCGGGGCGTCAACTTCGACTGGGTGGAGCTGTGCCGCACCGGCGTGGACTGGGTGGACCTGACCATTCCGTACCCGCCTTCCGCAGGCCCCGGCGGCCCGTTCGGGATCGTCGGCATGGTCTGCCCGGTCGACGAGAACCGCACCGGTGTCTTCTTCTGGCGCTACCGCCGGGTGCAGGGCTGGCAGCGCGACACCTGGCGCTTCCTCTACAAGACGCTCATCGAGGAGCGCCACTGGCAGGTCCTCGAACAGGACCGCGTGATGCTGGAGGCGATGCCCGCCGACGCCGACCAGCGCGAGAACCTCTACCAGCACGACCTGGGCGTGGTCCGGCTGCGCCGGATGTACCGCGCGGAGGCGGAGGCTCAGGCCTCCGCTTCGTGAGGTGCGTCGGAGTCGGTGATGGACCGCTCCAGCTTGGACATCAGGCGGGCCAGCTGACGGCACTCCGCCGGGGAGAGTCCGTCGAGCATCCGGCGTTCGTTGTCGAGGTGCTCGGCGAACACCTCGTCGATCTTGGCGAGGCCCGTCTCGGTGAGCCGTGAGTAGACGACGCGGCGGTCCTCGGCGTCGCGCTCACGCACGATGAGGCCGTCCTTCTCCAGGCGGTCGATGCGCAGCGTCACGCCGGCCGACGACACGAGACCGGAGTCGGCGAGCTGGCCCGCCGTGAGCCGGTAGGGCGCCCCGGCCCTGCGCAGCGCGGTCAGCACGTCGAACCCGGCGACCGCGAGGCCGTGCCGCTCGATCGCCGTGGTGAGCCTGGTGTTGTAGCGCAGGAAGGTCCGGTGCAGCCGCGCCAGGACCTCCAGGGGAGCGGTGTCGAGATCCGGCCGTTCCCTCGCCCAGTCCTCGATGATCGACGCGACCGCGTCCCGCTGGGCCCCCGCCGACTTCTTCCCGGCCATCTGCCGTAGCCTCCCTCTCGCCGTCCCGCGGCCAGTGTCCTGCCGCGGTCAGTACGGAAATCTTAGCCCTGAGATAAGTACCTGTTCACGGGACCGCATGCACGACGGCGCAGGGACCCGCCATACTCGTCCGATACATCGGATGTCTTTTGTCTTGCGAGGCGAGGTCCCCATGGCTGTCACCGACGAAGCCATCGAAAAGATCAAGGGCATGATCGTCTCCGGCGCGCTGCGCCCCGGCGACCGGCTGCCCAAGGAGAGTGAACTCGCCGCCGACCTGGGCCTTTCACGCAACTCACTGCGTGAGGCGGTGCGCGCCCTCTCGCTGATCCGCATCCTCGACGTACGACAGGGCGACGGCACGTACGTCACGAGTCTGGACCCGCAGCTCCTCCTCGAAGCCCTCAGCTTCGTCGTCGACTTCCACCGCGACGACACGGTCCTGGAGTTCCTCGCGGTGCGCCGCATCCTGGAACCGGCCGCCACCGCGATGGCCGTCGCCCACATCACCGAGGCCGAACTCGACGTACTGAGCGAGCAGTTGGACGCGCTCGGCCCGGCCCCCTCGGTGGAGGAACTGGTCGCCTGCGACCTGGAGTTCCACCGCGGCATCGTGCAGTCGTCCGGCAACTCGGTGCTCTGCTCGCTCCTGGACGGTCTCTCGGGACCCACCACCCGGGCCCGCGTCTGGCGCGGCCTCACCCAGGAGGACGCCGTCAGCCGCACCCTGCACGAGCACCGCGCGATCCTCACCGCGCTGCGCGCCCGCGACGCCGAGGCGGCCAGGTCGTGGGCGACGGTGCACATCGCGAGCGTGGAGCAGTGGCTGCGCTCGACGCTGTGAAGCACGGGTTCCGAGGGAGTGCGCGGGCCTTCCGCGGGGCAATGATCCATCCATCGCGGCCCGCGCAAGGGGGCTGCGGAGGGCCCCGCCGGACGCCGTAAGGTTGGGGCGTACGTAAAGGACGTCGGAAGGAGGCCTGGGTGATCGAGCTCGAGGGGGTACCCGAGCTGGTCGACCCGGTCATGGTGGCCGCGTTCGAGGGCTGGAACGACGCCGGCGACGCCGCCTCCACCGCGGTCGCGCATCTCGACAAGGAGTGGAAGGGCGAGGTCTTCGCGGCACTTGACGCCGAGGACTACTACGACTTCCAGGTCAACCGCCCCACGGTCTTCCTGGAGGGCGGTGTCCGCAAGATCACCTGGCCGACGACCCGGCTCTCGGTGGTCCGCGTGGGCGGCGACAAGCCGCGCGACCTCGTGCTGGTGCGCGGGATCGAGCCGTCGATGCGCTGGCGGTCGTTCTGCAACGAGATCCTGGGGTTCGCCCACGAGCTGGGCGTGGAGCTGGTGGTGATCATGGGCGCGCTGCTCGGTGACACCCCGCACACCCGCCCCGTCCCGGTCAGCGGCGTCACGTCCGACCCGGACCTGGCCCGCACCATGGACCTGGAGGAGACGAAGTACGAGGGCCCGACGGGCATCGTCGGCATCCTCCAGGAGGCGTGCACGCACGCGGGTGTTCCTGCGGTCAGCCTGTGGGCGGCCGTCCCGCACTACGTCTCGCAGCCGCCGAACCCGAAGGCGACCCTCGCCCTCCTGAACCGCCTGGAAGACCTCATCGGCCTGCGCATCCCGCTGGGTGACCTCGCCGAGGACGCGCGCGCCTGGCAGGTCGGCGTGGACCAGCTCGCGGCCGAGGACAGCGAGGTCGCCGAGTACGTCCAGTCGCTCGAAGAGGCACGGGACACGGCCGAGCTGCCCGAGGCGACCGGCGAGGCCATCGCCCGCGAGTTCGAGCGCTATCTGCGGCGACGCGACGGCGGCGGCCCGCCGCAGCCCGGCGGCCACGCCACGGAGGGCGGCGACACGGCCCCGTATCTGCGGGACAGCCCCGGCGGCGACCGCACGCGGCCGCCGAAGCCGCAGACGCGTCCGGACACGGAGCCGGGACCCGGTGCGGCAGCGGCACCGGACGAGGAGAGCAGCGACGAATCCGGACCCGCTGATTCCTCCGAGGACTGACAGCGGCGCAGAGCGAGCGACATGGGGCGGCATCCGTACGGGTGCCGCCTCTTCTCGTTCGGTTTCTGGCCGGATTGGGGCGTGACATCGCCTTCCGGACGAATTGCACGGGCTTCCCCGATCCCCTTGATTTCAAACCGAGTTGGGGCAAAGGGGGTGGACGACCGCGCCCGGCGGTAGCAGGGTGTGCCCCGGAACGCGCGGCCACAGCGCGCGGCACGGCACCCCTCCCCGAGCTCTCGACTCCGTTCGGGCAGGGGAGGCTCCGATGACCGAAGGGAGCGGTGAAGCGATGACCGACCAGGTAGAGCCGGCAGGGGGCCCGGGAGCCAGTGGCCCCGGACCCGACGGGGCGGGATTCACCTACCGTGCGTCCGAGCAGGAGCTGATCGTCGTCGCGCGGCCGGAGGCCCGGCTGCGGGCCGGGGCCGAGGGCGTCCGCTCGGCGGCAGGGTCCGATGTGTCGGCCCTGAACATGTTCCTCGGCGACGAACAGCTCGCCCTTGAACCGCTGTTCGGCAACGAGGAGCGTCTGCGCTCCGCGGCCGGGCAGCTCGTCGAAGCGGAGGGCGTCGACGGCGCCGACGGCGCCGACGTTCCCGACCTGGCACTCTTCTACCGCGTGCGCGGCGGTGAGAGCCGGGCACAGGAACTGCGTTCGCGGCTCGCCGCGCTGCCGGGGATCGACACGGCGTACGTCAAGCCGGGGGCCGTACCGGCGTCGCTCGGCTCGACCGACAAGTCGCAGACCCCGCCCCAGCGCCGAACGGGAGAGCTCGGCACGCCCGACGCCGGTGAGTCCGCGCGCCGCAAGGAAGGCGCCCCCGTCACCCCCGACTTCACGGGCCGCCAGGGCTATCTGCGCCCCGCGCCCGAAGGCGTGGACGCGCACTGGGCGTGGCAGCGGCTCGGTGGTTCGGGCGAGGGCATCACGGTGATCGACATCGAGGGGGCCTGGCAGCTGAGCCACGAGGACCTTGCGGGCAAGCTCGCCGGCGTGGTCATCGGGACGCCCCTCCAGGACGTGGCCTGGCGCAACCACGGCACCGCGGTGATCGGTGTGATCGGCGGCGACCGCAACCACGTGGGGATCACGGGCATCGCGCCCGAGGCGATGACCGCGACGGCCTCCTTCCAGCCCCTGGGCACCGCGGCGACGATCCACGCGGCGGCGGAGCGGCTCGGCGCCGGCGACATCGTGCTGATCGAACTGCACCGCCCGGGGCCGCGGTTCGACTTCGCGCCGCGCGACGACCAGCGGGGTTACATCGCCCTGGAGTGGTGGCCCGACGACTACGCGGCGATCCGGTACGCCACCGCGAAGGGCGTGATCGTCGTGGGCGCGGCGGGCAACGGCGCCGAGTCCCTGGACGACGCGGTGTACGAGCGCAGGCCCGACGAGTTCCCCGAGTGGTGGCGCAACCCCTTCAACCCCTCCAACCGGCCCTCGCGCGCCGTCCTGGTCGGCGCTGGCGCACCGCCGCCCGGCACTCACGGCCGCGATCACGGCCCCGACCGCTCACGTCTGGGGTTCTCCAACTACGGTGCCCGCGTGGACGCCCAGGGCTGGGGCCGCGAGACGACCACGACCGGCGGCTCCTGGAACCAGCCGGGCGACCTGCAGGGCGGCCCCGACGAGATCGCCTGGTACACGGACACGTTCTCCGGGACCTCGTCCGCCTCACCGGTCGTCGTCGGCGCCCTGGCCTGTCTGCAGGGCATGCTGAAGGCCGCGGGCCAGCAGCTGATGACTCCGGACCGGGCGCGTGCGGTGCTGCGCTCGACGGGCTCGCCGCAGCAGGACGCGCCGGGCCGCCCGGCCTCGCAGCGGATCGGCAACCGCCCGGACATCAAGTCGGCGGTCACGAACCTGCTGCCGTCGGCGGTGGGCTCCGGCCGCGCCGAGCGCTACTGGGACGAACTGATCCCGTATCCCCCCGAACTCCCGCCGCGCCTGCGGCTGTTCGTCGCGGGCGAGTGGCGCAACCTGAACGACCCGTCGCCCGACATCCGCCAGGCCGTGCGCGCCGCCTTCGCCGGCGGGCACCCCGACGTACGCGTCTGGTTCTCGGACGACGAGGTCGTCGGCCTGGTCGTCACGGGCTGAAGCATCACAACCATTGAGGGAAGGTGGCACACGCATGAGCACCACCCCGCAAATGAGTCCCATGCAGCAGCAAGACCAGCAGCAACAGGGCCGGCAGAGCCCGAGCACCGCGCCGCCCCAGCAGTTCGGACAGCAACAGCAACTGCAGCAGCACTACCAGCAGCAGCAACAGCAGCCGTTCGGCCAGCAGGGCATGCAAGGCATGCAGGCCCCCCAGGGGACGCAGGGGACGCAGGGAATGCAAGGTGCGCAGCAGCAGGCCCCGCCGCACCTCCAGCAGCAGCTCCAGCAGCTCGGCCGGCAGCAGCCCTACCAGCAGTTGCTCCAGCAGCTCGGCCAGGAGAGCATCCCGCAGGCGCAGGCACCCGAGATCTCCACCCAGGCGGTCGCGTCGAACGTCGCGACGTCGTTCTGGGACGTCGTCCAGCCCCTCCCCGGCCAGGCGTCGGCCCTCTACCTGTGGGTCGACGACGCGTGGCGGGTGTTCGTCAGCCCCAACCCGCAGACCCGCGACGAGGTGCAGAAGGCGTTCGCGTTCGGGCAGCGGGTGTACGGCTACTACGACACCACCAACCCGGCGTATCTGGTGGCCGTCGTGGTCACGAAGTGACGGTCACCGCCGTCGCGTGAACAGACCGCGGCGCCGGGCGGAGTCCTTCCCGCCCGGCGCCGCTCTGTCTGTGCCGGATGAACCCGACGGTCGGACCCGACGGTCGGACCCGACGATTGCCGCGTGACTACAGGGCCACGCCGAGCAGCGCGTCGACCGCGCGGGACACGACGCCGGGGGCGCCCTCCTCCGTACCGCCCTCGGCCTCCTGGCGGGCGGCCCACGCGTCGACCGCGGCGAGCGCGGCCGGTGCGTCCAGGTCGTCGGCCAGGGCTTCGCGCATCTCCTCGACGAGCGCGTCGGCGGAGGGTCCGTCGGGACGCGAGACGGCGGCACGCCACCGGCCGAGGCGCTCCACGGCCTCGGTCAGGACCGCGTCGGTCCATTCCCAGTCGGCGCGGTAGTGGTGCGCCAGGAGTGCGAGGCGGATGGCGGCCGGGTCGGTCCCGTCCCGCCGCAGCTTCGACACGAAGACCAGGTTGCCCTTGGACTTGGACATCTTCGCGCCGTCCAGGGCGACCATGCCGGCGTGCACGTACGCCTTGGCGAAGGGGTACTCGCCGGTGAGCGCCTGGGCGTGCGAGGCACCCATCTCGTGGTGCGGGAAGGCGAGGTCGGAGCCGCCGCCCTGCACGTCGAAGCCCATGCCCAGGTGGTCGAGGGCGATGGCCACGCACTCGATGTGCCAGCCGGGGCGGCCACGGCCGAGCGAGGCGCCGTCCCAGCTCGGCTCGCCCTCACGGGCCGCCATCCAGAGCATCGGGTCGAGCGGGTCCTTCTTGCCCGGGCGGTCCGGGTCGCCGCCGCGCTCGGCGGAGAGCAGCTTCATCGCGGCGGCGTCGAGTCCCGACACCTCGCCGAAGTGCGGGTCGGACTCGACCGAGAAGTAGACGTCGCCCTCCAGCTCGTAGGCGGCGCCCATGTCCCGGAGCCGTTCGACGAGCGGCACGATGCCGGGTATCGCCTCGACGGCTCCGATGTAGTGCTGCGGCGGGAGCAGTCGCAGGGCGGTCATGTCCTCGCGGAACAGGGCGGTCTCACCCTCGGCGAGCTCGACCCAGTCCTTGCCGTCGCGGATGGCGCGTTCCAGGAGCGGGTCGTCCACGTCGGTCACGTTTTGGACGTAATGAACCTGCCGCTTGGTGTCGAGCCACACGCGCTGCACGAGGTCGAACGCGTTGTAGGTCGCCGCGTGACCCATGTGGGTGGCGTCATACGGAGTGATGCCGCAGACGTAGATACGGGCGACGGGACCGGGGTCAAGGGTGACAAGACCACCGGTCGCGGTGTCGTGGATCCGGAGGTCGCGGCCCTTGCCAGGAAGGGCGGGGACCTCAGAAGCGGGCCAGGCATGCATTCCATGAGCCTAACCGGACGGAGCGTCCGCATACGAGTGGGGATCAAGGTTTGTCCGGGCGCGGACGCCCGCTGTCGGGAAACCGCGCCGCCGCTCAGCGGCGGTTTCGCCCCGCACGCCCGCCGGAACCGCGGGAAGGAGCCCCTAGACCGGCGGCCACGGAATGGCCGGCCACTCGCCGCCCGGCACGGGGTGCTTTCCGGAGGCCAGCAGTGCGGCGACCCGCGCGCGGAGCGCGTCCAGCTCCGTCCCGGTGATGAGCTCACCCAGTCGGCGGGCGAGCGGCGCCCCGTCACCAAGGCCGTCGCGCAGGGACTCCAGGACCCCCACCGCCTCGGCGGTCAGCGGCTCCCCCGCCCAGCCCCACAGCAGCGTCCGCAGCTTGTCCTCGGCGTTGAAGGTGACGCCGTGGTCGATGCCGTACAGGCGGCCCGCGTCGGTCAGCAGGTGCCCGCCCTTGCGGTCCGCGTTGTTGATCACGGCGTCGAGCACCGAGAGCCGCCGCAGCCGCTCGTCGTCCGCGTGCACGAGAAGGGCCGTACGCCCCTCCCCCACGTCGGCGAAGCCGATCGCCTTCCAGCCCTCACCCGGCTCCGCGCCCTCGACGAGGGCCAGCAGCTCCCCGCCGTCCTCGGCGGCCTCCGGGTCGGTGTCCGAGCCCTCGATCCACAGCTGGCACATGCCCTCGCCGTGCGGCCCGTCCCGCAGGACGGTCGGCGGGACCAGGCCCCACCCCGTCGCCTCGGAGACCTCGTACGCGGCCACCTCCCGCTGCGCGAGCGTCCCGTCGGGGAAATCCCACAGGGGACGCTCCCCGGCGACCGGCTTGTAGACACAGACGGCTTCCCTGCCCTCGTACGAGACGGAGCAGTAGAGCACCGCGTTCGAGGCCTCGCGGATCCGGCCGCGGACGGTCAGCTCCCCCTGGGCCAGCAGTTCCACGACCCCGGCGGCCGCTTCCACCCCGGAGGTGCTCACGCGCCCCGCCGGTATCCGTTCTGCCGCGGGCATACGTGTCCTTCCGGGTCGAGCGGGAGGCTGCACAGCGGGCACGGCGGCCGCCCCGCGTTCACGACGTCCAGGGCGCGCTTGGCGAACGCGCGCGCCTGCGCCCCGGTGAGCCGCACGCGCAGCATCGGCGGCCCGTTCTCCTCGTCCTGCAGAAGCCTTTCCTCGGCTTCCGCCAGATCCTCGTCGGATTCGGCGTCCAGCTCGACCAGGGCCTGCGCCTCGACGATCATCCGCTCCTCGTCGCCGTCCCAGGCCAGCGCCATCGTGCCGACGCGGAACTCCTCCTCGACGGGTGCGTCCAGGGGCGCGCTGTCATTGACCTCCGAGGGCGCCACCGCGGGCACGGGGGTGTTGCCGCCACTGCGGCGCACCACCTCGTCCAGCAGCTCTTCCATGCGTTCTGCGAGGGCGGCCACCTGCGTCTTCTCCAGGGCGACACTGGTCACCCGGACTCCCGCGGAGGCCTGGAGGAAGAAGGTACGCCGTCCGGGGAGTCCGACCGTTCCGGCCACGAAGCGTTCCGGCGGGTCGTAGAGGAACACCTGACGCGACACGTCCTGTCTCCATTGGGATCGACTGCGGTTGATCATTTGCGCTCGTTCGGCGCGACGACTGCACCCTACTGCGGGTGACGATCACGGTGCTCCCGCATCGCCTCCCACCGCCGCGTCGCTGCCCGACGGCTCCACGCGGGGCGCGAGCGACCCGAAGTCACCGGTGTCCCCCAGGCGTACGAGGAAGGGGCGCAGGCGCGTGAAGCGGATGGCGGTGACGGAGCAGGGCTCCACGGAGATGCGCTGGAAGAGGTCCAGGTGGAGGCCGATGGCGTCCGCGACGAGGGACTTGATGATGTCGCCGTGCGAGCACATCAGATAGACGGCGTCGGGCCCGTGATCGCGCTCCACGCGCGCGTTCCACTCGCGTACCGCCTCGGCCGCCCGCGTCTGCATGGCGCGCATGGACTCACCACCCGGGAAGGCGGCGGCCGACGGATGCTGCTGTACGACCTCCATCAGCGGCTCGTCGGACAGCTCGGCCAGCTTGCGGCCCGACCAGTCGCCGTAGTGGCACTCCCCGATGCGGTCGTCGGTGTGCGGCCGCAGGTCCGGCCGGGCGGCGAGCAGCGGCGCGACGGTCTCCTGGCAGCGCTGCAGCGGGCTCGTGACGACTTCGGCGAGCGGCAGGTCCGCGAGGCGCCCGGGCAGCGCGGCGGCCTGTGCGGCGCCCCGCTCGTCCAGGGCCACGCCGGGGGTCCACCCGGCGAGCAGGCCCGCGGTGTTGGCGGTGGATCGTCCGTGCCGGACGAGGATCAGCGTGGGCATGCGGGCCAGCCTAAGCCGACGCGGGGGTGCGCCCCGAGCAGAGGTTCGGAAGAATGCCCTCCGTGATCGTGGACTGCGCGATGTACCGGGACGGGCGCCGCACCGAGTGCGAGGCGGACTTCTCCGATGCCCTGGGCAAGGCACGTGCCGCGGGGGACGCCTTCGTCTGGGTGGGCCTGCACGAACCGACGGAGGACGAGTTCGACGAGGTCAGCAGGGAGTTCGGGCTGCATCCGCTGGCGGTGGAGGACGCCTTGAAGGCGCATCAGCGGCCCAAGCTGGAGGTGTTCGACGACTCCCTTTTCGTGGTCCTGAAACCGGTCGTGTACGAGCCGGACAGCGACGCCGTGTCGTCGGGCGAGGTCATGGTCTTCATCGGCGAGGGCTTCGTGGTGACGGTCCGGCACGGCGAGGGTTCACCCCTCGGTGCCGTACGCCACCGCATGGAGGCCGAGCCGGAGATGCTCAGGCACGGCCCCACGTCCGTCCTGTACGCGATCGCCGACGCCACGGTCGACCACTACCTGGAAGTGGCGGGCGAACTGCAGACCGACCTGGAGGAGCTGGAGGCGGAGGTCTTCTCGCCCGACAGCGGGGGCAGCCGCAACACGGCGTCCCGGATCTACCGCTTCAAGCGGCAGATCGTCGAGTTCCGCCGGGCCACGGGTCCGTTGGCGGCGCCCATGATGCGCCTGTCCGGGTCGGGCCCCTTCGCGCCCGACGTGCCGTTCGTGAAGGACACGGCCCAGCCGTTCTTCCGGGACGTCAACGACCATCTGACGCGCGTGAACGACTGGGTGGACAGCCTCGACCGCCTGGTGTCCGACATCCTGTCCGCGCACCTGGCGCAGATGAGCGTGCGGCAGAACGACGACATGCGGAAGATCTCGGCGTGGGCGGCCATGGCCGCGGTGCCGACGATGATCGCCGGGGTCTACGGCATGAACTTCGACCACATGCCCGAGCTGCGCTGGCTGTGGTCCTATCCGGCGGTGATCCTGCTGATGGTCGGGATCGAGTTCTTCCTCTACCGGCTGTTCAAGCACCGCGGCTGGCTCTAGGACCCTTCGAGCCGCGGTGCGGCCGCGTCACGCGAATCCGGCGGCCGACGTGGCGGGCCCGCCGAGGGCGTCGCGCCGTTCGGGCATCTTCAGGGACACCATCCGCCGCCAGCCGCCGAGCCGTTCGAACGCGTAGAGCGCGTTGACGCCCGAGGCGAGCGCCGCCGCCTTGGGCTTCGGCCAGCCCAGGATGCGTCCCATGTGGCCCATCACGGCGATGCTCACGTCGCGGTACACCCGCGTCTCGGCGCGGGCGCACTCGTGCAGGGTGTCCAGGATCGTCCGCCCGTGGCCGGCCGCCGCCAGACCCAGCAGTTCCTCGTGGCAGTACGCCAGGTGGTTGTCCTCGTCGTGGCAGATCATCCGGATGGCCTTGCCGACCTCGGGGTGGTCGCCGAAGTACGTGACGAGCATGTCCATCTGGTCCGCGGCCCGCTGTTCGGTGACGCGGCTGTGCGCGAGGTAGACGACGACGTCCCGCTCGGTCAGCGGCTCCTCACGGCGCAGCTTGTCGTGCGCGAGGCCGATGCCCTTCCGCTCGAGGAGCATGGTGTAGTCGGTCTCGGGCGGCACGGGGACGGGCTCCAGGCCGCGCTTCTTGAGCAGGGCGTTGAAGATCCGCCCGTGCTTGTCCTCGTCGGCGCCGTGCCGGGTGACCTTGGCGGTGAGGGCGCGATAGCTCTCGGGGAGCAGCGCCGCGATGCGCCCGTTCTCCCAGCCCCCCTGCGACTCCCCGCTGGCAGCGATGGAACAGAAGAGCTGGAACGACTCGTCGTTGTCGAGGATCTCCTCGAAGACACTTCTGGCCGAAAGCATCAGTGGCACCTCCATGCCCTCCGCGCGGACCTCCGCAAAGAACAAGTCAAGTGCGGTGGCGCGGGTGTGGCAACAGGTGTCGCGGACAGCTCCGCCAAACGAAGGACGGTTGCCCCCGGACGGGGCCGTAACCGACGGGCTCCATGACGCGTTGTGTCCCGTGACGGCCGTGGCGGGGAAGACCCCCGAGCCCCCACCACGGCCGCAGAACTTTTCCCCCGGGTTACGCCAGTCCAGCGCGCTCCAGCGCCTGCGTACCCGCGCGCAGGGCCGCGATCCGCTCGTCCAGCGTGAAGCCGGCGGGTGCCAGCGTGAGGGTGGTGACCCCGGCGGCCGCGTAGGCCTGCATGCGGTCGGCGATGCGGTCCACGGAGCCGAGCAGCGTGGTCGAGTCGATCAGCTCGCGCGGGACGGCTGCCGCCGCGCCCTCCTTGTCGCCGGACAGGTACTTGTCCTGGATCTCGGCGGCTTCCTTCTCGTAACCCATGCGCTGGGCGAGCTGGTTGTAGAAGTTCTGCTTGCGGCTGCCCATGCCGCCCACGTAGAGAGCGGTGTACGGGCGGAACATGTCCGCGAGACCGCTGACGTCGTCCCCCACCGCGAGCGGCACCGTCGGGACGACGTCGAAGCCGTCCATCGTCTTGCCCGCCTTCTCGCGCCCCGCCCGCAGGTGGCGGATCGCGGTCTCCTCCAGGTGCTCGGCGGCGGGGAAGATCAGCAGGGCGCCGTCGGCGATCTCGCCGGTCTGCTCCAGGTTCTTGGGGCCGATCGCGGCGACGTACAGCGGGATGTGCTCGCGCTGCGGGTGAACGGTCAGCTTGATGGGCTTGCCCGGTCCGTCCGGCAGCGGGAGCGTCCAGTGCTCGCCCTCGTAGCTGAGGCGTTCGCGCGTCATCGCCTTGCGGACGATCTCGACGTACTCGCGGGTGCGGGCCAGGGGCTTGTCGAACTTGACGCCGTACCAGCCCTCGGAGACCTGCGGTCCCGAGACTCCGAGGCCCAGGCGGAAGCGGCCGCCGGAGAGCGAGTCGAGCGTCGCCGCCGTCATGGCGGTCATCGCGGGCTGCCGGGCCGGGATCTGGAAGATCGCGGATCCGATGTCGATGCGTTCGGTCTGCGCGGCCACCCAGGACAGCACCGTCGCGGCGTCCGAGCCGTAGGCCTCGGCGGCCCAGCAGACCGCGTAGCCGAGCTTGTCGGCCTCCTTGGCGACGGCGAGGTTGTCCGCGTCCATCCCCGCGCCCCAGTAGCCGAGGTTGATCCCGAGCTGCATGGCCGAATCCCCTTACTGAGCAGTAACGTCCTGTGCCGGGGACTGTAGCGCGTGGGTACGGGGCCCGTCAGCGGCGGGCGCGGGGGTGGCCGGGGGCTTCGCGGGTTTTCCACAGGCACAGGTTTGTCCACAGCCCCTCACGCCGCTGGAGCACGGCCAGTAATCTCAGCGCCCATGGAGCAGAGGCATCTCGGCCGTACCGGCCTTCGCGTGTCCCGGATCGGACTCGGCACCCTCACCTGGGGCCATACCCAGGAGAGCGACGCCGCCGATCTGCTGAAGGTGTTCTGGGAAGCCGGTGGCAGCCTCGTCGACACGGCTGATGTGTACGGCGACGGGGAGGCCGAGTATCTGCTCGGCCGACTCATAGAACGGCTCGTGCCGCGTCGCGATCTGGTCATCGCGACCAAGGCGGGCAGCGTGCCCGACCCCGACCGCCGCTTCGACGGCTCCCGGGGTCACCTCCTGGCCGCGCTCGACGCCTCCCTGGCCCGCCTGGGCACGGACTACGTGGACCTGTGGCAGCTGCACGCCTTCGACCCCTGCACGCCCCTGGACGAGACGCTCCAGGCCCTGGACATCGCCGTCAGCAGCGGCAGGGCGCGCTATGCGGGCATCTCGAACTTCTCCGGCTGGCAGCTCGCCAAGGCGGCGACGTGGCAGCTCGCGGCCCCGGGCACGCGGACCCGTCTCGCCGGCGCGCAGCTGGAGTACTCCCTGCTGCAGCGCGGCGTCGAGCGGGAGCTGCTGCCCGCCGCGATGGACCTCGGGGTGGGCCTGCTGCCCTCGTCGCCGCTCGGCCGCGGCGTGCTCACCGGGAAGTACCGCCACTCCACCCCGGCCGACTCGCGCGGCGCCTCCGAGCACCTCGCGCCGTTCGTCGCGCCCTACCTGGACGATGCCGCGGGCCGCATCGTCGACGCGCTCGCCACGGCGGCGGACGGCCTCGCGGCCACGCCCCTGCAGGTCGCCCTCGCGTGGGTGCGCGATCGCCCGGGAGTGACCGCGCCGATCGTCGGCGCGCGCAACGCGCAGCAGCTCACGGCCGCATTGTCAGTGGAGACCCTTAGTCTTCCTGACGAGATCTGCCGGGCGCTCGACGACGTGTCGGCGCCCGTGCACCGCTACCCCGATCACGACTGGAGCACGCTGTGAGTACGGAGCCGGAGACCGCTGCCGCGGAGGAAGCGGAGGCCGCTGCCCCGGAGGAGACCGAGGCACAGGCTCCGGAGGAAACCGGGGCGCAGGCTCCGGAAGCCGCCGCCGACACAGCCGCCGCGGAAGGCGAGGCCGCCGCGGAGAGCAAGGAACTCTCCGAGACGGAGGCGGAGATCGCCGCCCAGCGGGAGCTCCAGGAGCGGATCGCCGAGCGGAAGGCCGCCAAGCAGGGGCCGGTCGACGCCGGAGCCAAGCTCAGCGGCAAGGCCGCTGACCTGCTGGCCGCCGTGCGCGCGGTGGAGAGCGGCGAGAAGCCCGTCACCGGCGCCTTCAGCGAGCCCGCGCCCGCACCCCGCAGGACCGCGCCGGAGCCCGTGCGGCGGCCCCAGCCCGTCGCGCCGGCCCCCTCGGGCCCCGGCGACGAGGCCGTGGAAGCGGTCCGCGCCGTTCTCACCGACGGAGGGGCGCCCGTCGCCCTCGCGGCACGGACGGCGGCGGTGCTCGGCGAGGGTGCGCAGGACCAACTGCGCGCGGACCCGTGGCAGTTGCTGCGGGTCAGCGGCGTGCGCCCGGAGCAGGCCGACGGGTTCGCACGGGCGCTGCTCGGCGCTGAGTGCGGACCCGACGACGAGCGCAGGGGGCGCGCGATCACCGCCTGGCTCCTGGAGCAGGCCGCCGTCGCGGGGCACACGGCCCTGGACGCGGCGGCGCTCACCGCGGCGCTGGACCGACAGGCCGTGCCCGATCCGGACGCGGCGGTGCAGAGCGCCATCGCGGAGGGCGACATCCTGGTCTTCCAGGACGCCATCGAGACAGCGGCGGCGCCGGCTCCCACGCGCGAGGAAGCCGACGGCGAGGGCGAGGAGACGGAGCAGCCGGTCCGCGTCCTGGTCGGCCTCGAGCAGTACGCCCTCGCGGAGGAGAGCCTCGCCGACGGCCTCGCCCGGGTGATCAACTCCCTCTCCAAGGAAGAGGGTTCGGGCCCCCAGGCCGCCGACTGGGAGTCCGCGGCGGGCGAGGCACCGGGTTCCACCGCCGAGCTGATCCGCGCGGTGGCCGGTCACGGTCTCGTCCTGCACACCGGCGGCGAGGCGGCACGCGCCGAGCCCGCCGCGGTGCTGAAGGCCGCCACGGGCCTCGGCCTGCGCGCCTGGGCGGCCACGCACAGCTCCGCCGGCCGCCGTCGCGTCGCCGGGCTCGCGGGAACGGACGAGGCGGGCACCGCGACCGTCGCAGGGCTCCTGTCCGGGGCGGAAGGCCCCGGGCGGGACAGGGACGGCGCGCTCGCCCTCGACATCCTGGTGGTCCTCGACGCGCCGCAGCTGGACGTGGAGAGCGCCGCGATGCTGGTGGAGTCCCTGCCGGACGGCGCCCGCCTCGTGCTGAGCGGCGACCCGGGGGTGCTCTGGTCGGCAGGCCCCGGCCGGGTCTTCGCGGACCTCCTCGCGGCGCGCTGCTGCCCGCAGGTCGTCTCACGCGTCCCGGACCCGGGGCCCATCGGGGAGCTGGTGTCCGGCATCGGCATCGGCGAGCTGAACGAAGTCGAGGCGCCGGGCAAGGAAGTCGTGATCGTCCCCGTGCGCGACGCGGGCGAGGCGGTCCACCGCACGGTCCAGCTCGTGGCGGACTCGGTGCCGCGGGCGATCGGCGTGCCCACGGAGGACACCCAGGTGATCACTCCCGGGCATGGCGGCGCCGCCGGCACGCGTGCGTTGAACACCGCGCTCAAGGAGCGGCTGAACCCCGGCCCCGGCAAGTTCGCCGGATTCGACCCCGGCGACCGCGTCGCCCACGTCCCGGCCCCCGGGCGCACGACGCTGGGCCGGGTCCTGCGGGCCGACGCGGAAGGGCTGCACCTGGAGTGCGACGGCGCCCCCGTCGTCGTCGCGAAGGAGCAGGTGGAGCAGACGGTGCGGCACGCCTGGGCCCTCACCGCGCACCAGGCCGTGGGCCTGAGCTGGCCCGCGGCGGTCGTGGTGCTGCCCGGTGACGCGACCGCGGCCCTGAGCAGGCCCTGGGTCTACACCGCGTTCAGCCGCGGTGAGCGCCATCTGTCGGTGGTCCAGGGCGCCGAGCAGGCACTGCCGCGCGCGGTGGCGGAGATCCCCGCCAAGGCCCGCACGACGCGCCTCCAGACCCTCCTGCGCCCTCAGGTGCCCGCCACACCCGCCACCCCCGCAGCGCCCGCCACGTCCTGAGGCGAGAGCCCTTCCCGCGCCTGCGGGTGCCGGTGGCCGCGAGGACCACCGGCACCCGCGGGCCCGGGGGTCAGCGATCCGCGTCCAGAGGTCTCCTGTCGTCGTCGACGTCGAGCACGTCCACCTCATCGACCTCGTCGACCTCGTCGAGCTCCTCGAGCACCGCCACGGCGTCGACCTCGATCCCGTCGTCGTCCGGCTCGTCGTCGAAGACCGCACTGACGTCGAACCGGCACAGGACCCGGTGCGGGTCCGCCTGGTCGAAGGGGGCGTCGAGCCACTCCCCCGGCTCGGGGGGCTCGTCCGCCGCGGTGACCCAGAGCGTGGAATCGCCCTCCTCCAGGCCGAACTCCTTGTGCCGGGAGGCGATCTCGTCCGGCTCGAACTCTCCGAAGAGAACACCGAGCGCGGCGTGCACACTGCTGCCGGCCGCGGTGGCCGCGGGCCTCTCGCCCGACGGGCCCGCGTCGAGGTCCGCGATCCGCTGGGCCTGCGCGAGGAGCCGCTGCGGCTCCGCCACGGCGTAGTCCCTGCGGATCAGCACGCTGAGCGCGTTCGCCTCCTCCGGGCCCTGGTAGGGCGGCAGCACTCCGCTGTCCGAACCGGGGATCTCGAAGGGGGTGACCTCGTCATGGCGGTCGTAGAGAAGCTCGTCGTACTCCTCGGCCGCGGCGGCCAGCTCGTTGAACGCTTCGTAGACGGCCGGGTCGTCCTCACCCGACCTGCGTTCGACCGCGGCAAGGTGACGGTCGAGCGCGGTCTTGACCGCCTCGGCGGCGGCGCGTACCTCGGCAGCGGTGGGCTGCGCAGCATCAGACATAGTGCAGACGCTATCCGTACCGGGGCTGTACTTGCACAATAGATGCGATGCCGGAATACGAATTTGTCGACGTGTATGTGCCGCGCGGGGTCACCCGCAAGGAAGCGACGCGCCTGCTGACCGACCACGCGGAGTACGGGCACTGGGAGTTGGACCGCCTGAGCCTGCGTACGGACGGCAGCCGCAGGGTGCGGCTGAAGCGGCGGATCATCCGCCAGCTGCGGGCCACCTGGTGAGCTGAGGTAACGAGCGGGGAGGGTGCCCCGACCAGGCGGGACACCCTCCGTTCTGCGTACCCGATCAGGGGGCGACGCGCACCCTGATCAGGCGTTCGACCGTGTCCTGCGGTACAGCACCGTGCCCGCGAGCAGCATGCCCGCACCCACCGGCAGGATGACACCGACCGGCAGCTCGCTGCCCGTCTGGGCGAGCGTCTCCGAGCCCTTGGGCTGCGCGATGGTCTGAGCCCCCGGCTGGTTCGGCATCGCCCGGTCGTCCACCGGCTTCTCACCCGGCGTACCGGGGTCCCCCGGCTTCTCCTGCCCGCCCGGCTTCTCCGGCTTCTCCGGCGTCTCGGGCTTCTCCGGGCCGCCCGGCGGCTGCTCGGGCTTCGTGGGCGGCTTCTCGCTGCCCGGCGGGGTTCCCCCGCCCGAGTCGTTGGCGCAGTCGTTGCCGCCGGTCGCGTTGCCGAGGCCGACGATGGTGACGCTGTTGCCGCAGACGTTCACCGGCACGTCGACCGGCAACTGGACGTCGTTGCCCGAGGCCACGCCGGGCGAGTCACTGGTGTGCCCGTCCGCCGAGGACCCGCCCCCCGAGGGCTTGCCGTGGCCGCTGCCACCGTCGTCGGAGGTGTTGACGCAGTTGTTGCCCGCCGCGGGGTTGAGTACCCCGACGACGTTGACGCTGTTGCCGCAGACGTTGAGCGGCACGTTGACCGGGAGCTGGACCGAGTTGCCGGACGCGACGCCCGGAGAATCCGATGCTCCCCCGCGGGCGCCCGAGTCGGCTTGCGCGTATCCACCGCTGATGGCGAGCACGCCCGTCGCGGCCGCCATCGTGATGAGGCCTTTACGAGTGACCTGTCGCATAGGTTTTCCCTGCCTTATGACCTTCGAGATTGTGCACGCGCCTCGGGGCGCGCACACCGAATGCCGGAAGGCCCCGGAGTGCATGGCTCGCACTCCGGGGCCGACAGACTCAGACCCTCATGGGGTGAGGCACAACAACGTCAGACGTTGGCGCAGGTGTTGCCGAAGGCGGGGTTCAGGAGCCCGATCACGGAGACCGTGTTGCCACAGACGTTCACCGGAACGTGGATGGGCGCCTGGACGACGTTGCCCGAGAGCACACCGGGAGACCCCACGGCGGCACCCTGGGCGCCGGCGTCGGCAGCAGCGATACCCGCACCAGCGAGCACGAGACCACCAGTGGCAGCCGCAGCAGCGACGATCTTCTTCAGCATTATTCCTCCTCGTTGGCAATGCGATCCCAGCCGCGGACCGCACCACCTGTAACGAGGAGGAGGTAATAGGGCTACGAGCCTATGGTCCCTTTCACTCTTTTCAGTCAAGTACGCACGCGCTGACGAATATTGGAGGAACGCCGGCGTTCAGGACGCGTCGATGAACCGGTCGAGCACGCGCACGCCGAACTTCAGGCCGTCCACCGGCACCCGCTCGTCCACGCCGTGGAACATGCCCGCGAAGTCCAGCTCCGGCGGCAGCTTCAGCGGCGCGAACCCGAAGCCGCGGATGCCGAGGTCGTCGAAGGACTTGGCGTCCGTGCCCGCCGAGAGCATGTACGGCACGGCGCGGGCGATCGGGTCCTCGGCCTGGAGCGCCGTCTGCATGGCGTCGACGAGCGCCCCGTCGAAGGTGGTCTCCAGGGCCTTGTCCGCGTGCACGTCCGTGCGCTTGACGTTCGGGCCGAGCAGCCGGTCCAGGTCGGCGAGGAACTCCTCCTCGTACCCCGGCAGGAAGCGGCCGTCGACGTGCGCCGTGGCCTGGCCCGGGATGACGTTGACCTTGTAGCCCGCGCCCAGCTGGGTCGGGTTGGCGGTGTTCTGCAGGGAGGCTCCGATGAGCTTGGCGATGCCGCCGAGCTTGGCGAGCGTCTCGTCCATGTTCTCGGGGTCCAGCTCGGTGCCGAGCGCGTCACCGAGCTCGTCCAGGAAGTGCCGCAGCGTCTTGGTCACCCGCACCGGGAACTTGTGGCGCCCCAACCGGCCCACTGCCTCGGAGAGTTCCGTGATGGCGTTGTCCTTGTGGATCATCGAACCGTGGCCCGCGGTGCCGTCCACGGTCAGCTTCATCCAGTGCATGCCCTTCTGGGCCGTCTCGATGAGGTAGAGCCGCAGGTCCTCGTTGACCTGGAAGGAGAAGCCGCCGACCTCGCTGATGGCCTCCGTGACGCCCTCGAAGAGCTCCGGGTGGTTGTCGACGAGATAGCGCGCGCCGTATGTGCCGCCGGCCTCCTCGTCGGCCATGAAGGACAGCACGATGTCGCGCGGGGGCTTGCGGCCGGTGCGCATGCGTTCCCGGACGACCGCCAGCGTCATCGCGTCCATGTCCTTCATGTCGACCGCGCCGCGGCCCCACACGCAGCCGTCCGCGATCTCCCCGGAGAAGGGGTGGTGCCTCCAGTCCTGCGCATTGGCCGGTACGACGTCGGTGTGGCCGTGGATGAGCAGCGCGGGCCTGGAGCGGTCCTCGCCCTCGATGCGGGCCACGGTGGAGGCGCGGCCGGGGTGCGACTCGAAGATCTGCGGCTCCAGACCCACCTCGGCGAGCTTCTCCGCGACGTACTCGGCGGCCTTGCGCTCGCCCGGACCCGAGTGGTCGCCGTAGTTGCTCGTGTCGATGCGGATGAGATCGCGGCAGAGATCGACGACCTCGTCCTCACCGGTGACGGTCCGCGACCGGTCCGCGTCGCCCGCCCTGTCGGCCCTGCTCGGCTCGCTCACGATGGTTCCTCCCGCTATCGCTGCTGGTGGTCCCCCTCATCCTCCCGCGTTCCCCCTCCGACACCCAAGACCGGGCACCCGCCGTCACGTCCCGTTCACGCTCCTGACCTGTGTGATCGGAGGCCCCCGAATGTTTGCTATGGTTTTCCACGTCGCCGCGGGAAACCGCGAGAGACCACCGGTCCGGGTGGCGGAATGGCAGACGCGCTAGCTTGAGGTGCTAGTGCCCTTTATCGGGCGTGGGGGTTCAAGTCCCCCCTCGGACACCAGAGATTGACCACGAAAGCGCTGGTCGGGAGCGATCCCGACCAGCGCTTTCGCGTTGCCGGTCACCGGCGGCGGGAATCGGGGCCCTCGACCGGCTCCGTCACGCCCGTCACGGGGAGCGGTCCAGCAGGGGCACAGTGCGTGCTGTCCTCGGGAACTCCGGTGTGCTCCACGCCCTCGTCGTCGCGGTAGTGCCATGCGAACGGCACACCTCGTGCCGTCATCACATCGGGGCCGTCCATGAGCTGGAAGTGCAGGTGGGGCTCGGAGGAGTTGCCGGAGTTGCCGCACTCGGCGATCTCCTGGCCGGCCGTCACCCGGTCCCCCACGGCCACGCGCAGCGAGCCGCGCCGCAGGTGCGCGAAGGCCGCGTACACGCCGTCGCCGATGTCCAGGATGATGTGGTTTCCCATCAGGTGGCTCGGCCAGCCGAGACTGCGGATGAAGCCCTCCAGGTAGAGGAAGAGGAAGGCGGGCAGCGACATGCGCGACAGGTGGTCCCGCTGACGTCGCCCGGTCGCGACGACGACTCCGTCGGCGGGGGCGAGCACGGGCATGCCGTAGGTGGGATAGAGGCGGGGGCGCCGGGCGAGCGGCCAGAGCCAGCGGAAGGGCGGGGCCTGCGGCGTGACTCCGTCGCCGCTCCCTTCGGGAACGTGCATCAGATCGACGGCGTAGGTCTGCGCATGGCTGTGGGTGTGGCTGGGGACCTTCGTGGCCGGGCCGTTGAGTACGGTCCAGCGCCCGGCGACAGGCATGCGCAGGAGCAACGGCTCGCGGCCCAGGGGCGGGCGCTGGGCACGGATCAGTGTCACGCGCATGGTCTGACCGACGATCAGCAGCGCCACACCGGTGAACCAGAGAGGGCCGAGCCCTTGGGAGTTCACCACGATGCACAAGGCACCGGCGGCGAACACCAGGCCATAGCGCTTCCACAGCATCACGAGCATGTGCACCTCTTCGCAGGTGTGTCGGTTCGGGCGGCGCCCGCATCCTGTCACGGTGACATGACGCGTTCCGGCGGGCCCGGTTTTCTACGAGGCTCCGACGGGGGCCAACTGCCGCTCGGCCAGCCGCCGGTAGGTGGCGTCCTGCGCCATCAGTTGCGGGTGGCTGCCGCGGGCCCGCAGCCGGCCCTGCTCGATGACGAGTATCTCGTCGGCGCCTGCCGTGGTGGAGAGGCGGTGGGCGATCGTGAGCACCTGGCAGTGGGCTCCGATGGTGGTGAGGGCGGAGCGCAACGCCCCCTCGGAATCCGAGTCGAGGTTCGACGTGGCCTCGTCGAGCAGCAGGACCGCGGGGCGGGTCAGCAACGCCCGTGCGATGGCCAGACGTTGGCGCTGACCGCCGGAGAGCCCCGCGCCGCCTTCCCCGAGGTGGGTGTCGAGGCCGTCCGGCAGGGCGGCGACGACGTCGGTGAGGTGGGCCGCCCGCACGGCCCGCGCGATCTCCTCCGCTGTGGCGTCGGGCCGGGCGTAGACGAGGTTCTCGCGGACCGTGCCCCGCATGAGCGGTGAGTCCTGCTCGACCAGGCCGATGCGGGAGCGGAGTTCGCGCAACGGCAGGAGGGAGGCGTCCTCGCCCGCGATCCGGACCGTCCCCTTGTCGGGGTCATAGAAGCGTTCGATCAACTGGAACAGCGTGGACTTGCCCGCGCCGGACGGTCCGACGATCGCGGTGATGCCGGTGGCGGGGAGCGTGAACGAGACGTCGTCGAGGGCTCGGGGCGCGGTGTCGGAGTAGCTGAAGGTGACGTTCTGGAACTCGATGGCGGCGGTGGTCCCGGACTTGTCCCGGTTCCGCGTCGCCACTGGTCCCGTCGGTGCCTCGCCGGTCTCCTGCTCGATGGTGGCGAGGTCGTTGACGCGGTCGATGGCGGCCCGGCCCTGCTGGAACTCCCCCAGCGACATGAAGAGCGTCACCAGCGGTGAGACGAGATAGAAGAGGTACATGATGAAGGAGGTGAGGTCCGCGGCCGGGAGTGCTCCGGTGGTGGTGCGGGCCATACCCCAGGTGATCACCACCGCGAGGGACACCTGTGTGCCCACGTTCATCGCGGGCATCAGCATCGCCGACAGCCGGGTCACCCGGATTCCGCTGCCGCGTGCGGCGTCGGCGAGCGCCTCGATCCGGTCCGCTTCACGCTCCTCGGCGCCGGAGGCCTTGACCGTGGTGAGCGCACCGAGGACCCGCAGGAGTCCGGACCCGTAGTCGCTGGTGTCCTCGCGGTTCTGGACCGCCGCCCTGCGGACCGCCCTGGCCAGGAACAGCGCGAGCGTGGACGCGGCTCCGAGGCAGGCGGCGGTGACCAGGAGCAGCCGCCAGTCGATCCAGGCCATGACGGCGATGCAGCCGACCGTGGTGAATCCGGCTGTGATCATCTGGGCGACGGACGAGGACAGGGCGATCCTGGCGAGCGAGGTGTCGGAGACGGTGCGGGTGAACACGTCACCGTGCTCGAGCTTGTTGAAGGCCCGTATCCGCGCGTGCAGCAATCGCCCGGTCAGGGTGGAGCGCATGTCCAGGACGATGTTCTCGCCCGCCCTGCCGATCAGATAGAAGTGCGTGGCGGCGAGCGCGGCGTCGGCGACGAACAGGCCGGCGATGGACAGGATCGGCCAGGTCGTGGACTTGTCCAGGGAGACGGCCTCGATCAGGTCGCCGATGAGGAGCGGCTGTACGAGGGTCGCGGCGGTGCCGCCGAGACCGAGGATGATGCCGACGGCGAGGAGCACCCGGTGGCGCCGGACGATCGCGGAGAAGTTCACGACGCGTCCCGGCCGAAGGAGATGGCCATGATCACCGCGATGCTCGTGGCGAAGACGATGCCGAGGGCCGTCGCCCGTCCGGTGAGCCGTCCGTTCTCCCGGAACATCGCGGACATGCCCGGCGCGGCGAAGGCGAACGTGACCGCGAACCACACCGCACGGCTTGTTGTCATCATGGTTCCTCCCTTGTGCTGCTCGCGGCACCGGCGGTGGCTCAGGCGCTCTTCGTGTACGTGGTCAGGAACATCGGGTACTGCTCGGTGCAGGGAGAGAGATTCCAGTCGGCGTAGCGGCCCTCGGGGGTGAGACCGGCCGCCGTGGCGTAGCCGTCGACCTCGTCGGGGGTCGTGAGGCGCGCGAGTTCGCTGCCGACACGGGTGCTGCCGTCGGACTCGTACCAGATGTGGGAGCACTGCCAGAGCTCGGCGGTGAGCGTGGAGTGGGTCTGCAGTCCCGTCCCCGGCTCCGGGTAGGGCGTGAAGAGGGTGGTGCGCAGTTGGCCCTCGTGGAGCGCCTCCACCGCGGGGCGGTTGCCGGTCTCCACCACCAACCGGCCGCCGGGGCGCAGCAGTTCGGCGGCGCGGCGCACCGTCTCCTGCTGGTCCTCGGGGCTGAGCAGCATCGACAGCGTTCCGCACACCACGTACACCAGGCCGTAGGTACGGGTGTCGGTGTACGTACGGATGTCCGCGTGCACGGGGACGACGTGTTCGCTTCCCGGGGCGTCGGCGAGTTGGGCGAGCATCTCCGGGGACGAGTCGACCCCCGTCACCTGTCCGGTCTTGTGGGACAGCGGAATCGCGATGCGTCCGGTGCCGACACCGAACTCGATGGTTCCGGCCTCGGGGTCGGGGTGGAGTCGGACCAGGGCGTCCGCGGTGGTCTGCGCGTCGGCCCCTTTGGGAAAGATCCGGTCGTACCACTTCGCGAACTGCGCGCCGTAGCCGATGTCTGCAACTGTGCTGGTCATGACGGGGCTTCACTTCCCATGGGCGGTGTCCGGGGGCGGTGGCGCGGCTCAGGTGGGCCAGTAGCCGCTCCGGGTCTGCATCACGGAGCGGAGGAGGCGGACGCGTCCGTCGTCGGCGAACTCGCCGAAGGTGAAGACCTCCATCTCGCCTGCCTTGCGCCCGTCCCGCGAGGGCACCATGGAGTAGCGGGCGGCGAAGCGGTTGCCCTGGGTGAGCGCCGTGTGGACGTCCAGGGTGTAGTCGGGGCCCTTGTCGCGGGCCGCGGCGAGGGACTGCAGGGCCGCGGGGCGCTGCATCGACGTGCCGTTGATGTACTGGACGGAGTCCGGGGTGTGGAACCGGTCGTAGGCCTCTTCGAGGGGCACGCCCGGGTCGTTGGCCAGCTCCGCGAAGGTCGTGAGGTAGGCCGCGGGGTCCGTCGGCGCACTGCTCAGCGCGCCGGCGGACGCCGCGTCGCTGTCCCAGGTCGCGGTGTCGGAGCTGCCCCAGCCGTAGGTCGAACGCGCGGTGGTGACGGTGGACGCGACGCGTCCGTCCTCCGCGAGGTCGGCGAAGATCACCGCTTCGGTGTTGTGCCGCACCTGCATCACCAGGGGCTTGCTGATGGTGTAGCGGGCGGCGGCACGGGTGCCGTCCACCACCGCCTCGTGGATCCACAGCTCGTACGGAGTCTGGTCCGCCCGCCACTGCGCGAGGTTCTTCAGCGCGCCGTCGCGGTCGCGCTGCTTGCGGTTGACCACGTGCACGGCGTCCGGGACGTGGTAGCGGTCCCAGACGTCCTCGAGGCTCTGCTCGGAGGCGAATGCGTCGGCGGTGTAGGTGCGGAGGTAGCCGACGAAGTCGTCGGCGGGGATCGGGGCGGTGGTCATGGCGCGTTCTCCAACACTGGTACTCGGTGTGGCGGTGGTTCTCGGTGCTGCTCAGGCCGCGGCGAGGTGCGGACCGACCCTGCGCATCGGGGTGTACGGGGAGATGAACAGCGGTTCGGGCTCCTCGCTGGTGTCGTGCCCCGCGGCTCGTACGACGGCGAACTGGAAACCCTTGACGTTCGCCTCACCCTGCTGTTCGCGGATCGTCTTGCGGATGAACTCGGCGAGGACCCGGTAGGAGGAGGTCTTCTGCACCTCCGTCGCGCCGGCCTTGGTGGCCTGCTGGAGGATGGCGGTGCACAGGTCGAACACCGACTTCTCCGGGCGGCGGGTGGCGAACCAGAACGCCTGGTACATCCTGCGGGGTTCGATCATGTCGATCTCGCTCCACTCCGACGTGCCGCCCGTGTGGTCGAGGGTGCGGTAGACGTAGTGGAAGTCGTGCGTCGCCGGGTTGGGGGCGAAGAACTTCCAGTTCGGGATGAAGGAGAAGAGGTCCTTGGAGCGGACCCGGTCGAACGCCGGGTGCGGGTGCTGCGCGGCGACGGTCGCCACGAGCATCCCCGCGCCCACGACGCGCGCCATGGAGCCGGGACCGGTGAACGTGTCCTTGAGCAGGGCTGTCGGCTTCACCTCTGTGCTCCTTGTTCGTCGACGGCGGACTCGCTGTGCGCGTCGCCCGCACCGTGCTGCAGGAAGTCGGTCATGTGCTGCACCGTCTTGTGGGCGTACAGCGCGTTGGTCAGCAGGGAGTCGTGGTCGGCTCCGTCGACGATCTTCACTTCGCCGCCCTGGTGTACCCGGACGAGTTCGTTGTACATCAGGAGCTGCTCGGGGTCCTGGTCCACGGTCTGCTGGGCGGCGATGATCAGCGCGGGTGCCGCCACCTGCGGCAGGTCGCCGTCGAAGGACCTGAAGTCCTTCTCGACCGCCGCCCATTCACGCCTGCCGGCCTTCCAGAGGCGGGCGTCGGTGTACTGGGCGAAGACCTTGTCCCGATAGTTCGCCGGGAGCCTGTCGAGCCATGCGGGGCGGCTCATGAGGATGCCGGTGCCCAGGGAGAGGTAGCGGGCCGCGTGCGTGATGTTGTCGTTGAGGTCCTTCGCGCCGTCGCTCTGGCGCTCGGAGCGCTGCAGTTCGGCGGGGTGTGACGGGTCGAGGTAGACGAGCCCTGCGACCCGGTCCGGGATACGGGCCGAGACCCGGCGGATCAGCTCTCCGCCCAGGGAGTGGCCGACGAGGACCGCCTTGCGGTGGGCGGGCACGGTGGCGCGGATCAGGTCCTCGAGGTCGTCGACCGACTCGTCCAGGACGAAGGGCTCGCTGGTCCGGCGGAGGCTGCCCGCGTATCCGGCGCGTGCGTAGGCGACGACCGCGTTGTCCGAGTCGTTCACGAACCGCTCGGTGATCCAGGCGAAGTGCTCGGACGTGGAGGTGAGTCCCGCGCAGAAGACGAGCACCGGGGAATCCGTCTCGTCGTCCCGGCCGCCCGTCTCGTACATGAGCTCGTTGCCGTGGCGGGTGACGAACTTCCTTGACGTGGGCCAGCCTTCGAGGACCACGGCACGGCGCTGGGCGGCGACCGCGGCGCCGACGGCGATGCCTCCGGCGAGCAGCAGCCCCGCGGCCTTCACCGCGCGGTCGTCGCGGCCCGCCACCAGCGGGTGCGTCTTGGGGGCCGTGGTGTAGGCGACCATGGGGTGCATGGCAGGGAAGGCCGTCATGAAGCGCCCGAGTCCCATGACGAATCCGTTGGCCACGTGGAAACTTCCCGCTGCCGCGAGCATCGGGCGGGTCAGCCTGCCGCCGGCCAGGTACACGACCGGGAAGAGGCATTCCATCGCGAGCACGCTGTGCTGGAGGTACTTCGCGGTCCGCGGGTAGCGCTGGGTGAGGCGGTAGGCGCTCTCGAACCCATAGGTGCGGGTGCGCATCACTCCCGGCAGTGCCGAGCCGTCACGCCACTTCTCGCCGATGAGCTTGACCCAGCCGGAGGCGGCGTAGGACAGGCTCGCCTGCATCGCCACGTACCAGAGGAACGCGTCCTTGGTCTGGGGGCTCTTCGAGAGGCGGGCGAGGCCGTTGGCGGTCTGCACCAGGTTCGCCACCTGGTCCGAACCGTCCGTGCCGTAGCGGTGGCGTGTCTGCAGGACAGAGGTGGAGGCGGTGAGGAAAAGATTTCCGGCCCCGCGCCATCGGCTGTTTCCCGGAAGAAGGAGCCCGGCACTCACGGCGGCTCGCGCGACGTGTATCGCCACCGTCACCTTTTTGCCGCTGACGGCCTCGGTGAGTTTACGAATCGCCAGGTTCTTGGTCTCCGGAGCCTCCTTCATGATTTCCCAGTCGTTCAGCCCACCGGGGTCCAGCTGCTTGTGCTGGTGCAGATATTCGAGGGAGGAGGAGAGCGTGGTGAGCGCGGAGAGTCGCTCAGATATACCCAGGGCACGGTCCCGCGATATTGGCACCGGAGAGAAAAGCGACGAGACAAGCTTCTTCATTCGTCTCACAAGATGTTCCTCACGACTGAACCATGGGTGAGCTAATATCTGAAAGTTGTCGGGCCGCGATTGCGGCGCGGCCCGACAACTCGCCTGGTGCTCGCAGACGTCACTCCGAGCGGCTTCAGAAGCCCACACTCATGTCAAGGGCTGCTGACGGTGTTCGCTACTTGCCGCCGGCGCCGGCGGCACGGCCGAGCTCGTAGGCGCCGACGATGGTCGCGCCGGCCGCGAGTCCGCCGCCCGCGTACGGGCAGGTGACGAGAACGGCCGGGGTGAAGGCGACCGGCATGGTGCGAGTGACACGGTCCTGCTCATCCTCGGTCAGGGTGGGCTCCGTTATCGAGCGCACGCTGTCGATGATGTGAGTCATTCTGATCTCCTTTTCGAAGATGCTCGGAAGGGCCTGGCGGCCTTTAGTTGACGACACGACCGGCGACGTACGCGCCCACCGGGACGGTGAAGGCGACGATGCCGGCCGTGATCTTGGCGGTGACCGGCACGGCCACGGCCGGGGTGGCCATGACGGGGGTGCCGTCGGCGCTCATCAGACCCTCTTCGAGGGAGCCGAGCTCCTGCTCGTTCATAAAGGCGGCGATCTTGCCCATGATCCATTCCTCCTGTTGATGTGAACCGAGGCATCGGGGTGTTTTAATCGTCGCCGATTGCATGCTGAGAAATTCCGACGGAATGCACCCGTGGAACGAATTGGGATGCAGTCCGGAATGAATCAGCACATAAGATTCCGCATGGAATATCGCCAAGAAATCAGTGGCGCTCGGCACCCGCTCACCAACGATCGATCAACTCCCCGTTACGGTCACCACTTTATGAGATCCACAAAACTTTTCAAGCCTTTGCATGACATTGGTGATGACATTAGTCATGCTTTTCGCGCTGACCAGGCCGCGGGCGCAGTGACGGTGGAGTTCGGACGCCGTATTCGTTGCGCAGCGCGGAGAGCGCGGCCAGATGGCCGGACATCCCGTGCACGCTGGGTCCCGGTGGGGTGGAGGCCGAGCACAGGTACAGGCCGGGCAGCGGGGTCCTGTACGGGTCCCATTGCACGGCGGGCCGCAGCAGCGACTGACGCAGGGTCATGGCCCCGGCGCCGATGTCGCCGCCGACGTAGTTGGGGTTGTACGTCTCGTAGTCGGCGGCGCTCACACCGCGGGCGGCGACGACGGTGTCACCGAACCCGGGCGCGTACTGCTCGATGCGGCGACGGACGAGTTCGACGGGGTCCCGCCGGTCGCCGTTCGGAACGTGGGCGTAGGCCCAGACCGGCCGCCTGCCGCCGACGGCCCGGCCGGGGTCGGTCGCCGCGGGGTCGACCAGGAGCACGAACGGCTCGGGGTCCTGAGTGCCGCGTACGGCCGCCGACTCCGTACGGAACATGTCGGCACGGGTGCCGCCGAGATGGACGGTGCCGGCCCGGCCGGTTGCGGGGTCGGCCCACGGGATGGGCCCGGACACCAGGAAGTCGACCTTGGACGCCCCGGGCCCGTACCGGAAGCGTTCCAGGGACCGTCGGTAGCGAGCGGGCAGTCGGTCGCCCGCGAGCTGGACGAGCCCTTTGGGGCTGGTGTCGAGCAACACCAGGGGTACGTCACCGAGTTCGCCGAGGTCCTTGACGGGCTGCCCGGTGTGGATGCGGCCCCCGTGCGCGGTGATGTCCGCGGCGAGGGCGTCGGCGATGCGCGCGCTGCCGCCCCGGGGCAGCGGCCATCCCGTGCTGTGTGCCAGGTGTCCCAGGAGCAGGGCGACGGCCCCGGCGGCCAGCGAGGGGAGCTTGCCGACAGCGTGTGCGGCGACCCCCGTGAGCAGGGCTCCGGCCCGCTCCGTACGGAAGGGCATCCTGGTGGCATGGGCGAGGACTCGGGGCGCCAGGAGCAGCGGCGCCGCCAGGTCGCCGGGGATGCCGCGCTGGCCGGAGAGGATCAGGTCGACGACTCCCTGGCTGTGTGCGGCGAGCGGTGCCATGAGCCGGCGCCAGCGTTCGCCGTCCGCGCCGAGTCCGGCGCTCGTCTCGGCCAGGTCGCGGTGGGCGAGGACCGTGTCCTGCCCGAGAAGCGGGTGGGCGTAGGGGATTTCGGGCTGGAGCAGGTCGACGCCGCGCGCGGGCAGGTCGAACTCCCGGAAGAACCTGGACGCGGCTGCCATGGGGTGCACGGCGGCGCAGATGTCGTGCACGACGTCGGAGTCGAAGAGCGACTCGGTGCGCAGACCGCCACCGAGCGTGTCGTGCGCCTCGTACAAGTCGACGCCCAGGCCCGCCCGCAGGAGCGTCACAGCTGCGGCGAGCCCATTGGGCCCCGTACCGACGATCACCGCGTCCGGCATCCGACGCTCCCTCCTGCTGGTCCCACGGAGGGGTCTCCGCCGGCCACCCGCAAGGGATACAACCAGCACTCGGGGGCCTTCGTCATGGCGCAGATCACAGGGGCAAACGGAGCATGCCTCGCTGGATGCCTGACATGTGGCACGGCTCCGGCGTGACGAATGTCACCGTGCCCCGTGCCGCAGTTGCCGTCCTGACCTGCACGTTCGCCGCGGGAAGCGGACCCGCTCACCTCGCGGGCCCAGAGAATGTGACTGACGCCACACGCAGGTGAGACGTGATCTGCGCAAGCAACGGCACAGGTCCGTCGGTCAGATCCACCCCTTCCGACGGGCGACATGGGCGGCCTCGTGCCGGTTCGCCGCCTGCAGCTTCCCGGCGATCTTCGAGAGGTAGTTGCGTACGGTTCCGGGGGACAGGACCGCGCGCCGTGCCACCGTGTCTATGGGCGCCCCGTCCGCCGACAGCGCCAGGATGTCCGTCTCACGCCGGGTCAGCGGGGATCCGCCCGCCGACATCGCCTTCGCGGCCATCTCCGGATCGACGTAGCGGGTGCCGCGATGGACCGACCTGATGATGACGGCCAGCTCCTTCGCCGACGTCGTCTTCGGCACGAAGCCCCAGGCTCCCGCCGACAGGGCCGACGCCAGATATCCGGGCGCCGTATGAGAGGTGACCACGACGCACCGTATGGAGGGCCGGGCATACCGGAGTTCCCGGATGACGCTGATTCCCCCCTTGTCGGGCATGCTCAGGTCCAGTACGCAGACGTCCGGAACGAGCTTCTTCGCCATCTCGGCCGCTTCCACACCGCCGGCCGCCTCACCGATCACTTCGAGGTCTTCCTCTGCCGCCAACAGCGCGGAGAGCGCCCCCAGGATCATCTTCTCGTCGTCGGCCAGCAGGACTCGGACGCGCATCCCTCACACCTCTCGCGCGAGGGGGACGGTGACCGCGAGGCGGTAGGTGCCATGAGGTCCGGGTCCGTGCTCCAGGCTTCCGCCCAGCGGTGCGACGCGCCGCTTCAATCCGTTCATGCCCGTGCCGGGTGCCGTCCTCTGGTCCCGCAGGTCACGCACACCGTCGTTCACCACCCGCAGGACGCACGCCCTCTCCTCCCCCGCGCCGGACAGGGCCAGCGTGAACGTGCAGGCGGTGGCCTCGGACGCGTGCCAGATGACGTTCGTGGCCGCTTCCCGCACGGCCCAACCGAGGACTTCGCGCGCCTCGCGGGGCAAGCTCGGGCCACACCCTTCGTCGATCACGTCGCACCGGATGCCGAAGGCCTGGAGCAGCGAGCGCGCGCCTTCCAGCTCCTCGTCGAGCGACGCGGCGCGTACGGCGTTGACCACCGCGCGCAGCTCACTCTGTGACGCCCTCGCCAGCACCTGCACCTCCTCCATCTCCTGCAACTTCCCGGTGCGGGCGACGAGCTCGGACTTGAGGGCGATGATGGCCAGATGCCGGCCGAGCGTGTCGTGCAGATCGTGCGACATCCGCAGCCGTTCCTCGGCCACCGCGTGCAGGGCGGCCACGTCCGCGGCCGCCTCCAGCCGGGAGATGACGGTGACGGGTCGCATCAGGCTGCGGACGGCGATGATGACGGTCAGACAGATCCCCCCGGCGATCAGTGCCGAGGTCGCCGGGTCCGGGCTGACGGCGGCGGACAGCACAACGCACGTGGCACCGGTGGCCAGTTGGACGCGCGGTGACAACTCGGCCGCGGCGACGGCCGCGGGCACGACGGCCACTGCGGAGAGCGGGACGATCTCCGCCCGCGTGAAGGCACCGGCATAGGGGAGAAGCCAGAGACAAGCCGGCCACGCGAAGGTGGGGCCGAGCAGGGCCGACGGCGGGAAGGCGTAGCGGCACCCGGTGCACACCGGACGCAGCAAGGCTCCCAGGTGGAGGGCGTACAGGGCGGTCACGAACCCGAGTACGGGGTGCGGCTCGGGCATCTCCGCAAGCACGACGAAGACCAGGAGGGGTGCGGTCAGGCAGACGACGAGGCCCTGTCGGGTGTGTCTCTCGAAGCGCTCGGCATCCTGGCGTGTGGCGTTCAACTGCGTCGGCTCCAGCGGAGGCCGGCGCACGTCCCGGTGGGAGAACGGGGCGAGTGTGAAGGAGGGGTACGGACCGGACTCGGACGTGGGGGGCAAGTCAAGCCTCACAAAATAGGTGCATTACGCAGGTACATTGCGCCGCGTGGGGGCGCAGCACTGTCAGCCGGTTCTCCGATGACCGATCGGCTCAGCCGCGAGACCGGAACAGGTCTTCCCTTGCCGGGCGGTGGGGTGTCGGGGGTTCGCGTACCGCCCGGTCAGGAGCGCGCCGTGGAGAGGGTGCGGCCACCGAGGATGCGGCCACCGTGGGGACGCCGGCCGGAGCCGACGTGATCAATGGCTCGCACACACGGGGCGACCGTGGGACGGCATCGCGACGCACGGCCCACCCGAGCGCGGCCGGTGCGGCCGGCAGGTGCGGCGCCGGCTCAAAGAGACTTCCGCGCGGGGGGAGAACAACGGGCGGCCGCCAAGCCGTTGACGGTGTCAGGCGGCACGAGATGCGCACCTCTCGGCACACGAAGCCTGTAAGTACACATGAGAATCCCCCTGAACATGCCGTGCTGGAGGTACATCCGCCCGATCAGCCGTTCGCACCGAATCCTCACTGGCCACCCGCACAAGTGTCAACTATTAATGGCACCCTCATGAAGCTCTCGAAGTCCCGCCCGGAAACCGGCAGTTCTTCCCATTTGACTGAGCGCCATGTGCAGCTTTCGAGGACCCTCTAGACTCCCCAGGCCCTCTACGCCCTGGGCAGACAAGGAGCTTGGCCGTGAGTGATAGTGGTGACGAGCTGGCTCAGCGCGTGGCGGAGCGTCTGGAGCAGCTGTTCCAGAACGTCGTACCCGCCCGGCTGGGCCGCCCGTGGACGAACGAGGAGGTCTCCGAGGCCACGGGCGTGACAGTGGGCCGGATCGTCGGCCTTCGCCGCGGTCGACCGCTCGAACCCCTGCACCGCGACCCTCCGCAGGAACACATCTCCGCACGCTTCACCGACCGCCTCAACCACCTGCTGGCACAGCGCGTGGACGAGCGCGGGCGGCGCTACTCGCTGCGGGCGGCGGCCAGGGCGTCGGGTATGTCCTCGACGTATCTCGACAAGCTGCTCGAAGGGCACAGTCAGCCCACCCTGTCGAAGCTGGCGCCGCTGGCCGCCTTTCTCCGCGTGGGCATCGACGCCCTCCTGACGGATGACCTCGGCTCCCTCGCGCACCATTTCGGTGTCCGCCGAGAGGCCCTCACCTACGACAGCAGCGAACCGGTCGCCATCGAGCTGGAGGACACCCTCAAGGCCCTGGCCGCCTATCGCCGCATCTCTCACAACCCCGCCGCCGCGCAGATCGCGTTCCGCATGGCCGGCCTCCCCCCGGGGCAGGCGTCGGAGGTCGCGGCCGTGATCGAGAGCCTGCTCGCGGACCCGGGCGCGCACGACAACGTTTCCAAGCCTCCCCCGCATAAATAACTCGCGTGGGAGCAGCAGGACTTGGTCGGTGCGGCGAGGACGGAGCGCACGGGCGCCCGCACCTCCCGCATCACACTGGCAAACAGGTTGAGCGACCAGGAAAATGCGCCACCGTGTCCGAGAACGGTCAGGTGGTCATAGGATCACTCGCACGTGGTCCTGACCAGACCGCAGGCGTCGAAACACTACGGGGGCACCATGCGAATCGGCCGTGAACGACGGCGCGCGATCAGGCTCATACGGGAACTCGATCTTCCGGAATTGCCCGTGCTAAAGGATGTCGTCGAGTCCGTGGCGCGAGCACGTGGCAGGCCGGTCGAGGTCCACCACCGTCGGCTCCCGTCCGGACTCACCGGCTTCTGCGCGCAGTTGGCCCACCGCGATGTCATCGTCATCGGTGACAGTGCCTCACCCCTGAACAGGATCCTCACGGCGTGCCATGAGCTCGTGCACCTGTGGCGCGGGCACACTCCCGCCCAGGGCGCCCTGTTCGACAAGGCCACCGTGCGCACCCTGCTGCCCGGCATTCATCCGGACGTCGTCCACGGGGTCCTGATGGGGCGCTCCCACTACGGCTCTCCGCAGGAGCGGGAGGCGGAAGTGGTGGCCACCCAGTTGGTCACCATGCTGGACCTGCGGGCGGATCAGATCGGCAACGCCCAGCTCGCGGCCTCTTTGGCGCATCGCAGAACCGGTGTCTGATGACGGCCCTCAACACCGTCTACGTCACCCTCTACTTCTTCCTCAGCGGTCTGTCGGTCATGACGGCCGCCAGCAAGATGCTCGCACTGCGCAACAACTCCGCCCGCTCTCTGAGCATCCTCGCCTGGGGCACCCTGCTGGCAGCCGGTTCCTTTCTGCTCATGTATCCGGCCCTCTACCGCTGGCTCGGGGCCGTTTCCGGCATCCCCACCTTCAGCACCCTGCTGATCTACCTGTGCCTCTTCGGCTTCGCCATCAACTCCCATGTGCTGGTGCGGCTTTGGAGTCAGGACCAAGGCGGCGTCCGCGCTCCGGGGCCGCGCCCCCTGCTCCGCCCGGCCACGCTGTATCCGCCGCTCGGCATCGCCATGACCACGCTCTACTTCCTGGCCGCCTTCCGCTACCCGCAGGACCTGGGGGCCGGGCGCATCACCGTCGACACCCACCCTCTGGTGGTCTACTTCTTCGCCACCACCTGGGTGGCCATCGCCGCTCCCCTGCTCGCCACGGCCCACCAGTGCGGCAAGATGCGGCTGGCCCACCAGACCGAACACCCTTCGATCAGCCGCGGGTTGCGCTCGGTGCAGATCGGGGCGCTCCTCCTGGGTACGTCGTTCGCGCTCAAACTTCCGCCGCTGACGGCCAGTTCCTTCGGCGCGCATCACATCGACGTACTCCACCTCGGTGTGCCCCTCCTGAGCGGCGCGGGCACCCTCCTCGTGCAGTACGGATACCTGGCACCCGCCCTTGACGCCTGGATCGAGGAGCGGCGTGACTTCCGCACCCTCCACCCCTTGTGGGAGCTGACGGTGCTGGCCGGCGATCCACGCCTGGCGCTCGCCCCGCCGGGCCCCCTCACGGAGAAGCTCGCCCTGAACGTCACGACGTGGTATCTGCCCCGCCGCATCATGGAGATCTCCGACGCCATCCACGCCCTGCACCCCTGGATGCGACCCGAGCCCGCGGACGGTGTCCGGCGGTCAGCCCCCTCCACCACTCCCGCGCCCGACCTCACCGCCGCATGTGCGGCCGCCACGCTCATCGATGCCATCACGCGCAAACAGCAGGGTGTCCCACCCCGGCCGGACACCCCCACGGCTCCGCTGCCCTCGGTCCCACCGGCAGAGGAACGAGCCCATCTGGTCCGCGTGGCCACCGCGCTCCGGCACTCCGGCGGCAGGCCGTCAGTCCTCTCCGTCGGACGGCAGCACGCGACGTAGCCGCCGCTCATGGACGAGGCGGCCCACCAAGGCCCCGCCGTACACGACGAAACCCACGCCCACCAGCCAGGACTGCAGGATCAGCACGGTGCCGAACGGGCCGTACGTCACCGCGTTCGACGCGATCAGCGGAGAGAAGACGAACTGCGAGAAGACGCGCAGCCCGAGCAGCCCGAACGCGGTCAAGGCGGCCCCGGGGGCCAAGGCCCGCCAGCGGACCCGGCCGCAGAGGAGCAGTCGCTGTGACCACCAGAAGAAGAGGAACACGCCGATGGTGTCGCCCACGGTGACGAGAGCGGTCTCGGCGGCGGACGACTCCTCCGGCGCGGGCAGGGTGACGAAGAGCAGCAAGAAGACGACCAGCACGGCCAGCCAGACGACATGCCGCCACATGGTGTGCCAGCGCGCCGACGGCAGGTCCCACGCACGTTCGTAGCCGGTCTGTACGGCGGATCCGAAGGTCACGCCGAACGCGGCAAGCGCGGCGAGGCCGAGTGCCGTGGTCCGCTGCAACGCCCGCCCCGGTACGCCGAAGAGCTGCTCGATCTCCTCCTCCGGCACCTCGGACACCCCAAGACCCTGCACCAGCCACCGGGCGAAGCCCTCTCCCCTCGCGAGGTCGGCCGCGGCGACCACGACGAGCAGCGGCACGAGGGTCAGAAAGCTCAGCGCCGCGAAGCCCATGGCACGGTGCATCAGCTCCATCTCCCGCCCCCGGTTCCAGGCAAGCCCGGCGAACGACGAGGACGTCAACAGGCGACGGCGGAAGCGCGGTGATCGGCGTCCGTCATCCGGCGGCGTATCGGGAGCTGAGGGCATGCCAGATCGAATACCCGCAATCCCCACCAAACCAGCCGGACGTACCGCCGAACGAGCACTGATCAATCCCGCGGATCAAGGGCTCCGTCCCACAGGCCGCCGTGGCGGCGGTGTGCCGGGGTGAGGCCCTGCGTGAAGTACTTGTCGTAGTACTCGTTCTCCACGTGGTGGGCCTGCAGCCAGACCCCGGGGACGTGGATCGCGTCCGTGTGCGCGGGGAAACGGCGGTGGGTGCGCAGGATGTACGTGCAGATGTCGCGGGCGCACTCGATCACCCGCTCCTCGTACTCGCTCGCCTCGGCGAGATAGCGCTGGCCGTAGTCCTCACGGTAGATGCGGCTGAAGACGTCCTTGTCGCCGTAGACGCCCCCGGGGCCGAACTTCTCGCGGATCACCGCGTCCACCGCGTCGGACATCGACGCGAAGGCAGGCGGGCACATCGCGGAGATCAGCTGCTCGCCGCCCGGCCCCTTCAGGCCCACCGGGTGCGAGCGCACGTTCGCGTACTTGGGGAGCGGGATGTGCCAGCGCCAGATGTCGGCCGGGCGCCAGCGCGGGGTGACGAAGGTGAAGCCGAGCATCCTGCCGTAGGCGCGGGAGAACTTCGGGTCGCCCAGGGCGATCTGGGGGTTGATCGACGCGTGGATCCAGGCGCCGAGGCCCATCGCCTCCGCCACCAGCATCAGGTTCTGCAGCAGCAGGTCGGCCTCGATCTGGGTGCGGAGCGGGCCGAGGGCGCCCAGCGGCAGCTTCAGTTTCTCGTTCAGGAAGCCGTTCTTGATCCACTTCTGTACGCCCGCGGGCCGGTAGAAGTTCCGGTCGTCCACCAGCGTGGGCCGCGCCCCGTCCGGCTGTGTGAGCAGGTACATCAGGGCGTTGATGTACTGATGGGACAGGTCGACCACCGGGAAGAGGACCGTCGTGCCCGGCAGGTTCGACAGGAAGCGGTTCGAGTCCAGGTAGGCCGGGAAGTCCCGCAGGCCCTCCGCCACGTCGAGGCGGTGGTCGAGGACCTTGACCTTGGCCTCGCGTGCGCGGGCGGTCAGGGTCGCGTCGTCAAAGGGTTCCTCCGGCGCCGGCGGCAGTTTCCTCAGGTAGTACGTGCCCGTGTCGTTGATCAGGAAGAAGTGCGTGCCCTGCGCGTTGTCGGGGCTGCCCGCGGTGCGCCCCGCCATGGTCAGGTTCGGCTTCGCCATGATCGGTTTACCGTTGCGCGGGTCCTCGAAGGGGCGGTCGGGCATGGTCAGCCCCGTACAGCCGGTGAGGGCGATCAGGACCGCTTCCTCAAGATCGGTCAGCGGCTGCGGGGCGTCCTTGGAGACGTAACTCATCGATCCCGCGGGGACGGTGGCGCCGCGGCTCACCCGGTGGGTGCGGCGGCGCCAGACCGTCTCCAGCAGGGGACGTACGAAGAGGTCGGCGAGCCCGGGGTGGTGGCCGTTCGCCCGGCTGTCGGGCCCGGTCTCACCCGTTGACATCGCTGCCTCCGTCCCGCACCGGCTTGACCTGCCGCCACGGGGCGAACGCGCTCGCGTCGCGGGGCAGCAGACTCGCGAGGTCCGGTGCGTGGCGCTGGATCACGGACTTCATGCCGCTCTTCTCGACCCATTCGATGCCGAGGGGCGTGTAGATCTCGGGGCGGTAGTCGACGGTCAGGAAGCGGTCGCTCTGCAGTCGGCGGGTGGCCATCAGGATGAAGATGCGGAAGGCCGTGTCGCTGAAGCCGAAGCCGGTCGGCGGATTCTCGGCGAACAGGCCGACCACGGTGTCGATCTCGTCGACCGAGCTGTAGACGTCCTTGAGGCGCGCGACGGTCTCCGGGTCCTGGCTCAGCTCCTCGAAGCGGCGGATGCGCGGCTTGTGCAGGCCCGCGCGGAAGTCGTTGTAGCGCGGCACGCCCCGCCTGCGGGTGCGGACCAGGTCGACGACCGACAGGTCGATGATCTCGCCGTCGCGCTCGAAGCGCTGCAGAGCGCGCGGGAAGTTGTTCAGGGTGATCGCGCCGGGGTGGGCGATGCCCAGCGAGTACAGGGTGTCGGCCAGGCCCGTCTTGCGGATGGCTGCCTCCGCCGCGCCGCCCTGGATGTCCTGGAAGGTCAGGCTCTCCAGGCGCTGCCCGAAGTGGTGCTCGCGCATCACGTAGTCGTCGGGGATCAGCGGGTGCATGCGGTAGACGGTGACGAAGTCCTCGGTGAGGGAGTACGGCGTCGCGTGGTGGTCCGGCAGGGTCTTGGGGATGCCGGTCAGCGAGTGGGACTCCAGGAGCCACAGGCCGAGCTTGTTGAGCCAGTTGTCCGGCGGGCCCTCCCAGTTGGTGTGCAGGCCGAGGTCGATGGCCTCGGTGGCGAGGATCGCCGGGGTCCACTCCACCGTGTGGATCTTGGCGATGAGGGCGGAGACGACAAGGCGTGCCGTGTGGTAAACGCTGTCCTCGCTCATCGCCGGGTACTCGCGGCGCAGGGCGGTGCAGACCGCGTTGTGCTCGCGGGCGAAGAGCGTGTGCATGGCGCTGAGGCCGAGCCACCAGCTCTCGTTGAAGCCGGTGAGCGGGATGCCGTTCTGGCCGACGGGCAGGTGGCCGTCCTCCAGGCGGAGGTTGGCGCTGCCGTCCGCCTCGCGCAGGAACCTCGCGGTCTGCTCGTCCGCGCCGTACACCTCGGAACCGTCCCACCAGTGGGACGCCGTGTTGGCGAAGAGGATCGGAGGCTGGTCGCCGGGGAGCTGGATGCCCTCGTTCTCGGCGAAGCGCATGACGTTCTCCGGTGGCCCGCCGGGGGTGTTGTGCCAGGTGCTGCCGGGTGGCATCGGGACCTCGACCGACTTGGTGCCGGTCGGGTAGCGGCCGTGGTTGACCCAGTCGTGCACCTGGAACTGGATCCAGGCGGCGGCCAGGATGTTGAGCGAGGTCGCGGGCACGAAGGTGTCGCGCTGCAGGAGCGTGCGGCTGACGGTGACCGGATTCGGGGTGTCGAAGAGGTCGGGCCGGAAGTCGGGCTTCAGGTTGCGTCCGAAGGCCGCGCCCACGGATCCCATCTTGGGCGCGGAGAGGTCGTTGTACGTCCCGTCGTACGAACGGGCCGTGCGCAGCCGTTCGTCGACCGGCGGCGGCACCCGGACGGCCTTCGGCGGCGCCTCGTGGACGTCGGTGTCGATGAGGTTGAGGCGCCGGAGCGCCTTGCGCAGGAAGACCAGGTTCAGCAGGCTCGCCTCCAACGGGAGCCTGTGCCAGGGCACATAGCGGTTGAGCGCCCCGAAGAACCGGCCGACCGGGATGCCGAGCAGCGTGTTGCGCAGCGGCTCGTCCGTGCTGAACCGCAGGCCCTGGCGGTGGGCCACGCTCGCTTCGTACGCGGCCTTGCGGGCGCGGTTGAGGTTGCCGAGGGGGCGGAACTCGTCGGTGGTGTACCAGGGGTTGAAGGCGAGTTCCTCGACCCGGCCCGCCGCCGCCTGCGCGTCGGCGGAGGCCAGGTCCTGGCGTGGCACGGTGAGGCGTGCGACGGGCACCGGGGGCGCGACGTCGTCCTTCCACTCGACGGAGCCGTCCTCGATGGGCGTGCGCTCCTCGTCCACGTACCGCTGGACGCACAGGTCGAAGACGACGTCCGATGTGACGAGGCGGTGCGCGAGTTCACGGTGCAGGAAGCCCGGGTCGCGGCGCTCGGGCTTGGGGTCGGGGGCGCTGCCGAGGACGGGACGCAGGAGGTAGCGGACGGGGCCGGCGTCACCCCAGAGGATGGCGCCGCGGCTCCAGTACGTCTCTTTGGCGAGGCTGTTGACCTTGTGCCGGGTGGCCTCCTGGATGTTGCGCCGCATCCGGGTCGCGGTGGAGAAGCCGACGGCGAGCGGGAGCTTCACGAACAGGCCGAAGGCCTTCTGCAGCGTGCTGTTCGCGCCCGCCATGGCCTTGGCGAAGGCCACGAACTCGCGGGCGTCGCGGGCGTGCGACACCGGGAAGTTGGTGGCCAGCAGGTCGTGGCTCTCCTCGGCCGACACGGTCACGCGTACGGCCACGCCGCGCAGATCGGCCACCGCGTCGGGCTGCCGGGTGCCACTGGCGTTGGAGAGCCGCACGGTCGCCGCGTAGTCGGCGCCCGGCTGGGCGAAGCCGCCGCGCAGGGCGTCGGGGAGGTCTTCGTGGAAGGTGAGGCGGGCGTTCTCCACGCCGAGCGCGGGCTTCGCGTGCTGGGTGCGCGCGAGGGAACCGGCACCGCTGGTGCGCCGGCTCTTCGCCTGGACCTTCATGATCTCGCGGGCCAGGCGCTCGAAGAGGCGGTGCTCCGCCTCTGGGCTGCCGCCCACGTATCGCTCGTAGGTCTGCTCGTACTGTCCGGTGTCGGCCATCAGGCGCTTCCTTCGCACGCAGGCATACGGGACGGGGGGCCAGGCCCTGTTGCCAGACTTGCCGTACGCCGCGGGGCAGGCGGGAGTCTGCCGACAGGGCCTAGGACGCTACTGGCGGCGTGCTACGGCCACAGCGCGGGTTCCCGCCTATGTGCGGGGCGTCGCGTGGTCGTCGAACAGGCGGGCGGGCAACGGCATTTGGGCCCGTCGGGCGGCCCGAGGTGGCCGTGCGGCACGGCGCGGATGATCGTCCGGATGCCCCTCTGGGGACTCCTCTCACAGCAACCCCAGGAGCGGGGCGCGCCGATGGCCGGTCCATGACGGGTGGGCGGGGGTACGGCCCCGTTGAGTTGACTGCGCGATCGGGCCGGTGGTGTGCTCGCAACTCCGTTGCCGCCACGGCTCGTCGCGGGGGGAAGCCATGCGGGACCAGCACGCCAAGGCGCCGTCCTTCACCGAGCTGCGCCACCCGTACAAGGCGACCGCGGACCCCGGCCCCGGCCCGGGTTTCCCGGTCTATCCGGACCTCGTGGAGCTGCTGTCGGCGAGCAAGGCGCAGCCCGATCCGGACGGTGTCCTCCCGCATGCCCTGGCGACCTGCGCGGCGTACGCGTACGCCGGTACCCCCGAGGCAGCCGATCCGGAGACGCTGGCCATGATCATGGCGCGCCTCGGCCTCGAGGAGAACCGCTGCCGGGTCTTCGAGCAGCGGGTGGGCGCGATGTACATCGCGTCGGCGGCGTATCTGCTGCAGGACAAGGACCGCCGGGTGGTGATCCTCTGTTACCGGGGCACGCAGCCCGAGGACATCATCAGCATCCTCACCGACGCCGACGTACGCCCCGAGATGCTCCACGTGGACCTGGGCGACCAGCGCTACGACGTCCACGCGGGCTTCTACCGCAACATGCGGGCCTCCCGTTACCTGGTCATGCAGGCCCTGGAGCGGGCCCTGCGCGGCGAGTCGGTCAACCCGGACGAACAGGGCACGGTGGGCGACGGCATGCAGGCGCTCTACATCACCGGGCACAGCCTCGGCGGTGCGATGGCGGCGCTGATGGGTGTCGTCCTGACGCACGAGCCGCGGTACGCCGCGGTCGCGGAGCGGCTGAGGGCCGTCTACACCTTCGGCCAGCCCATGCTCGGCGGGCCAGACCTCGCCGCGGCCTGCCACCGGGTCCGTGACGGGCGGGGCGAGCACGTGCTGCGCGACCGGCTGATCCGCTACATCTTCGACCGTGATGTCGTGCCCGCGCTGCCGCCGCGCCCCGTCGGTCCTTACGCGCCCTTCGGCCGCGAGTTCCACTACCGGCGGCAGCGGGGTGTGGTCGACGGCGGCCTGTCGCTCGTGGCCGACGCGACGATCGAGGCGCTGTCCCTGCCGGGCGATCTGCTCGCGGGGCGGCTGCGTGCCACGGCCGGGCGCCGGGCGAGGGCGGTGGGGCGTGCCGTGACGGACCTGGCGCGGGGCCGCGGCCGGGAGGCCGGCTGGGTCGAGGTGCGCGATCCGGCGCCGCACTACCCGCAGATGGACAGCCTGGCGGGGCTCGCGGTGGTGGCGCCCCTCGCGTTCTTCGCGGCCCGGCTCGCGCTCACGCGCAACGTCCCGTTCACGTACTCCTTCGAGGACCACGGCCCCGGGCACTACGTGAACGCGCTGGCCCCGCCGGGTGTCATGAGCGAGTACGGGGACATCCGCTAGCGGGCGGGCCCGTGGCTAGTCGATGAAGGCACCGTCGACGTACACCCAGGCCCCGTCGAGCCGCTCGAAGCGGCTGCGCTCGTGCAGGGCCTCCTTGCGGCCCCCGTCGGTGTAGCGGGCCCGGAACTCGACCGTGCCGGTGGTGTGGAACGCGGTGCCGTCCGCCGTGTCCAGGATCTCCAGGCCGACCCAGCGCAGGCCGGGGTCGAACTCCACGCGCGGTGGCCTGGTGCGCGGATGCCAGGTGCGCAGGAGGTACGTCTCGTCCTGGACGGCGAAGGCGCAGTAGCGGGAACGCATCAGCTCCTCGGGCACGGCGGCCACGGCCTCACCCCGGTGCAGCCGCCCGCAGCACTTCTCGTAGGGGACGGGGTGCCCGCAGGGGCAGGAGGACTGGAGACTGGCGGCACGTCGGGACATGCGGACCATTGTCCCCGACGCTACGGGGCAAGGATGTCCAGCTCGTGCAGCGCCCCCACCGCGATCTCCCGCGTGAGCTCCTCCGCACGCGTCGCGTCGCCCTCGCGCACCGCCTCCGCGAGCCTGACATGCAGGGTGACGGCCGCCGGGTCCGGGTCCTCGAACATGACCTGGTGGTGGGTACGGCCCGCGAGGACTTCCGCGACGACATCGCCGAGCCGGGCGAACATCTCGTTGCCCGACGCGTTCAGGACGATGCGGTGGAAGTTGATGTCGTGGAAGAGGTAGCCCTCCAGCTGCTGGCCCCGCGAGGTGGCGACCATGCCGAGGGCGCATTCGGTGAGGGCCGCGCACTGCTCGGGGGTCGCGTGCTGGGCGGCGAGCCCGGCCGCGGCCGGTTCGATCGCGGAGCGCAGGACCGTGAGGGAGCGCAGCTGGCGGGGCCGGTCGGCGCCCGCCAGACGCCACCGGATGACCTGGGGGTCGTAGACGTTCCACTCCGCGGTGGGCCGCACCGTCACGCCGACCCGGCGCCGGGACTCGACCAGGTGCATCGACTCCAGGACGCGCACCGCCTCGCGCACGACGGAGCGTGACACCTCGAAGCGCTGGGCCAGCTCGTCCGTGCGCAACACGCTGCCCGGCGGGTACTCGCCGCCGGTGATGGCGGGCCCGAGGCTTTCCAGTACGCGAGCGTGCAGCCCACGGGCCTGATCGGTCATGTCGTCAGGGTATGTGGGGACCCGCGGGAACAAAAAGTCAGACTTTTGTGTCACAGCCTCTTGAATTTGTCGGACCTAATGGGTTTCAGTGACGTGAACGAGCCACGGGTCTCCCCCGTCCCGTGGCTCGTTCCGGCCCGATGGCTCGTTTCGGACCGATGTCGAAGAAGACAGCGAGGCAGGACAGCGATGAGCACCCCCCACGTCGTCGTGGTCATGGGCGTGGCAGGAACCGGCAAGACGACGATCGGTCCCCTGCTCGCGGCACAGCTCGGCGTTCCCTACGCCGAGGGCGACGACTTCCACCCCCCGGCGAACATCGCCAAGATGTCGGCCGGGACCCCGCTGACCGACGACGACCGCTGGCCGTGGCTCGATGCCATCGGCGCCTGGGCCCACGGCAGGGCCGGACTCGGCGGTGTGGTCAGCAGCTCGGCGCTGAAGCGCAGCTATCGCGACCGGCTGCGGGCCGCCGCCCCCGGCGTCGTCTTCGTCCACCTCACCGGTGACCGGGCCCTCATCGAGGACCGGATGTCCCACCGCCAGGGCCACTTCATGCCGACGGCCCTGCTCGACTCGCAGTTCGCCACGCTGCAGCCGCTCGGCGCGGACGAGGCGGGCGTCGCGGTCGACGTCACCGGCAGTCCGGAAGAGATCAGCGAGCGCGCCTTCGAGGCGCTCGGCCTGCTCGACCAGTAGTCCCCCGTCCCCCGCACCCCCTCCCCTGACGTACAAGGAAGACACCGTGACCAGTCTCAGCGTTGAGATGCTGGCAGCGGACGCCGTCGAGCCGATCACCTCCGCTGGCCATGCCCAGCTGGGTATCGCCGTCCTCGCGGGCATCGCCGTCATCGTCCTGCTCATCACGAAGTTCAAGCTGCACGCGTTCCTGGCCCTGACCATCGGTTCGCTCGCCCTGGGCGCCTTCGCGGGCGCCCCGCTCGACAAGGCGATCGCCAGCTTCACCGCAGGTCTCGGCTCGACGGTCGCGGGCGTGGGTGTGCTGATCGCTCTCGGCGCGATCCTCGGCAAGCTGCTCGCCGACTCCGGCGGCGCGGACCAGATCGTCGACACGATCCTGGCCAAGGCGGGCGGGCGCTCCATGCCGTGGGCGATGGTCCTGATCGCCTCGGTGATCGGGCTCCCGCTCTTCTTCGAGGTCGGCATCGTGCTGCTGATCCCGGTCGTCCTGATGGTCGCCAAGCGCGGCAACTACTCGCTGATGCGGATCGGCATCCCGGCCCTGGCCGGCCTGTCCGTGATGCACGGGCTCATCCCGCCGCACCCCGGCCCGCTGGTCGCGATCGACGCGGTGGACGCGAACCTCGGCATCACCCTCGCCCTCGGCGTGCTCGTCGCCATCCCGACGGTGATCATCGCCGGGCCGGTCTTCTCGAAGTACGCGGCGAAGTGGGTGGACGTCCCCGTCCCCGAGAAGATGACGCCGCAGCGTCCTTCGGAGGACCTGGAGAAGCGTCCCGGGTTCGGCGTGACGGTCGCGACCGTGCTGCTGCCCGTCGTGATGATGCTGGCCAAGGCCCTGGTCGACATCATCGTCGACAACCCCGAGCACACGGTTCAGCGCGTCTTCGACGTCGTCGGATCGCCGCTGATCGCACTGCTCGCGGCGGTCATCGTGGGCATGTTCACGCTGGGCCGTGCGGCCGGCTTCACCAAGGGGCAACTCTCGACCACCGTCGAGAAGTCGCTCGCGCCGATCGCCGGTGTGCTGATGATCGTGGGAGCGGGTGGCGGTTTCAAGCAGACCCTCATCGAGTCGGGTGTCGGCAAGATGGTCCTGGAGATCTCCGAGGACTGGTCGATTCCGGCGCTGCTGCTCGCCTGGCTGATCGCCGTCGTGATCCGCCTCGCCACGGGTTCGGCGACCGTCGCCACCATCTCGGCCGCGGGTCTCGTGGCGCCGCTGGCCGCGAACATGTCCGACACGCACACGGCGCTGCTCGTGCTCGCCATCGGAGCGGGTTCGCTCTTCTTCTCGCACGTGAACGACGCGGGGTTCTGGCTGGTGAAGGAGTACTTCGGGATGAGCGTCGGGCAGACGATCAAGACCTGGTCGGTCATGGAGACGATCATCTCCGTGGTCGCGGGCGGGTTCGTGCTGTTGCTGTCGCTCGTGATCTAGCCGGGGTCCGGCTGCGCCGAGATCGTCCTGAAACGCCGGACGGGCTGTCACCAGCCCGTCCGGCGTCTGCGTCTGCCCGCGCCACCAGGTGTCACCTTCGGCCCGGCCCCTACTCGCCCGGCGTCTTCGCCGCCTTCTCCAGCTGGAACGCCTCGTTGCCCAGGCCGATCCGGGCGTGCGCCTCCGGCTTGGTCGAGCGCAGGAACAGGCCGTAGACCACGCCGACGAGAGCGGCGAGCAGGATGATGCCGGGCAGCACCCAGCTGAGCGCCGACCCGGAGTCCGCGCCGACCAGGACGTCGAAGTCCTTGACGGTGTAACCCGCGATGACGAGCAGGCCGACCGCGGCGAGCGCGGAGGCGGTGATGCGCCATGCCTGGGCGCGCGCGGCGCCGCGCCGTACGAAGAAGACGATGACCGCGACGGACGCCGTGGCCATCAGGAGGATGACGCCGAGGGCACCGATGTTGCCGCCCCAGGTGAACAGGTGCAGGACCGGGGCGGTCGGGTCGCCGAAGGCTCCGTCGTCGGTGACCGCGAAGGCCACCACGATCAGCACGGAGATGACCGTCTGGAGCAGGGAGCCGGTACCGGGGGCGCCGGTGGAGGTGTTCGTCTTTCCGAACGCGGCGGGCAGCAGACCCTCACGGCCCATGGCGAAGGCGTATCGCGCGACCACGTTGTGGAAGGAAAGGATCGCCGCGAACATGCCCGTCACGAACAGGACATGGAGTACGTCGGTGAAGGTGCCGCCGAGCCGGGACTCGGTGAGCCCGAAGAGCAGCCCGGCGCTCTGTTCCTGCGCGGCGGAAACGATGCCGGAGGGACCCGCGGCGACCGAGAGCGCCCAGGAACTGATCGCGAAGAAGATCGCGACGAAGCCCACCGCGAAGAACATCACGCGGGCGACGACGACCTGCGGGCGGTCGGTCTCCTCCGCGTACACGGGGGCCTGCTCGAAGCCGGTGAAGGCGGCGATGCAGAAGCAGAGCGAGGTGGCGACGCCCGCCCCCGTGAGGGTGTCGAAGTGGAACGCCTCCAGGGACAGGCCCTCCTTGGCCGGGTCCGCGATGGCAGCGATGTCGAAGATGACGACGAGCGCCACCTCGATGAGCAGCAGCACGCCGAGGACACGCGCGTTCAGGTCGATCTTCAGCCAGGCGAGCACCGCGACGACGGCGACGGTGACGAGTGCCGGTATCCACCAGGCGACCTCGACGTCGAAGTAGGTGTGCAGCAGCCCGGACACCTCGAAGCCGAGGAGGCCGTAGAGCCCCGCCTGCAGCACGCTGTAGGCGACGAGCGCGACCAGCGAGGCACCCGCGCCCGCGGTGCCTCCCAGGCCCCTCGATATGTACGCGTAGAAGGCACCCGCGTTGTGTACGTGCCGGCTCATCTCCGCGTAGCCGAAGCTGAACAGACCGAGGACCACGCCGAGGATGAGGAAGAGCAGCGGCTGTCCCACCACACCCATCACGCCGTATGTGGTGGGCATGACACCGGCGACGACCATGAGCGGCCCGGTCGCCGCGAGCACGGACAGGAGGAGACCCGCCGTGCCGAGGCGGCCGGCCCGCAGCGCCGTCTCCTGACCCTTGTACGTGCTGATCCCGCTGCCGTCGGCGGCGCTCTTGGCGGGTCCGCTCGCGGGTCTCGTGTCGCTCGTGCTGCTCGAACTGCCCGTCGCCATGGCGCGGTTGTCCTTTCGATTCGGCGGGTTGGTGCGGTGGGTCAGGCGGAGCCGAGCGCGGCGCTGCGCGCGGCGGTGAAGGCCTTGTACGGGTCCCGGTCCGGGTACGACCAGGGGGCTCGGGTCGCGTGCCGCCCGATGCGGTGGAAGAGGGCGGCCGCCTCGGCGGCCCGGTCCTCGCAGAACTTGGCGTGGGCGAGGAAGTTGAGGTCGACATGGGCGCGCGGGTGGGCTGTGCTCTCGGGGCTCCTGGGCATCTGCCACTCGAGCCACCAGTCGAAGGCGGCCTTCATGACCTGCCGGGCCCGGCGTCCCGTCCAGTGCTCGGAGGCCACCGGGTTCACGGGCTCGCTGCCCGCAGCGGCGAGCACGCGGTAGCGCTCGGCGTGCGCGATGACCGGCAGGACCGCCAACGGCGAGTCCGCGGGTGCCTGTTCGGCCGCCCAGGCGGCGAAGTCGTACACCTCGTGCAGTGGGTCCTGGCCCGCGGCGGGGCGCCGCTCGGCGAGCCTCGCCACCATCAGATGGTGGGCGTGATGGTGCTCGGGGTGCCGGTGGCGGACCTCGTCGAAGAGCCGTACGACGTCCTCCTCGCGGCCGAGTGAACGCTCCAGGGTGAGCAGCGCGAGCCACGGTGTGGGGTCGGCCGGCAGCAGCGCGGCCACTTCACGGCAGGCGTCCCGGGCCTTCTCGGAGCGCCCCTTGCCGCGCAGCGCGAGGTGTACGGACGCATAGGCGAGCAGCACGAGGACATCGGTGCTCTCCGGCTCGGCGAGCCGCCAGTCACGGGCCCAGGCGGTGGTGGTGTGCTCCTGCGCGAGTACGTCGAACCGGTGCCCCCTGCGGTCCCAGTCGTCACCGGTGGCGGCGAGCAGCGCGCGGACCTCGGTCCAGCGTCCCTGGGCCAAGGCGGTGCGGGCGTCGGCGAGTTCGGTGTCGTCGAGTGCGGGGTCGAAGGCGTAGGCCGCTCGCTTGCGGGAACGGCCCAAGGGGGGTGGGGGTGGTGACACCGCGGGACTTCCTCCCCGGCGCGGCTCGCGTACGGATGATCACGCACAGCAAAGCGGTAGGCAGCCCTCCAGTCAAGGTCTGCCTTACCCGGGCCCCTTCACCAACTCGTTTCTAAATCCTCAGACTTCACCCCCGACCTGCGCAGTTGACCGACAGGACACGATTCGGACAAGCGGCGACGATCACGCCACGGCGCGACGAACGCCCCCGTCAGCTCACCGACTTGGCCGCCGCCCGGCCCGCCGTGCGCCCCGAGAAGAGGCAGCCACCCAGGAAGGTTCCTTCGAGCGAGCGGTAGCCGTGCACTCCCCCGCCGCCGAACCCGGCCGCCTCTCCCGCCGCGTACACACCGGGCAGCGGTTCGCCGCCCTGGGCCAGGACGCGCGACGACAGGTCGGTCTCCAGGCCGCCGAGGGTCTTGCGGGTGAGGATGTTGAGCCGCACCGCGACGAGCGGGCCCGCCTTGGGGTCGAGGATGCGGTGCGGGGCCGCGGCCCTGATGAGGCGGTCGCCGAGGAACTTGCGGGCGCCGTGGATCGCGGTGACCTGGAGGTCCTTGGTGAAGGGGTTGGCGATCTCGCGGTCGCGCGCGGTGATGGTGCGGCGCAGCGCGGCCTCGTCGATGAGGGGCTCCTTGGTGAGCGCGTTCATGCCGCGCACCAGGGAGGAGAGGTCCTTCTCCACGACGAAGTCGGCGCCGTTGTCCATGAACGCCTTCACCGGGGCGGCGACATCCGCGCGCGCCCGGTCGATGACGCCGCGCACGGACTTGCCGGTGAGGTCAGGGTTCTGCTCCGAGCCGCTGAGCGTGAACTCCTTGCCGATGATGCGCTGGTTGAGCACGAACCACGTGTACTCGTAGCCCGACTTCATGATGTGTTCGAGCGTGCCGAGGGTGTCGAAGCCGGGGAAGAGCGGCACGGGCAGCCGGTCGCCGCGCGCGTCGAGCCAGAGTGAGGAGGGGCCCGGCAGGATGCGGATGCCGTGGTTGTCCCAGATGGGGTTCCAGTTCTGGATGCCCTCGGTGTAGTGCCACATGCGGTCGCGGTTGATGAGCCGCGCGCCCGCTCCCTCCGTGATGCCGAGCATCCGCCCGTCGACGTGCGCGGGCACGCCGGAGACCGTCCGCTCCGGCGGAGTGCCCAGGCGTTCGGGCCAGTTGGCGCGCACGAGGTCGTGGTTGCCGCCGATGCCGCCGGAGGTGACGATCACCGCCTGGGCCCTGAACTCGAAGGAGCCGGTGACCTCACGGCTGCTGGCCGTGCCGCGCTCGGCGTCGGAGGGCTCGAGGATCTCGCCGGTGACGGTGTCGACGCTGCCCGCGCTGCGGGACAGGCCCGAGACGCGGTGGCGGAACTTGAGCTGCACGAGGCCGCGGGCGACGCCTTCGCGCACCCGGCGCTCGAAGGGGGCGACGAGGCCGGGACCCGTGCCCCAGGTGATGTGGAAGCGCGGCACCGAGTTGCCGTGCCCCTGCGCGTCGTAGCCGCCGCGCTCCGCCCAGCCCACCACGGGGAAGAACCGCACACCCTGTCCGTACAGCCAGGGCCGCTTCTCGCCCGCGGCGAAGTCGACGTACGCCTCGGCCCATTGACGGGGCCAGTGGTCCTCGGGGCGGTCGAAGGCGGCCGTGCCCATCCAGTCCTGGAGGGCCAGGGCGCGGGAGTCCTTGATGCGGAGCCTGCGCTGCTCCGGGGAGTCGACGAAGAAGAGCCCGCCGAAGGACCAGTGCGCCTGGCCGCCGAGCGACTGCTCGGGCTCCTGGTCGACGAGGATGACCCGGCGGCCCGCGTCGACGAGTTCCGCGGTGGCGGCGAGGCCGGCGAGGCCCGCGCCGATCACGATGACGTCTGCGTCGTAGGCCATCCGGGGGTTCCTCCTAAGCAGGGGCTTACTGGTGAGTCAGATCCTGAGTAACCGCGGGAGCGGCGTCAACCGTCTGGCCCCTGGAACAGCTCCTGGCTTTTAATAATGGCCAGCATTACGATGACCGCATGGCCAGGACCTCAGGACCCGAGACCCGGGAGAAGCTGATCCGCGCGGGCGAGGACGTCTTCGCCGCGCAAGGCGTGCACGGCGCGCAGCTGCGGGACATCGTGCGACTCGCGGGACAGAGCAACCCTTCCGCCGTCCAGTACCACTTCGGCAGCCGCGCGGGCCTCCTGGACGCCGTCATGGCCGAGCGCCAGACGCGTACGGAGAAGATGCTCGCCGCCGAGCTGGAGCAGGCGGCGGACGGCCTTGGCGGGCTGCTCACGGCCCTGGTGCACGCGGAGGCCACCGAGCTGCGCTCCGAACGGGGCCGCCGCTGCCTGCGCATCTCGGCCCAGCTCAGCCACGAGAGCGGCGTCCGCAGCCGCACCCCGCACCCGACCCTCGACGGCACCGTCTACTGGGAGCTGATCGGCCGCGTCGAGAACTGCCTCACCGACCTCCCCGAGCCGCTGCGGCTCGAACGCCTCGACCTGGCCCTCACCCTGATCGGCGCAGCCATGGCCGACCGCGCGGGCCAGTACCTGGCGGGCACCACCCCCCTGACCGACGAACCGCTCTTCCTCGCGGACCTCGTCGAGACCACCACGGCCCTGCTTCGGGCCCCTGTCCCGCGGAGAGAACCATGAGCGCAGCGCACGACCTCACCGGCAAGACCGTCGTCATCACCGGAGCGGCCCGCGGCCTCGGTGCCGAGGCCGCACGCCAGGCGGTCGCCGCCGGTGCGAACGTCGTCCTGACCGACGTGCTCGACAAGGAGGGCGAGGTCACCGCCGCCGAGCTCGGCGAGCGCGCCCGCTTCGCGCACCACGACGTGACCTCGGAGGAGGACTGGCAGCGCGTCGTGGCCCTCGCGGTCGGCGAGTTCGGCGGGGTCCACGGGCTGGTCAACAACGCCGGCATCTCCACGGGCCAGTTCCTGGAGTCGGAGTCGGTCGAGCACTTCCGCAAGGTCCTCGACATCAACCTCACCGGTGTCTTCATCGGCATGAAGAGCGTCGTCCCGGCCATGAAGGAGGCGGGCGGCGGCTCCATCGTCAACATCTCGTCGGCGGCCGGGCTCATGGGCCTGGCCCTCACCGCCGGTTACGGCGCGTCCAAGTGGGGCGTCCGCGGCCTCACCAAGATCGGCGCCGTGGAGCTCGGCACCGCCCGCATCCGCGTCAACTCCGTCCACCCGGGCATGACGTACACCCCGATGACCGCGCAGGTGGGCATCGAGAAGGGCGAGGGCAAGTACCCCAACACCCCGATGGGCCGGGTCGGCGAGCCGCACGAGATCGCGGGCGCCATGGTCTTCCTGCTCTCCGACGCCGCCTCGTACGTGACCGGCGCCGAGCTCGCCGTCGACGGCGGCTGGACCGCGGGCCCGACCGTCAAGTACGTCATGGGGCAGTGAGGGCGGCCGATCGGCGTGGTGGGGTTGGATGGCCGTCATGACGACGAACAGCCGGACCGTGCCCGATCCCAGCGAAGAGATCCTGTCCATCGTCGACGAGAACGACGAGGTCGTCGGCGAGGCCCCGCGCGGTGAGGTGTACGCGCGCGGCCTGCGTCACCGTTGCGTGTTCGTCCAGGCACGGGACGCCGAGGGGCGCGTGTTCGTCCACCGGCGCACACCGGTCAAACTGGTCTTCCCCTCGATGTACGACATGTTCGTCGGCGGTGTCGTCGGGGCCGGCGAGTCCTACGACGACGCGGCCCTGCGCGAGGCGCAGGAGGAGCTCGGCGTGCACGGACTGCCGCAACCCACACCGCTGTTCAAGTTCCTCTACGAGGACGGCGCGGGGCACAGCTGGTGGTCGTACCTCTACGAGGTGCGCTGCGACCTGCCGGTGGACCCGCAGGCCGAGGAGGTCGCCTGGCACGCCTTCCTCACCGAGGAGGAGCTCACGGAGCGGCTCGGCGAGTGGGCATGGGTCCCGGACGGGCTCGCGGCGTACGAGCGACTGCGGGAGTTCCGTGCGGGTTAGCGCCGGTTAGGGTGCGGCGAGTGAGCAACTTCGTACAGACCCTGCGCCTGTGGTTCGCGCCCGAGCGGATCCGCGACGAGGGTGACACCCCCGACTACCGCTTCTCGCTCGCCAACGAGCGCACCTTCCTCGCCTGGCTGCGCACCGCGCTCGCCCTCATCGGCGGCGGCTTCGCGGTGGACCAGTTCCTGCCGGACCTGCGCTGGGGGTGGCGCATCGGGCTCGCGCTCGCCCTGCTCGCCGCGGGCGTGCTCAGCTCGCTGCGCGCGGTCAATCACTGGGTGCGCTGCGAGCGGGCGATGCGGCGCGGCGACGATCTGCCCGTCTCGCGCTTCCCGACCGTCCTGAGCCTGGCCGTCGCGGTCGTGGCACTCGCCATGGTCGTCGTCGTGCTCTTCGGGTGGGAGGGGTGACCGAGCAGGGCGAGACGGCTGTTCCCGAGCGCGATCCGGGGCTGCAGCCGGAGCGCACACGGCTCGCGTGGCGGCGTACGACCCTGTCCTGCACGGTCGTGTCGGTTCTCGCTGCGCGCGCCGCCCTCCAGGAGGGCGCCACCGCGGTGGCCGTCGTCGCCTGCGCCCTCTGCCTGCTCGTGTGGCTCGGTTTCCTGGTCGTGGCGCACCGCAGGATGACCGAGCTCGCCGCGAGCAGCAGGCCGCTCCGGCTTCCGGCGCGGGCCGCGGCGACGGCCGCGCTGTGCGCGATGGCGCTGGCGGTGTGCGCGACGGCCATGGTGTTCTGAGCGGCCCGTCGCACCAAGGCGCCGCCGCCGTCAGTGCGCCGCCGTCAGTGCGCCGCCGTCAGTGATCTGCGGGCCCTTCCTCGGTCGCCCAGTCCACGGTGACGACGATCTTGCCCCGGGTGCGGCCCTCCGCGTTCAGGCGGTACGCGTCGGCCGCCCGCTCCAGCGGGAACGTCTCGGAGACGTGGACCGTGACGACGTCCTGCTCCACCAGCTGCGTGAGGCGCCGGAGGTCGTCCGCGTCCGGACGCACGAAGCAGTAGTGGCCGCCGAGGCCGATCACCGCGCCGTCCGCGATCGACGCGAGGCGGCCGTCCGGCGCGAGGAGTTCGGCGGACACCTTGAGGGTGTCGCCGCCGACGGTGTCGAAGGCCGCGTCCACCCCGTCCGGGGCGAGGGCCCGCACGCGTTCGGCCAGACCGTCGCCGTAGCTGACCGGTTCCGCGCCGAGTTCCCGCAGGAAGTCGTGGTTGCGCTCGCTCGCGGTGCCGATGACGCGGGCGCCCGCGTGCCGGGCCAGCTGGACGGCGACCGAGCCGACGCCACCGGCCGCCGCGTGCACGAGGACGACCTCGCCCTCCGTCACCGCGAGCGTCCTGACGACCACCTGATAGGCGGTGAGCCCGGTGAGCGGCAGGCCGGCGGCCTCCTCGAAGGTGAGGTTGCGCGGCTTGCGGGCCAAAGTGCGCACGGGAGCCGCCACGTACTCGGCGAAGGTGCCGCGGGAGAGGAAGTCCTCGCGTACGTAGCCGATGACCTCGTCCCCCACCACGTACTCCGGGGCGGCGGCGCCCGGCTGCACCACGACGCCCGCGACGTCCCAGCCCGGGATCACCGGGAAGACGGGGTCGAGGATGCCGTCGAGGTGCCCGCCCATGCACTTCCAGTCGACGGGGTTCACCGACGCGGCACGGACTTTCACCAGGACGGAGTCGGGGCCGACCTTGGGGTCGCGCACATCGCCGTACTCGAGGACTTCGGGGCCGCCGTACCGGCGGTAGCTGATCGCCTTCATGGGGTCGGCTTCATGGGAGCGCCTTCATGGGGTGACGGAAACATCAACGAACCTTCCATATCCCCACCAAAGGGGCATTGAGTACTAGCCTGAGAGAGTCACCCCCTCCCACGGAAGGTGTAGTCGCCATGACCACGCTCCACCACGAACACCCCGTCCACGAGCATGTCCACGGCCCGGCCTGCGGCCACCCCGAGGTGCCGCACGGCGACCACGTCGACTACGCGCACGACGGCCACATGCACCGCCTGCACTCCGGCCACTGGGACGAGTGCGAGCCGGACGAGCACTCCGTGCACGAGGGGCACGACCACCGGCACGGCGAGGGCTGCGGGCACAGCTCGGTGCTGCACGGCGACCACGTGGACTACGTGCACGACGGCCACCGGCACGCGGCGCACGACGGTCACTGGGACGACCACTGAGGCCCACCAGGGCCGAGCAGCTCGACCGACTTCCCCCGCGCGGGCGCCAACTGGCAGTCTGTGGCGGGGGATCGGCATGTACGGGGGCATCGGCACTTCCGCGATCCCGATCACGTTCGCGCTGCGCTCTGGACTACATACCGACTGGTCGGCATCATGAACGTCAGCGCGACGCAGCGCGCACCCGACGACGACCGTCCGACCAGGAGCGAAGATGAGCTCAGACCATCCGCCAGGCCTCGACCTCGACAAGTTGCGCGGCCATCTGGACCGCGAGCGGCCGGACCTCGTGGGCGGCCCGCTCACCGCCCGGCTGATCGAGGGCGGCCGGTCGAACCTGACGTACGCCGTGACGGACGGCACCACGCGCTGGGTCGTACGGCGGCCACCGCTCGGGCACGTCCTCGCGACCGCGCACGACATGAAGCGCGAGCACCGCGTGATCAGCGCCCTGCACCGAGGGACCGAGGTTCCGGTGCCGGCGCCGGTGCTGCTCTGCGAGGACGTCGACGTACTCGGGGCGCCCTTCTACGTCATGGACTTCGTGGACGGCACCCCGTACCGCACCGCCGAGGAGCTCGCGCCGCTGGGCGCCGAGCGCACCCGCGCGGCGGTCCTCGGGCTCGTCGACACCCTCGTCGACCTGCACTCCGTGGCCCCGGAAGCGATCGGTCTCGGTGACTTCGGGCGGCCCGAGGGCTTCCTCGACCGGCAGCTGCGCCGCTGGGGCAAGCAGCTCGACGCCTCGCGCAACCGCGACCTGGCGGGGATCGATGAGCTGCACGCCGCCCTGGGGCGGCAGCTGCCCGTCTCCCCCGCGCCCACCGTGGTGCACGGTGACTACCGCCTCGACAACGTCCTGATCGGCGAGGACGACCGGATCAAGGCGATCCTCGACTGGGAGATGTCCACCCTCGGCGATCCGCTCACCGACCTGGGCCTCCTGGTCATGTACAGCACCCGGCTCGAACTGCCGGACTCCCCCATCAGCACCACGGCGGGCGCGCCGGGACACCCGGACGCCGCCGAGCTGATCGAGCGGTACGCCGCGCGCTCGGGGCGCGACGTCTCCGCGGTCGCCTGGTACACGGCGTTCGCGTGGTTCAAGCTCGCCGTGATCCTGGAGGGCATCCACTACCGGTACACGCTCGGCCAGACGGTCGGCGCGGGCTTCGACCGCATCGGGGAGCTGGTCCCCGTCTTCATCGAGCACGGCCTCACCACCCTCCAAGGACGACAGGAAGGCTGAGACAGCCATGGACTTCGCATTCGACGCCCGTACCGTGGAGCTGCGCGACAAGCTCTTGACCTTCATGGACGAGCACGTGTACCCGGCGGAGAAGGTCGCCGAGGAGCAGCGCGCCCAGCTCGCCTCTCCCTGGGACACCCCGGCGATCGTCGGTGAGCTGAAGGCCGAGGCCCGCAAGCAGGGCCTGTGGAACCTCTTCCTGCCGGACGCCGAGCACGGCGCCGGGCTCACCAACCTGCAGTACGCCCCCCTCGCCGAGATCACCGGGCGCTCCCCGCACCTGGCGCCCACCGCGCTGAACTGCGCGGCCCCGGACACCGGCAACATGGAGGTGCTCGCCCAGTTCGGCAACGACGAGCAGAAGAAGCAGTGGCTCGAGCCGCTGCTCGCCGGTGAGATCCGCTCTGCGTTCGCGATGACCGAGCCCGAGGTGGCCTCGTCCGACGCCACGAACATCACCACGCTCATCGAGCGCGACGGCGACGAATACGTCATCACCGGGCGCAAGTGGTACATCTCCGGGGCGATGAACCCGGACTGCCAGATCTTCATCCTGATGGGCAAGACCGACCCCGAGAACTCCGACCCGCGCCGCCAGCAGTCGATGGTGCTCGTGCCGCGTGACACCCCGGGTGTCGAGGTACGGCGCGCCATGCAGGTGTACGGCTACGAGGACCACTCCCACGGCGGGCACGCCGAGGTCGTCTTCGACGGGGCGCGGGTCCCCGTGAGCAACCTGATCGGCGAGGAGGGCGGCGGCTTCGCCATCGCGCAGGCGCGCCTGGGCCCCGGCCGCATCCACCACTGCATGCGCCTGATCGGCATGGCCGAGCGGGCCATCGAGCTGATGTGCCGGCGGGCCGTGGCGCGCACGGCGTTCGGCAAGCCGCTGGCCCAGCAGGGCGTCGTCCAGGAGTGGATCGCGGACGCCCGGGTCGCGGTGGAGCAGCTGCGGCTGCTCGTCCTGAAGACCGCGTGGCTGATGGACACCGTGGGGAACAAGGGCGCGCACACGGAGATCCAGTCCATCAAGATCGCCACGCCGCGCACGGTCGTCGACATCCTCGACCAGGCCGTCCAGCTGCACGGCGCGGGCGGCGTGAGCCAGGACTTCCCGCTCGCCGAGCTGTGGGCCTCGGCGCGGACGCTGCGCCTGGCCGACGGGCCCGATGAGGTGCACCAGCGGTCGCTCGCCCGGCGGGAGTTGAAGAAGTACCTGTAGCCGGGCGGAGGTACCGCTACGGCCGCAGCGCCCTCAGCAGCAGGTCCGCCAGGTGGTCGGCGACCTGCTGCGGGGTGAGCGGGCCGTTCGGGCGGTACCAGGTGGACAGGTGGTGGACCGAACCGAAGTGGTAGTCCACCACCAGGTCCGCGGGGGTCGCCCTGGAGAAGACGCCGGCCTCCTGGCCCTCCTCGATCAGCGCGCGGAACCGCTCGTGGTAGCGGCGGCGCTCGGAGCGCACCTGCTTGTTCTTCTCCGGGCTCAGGTGGTGCATGGAGCGGAAGAAGATCGAGGCGTCGTCGAGGTTGTCGATCGTCGTGACGACCACGTCCGCCGCCGCGTCCCGCACCCGCTGCTCGATGGGGGCGTCGGCGTCCGCGTAGGCGTCCAGACGCTCCTGCTGGACGCGCAGCACCCGTGCGTACACCTCGTGCAGGAGGTCGTCCTTCGAGCCGAAGTAGTGGTAGAGCGCGCCCTTGGTGACGCCTGCCGACTCCACGATCTCCTGCACCGATGTGCGGTCGTAGCCGCGGTCGGCGAAGAGCCGCGTGGCGGCGGCGAGCAGCCGCTGAGGGACGGGCGTGCCGTCACCGTCCGTCGTCCTGGCCACTGCCGCCACCTGCCTTTCGAGGTATTCAGCTCTCGTGCCGAGAGCCCGTGTCGTTGCGGGAACGCAGTTCCCGCCGGAGGATCTTCCCACTTGTGGTCTTCGGCAGTTCCGGCAGGATCTCGACCGCGCGGGGGTACTTGTACGCCGCGAGCCGTTCCTTGCAGTACGCCGCCAGTTCGTCCGGCGCGACGTCGGCCTGCGGGCGCAGGCTGACGAACGCCTTGACCGTCTCGCCGCGGTAGCTGTCGGGGACGCCGATGACCGCCGCCTCACGGACGGCTGCGTGACTGTAGAGGACGTCCTCCACCTCACGCGGCCATACCTTGAAACCGGACGCGTTGATCATGTCCTTCTTGCGGTCGACCACGTAGAGCCAGCCCTGCTCGTCCATGAAGCCGATGTCGCCGGTGCGCAGCTCGCCGTCGGGGAACGCCTCGTCCGTGGCGTCGGGGCGCTTCCAGTAGCCGGGCACGACCTGCGGGCCGCGCACGGTGATCTCGCCCTGTTCCCCGAAGGGGACGTCCGCGCCGTGGTCGTCGACGATCCTGACGACCGTCTCGGGGCCGGGGACGCCGACGGCGAGGGTGCCGGACACCGGGTCGACCGGCGCCTCCTGGCCCGGCGGCACGGAGGCGCAGGGCGCGGTGCACTCGGTGAGGCCGTAGCCGTTGTGGATGTAGGGGCCGAAGCCCGCGCGGAACTTCTCCACCAGGGCGGGCGGCAGCGGTGCGCCGCCCGAGGAGATCATCGCGAAGGAGTCGAAGTGCTCCCGCGTGACGGAGGGGTGGGCGGCGAGCGCCATGAAGGCGGTGGAGGGTCCCACGGTGTACGCGGGCCGGTGCTCGGCGAAGGCGTCCAGGACGACTCCGGCCTCGAAGCGGTACGCGAGCGCGAGGGTGCCCGCGTTGGTCAGACAGGCGGCGACCTGCGCGACCATGCCGGTGATGTGGAAGAGCGGCGCCATCGCGAAGTAGCAGGCGCCCTCGGGGATGCCGGAGCCGGTGCGCTGCCGCTCGGCGTTGTAGGTGATGTTGCCGTGGGTGTTCATGGCGCCCTTGGGCTGACCGCTCGTGCCCGAGGTGTAGCTGATCAGCGCGATGTCGGCGGGGCCGAGCCGCCGGTCGCCGGGGGCCGGGAGTCCCTGGCCGGCCACGGCCACCAGGTCATCGGCGTCGGCGGCCTGCGGGAGCCGCTCGAAGTCCAGGACGCGTGTGTCGTCGCGGGTCTGCAGGTCGAGCTGGCACGCGGTGAGCACGATGCGTACGGGAGAGGCGGCGGCCGTCTCGCGCAGATACGTCTCCCACGCGCGGTCCGAGCAGATCAGCGCGGTCACGTCGGCGTCCGCGAGGACGTGCCCGACCTCCGCCGACTTGTACATGGGGTTCACCGGCACGACCGTGGCGCCCGCCTTCCACGCGCCGAGCAGCGCGATCACGAAGTGCGGGGTGTTCTGCAGCAGGATCGCGACGCGGTCGCCCCGGGCGAGGCCGCGCGCGGCCAGGTGCCCGGCGACGGAATCGGTGAGGGCGTCCACCTCGCGGTAGCTCAGGCGCCCGTCGAAGTAGGCGAGGGCGGTGTGCTCCGGGGCCCTCAGCACCGCGGCGCGGAAGGCGTGCACGACGGACGCGGCGGGTTCGACCGGGCCGCGCTGGGCCTCGGTGAGGACGCCGAGCCAGGGCTTGGCGGCGTATATGGAGGCACCGGTGGCCGTGGAGGAGTCGCTCACCGTTCCGTCGCCTCCCACTTCTGCTGGATGTGGTTCATGCCGCTGAGCCATTTGTCCGGTTCGGCGGCGCGGATGCGGTAGTACTCGGCGACCTCGGGGTGCGGCAGGATCAGGAAGCGGTTCTCCTCCATCCCCGCGAAGAGCGCCTCCGCGACGTCCTCCGGCTCGATCGCGGTGGGCGTGAGCACGATGTCGCCCGCGGTGCCGGTGGCGGCGAGCATGTCGGTGCGCACGCCCTGGGGGCAGATCGCGTGGACGTCGATCCCGCGGTGGCGGTAGGTCAGCGAGAGCCACTCGGCGAAGGCGTACGCGCCGTGCTTGGTGACGCTGTAGGGCGCGGCGCCGATCATGGTGAGCAGTCCCGCCGCCGAGACGGTGGAGACGAAGCGGCCGCTGCCGCGCTCCAGCCACTCGGGGAGCAGCGCGTGGGCCGCGCGCACGTGGGCCATGACGTTGACGTCCCAGGCGGTGGCCCAGACCTCCTCGGGGGCGGCCTCCGAGCCGCCGGAGCCGAGGCCCGCGTTGGCGCAGTACACGTCGACGGTGCCGCTGAGCGCCTCTCTGGCCTCCGGCACGATCGTGGATGCGTCGCCCGGGACGGAGACGGCGCCGATCTCGTCGGCCACCGCCTTGGCCTTGGCGGCGTCCAGGTCGTTGACCACGACGCGCGCCCCGGCGGCGGCGAACCGGCGGGCCAGCGCGGCCCCGATCCCGCCTCCGGCACCGGTGACGACAACTCCCTTGTCCTGCAGGGTCTCCACGATCAGTCTCCTTCGACTGCGGCTCCGCTGTGATCGCAGACTAACCAGTCGGTATGTTCGGATGGAAGAGGGTCGGGCAGCCAGGTTCGTTCCCCGTCCGCGGTCCGCGCGCTAGCGTGCGTGGCCATGACAGCCACCGCGCACACGGAGGTCCCTGCATGAACCTGTCCCGCCGCAGCTTCTCCAGACGGGGCCTGCTGGCCGCCACCACCGCCACGGCCCTCACATCGGCGGCCCCGGCGGCCGCCGCGGGAGGCAGGGCCGGATCGGGCGGCGGCCGAAGGCTGCGCACCGGCTTCGACCGCCTGGCCGCCGACGGCTACGCGCTCCTGGACGGCGAGCGGGTCGGCGTCGTCACCAACCCGACCGGCGTGACCAGGGACGTCCGCCACATCGTCGACGTCATGCACGCCGACGAGCGCGTGAACCTCGTCGCGGTCTTCGGCCCCGAGCACGGTTTCCGGGGGACGGCCCAGGCGGGCGGTTCCGAGGGCCGGTACGACGACCCGGCCACCGGGCTTCCGGTCTACGACACGTACCAGAAGAGCGGCAAGGCCCTCGCCGACATCTTCACCGCGTCCGGCGTCGACACGATCGTCTTCGACATCCAGGACGTGGGCGCGCGCTTCTACACGTACATCTGGACGCTCTTCGACTGCATGGAGTCGGCCGAGCTCGCGGGCAAGCGGTTCGTCGTCCTGGACCGGCCCAACCCCGTGACGGGACGGGGTGCCTACGGGCCCGTGCTGCACAAGGAGTTCGCGACGTTCGTCGGGCGGCAGCCGATAGCGCAGGCGCACGGGATGACGGTGACGGAGCTCGCGCTGCTGTTCAACGGCGAGTTCCTGGAGCGCCCGGCCGAGCTGGAGACCGTACGGATGACCGGGTGGAAGCGCTCGGACTTCTACGACGCGTCCGAGCTCCCGTGGGTGCCGCCGAGCCCGAACATGCCCACGCCCGAGACCGCCCTGGTCTACAGCGGCACCTGCCTCTTCGAGGGCACCAACCTCTCCGAGGGGCGCGGCACGACCCGCCCCTTCGAGCTGCTCGGCGCGGACGGCATCGACCGGAAGTGGGCGGCCGCCGCGAACGACGCCGGGCTGCGCGGCGTGCACTTCAGGGAAGCCTATTTCGCGCCGACGTTCTCCAAGTTCCAGGGCAAGACGGTCGGCGGCGTGCAGCTCCACGTGCACGACCGGGAGTCGTTCGACCCGGTGCGCACCGGTATCGCGCTCCTGGTGACCGCCAAGAAGACCTGGAGCGGCTTCGCCTGGCGCCCCGACAACTGGATCGACAAGCTGACGGGCACCACGCGGGTCCGCACCATGATCGACGCGGGCGCCGACACGGACGAGGTGGTGGCCGGCTGGCACGACGACCTCGCGCGGTTCCGTGCCGTGCGCAAGCGGTACCTGCGCTACCCCTAGGTCTCCGGTGGGGAAGGCCCCACCGGTGAGAGGGGTGCCTGCCGGTTGGCAGGCACCCCCGCCGGGCCGGAATCCTGATCTTCAGCTCCGTACACCCGAGTTGAGGAGATCCGGCATGGCACGGACAGTACGACGCACCGTCCCCCTGGCGGTGGCCGGCACACTCGGCCTGGGGGTGCTCGTCGCCCCACAAGCCGGAGCGGCGCCGGCGTCCACCGATCCGGTCCCGGCGATCGAACGCGCGGCCCACCCCTTGCGCTCGACCGACCCGGGCGGTTCCACGAAGGACCTGCGGCCGATGGGCCGGATGGTGGGTGACGCTTCGGTGGTGGGCCTGGGTGAGGCCACACACGGTTCGCACGAATTCTTCACGATGAAGGACCGGGTTTTCCGCTACCTCGTGGAGGAGAAGGGGTTCACCACCTTCTCGCAGGAGGTCAGCTGGACCACGGGGCTGCGTTTCGACGCGTACGTCCGTGGGGGCCAGGGAGACGTGCGCGCGCTGGTCCACAAGGAGCTGGTGAAGACGCCCTGGGACACCGAGGAGTACGTCGAGCTCCTGACGTGGATGCGCACGTACAACGACAAGCATCCGCACCGCCAGGTGCGCTTCATGGGCAACGACCTCAACTATCCGGAGACCGGCACCGAGTTGTTCGACGGGGTGGAGGACTACGTCCGCGCCCACGAGCCCGCCCTGCTGCCCAGGATCACCGAGCTGTACGCGCCGATCCGCCGCCTCGCGGACGGGGACACGTACATGGGCAGGCCCCTCAAGGAGCGCGAAGAGCTGGCCGGCAAGGCACGGGATGCGCATGACCTGCTGAAGAAGCTGCGCCCCGCCGCCAAGGACCGCGCGTTCACGCTGGCCCTGCACCATGCCCGGTCCGTCTCGCAGACCGCCACGATCTACGCGTTCCCCCTGGACACTCCCGAGGGGATCAAGGACGGCATGCTCTACCGCGACCGCCTCATGGCGCAGAACACGGCGTGGTGGCAGCGGCAGACCGGCGACAAGGTGCTCCTGTCGGCGCACAACGCCCATGTGGGATACGAGAGTTACGACCCCCGCTACCCGAAGATGCAGGGCGCCTTCCTGCGGGACCGGCTCGGCAAGCGCTACGTCAGCATCGGGTTCACCTTCGACCGGGGCTCGCTCATGGCGCAGAGCGCCGAGTCCGAGGTGTGGAAGCCACGCTCCGTGGGCGCGGCCACGCGCGGGATGAACGAGCACACGCTGGACAAGGTGCGGCACGACGACTACTTCCTCGACCTGCGGACCGCCCCCGCGACCGCCCGGAAGTGGCTGGGCAAGAGCCGTCTCACCAAGAGCATCGGCACGGCGTACCCGGACGGCCCGCACAAGATCCGGCTCGCGTCCTCGCACGACATCCTCATCCATCTGCACCGCGTCACCGCAGCTCACCGCCAGCCCCGGTGAAGCGGTCTCAATGACCGAGACAAGCCGTCCCGGGTATTGACTGGCCCCTACATCCAACGCGACAGTGCCGGTCGTGCGGAGCGAAACGACAGCAGCAGAGAAACAGCAGGTCCCGGGCGCGGACGGCAGCCCCGAGAGCATGCGCCGGGTGGCCGTGGCCTCGTTCATCGGGACGGCCATCGAGTTCTACGACTTCTACATCTACGGCACGGCGGCCGCGCTCGTCCTGAACGAGGCGTTCTTCCCCACCCTCGACCCGGTCAACGCCACCCTCGCCTCCTTCTCCACCTACGCGGTGGCGTTCGCGGCGCGGCCCATCGGCTCGGTGGTCTTCGGGCACTTCGGCGACCGGGTGGGCCGCAAGTCGGTGCTCGTGGCCTCGCTGCTGCTGATGGGGCTGTCGACGGCGCTCGTCGGCCTCCTGCCCGGATACGGCACCCTGGGCATCTGGGCGCCGGTCCTGCTGATCCTGCTGCGCTTCCTGCAGGGCATCGGGCTCGGCGGCGAGTGGGGCGGTGCCGCGCTGCTCGCGGTGGAGCACGCGCCGAAGAAGAAGCGCGGCCTGTACGCCGCCTTCCCGCAACTCGGCCCGTCCGTCGGGTTCTTCGCGGCGACCGGCGTCTTCTGGCTGCTCTCGGCCGTCCTGACCGACGACGCGTTCCGCTCCTGGGGCTGGCGCGTGCCGTTCCTGCTCTCCTTCCTCCTCGTCGGCGTCGGACTCTTCGTACGTCTGCGCATCAGCGAGACGCCGGTCTTCGCGAAGGTCATGGACGCACAGGAGGCCAGCAAGGTCCCCACGCTCGACGTGCTGCGGCACCATCCGCGCGAACTGCTCCTCGGCGCGGGCGGGATGGTCGTCGCGTACGGCCTCTTCTACACGGCGACGACGTACTGCCTCGCCTACTCCACCGGCACCTTGGGCGTCTCCCGCAACACCATGCTGGGCCTCTCGCTGGTGGCCTGTCTCTTCCTCGCGGCCGGCACCTGGCTCGCCGCGACGCGCTCCGACGGTGCGGGACGCCGCAAGCTGGTCCTCGTGGGCGCCGGGCTCGCGGTGGTGTGGGGCCTGGTGCTCTTCCCGCTCCTGGACACCGAGCAGCCGGTGCTCATGGCGCTGGCGCTCGGCGGCGCGCTGTTCTGCATGGGGGTCGTCTACGGGCCGATGGGAGCCTACCTCCCGGAGCTGTTCGGCACGAAGGTGCGCTACTCGGGCGCCTCGCTCGCCTACAACCTGGGCGGTGTGCTCGGCGGCGCGGTCTCCCCGCTGGTGGCGACACGGCTGCAGTCCGCGTTCGGTTCCTCCTCGGTGGGCTGGTACGTGAGCGCGATGGCCGTCGTGTCCCTGGTGTGCGTCCTCGCGCTGCCGGAGACCCGGGAGCGGGAACTGGCGTGACCCGGTGACCGTGGTGGGCGCCTGTCCCAATGCGTGCTGCGGGACATCTGGTCAGTACACCGGGGCCGCAGGACGATGGTCGGCGTGGAGCCCTACTGGGAATTGACCTTCGACGCCGACGGGGATGTCGACACCACGCAACGCGACCATCTCCTCGCCGAGGTGGCCGACGAGAACGTCACCGATCTCCTCGTCCTCGCGCACGGCTGGAACAACGACCAAGACATGGCGACCGACCTCTACCGACGGTTCTTCGCACCGTGCCGGGACCTCGCGGGAGCGCGCGTACGCCTGGGGTACGTGGGTGTGCTCTGGCCCGCCATCCGCTTCCCCGACGAGCCGATCCCGGACTTCGAGCCCTCGGTCACGGCCGCCGGGCCGGGGCCCGTGCCGGGCGCGGGACCCCTGCTCGACGAGCCGACGCGGCTTCTGCTCACCCGCACGTTCCCCGATCACGAGGACGACCTGCGGCGGATCGGGGCGCTGTTGGAGGAGCGCTCCGAGGTACCCACGCGCCTCTACGAGTACAGCCGCCTCGTGCGCAATCTGGTCGCCGTGCACCAGAACAGTGCCGCGTGGCGCTTCGCCAACGACACCTGGACGGGCCTGCCCGCCATGCTGACCGACGACGCGGTCGAGGTGTGCCAGGTGTTCGCCGCGGCGATGGAGGGCACGGGCCAGCAGGAGCTCTTCGGCAGCCTGCGCAAACGTCTCTGGAACGGGGCGCACGAACTCCTGCGCCAGGCCAGCTACTACGCCATGAAACGCCGGGCGGGCTCCGTGGGCCAGCTGGGACTCGGCCCCGCGCTCGGGCTGCTCGCCCGGGAGGCGCCGAACGTCCGGGTGCACCTCATCGGGCACAGCTTCGGCGCTCGGCTCGTGTCGTACGCCCTGCGCGGGATGCCGGCGTCGGTGCGCAGCGTGAAGTCCACGACCCTGCTCCAAGGGGCCTTCTCGCACTACGCGTTCTCCAAGCGGCTGCCGCACGCGCCCTCGCGCGGCGGCGCGCTCAACGGCGTGCAGCGGCGGATCGACGGGCCGCTGGTGTCCTGCTACTCACGGCATGACGACGCCCTGGGCAAGATCTACCCCCTGGCGTCGAAGACCGCCGGTGACTCCTCGACCTTCCTCGGTCTCTGGGAGCGCTGGGGCGCCATCGGGTACGACGGAATCCGGGCGGTGGACGGCGCCAAGCGCGTCAAGCTGGGCCGGGCGATCCCGGCCAAGGGGTGCGTCAGCGTGGACGCGTCGTCGGTGGTGCGGCGCGGCGGTCCGCCCTCCGGCGCGCACAGCGACATCTGCCACGAGGAGCTGGCGCGTGTCGTGTTCGCCGCAGGGCGGATCGCCTTGTCGTGACTCCCCTGCGCGCCTAGCGGTGCTCGGGGAACTCGACGACCTGCTGGTACGTGGGCCGGTTCTGCCACTGGACCGGCCCGTGCGTGATGCCGCCGAGCGCCCGGTGGATGATCGAGTCCGCGCACCACTGCTCGCCCGGCTTGCAGCTGTCGTCGCCGGGATAGACCTCGGTCGCGGGCTTGGCCACGGCCTGCGTGAGGGTGGCAAGGAGCGCGTCACGGCAGGCGTCCAGCTTCCCCTCGCCGCAGTACTTCTCGCCGAGCTCACCCTTCACCGGCTCACCGAGCACGGCCCGCAGATCCTTGTCCGCATAACCCCACCAGCCGTACTGGAAGGCCGATCCGGCGTGCGCCCCGGTCGGGCCGTGCCCGGCCGACGGTGACTCGTCGGTGCTCAGCTGCGCCGTCAGCGCCTCGTACAGCTCCTTGCCCATGCCCGGCTTGAACTCGGCCTCGATCAGCAGGGGCCACCAGGCGTCCATGATGCGTACGGCGTCGGGGTGGGCGTACTTCTTGGAGCCGGCGGCCGTCTGATTGCGCTGCGACCCGGCCTTCAGCCACGCCTCCAGCTGCTGTACGGCCTTGGCCTGCTGCGGGTCGGTGACGGGCTTGCTCCGCACCACCTCGAGCAGCTCGGGGAGGACCTGTTCGCCGCGCAGGTCGGTGACGGCCGCCTCGGACATGGCCCGCGTCAGCTTGGCCCGGGTGACGCTGCCCTGTTCGGTGAGCTTCTTCACCCGTCCGTCGAGCAGGTCACCGCGGTGCACGGCGCTCATGCCGAAGCCCGCCGTGCTGAAGTCCTTGGCCTGCTTGTTGTTCCAGGAGATGTAGTAGTCCTGGTTCACGGACTGCGGGTGCTCGTTCGGCGGGGTCTGTGCCGAGGTGTTGTTCTCCGGGTCGAAGTCCCGCCATTCGTAGGCCTTTTGGGCCTTGACCGGCAGGGCGGGGTCGATGTCCTTCGCGCGCTGGGGGTTGGCGCCGCTGTTGTAGTACGCGGTGTCGCGCGAGTCGGCGTAGAACCAGTTGAAGGCGTAGCTGATGTTCTCGGCGGCCTTCTTGAAGGTCGACGCGTCCTTGACGTACGTCGGGTCGTTCAGCATCTGGAAGCCGATGATCGAGTCGGCCTCGTGGCGGTAGGTGGAGCGCAGCGAGACGTACGCGACGGGCTTGCCCTCCACGCTCGCGCGGTGCGTCACGACGCCGTACTTCGTGCGGAACACCTGCATGCGGTAGGAGCCCGCGGCCGTGGAGTCGGCGAGGGTCGGCTTCCAGGCGTTCTTGCGCTCCAGCTTCTCCATGGGGGTGCAGGTGCCGTCGTGGAGATAGTGGGTGGACTGCTTGGTGGGGGCGCCGCCGCCCGGTTCGCAGAGCTCGACCGCGTACGTGTCCGTGATGTCCTGCCCGGCGGACGTGGCCGACCAGGCGTAGTCCTGTCCGCGCCCCAGCTGGACGTACATGCCGACGCCCGCGAAGGAGACGCCGCGCGCGCTGATCCCGGGGCCCTGCAACTCCTGCTGCATGAGGAGCTGCGGGGCGAAGTAGCCGGTCTGCGGGCCGAAGACGGCGACCGGGTTTCCGCTAGCGGTGTGCTGTCCGGAGACGAGGAGGGCGTTCGACATGCCCTTCTTGTGGCCGTCCTTCCCGAACAGGTCGGCGGGCAGCACCCCGTCGTCGTACATCCCCTGGACCGGCTTGAGCTTCTTCGGCGCCTTCACCGGGTCCTTGGCGGCCGTCCTGGCGCCGCCCTCGCGGTCGTACACGAGTTGCTCGCGTTCGACCGAACCCGCGTCGGGCATGGCGGTGCCGCGCGCGTTCTCCGGCTTGCCCGCGTACGGGAAGCTCGTGTCGTCGTGGATGGTCCGGACGGCCTCGGGGTCGTTGCGGGCCCGGAAGGACTCCCAGACCTTCGTGCCCTTCTCGACGCCGTACTTCTCCTGGGACTTGAGGAGGGAGAGGGCAGCGTCGACCTCGCCGCCGCCGCCGTTGCCGAAGAGACCGCCGACGACGGACGCGAGCGCGATCATGTCGCTGATCTTGAAGGGCTCTATCTCGCCGATGTTGGTGATCGCGTCGATCTTGCCGGTGAGGACGTACTCACCGGGGAAGTAGCGGCCGTTCTTCGACTTGACGCGGTAGGCGTTGAGCCCGTCGATGTAGGCCTGCGCGTCCTTCATCGCCTGCTCGCCGCGCTCGCCCTGCGTCGACTTGATGTACTCGACCTGCTTCTCCAGGTCCTTCTCCGTGTACGGGGCCTGCGGCCAGAACTGCTGCTCCAGGCCCTGGTTGGCGAGCGCGCCGCCCGCGAAGGAGGTCAGCTCGCCGCGGCCGATGTGCCGGAACAGGTCGATCAGCCAGAGCCGGTCCTGCCCGGCGGCGAAGCCCGCGCCGAACTCGGTGCCGTAGCGCGTGGAGCCCTTGATGTGCGGGATGCCGTACTTCTTGTCCCGGGTGATCGTGACGTCGTCGCGCGGCCTGGTGACAGAGGCGACCTGGCCGTCGCGGACGCCGAAGGACGCGTCGTTGAAGAACTCCGTCAGCTTGTCGTCGGTGAGGGACGGATAGCCGGAGGAGAGCGCGTCGTAGGGGCCCAACTGGTCGTCCGCGTGCTTGGGCTGGGTGCCGAGGACGCGGTGGGCGAGTATCTCGGCGAGCGTGGCGTTGCCGTTCGCGCCGGGCGGCAGGATGTCCGCGCACTGCCCCTCGCAGTGGTCGGCGGCGGGCGGCGGTTCGTCGGCGGCGTTCCCCGGCTGCGGCGCGAGGAGGGACGCGGCGAGCGCGAGTGCCGCGGTGGCGGTGAGGGTTCTGAGCCGGACGATGCGTCGTCGCATGTGTGCTCCTCTGGGCTCCGCTTGTGCTCCTGTGGGGTGGAGTTGAGGCGGAGGTTACTGGCGGGTTGCCGAACCCGGAAGATGAACATGCGTCGCTTTTTCAGAATGCACACATAGCTCCAGCTCACCGCCGTCTTATGTCGTGCATCGAAAATCGGATGGAAGTCGAGGGAGCCGAATCGCAAGTCGATACGTCTACTCGGCAACGTCCGAGAACGTGCGACGGAGGTGCAGGGCGATGGCCGGATTCCGGAGTCTCGCGAGACAGGTGCGCGATCCGCTGAGCGATTTGGCACTGCGGCGGTATTCACTGCGCAAGTGCCTGGAGAGGTTCGCCCCTTACGGTCACCGGGCGACCTGGGACCATTTGTGCTCCCGGGCGGGCTTCGGTCCCGAGGACCGTTCGCCCGATCCGGCGCGACTGGTGGCCGCGCTCGACGAACTGGAGGCGGCGCGTGCCGTCTGGCTCGCCTACGAGCGGGACTTCGCGGAACGCCGCCGCAAGGAGAAGCACGACGGGCTCCGCCGGCCCGGCAGCGTGGACGACTGGCACCGGTGCACCTGGGGCGGGTTCGGGGTCGCCTGGTGCGACGATCCCGGCATCCACCCCTCGGGACCACTGGCCGAGGTGCTGCGGCGGCTGATCGCGGCACTTGAGCGTGAGCCGGGCGCGGTCTGCCCGGTGTGCGACCGCACCGACCTCGTCTGGACGCACGGGTTGGCGCACGAGCCCTCCGCGGGCGCCGTCTGCACGGGCTGCGGCATCGTCGTGCCGGCCCCGGTGCTCACGCCCGCCGCGATGGCGAGGGCGCGGGCCCGGCGGGCACGGCCGCTGGTCTCGGCATGACGTCCGGCCGGAGCGTCCGGGGGCGTACGCGGGCTAGGGCGTCGCCACGTCCGTCTGTATGGCCAGCTTGAACTCGGCGAACATGAGCGGAGCGGCGATCTTCACGTCGCCGGGGCCGCGCGCCGACATCTTCAGGCCGACCGGAGTCTGCGGGTGGACGAACATCTGCCACATGTGCGTCCGGTACTGCCCGCCCCTGGTGGGCATCCAGTCGGTGGTGGCCGTCGAGTCGTACCCGGAGGAGTCGCCGAGCGGATCGCGCACGAAGCGCGCGCGGTACTCGGTGGGCCGGTCGTCCGGCTCCCAGAAGATCATCGCCGACAGGGTGCCCCAGCCGTGGTGGCTCGGCCAGATGAGTCCGGACCGGGCGTCCGGGAAGCCCGACGGACTGGTGGCTCCCTTGCCGGGGTCGTGCATGTGCCAGGGGTCGTACGACTCGTCGGTGCCCGTGTACGGAAAACGCACGAGGTGGTAGCCGTCGCTGTCGTAGGTGATCTTCTGCCGTCCCGAGCGCTCGGCACTCCACAGCAACGAGCAGATGGCTATACCCATCGGCCTACCCCCTGTGAGTCGTCTGTGTGTCGTCGTCTGTGCTGTCCTGTGGTGATGCAGGTATGTCTGAACGGCGCCCGCGGCGCGGGCGATGGTGCGTTGATCCCCCTGTCACCCGGGGCGATGGCCGAGTCCGTGGCGGCAGCCGTCGCGGCCGGCGCGCGGGACGTTCATGTTCACCCCAAGTCCCCCTGTGGGCAAGACACGTTGGCGCCACGTGCGGTTGCGGCCGCGCTGACAGCGGTCCGCTCCGTGACGTCCGTGCCGGTCGGGGTGACCACGGGCGCCTGGGCCGGCCCCGACCCCGGCGAGCGGGTGGCGCACATCCGCGCGTGGACCGTGCTGCCCGACCACGCGTCGGTGAACTGGCACGAGCCCGGGGCGGAGGCGGTGGCCGAGGCGCTGCTGGACCGGGGGGTGGGCGTGGAGGCAGGCATCTGGTCCGGCACGGACGGGACGGAACGCTTCCTGGCGTCGGCGCTCGGCCCGCGCGTCCTGCGGGTCCTCGCGGAGGTGACGGACCCCGACCCCGGCACGGCCCGCGACTCGGCCCGCGCCCTCCTCGCCGTGATCGGCCGGGCACACGGCCGCCCCGTCCTGCTGCACGGCGAGGAGGGCGGCACCTGGCCCGTGCTGCGGCTCGCGGGGCGCCTCGGCCTTGCCACCCGCATCGGCCTGGAGGACACGCTGGTCCTGCCGGACGGTGAACGGGCCGCGTCGAACGCCCAGTTGGTGTCGACGGCGCTCTCGATGCTCGGCACGCCGTCCCCGTGAAGGGGTGGGCCCGACGCCTTGGAGCGCGGATGCTAGCAGGCCCATATCCGGTCGCTCCAGCGATTTGCCGTCGGCACAGTTGGCGTCGATGACAGTCGTGTCCCCGTGCCCGCGAGGCACGTAGAACCCAGGAGCCCGCCCCATGTCGACGCTGCGCGTCACCGCCGAAGTGCTGACCATCCACGAGCATCCGAACGCCGACGCGCTCGAGCTGGCCCAGGTGGGCCTGTACCGCGCGGTCGTCGCCAAGGGCGCCTACCGCACGGGTGACACGGCGCTCTACATCCCCGAGCAGTCCGTGCTCCCGGCGGAGCTGATCGCCGAACTGGGGCTCACCGGGCGGCTCGCGGGCGGCAAGGCGGACCGGGTCAAGGCGGTACGGCTGCGGGGCGAGCTGTCGCAGGGCATCGTGTGCCGGCCGCGGGCGCTCGCGGAGGTGGACCTGGCGCGGGCCGCCGCGGACGGCACGGACTTCGCGGACCGGCTCGGCGTCGTGAAGTGGGTGCCGCCGATTCCGCCCACCATGAGCGGCGACGTCGAGCCCGCGCCCGATCTGCTGCCCTGGGTGGACATCGAGAACATCCAGCGCCACCCGGACATCTTCGCGCCCGGCGAGCCGGTGGTCCTCACGGAGAAGCTGCATGGTTCCGCCTGCCTGCTGACCTACGTGGCGGGAGAGGGTGAGAGCGAGGGCGGCCGGGTGCACGTCTCGTCGAAGGGCTTCGGCTCCAAGTCCCTCGCCCTGAAGGAGGATCCGCGCAATCTCTACTGGCGCGCGGTCCACGGCCACGGAGTCGTGGCCGAGGCCGCCGCGCTGGCCGAGCGGCTCGGCGCGCGCCGGGTCGGCATCTACGGGGAGGTGTACGGAGCGGGGGTCCAGGACCTCACGTACGGCGCGGACGGGCGTCGTGAGACGCTCGGCTACGCGGTCTTCGACGTGCGCGCGGAGATCGACGGCGAGGTCCGGTGGCTCGACCCGGCGGCGCTGCTCAAGGACCGGCTCCCCTTGGTGCCGCGCCTGTACGAGGGCCCGTACGACGCCGAGCGCGTCCTGGAGATCGCCTCCGGCCGCGAGACGGTCTCGGGACGCGCCCTGCACCTGCGGGAGGGCGTCGTGATCCGGCCCGCGGTCGAGCGGTACTCCCCCGTGACCGGCGGCCGCGCCATCGCCAAGGCGGTCAGCGCGGACTACCTGACGCGCAAGGGCGGCACGGAGTTCGAGTGACTTCCCGGGCGGACGGGAGGCGGCCGCGTCAGTGGCCCCTCTCGTCCGTCACCCGCACCCCGTCCGCGATCCCCACCACCAGCACGCGGGTTCCCTTCTCCAACGGGCGCCAGCGGTGCGGCAGTTCCGCCGCGCAGTACAGCGTGTCCCCGCGGTCCAGGCGGTACACGGAGCCGTCCGCCTCCACCTCGGCCGAGCCGTCGGCCACGTAGAGGATCTCGTCGTTGCGGTGGCGGTACTCGCGGCCCCAGTCGTGATCCCCGGTGAACTCCAGTGCGTGCAGCCGCTGGTGGCCGCGGACCAGCGGCCGCATCCGGGCCTCCCGGTCGCCCTCGCCCTCGCCCACCGAGGCGGAGCCGCCGCGCACCACGTCCACCGGCTTCGGCGGATCCGCCGATGCGAGGAGCTGGACGGCCGTGGTGTCCAGGGCGTCGGCGATGCGCTGCAGGGATCCCATGCTGGGCCGCGAGCGGCCGTTCTCCACCTGACTGAGGAAGGGCGCCGAGACCCCGGCCCGCGCCGCCACGTCCGCCAGCGTCAGATCAAGGGCCCGGCGGAGCCTGCGGATGCCGGGGCCGACCCGCGGGACGCCCGCCGCACTTTCATCACTCGTACCCATGTCACTCAGCCTATCCGTCGGGTTAACCTCTTCGGCACCACTTAAGAAACTTAAGCGCCCATGAATGAACCGGACCGAGAGGACGGGATCTCCATGACCCGCGTGGACCAGAATCAGCGCCGCCGCCGCGGCACCGGCCTGATGGCCCTGGACGAGGACGCCAGTTACGGCGGCTACACCCTCTTCGCACCGCTCACCGGAAGCGGCGAGGTCTACCTCGTCGACGCCCACGGCGAGATCGCCCACCGGTGGGACCTCCCGCACCGCCCGGGACGGCACGCGCGGATCCTGCCGAACGGCAACCTCGCCTACAACGGCGTACTCCCCGACGAGCCCGCCCTGTTCCCCATGTGGCACAAGTACCGCGGCGGGATCATGCGGGAGGTCGCACCGGACGGCACGGTCCTGCGCGAGCACCGCGACCGCTTCCAGCACCACGACGCGCACCACTACGGCGACGGACGGCTCCTCTACACGGCACTCGAGCCCCTGACCGGCGCGGACGCGGCAGCCGTACGCGGCGGCGTGCCCGGCTCAGAGGCCGACGGCGGCACGGTCTGGGCCGACACCATCGTCGAGGTGGACGCCGAGGGGAACACCACCTGGGAGTGGAAGGTCTCCGAGCACCTCGGCCGCGCGGACTTCCCGCTCCACCCCGACTACGCCCGCGAGCACTACCCGCTGATCAACAGCGTCCTGCCGACGAGCGACGGCAACATCCTCGCCAGCTTCCGTTCGGTCTCCGCCGTCGTCGTCATATCCCGCGAGACGGGCGACATCATCTGGCGCTCGGAGCCCGGCGTCGTCTCCCAGCAGCACTGCCCGACCGAGCTGGCGAACGGCAACTTCCTCGTCTTCGACAACGGCGTCTTCCGGCCGCACTGGGACGTGCCGTTCAGCCGCGTCGTCGAGATCGAGCGCTCCAGCGGGAAGGTCGTCTGGGAGTACCACGACCCGGCCCGCGAGTCGTTCTTCGCGCCGTTCATGGGCAGCGCCCAGCGCCTCCCGAACGGCAACACCCTCATCACCGACTCCCCGGCGGGCCGCCTCTTCGAGGTCACTCCGGACGGCTATCTCTGCTGGGAGTACGTCGTGCCGTTCTTCGGCGGCTACGAGGAGGAAGAGGTCCGCAAGCTCTTCCCGTCGGAGCCCAACGCCGTCTTCCGCGCCTATCGTTACGCAGCATCCGAACTGCCCTGGCTCACCCCGGCTCCCGCGCCAGCGAAGGGCTGAGCCCGTGGTGGCCGCCGTCGACGAGCGCCTTCCGCTGCCGCGCCTCGCACCGCTCGCCCTCCAGCATCTCCTCGCCGGGATCGCCGCGCCCGTCTCCTCGGTGATCCTGATCGGCACGACGCTGCGGCTGACCGCCGCTCAGACGGCCTCGCTGCTCAGCGCCACGCTGGTGCTGTGCGGCATCGGGGCGCTGCTCCAGTCCCTCGGGGTACGGGCGCTGCGCATCGGCGCCCGGCTGCCGTTCCTGATGCTGCCGGGCGGGGCCGCGGTGGCGATCTTCCTGCAGATCGGGAAGGAGTACGGGGCCGCGACGGCGTCCGGCTCCGTACTGATCGCCGGGGTGTTCCTGATCTGTGTACTGCCCTTCTACGGACGCGTGGTGCGGCTGTTCCCGCCCCTGGTGATGGGGACGACGGTCGTCCTGATCGGCATCAACATGATCAAGGTGACGGCGCCGATGGTGGCGTCGGGGCCAGGCCCCGGGTTCGCCACGCTCGGCGTCATCGCGCTCCTCTTCCTCGTCCTGCGAGGGGTGTGGCGGCAGATGGCGGTGCTCCTCGGTCTCGTGGGCGGCACCGCCATCGCGCTCCTGCTCGGTACGGACATCCATCTCGCGTCCGGTGCCGCGTTCGCGCTGCCGGACCCCTTCCCTTACGGCGCCCCGCACTTCGACCTGCTCGCGGCGATCCCGCTGCTGGTCTTCGCGCTCGCCTCGCTCGCCGAGGCCACCGGCCAGACCGTGCTCAACAGCGAGGCGGTCGGACGCACCCCGGACGCGGGCCGGGACGTGCCGCGCATCGCCCGCGCCGACGCCCTCGTGTCGCTGGGCGCGGGTGTGTTCGGCACGTCCTTGATGGTGACGAGCGCCGAGAACATCGGCATCGTCCAACTGACGCGCGTACGCAGCAGGTTCGTCACGGCGGGCGCGGGCGTGCTGCTCGTCGTCTGCGGCCTGCTGACCCCGCTGACGCGCCTTCTCGCCGCCATCCCCGAGCCGGTGGTCGGCGCGGCCGGCCTGGTGATCTACGCGGTGATCGCGGTCCTCGGCTTCAGCATGCTGTCCCGGGTCGACCTCACGCACGGCACCGACAGCGTCGTGGTCGCTCTCGCCCTGGTCGTGGGCTTGCTGCCGGTGATGACCCCCGGGCTGTACGCGCCGCTGCCGTCCTGGGCGCACACCGTCCTCGGCAGCGGAGTGGCCGCGGGAGCGCTCGCCGCGGTGATCCTGAGCGTGGCTTTCCGCCACCTGGGACCGCGGGACCGGGCCGCCGCCACGCCCGAAGCCACTCTCGACGCCACTCCCGCGGTCACGACTGAGGCCGGCGCTCCGCCAACAGACGGGAGCCGGTGAGGCGTTCGCCGAAGACGTCGTCGGGGTTGGAAAGCACGCAGTTCTCCAGGGAGAGACAGCCGCAGCCGATGCAGTCGGTGAGGTGATCGCGCAGCCGCCCCAACTGCTTGATCCGCTCGTCCAGTTCGGAGCGCCAGTCCTCCGAGAGGCGTGCCCAGTCCTCGCGGGTGGGGGTGCGCTCCTCGGGGAGCGAGTCGAGCGCCTCGCGGATCGTGGCGAGCGGGATGCCGACGCGCTGGGCGGCGCGGACGAAGGCGACGCGGCGCAGCGCGTCACGGTGATAGCGGCGCTGGTTGCCCGAGGTGCGACGGCTGGCGATCAGGCCCTTGGTCTCGTAGAAGTGCAGGGCGGAGACGGCGGCGCCGCTGCGGGCCGAGAGCTGGCCGACCGTGAGCTCGTGGATCTTCTCTGGGATCTGGGGCACCCCTCCAACCCTAATGGCAGATCCACCGGCCGCGACGACCGGTCCGTTGACACGCGTCGACACACGCAGCATGCTGAGCAACCGCTTAGTTCGTACATTTTGAGGAGGCCAGGGACATGGCAGAGCCGAGGATCTTCGCGTCGGCCGACGACCTGCGCGCCGGGGTCGGCGAGCAGCTCGGGCACAGCGAGTGGCTGGAGGTCGACCAGAAGCGGATCGACCTGTTCGCCGAGGCCACGGGCGACCACCAGTGGATCCACGTGGACGCGGAGAAGGCGGCGCAGGGCCCCTTCAAGACGACCATCGCGCACGGCTATCTGACGCTGTCGCTGCTGCCGAGCCTGGTGCCGGAGGTCATGCGCGTCGAGGGCATGAAGATGGGCGTCAACTACGGCACCAACAAGGTCCGCTTCCCCTCGCCGGTGCCCTCGGGCTCCCGGGTGCGGGCGACCGCCGTGCTCAAGGAGGTCGAGCAGACCAAGGACGGCGGCGTCCAGGTCACCGCCGTGGTCACCGTCGAGCGCGAGGGCTCCGAGAAGCCCGCCTGCGTCGCGGAGTCGGTGTCCCGCTACTACTTCTGAGGCGGGCGGGGGCTCAGGACGCCCGCTGCCGGGCCCCCACCATCCGCAGCACGAGGTCGGCGTAGAGCGCGCCGACCTCGTCGGGCGTCCGGGTGCCCGCGACATTGAACCAGCGGGCCACGTCGATGCAGAGCGAGAGCACGGCAAGGGTGGTGCCCGGCACGTCGGGGACGTCGAACTCCCCGTCCCGCACCCCGTCGTTGATCATGTCCCGCACGGCCGCGTCCGACTGGCGCCGCAGCGCGACGATCTCCGTGCGGTGCTCCTCGCCGAGCGCGTCCAGCTCGTACTGGACCACGCGGGCGGTGGTGTGATGGTCGGCGTGCCAGCGCACGAAGGACCGCACGGCGTCGGCGAGCCGCTCCGCCGCGCCGCCCGGACCGTCGGCCGCGGTGCGCAGGACCCGCAGGGCCTTGTCGTGGCCGATCCGGCTGATGCGGTGGAGCAGCTCTTCCTTGGTCTTGTAGTGGATGTAGAGCGCCGCCGGGCTCATGCCGGCGCGGCCCGCGATGTCCCGGGTCGTCGTCGCGTGGTACCCACGCTCGGCGAAGGCCTCGACGGCGGCGATCAGCAGCCGCCGCGCCGCATCAGGCGTGACCTCGCCCCATGGCAGGTCCTCGCCCTCGGTCTGCTCCGCCGTGCTCATCGCCCACTCCTTCCGCCGGTCGGGAGGGACACCATACCCCTGACGGTGAGCAAGCGCTTAGGACGCCGGTCAGACCACCGGCTTGAACGGGTCGTGTTCGGCCAGAATCTTCTCCAGACGGGCCTGGTCGACGCGGCTGACGAGCTGGTCCGCCTCCTGGCGGTCCCTGATCACCTTGGCGAGGGTGAACGCGGAGGTCGTCAGGTACAGGACGGAGATGGCGAGGAAGGCGCGGATCCAGCCGCTGACGTCGAGGCTGTAGATGCCGATCGCCACGGCGCCGATCGCCACGGCGAACGACGCGATGGCCTGACCGTAGTAGGCGGTGGTGCTCTGCTGCTTGACCGGTGCCGGTGTCTCACTCATGGTCAGAGCTTCGCCCGGCTACGGCCGCGCCACATCCGCTCCCGTACTCAGCTCACGTACTCAGCCCGCGCGGCGGGAGCCGCGTCTAGAAGGCCGAGATCCCTGTGAGAGCCCGCCCTATGACCAGCTTCTGGATCTGGCTCGTGCCCTCGTAGAGCGTCATCACGCGCGCGTCGCGCAGCAGCTTGCCCGCGGGGTACTCGTCGATGTAGCCGTAGCCGCCGAAGACCTGGAGCGCGTTGTTGGCGGCGCGCACCGCGGCCTCGGAGGCGAACAGCTTGGCCTTGGAGGACTCCGTGGTGAAGGGCTGCCCGCGGTCGATGAGGTCGGCGACCCGCCAGGTGAGGAGGCGCGCGGCGTCCACGTCCACCGCGATGTCGCTGATCAGCTCCTGCACCAGCTGGTGCCCCGCGATGGCCTTGCCGAACTGCTCGCGCTCGGTCGCGTACGTCACGGCCGCGTCCAGGGCGGCCTGCGCGATGCCCACGCATCCGGCGGCGACCGACATCCGCCCCTTCGCGAGCGCCGACATGGCCACCGAGAAGCCCTTGCCCTCGGGCGCCATCATGGCCGAGGCCGGGACGCGGACGTCTTCCAGGACCAGCTCGGCGGTGGCCTGGCCGCGCAGGCCGAGCTTGCCGTGGATCGTGCGACGGCTCAGGCCGGGGGTGTCGGTCGGCACGAGGAAGGCGGAGACGCCCTTGTGTCCGGGGGCGTCGTTCGTCCGCGCGAAGAGCAGCACGACATCGGCCCAAGTGCCGTTCGTGATGAACATCTTGGAGCCGTTGACGACGTAGGAGTCGCCGTCGCGCACGGCCTTCGTCGAGAGGTTCCCGGCGTCGGAGCCGGTGCCCGGCTCGGTGAGCCCGAAGCAGCCGACGAGCTCACCGGAGGTGAGCCCCGGCAGCCACTGGCGCTTCTGCTCCTCGCTCCCCCAGTACGCGATGGTCTTGGCCACGAGCCCCAGCGAGACCGACACGATGCCGCGCACGGACGAGTCGCCGCGCCCCAGCTCCTCGGTCACCAGGCAGTAGGCGAGGTGGTCGCCGCCCGAGCCGCCGTACTCCTCGTCGATGGTCAGCCCGAGGAAGCCGACCTCGCCGAGCTTCTTCACGATGGACCGGTCCACGCTCTCGGCGCGGTCCCACTCGATGACATGGGGCGCGATCTCGCGGGCCACGAAGTCCTTCGCCAACTGCCGGACGGCGGACTGCTCCTCGCTGAGCTCCAGATTCATCGCGTGGCACCTCTTCGGGTCGAGTCGTGGACCAGTCCTCGGACCGGTATGTGGCGCGGATTTAAATTAGCACTGCTAGTTTCTTACGGCAGCCCTACTATGTGCCGCATGGCCCGACCGCGCAAGCCCCTCCTCAGCAGAGAACGCATCGTCGAGACGGCGCGCGCGCTCGTGGACGCCGAGGGGCTCGCCGCCGTCTCGACGCGTCGCCTCGCCGCCGAGCTCGGGGTCAGCGGGCCCTCGCTCTACAACCACTTCCGCACGAAGGACGAGATCCTGGAGGCGGTCGCGGACTCGGTGAGCGCACAGGTGGACCTGTCGATGTTCGAGGCCGCCGACGCGCGCGACTGGCGGACGGCGCTGCACGACTGGGCCGTCTCGTACCGCGCGGCGCTCACCCTGCACCCCAACATCGTTCCGGTGCTCGCGAGCGGCCCCGGCCGCCGCCCGGCCGGACTGCGGCTCGCGGACGCGGTGTTCGGGGCGATGGTGGACGCGGGCTGGCCCGCCGCGCAGGCCACGTCGATCGGCGCCCTGATGCGGTACTTCATCATGGGTTCGGCGCTCGGCTCCTTCGCCGGCGGCTTCGTGGACGACGCGACCGCGTACGACCCGGCCGACTATCCGCACCTGGGCCAGGCCCACCTCCTCGCCGAGCGACAGCAGGAGATCGACGAGCGCGCCTTCGAGACGGGCCTGCGCGCGCTCCTCGACGGTCTCGCGCTCCAGTACACCCAGGTCGCGGTGGCCACGGGCTGACGGCTCGCCGCCGGCCGGGAGACGCACCTCGGTATCGCCACGCCCCGCCAGGTAGATGTAAGGTGCACCTGCCTTGTCGGGTGACACATGGACGTAACACGGGAGTGAGCCGTGCGGCACTCAACTGATGCCAAGAGCCTGCCACTTCGGGCCCTGCCCTTCGCCGCTCACGTCCTGCGCGGCCAGGCGCAGGTCACCTTCCTGCCCAGCGCGGCGGCAGGCGGCGTCTTCTGCGTGGCGCTCTTCGCGGCGGGATGGCAGTACGGCCTCTACGGGCTCGCGGGCACGGCCGTCGGCACGGTGACGGCCCGGCTCCTCGGTGCGGCGCACGACCGCGTCTCGACGGGGCTCGAAGGCTTCAACGCCTGCCTCACCGCGCTGTGCTTCGCGGTGTTCCTCGGGGCCGGGCACCTGTCCACGGCCCTGCTCGCCCTCGCGGGCTGTGTGGTGGTCACGGTGGTGACGGCGGCGGCCGGCAACCTCCTCGCCGTCTGGGAGCTGCCCTCACTCACGCTCCCGTACTGCCTGCTCGCGAGCGCGACGACGATCGCCGCACCCGGCTTCGAGCGGGTCTGGCACCACGGCGACGCCCTGGCCGCGCTGACGCGCGCGGCGACGGGCCCGACCTCGCTGCGAATCGACGACCTGGCGCGGGGGTTCTTCGCGGGCTTCGCCCAGATCTTCTTCATGCCGCAGTGGTACGTCGGCGCGATCCTGCTCGTGGGCCTCTTCGTCGCGAGCCGTCGCGCGGGGGCCGTGGCCTGCCTCGGCAGCGCGGTCGGGATCGGTTCGGCCTGGGCACTCGGGGCGCCTGCCGCGCAGATCGCGGACGGCACGGCGGGATACAACTCGGTGCTCGTCGCGCTGGCGCTGTGCGGGGTCTTCCTTCCCGCGCGGGGTGCGACGCTCGCGTACGCGAGCGTGGGCGCCGCCACGGCGACCGCCGTCAGCTCGGCCATGTCGGCGCTCCTCGCACCGTCCGGCGGGCATACGTTCACCTGGCCTTTCGTGCTGACGACGCTCGCGTTCCTGGCGGCGGCCAAGTCGTTCCCACGGCTGCGCACGACGGCTCCGGCGCCCTCGGCGAGCCCGGCGCCGGAGCCTGTCGTACCCCCTGCCGTCAGCGGGAACTCGCCCGCCCCGCAAGCACCTTGATGGAGCTCAGGGCGATCACCGCGAGACCGATGATGTAGGCGGAGACGGCCATCGAAGTACCCGTCGCCTCCAGGAGCAGCACCATCACGAAGGGCGCGAGCCCGCCGCCGAAGACGGCCGCGATCTGGTAGCCGAGCGAGGCTCCCGTGTAGCGCATCTCCGCGGTGAAGAGCTCCGCGAACAGCGCGGCCTGCGGCCCGTACATGATGCTGAGGAAACAGCTGGTGACGAAGGTGCCGACGGCCAGCCACAGCAGCGAACCGGTGTCGATGAGCAGGAACATGGGCACGGCCCAGACCGCGAGTCCAGCGGCGCCCAGCGCATAGATCCGCAGCCGCCCGATGCGGTCGGAGAGCGCGGCGGACGCCGGGATCAGGGCGAGCTGGGTGAGGCTCACGCAGAGCGAGACGGTGAGGACCGCGCTGCGCTTCATGTCGAGTTCGCGGGTGGTGTAGTCGAGGACGCCGGTGATGATGATGTAGAAGGTCGCGGTGTTCACGGCGAAGGAGCCGCCGGCCAGGAAGACGGTGCCGAGGTGGTGGCGCAGGATGGTGCGCAGGGGTGAGTTGCCCCCTTCGCCGCCCTCGCCCTTCTGGGACTTCTCCTTCTCGGCGAGAGCTTTCTCCGCCTCGCGGAATTCGGGGGTCTCCTCGACCCGCGTGTGGATGTACCAGGCGAGCACGAGCACGAGGAGCCCGACCATGAAGGGCACCCTCCATCCCCACGCCTCGAAGGTGCTCTCGCTGGTGACGGCACCGGCGATCAGGAAGACCGTGTTGGCGGTCACCACGCCGATGGGCACGCCGAGCTGGACCAGGCTGCCGTAGAGGCCGCGCTTGCCCTCGGGGGCGTACTCGGTGGCCATCAGCATCGCGCCGCCCCACTGTGCGCCCACCGCGATGCCCTGGAACACGCGGAGGGTGACGAGGAGGATCGGCGCGGCGATGCCGACGGTGTCGTACGTGGGGAGCAGGCCGATGCCCGTGGTGGAGAGGCCCATCAGGGTCAGGGCGAGGACCAGCATGGGCTTGCGGCCACGCTTGTCGCCGAGGTGACCCGCGATGATGCCGCCGATGGGGCGGGCCAGGAAGCCGACGGCGAAGGTGGCGAACGCGGCGAGGACTCCCGCGGAGGAGCTGCCGGAGGGGAAGTACAGATCGCCCAGGACGAGGGCGGCCGCGATACCGAAGACGAAGTAGTCGTACCACTCGACGGCGGAGGCGAGGGCGGCGGCGGTCGCCACCTTGCGGCGGTGGGGATCCGCCGGGTTCGCGGGCTGAGCGGATGCGGGGTGGGGGGCCGCCGTGGGGGCGGACGGTGCGGGGTCCATTGCGGTGCACACTCTGGTGGGTCCGGGGACGGGACGGGGGGGTGGGCGTGTGATTGCAGGGACCGTACCGACCGGTGGGTATGTGGTCAACGGTTCGCACAGAGGGTTCTGTTCGTGGCAGACGAACGCCGGACGGGCTGGAAGTCAGCACGTCCGGCGTTCGAGGACGAACTCGGCGGAGCCGGTGATGTCTTGACCGGGACTAGAACACCACCAGCGCCCGGCCCCCCTTCCCCGCGACCATGTTCTCGAAGGCCGCCGGGATGCCGTCCAGGGCGATGCGGTCCGTCACCAGGCCGCTCAGGTCGAAGCGCCCGGCGCGAATGTGCTCGGCCAGGACCGGCAGGTCCACCGCCGGGTCGGAGTTCCCGTAGACGCAGCCCGCGAGCGTCCGGCCCCAGTGGAAGATCTCCAGGGCGTTGAAGGTGACCTGCTGGTCCTTGCCGCCGATGCCGACCACCGTCGTGCGCCCGCCGCGCCGCGTGGACTCCCAGGCGGTACGGATCGTCACCGCGCGGCCCACGCACTCCACGGCCACGTCCACCCCGTGGCCGCCGGTGAGTTTGCGGATGTCCTTGGCCGTCTTCTCGGAGGCGACCACGTAGTCCGTGGCACCCGCGGCCCGCGCGAGCCCCTCCTTCTCCGGGGACACATCGACCGCGACGATCCGCGAGGCGCCGGCGATCCGTGCCGCCTGGAGCGTCGCGAGGCCCACTCCCCCGACCCCGAAGACCGCCACCGTCTCGCCCTCGCGGACCTTCGCGGAGTGGTGGACCGCGCCGTATCCGGTGAGCACCGCGCAGCCCAGGAGCGCCGCGTCCGTCAGCGGGACGCCGTCCGGGGCGGGCAGCACGCAGTTGCCCGCCACCACCGTCTCCTCGGCGAACGCGGCGACGTTCAGACCGGGGTGCAGGTCCACGCCGTCCGAGGCACGGCGTGCGTACACATCGGCCGCACCGGCCAGCGCGTTCACGCACAGCCATACCTCGCCGAGCGAGCAGGGGTGACAACTGCCGCAGGACGGAGCCCAGTTGAGGACGACACCATCGCCGGGGGCCACATGTGTGACGCCCTCCCCCACGGACACGACCGTCCCCGCGCCCTCGTGCCCGAGCACGGCGGGCACGGGCACCCGCATAGTGCCGTTGGTCAGGGACAGGTCGGAGTGGCAGACCCCGGCGGCGGCGAGGCGCACCCGCACCTGGCCTGGACCCGGCTCGGGCAGGTCGATCTCGGTGATCTCCAGGGGAGAACCGACGGCGGGCAGAACGGCGGCGCGGACCACGGTGGCGTACTCCTTGAAAGGCGGGTGGCGGGGATCAGAACTGGAGGGACTTCGTCTGGAGGTACTCGGTGAGCCCGTGCGGGCCCAGCTCGCGCCCCACCCCGGACTGCTTGTAACCACCGAACGGGGCAAGGGGGTTGAAGCTGCCCCCGTTGATGTCGACCTGCCCCGTGTCCATGCGGCGGGCGAAGGCGATCGCCTCCGCGTCGTCAGCCGCCCAGACCGCGCCCGCGAGCCCGTACACGGTGCCGTTGGCGATCCGCAGGGCCTCGTCCTCGTCCTCGTACCGGATGATCGAGACGACCGGGCCGAAGATCTCCTCCTGGGCGATCGCCATCTCGGGGGTGACGTCGGCGAAGACCGTCGGCTGGACGAAGTACCCCTGCTCGCGCGGCGCCTCGGAGCCGCCGGCCACCACCCGGGCGCCTTCCTCGACGCCCTTGTCGATGTAACCCCGCACGCGCGCCTGCTGCTTGGCGTTGACGACGGGACCGATGCGGGAGCCGTACTTGACCGCGGCGGCCGACGCGAGCGCGACCGCCTCGTCGTACCGCTCCGCGTCCACCAGCATGCGGGTCCACGCGCTGCACGTCTGGCCCGAGTTGGACATGACGTTGGCGACGCCGACGTTGACCGCCTTGGCCAGATCGGCACTGGGCAGGATGACGTTGGCGGACTTGCCGCCGAGCTCCAGGGCGACGCGCTTGACGGCCGCGCCCGCGGTCGCGCCGATCTGCCTGCCGACCGCCGTCGAGCCGGTGAAGGAGACCAGATCGACGTCCTCGTGCTCGGCGAGCGCCTGTCCGGCGACCGGGCCGAGCCCGGTGACCAGGTTGAAGACACCGGCCGGGATGCCCGCGTCGTGCGCGGCCTCGGCGAAGAGCTGGGCGGTGAGCGGGGTGTCCTCGGCGGGCTTCAGGACGACCGTGCAGCCCGCGGCGAGCGCGGGAGCGACCTTGTTGACGATCTGGTGGAGGGGGTAGTTCCAGGGGGTGATCGCGCCGACCACGCCGACCGGCTCCATGTAGACCGTGGAGTTGCCGATCTTCTCCTCGAAGGCGTACGTCGCGGCGAGCTCGGCATACGAACCGGAGACCAGGATCGGTACGCCCGCGTGCACCATCTGGGAGAACGGGAGCGGCGAGCCGAGCTCCGCCGTCACCGTCTCGGCGATCTCGTCCTTGCGGGCGACCAGCTGGTCGCGGAGCGCGCCGATGAGTGCGCCGCGCTCGGCGGGCGGGGTCGCCGCCCAGGCGGGGAAGGCCTCGCGGGCGGCGCGCACCGCCGCGTCGATGTCCTGTGCCGTGCCTGCCGGAACCTGACCGATCGGCTGCTCGTCGGCCGGGTTCAGGACCGTGATCGTGTCCGTGCCGACGGCGGGCCGCCAGGCGCCGCCGATGTACATGCCGTCGTGGGCCTTCATCGCACTCCTCAGGTAGTCGTCCGCACCCCAAACTAGCGCTGTTAGTTTTCTGGCACCAGGGGCGTCGGAAGGGCGTCAGAACCAGGGACATTCACCCCGGCTCCACACCTACCCCCCAGACGGACCGCCCACATTCCGTTTCGTGCATGTGACAGATACATGTCACCTCGCCAACTCCCTTGATCTACGCCTGTAGAGCCGACATTCTGCTGAGCGCGCCAGGAGCGGAACGCACCGCTCCTGGCTGTGTGTGCGATCACGCACACGCCCCCACAGTTGCGCCGCCCGACCCCAGGGCGAGCGCCGCCTATGAGGAGGACTCCCTCGTAATGGCAATGCTGCGCAGCAAGAAGACCGTGATCGCCGCGGCGATCTCGACCGCCACCGCCGCCACCCTGTTCGGTGCGGTCACCGCCCTTCCGGCCCAGGCCGCTCCCGCCGAGGGCACCGTGATCGGCGCCGGTTCGGCCGACGCCGTCAAGGGCAGCTACATCGTCACGCTGAAGACGAACTCGGGCTTCAAGGCCGCCTCGACCCAGGGCAAGGGCCTGATATCCGAGTACGGCGGGTCGGTGAAGAAGACCTTCAAGTCCGCGCTCGACGGATACACCGTCGAGCTGAGCGCGGCGGAGGCGAGACGCCTCGCCGCCGACCCCGCCGTCGCCTCGGTGGAGCAGAACCGGACGGTCCGTGCGGACGCGACCCAGAGCAACGCGCCCTGGGGTCTCGACCGCATCGACCAGACGAGCCTGCCGCTTTCGGGTACGTACACCTACCCGGACACCGCGGGCTCGGGCGTCACCGCGTACGTGATCGACACCGGCGTACGCATCTCGCACTCCGAGATCAGCGGGCGCGCGGTGAACGGCTACGACGCGGTCGACCGGGACAACATCGCCCAGGACGGCAACGGCCACGGTACGCACGTGGCCACCACCATCGCGGGCAAGACGTACGGCGTCGCCAAGAAGGCCAAGATCGTGGCCGTCCGCGTGCTCGACAACAACGGCTCCGGCACGACCGCCGGCGTCATCGCGGGCATCGACTGGGTGACGGGCAACCACACGGCGGGCGCCCCCGCCGTGGCCAACATGTCGCTCGGCGGCGGGGCATCCACCACGCTCGACAACGCGGTGAAGAACTCCATCGCCGACGGCGTCAGCTACGCGGTCGCCGCGGGCAACGAGGGCGTCAACGCCTCCTCGTCGTCCCCGGCGCGGGTCCCCGCGGCCATCACGGTGGGCGCCACCAGCAACACGGACGCCAAGGCCAGCTGGTCCAACTACGGCTCGGTCCTGGACATCTTCGCGCCGGGCGTCTCCATCAAGGCGGGCTGGCACACGGGCGACACCGCCACGAACACCATCTCCGGTACGTCGATGGCCACTCCCCATGTCGCGGGTGCCGCGGCGGTCTACCTGGCGGGCCACACCTCGGCCACACCCGCCCAGGTCTCGTCCGCGCTGGTGAACGGAGCCACCACGGGCAAGGTCACCAGCCCGGGTTCCGGTTCGCCGAACAGGCTGCTGAAGATCGTCCCGTAGCTCCCATGCGGTTCTCGCGGTAACCCGTTCCCCGGAGGCAGCCGGCGCCTCCGGGGAACATCCGCACGCCAACTCGTTCAGCGGCCCCTCTCCTCTAGGCTTCCCCCAACTCCGGTGTTCCGGAAGACTTCTGCAAGGTTTCGACGGAGGTGGGGAAGTGAGCCGGTCCAAAAGCAAGGTGACCATCACGGAGATAGCCCGGCAGGCCGGTGTCTCGGTGCCGACGGTGTCACGGGTGGTCAACGGCCGGTCCGACGTCTCGGAGGACACCCGCGCGCGCATCGAGGACCTGTTGCGCGAGCACGGCTACGAACGGCGGGCGAGCGCGCCCGGCAGCCGCGCCGCCCTCGTCGACCTGGTCTTCAACGACCTCGACAGCCCCTGGGCCGTGGAGATCATCCGCGGGGTGGAGGAAGTGGCGCACGCGGCAGGCGCGGGCACGGTCGTCTCCGCGATCCACGGGGCATCGGGCTCGGCCCGCCAGTGGATGAAGAACCTGCGGGCCCGCGCGTCGGACGGCGTGATCCTGGTGACCTCCGTCCTGGAACCGATGCTCCACGACGAGCTGCGGCGGCTCGGCGTACCGCTCGTCGTGATCGACCCGGCGGGGTCGCCCGCCCTGGACGCACCGACCGTGGGCGCCACCAACTGGGCGGGCGGGATGGCCGCGACGGAGCATCTGCTCTCCCTCGGACACCGCAGGATCGGCTTCATCGCGGGGCCGCCGAGGCTCCTGTGCTCCCGGGCCAGGCTCGACGGCTACCGTGCGGCGCTGGAGAGCGCGGGCGTGCCGGTCGACGACGCCCTGATCGTGCCGGGCGACTTCTACCACGCGTCCGGGTTCGCCGGGGCGGGCGAACTCCTCGGCCTCGCCGAGCCGCCGACCGCGCTCTTCGCCGCCAGCGACCAGATGGCGCTCGGCGCGATCGAGGCCCTGCGGCGGCGCGGCCTGCGGGTTCCCGAGGACCTCAGTGTGGTGGGCTTCGACGATCTGCCGGAGGTCAGCTGGTCGGCTCCGCCCCTGACGACCGTGCGCCAGCCGCTGTCCGACATGGGGAAACTGGCGGCCCGTACGGTACTGCGGCTGGCGCTCGGCGAGGAGCCCGCCTCGCCCCGCGTCGAGCTGGCCACGGAGCTGGTGGTGCGGGCGAGCACCGCGCCGCGCGTCTGAGCCCCGCCCACGCATCCGCCGACGCATCGGTCGGTGCCGCGAACTCCCTTTCCTGTCAGGAGCGTTGACACGTCCGGGCGCCGCCCGTAACTTCCGTGCGCATCGACCGATAGTTTTCGGAACTCTTCCGGAAGGTGCGCTGCGATGCCTACCCCTCCCCTGCGCCGACTGTCCCGACCGGGCCGTCCGGGACGGCGCATACGTACGGCCCTGGCCGCCGCCGCGGCCCTGACGCTCGCCGCCACCGGCCTCTCCGCCTGCGGCAGCGGCGGCCCCCAGGACAGCGCGGGCGGTGGTGGCGCCGCGCTGGAGGCCTGGGTCTACGGCGACCCGTCGGCCGCCGTGCAGCGCAAGGTCGTCGACCGCTTCAACAAGACCTCGGACGTGAAGGTGAAGCTCGTCGAGATCCCCGGCGAGGGCTACCAGGACAAGATGCGCACCTCCATGGGCACCGCCAACGCCCCCGACATCTTCTTCAACTGGGGCGGCGGCTCCATCAGTGACTTCGTGGCCAAGGACATGCTGGTCGACCTCGGCCCGTACATGAAGAAGGACCCCGCGCTGAAGAAGGCGTTCATCCCCTCGATCCTCGACGCGGGCCGCATCGACGGGACGTACTACGGCGTCCCGATGCGCGGCATGCAGCCGGTGATCCTCTTCTACAACAAGAAGGTCTTCCGCGAGGCGGGCGCCCAACCTCCCTCTTCCTGGGCCGGCATGCTCGACCTGATCGACACCTTCAAGGAGAAGGACGTCACGCCCTTCGCGCTCGCGGGCGCCGACCCGTGGACCGAGCTGATGTGGCTCGAGTACCTCCTCGACCGGATCGGCGGGCCCGAGGTGTTCCAGAAGATCATGGACGGCGACGCGTCCGCCTGGAACGACCCCGCCATGATCAAGGCGGGCGAGATGATCCGTGACCTGGTCGACCGCGGGGCGTTCGGCAAGAACTACAAGTCCGTCAACTACACCGCGGACGGCGCGTCCACCCTGTTCGCGCGCGGCAAGGCCGCCATGCACCTGATGGGCAGCTGGGAGTACGCCAACCAGCAGGCCAACCAGAAGGAGTTCGCCGAGAAGGGCCTCGGCTGGACGTCCTTCCCCGCGGTGCCGGACGGCAAGGGCGACCCGAAGGACGTCGTCGGCAATCCCACCAACTACTGGTCCGTCAACGCCACCCGGGTGAAGAAGGGCGAACGGCGCGACGCCGCCGTGGAGTTCCTGAAGTTCGCCTCCCAGGACGCCTACGCCAAGGACCTCGTCGCCAACGGAGACGTACCGGCGACCTCGGACGCGAAGAAGCAGCTCAGCGCGCACAAGAGCCCCGAGTACGCCACGTACCAGTACGACATGGTGAGCGAGGCCCCGTCCTTCACGCTCTCCTGGGACCAGGCACTCCCCGCCAAGTTCACCGCCCCGCTCACCAACAACCTGCAGAAGCTCTTCAACGGCGACCTGAGCCCGAAGGGCTTCGCCGACGCGATGCGGCGGGTGAAGTGAGCCCGGCCCCCGCCGGCAGCCGCGTGGGCCGCCCCGGCCTGCTGTGGGCCGCGCCCGGCGCCCTGTTCTTCCTCTGCTTCGCGCTCGGCCCGCTCCTCCTCGTCGGCTACCTCTCCTTCACCGAGTGGGACGGACTCGGCGGCCTGCCCTCCTTCAGCGGCACCGGCAACTGGCGCCGTCTGTGGGAGGACTCCACGATGCGCGGTGCGATCGTCCTGAGCCTGCTGCTCACCGCGCTGACCTGGCTCGTCCAGACGCCGATCGCGCTGCTCCTGGGCGTCTGGGCGGCCGGCCGGCAGAAGAACCGCGCCGTGCTCAGCGCCGTCTTCTTCCTGCCGCTGCTTGCCTCGTCGGTGGCGCTCGCGCTGCTCTGGAAGACGCTCCTGGACCCCAACTTCGGATTGATCGCCGACATCGGGCCCTGGATCGGCTTCGCGGACGGCGACGTGCTCGGCTCCTCGCGCGGCGCGTTCGGCGCGGTGCTCTTCGTGGCGGCCTGGCAGTTCATCCCGTTCCACACCTTGCTCTACCAGGGCGGCGCCCGGCAGATCCCGCGCTCCCTCTACGACGCGGCGTCGATCGACGGGGCGGGCACGGTGCGGCAGTTCTTCCACATCACGCTGCCGCAGCTGCGCAACACCGTCGTCACCTCGTCCGTCCTGATGGTCGTCGGCGCGCTGACGTTCTTCGACACCGTGCTGATCCTCACCGAGGGCGGCCCCGGCACGGACACCACGATCGTCCCCTACTGGATGTACGAGACCGGCTTCGTCTCCCGCGACATGGGCTACGCGAGCGCCATCGCCACGGCGCTCGTCGTGGTCGCCACGGGCATCTCCCTGCTGCTCGTGCGGCTCACCGGCTTCACGGCGATGCGCTCCACGCGGGAGGGTCTGTGACCAGCACCATCGAGCGGCCGGGTACGCGTACCCCCGTACGGCCGCCGCGCAAGACAGGACCTCGGCGGCGCGCCCGCCCCAACCTCCCGGCCGGCGTCGCCTCGCTCGTCTGGCTGGTGATCATCGCGCTGCCGCTGTACGTCCTGCTCGCCACGACCCTCCAGTCGCGCGACGCCTACTTCGACCGCGGCCCGCTCTCCGTGCCCACCGATCCGACCCTCGACAACTACCGCCGCGTCCTGGACAGCAGCTTCTTCACCTACCTCCTCAACACCGCCGTGGTCACGGTCGCCTGCGTCGCGATCGTCCTGGTGCTCGGGGTGTGCGTCGCATACGCGGTGGTGCGCGCGCGGGGCCGGGGCGCCCAGCGCCTCTTCCAGATGTTCCTGCTCGGCCTCGCGATACCCGCCCAAGCCGTGATCATCCCGGTGTTCCTGCTGATCACGAAGTTGCAGCTCTATGACTCGCTGCTCGCGGTGATCCTGCCGACGGCCGCGTTCGCGCTGCCCGTCAGCGTGCTGATCCTCGCCGGTTCCATGCGGGACATCGACGAGGAGCTGTACGAGTCGATGGCCCTCGACGGCGCCGGGCCCGCCCGCATCCTGCTGCGCCTGGTCGTGCCGATGTCCCGCGGAGGCATCTCCACGGCGGCCGTCTACACCGCCCTGCAGGCCTGGAACGGCTTCCTCTTCCCGCTGATCCTCACCCAGTCTCCCGAGTCCCGGGTGCTCACCCTCGGTCTCTACGACTACGTCGGCGAGTTCCGCGTCGACGTGCCGGCGCTGCTCGCCGCCGTGGTCCTTTCCATCGTGCCCATCTTCGCCGTGTATCTCTTCGCCCGCCGTCAGCTGGTCGACGGTCTGATGGGCGCGGGCGGCCGCTGACTTGAGGAGTTCCATGGTCCACCCCTGGCAGGACACCACGCTGCCCGCGTCCGAGCGGGCCGCGGACCTGCTCGCCCGGATGACGCCGCAGGAGAGGCTCGCCCAGCTGCACAGCGTCTGGCCCGGCTCCGACGCGCAGGAGGAGAGCGCCGACGTGGCGCCGCTCCAGCACGAGGTGGCCGAACGCGTCGACCTGGAGGTGCTGCTCCCCCACGGCCTCGGCCAGGTGACGCGCCCCTTCGGCACGACCCCGGTGGAACCCGCCGAGGGCGCCGCCCGGCTCGCCGCCCTCCAGGAGCGCGTCCGCGCCGCGAACCGCTTCGCCCTGCCCGCGGTCGCGCACGAGGAGTGCCTGACCGGCTTCACCGCCTGGCAGGCGGCCGTCTTCCCGACACCGCTCGCCTGGGGGGCCTCCTTCGACCCGGACCTGGTGGCCAGGATGGCGGAGAGCATCGGCGAGTCGATGCGCGCGGTCGGCGTCCACCAGGGGCTCGCCCCGGTCCTCGACGTCGTGCGCGACCCCCGCTGGGGTCGCACGGAGGAGGCCATCGGCGAGGACCCCTACCTGGTGGCGACCGTCGGCACGGCCTACGTCCAGGGCCTCCAGTCGGCGGGGATCGTCGCCACGCTCAAGCACTTCGCGGGTTACGGGGCGTCGCGCGGGGCCCGCAATCACGCCCCCGTCTCCATCGGCCCGCGCGAACTGGCGGACGTGGTCCTGCCGCCCTTCGAGATGGCGATACGTGACGGGGGCGCCCGCTCGGTGATGCCCGCGTACAACGACCTGGACGGCGTCCCGGCCCACGCCCACAAGGCGCTGCTCACCCAAATCCTGCGCGAGGAATGGGGGTTCACCGGAACCGTCGTCTCCGACTACTTCGCCGTGTCCTTCCTGGAGTCGGCCCACGGGGTCACGGGCTCCAGGGCGGGTGCGGCGGCGCTGGCCCTGGCGGCGGGCGTGGACGTGGAACTCCCGGCGGTCAGGTGCTTCGGCGCGGGAGCCACAGTCCCGCGGGACGCGGTGGACCGCGCCGCCCTTCGCGTACTGACCCAGAAGTGCGAACTGGGCCTGCTCGACCCGGACTGGACGCCGACTCCCCCCGCAGGGCGGCTGGACCTGGACCCGCCCCATATGCGGCTGCTGGCGCGCGAGTTGGCCGAGGAATCGGTGGTCCTGCTCGCCAACGAGAACGAGGCGCTCCCTCTCGCACACGACGCACGGATCGCCGTGCTGGGCCCGCTCGCCGACGACCCTGCGGCGATGCTCGGCTGCTACACCTTCCCGCGCCATGTGGGCGTGGAGCACCCGGAGTTGCCGATGGGCGTCGCCGTGCCGACGCTGCTCCAGGCGCTGCGTGCGGAGTTCCCTGAGGCGGTGTTCGTGGCGGATCCGGCCGAGGCGGACGTCTGCGTGGTCGTGGCCGGTGACAGGTCGGGGCTCTTCGGCAGAGGTACGTCGGGGGAGGGGTGCGATGCCGCGGACCTGGAACTTCCGGACGCACAGGGCGACTTGATCGATGGCGCCCTCGCCTCGGGAACACCCACGGTCCTGGCGCTCCTCACCGGCCGCCCCTACGCGCTCGGGCGCTGGACGGGCCGCCTCGCGGGGGTGGTGCAGGCGTTCTTCCCCGGCGAGGAGGGCGGCGGTGCGGTCGCGGGCGTCCTCTCGGGCCGGGTGAATCCGTCGGGGCGGCTGCCGGTGAGCGTGCCCCGCGAGCCGACGGGCCAGCCGTGGACGTACCTGGCTCCCCCGCTGGGCCACCGCGGCGAGGCGAGCAACCTCGATCCGACGCCCCTGTACCCCTTCGGGCACGGCCTCTCATACACGACGTTCGCGTGGGAGGTGTCCCCCGTCCCCGCCGAGCTGCCCACGGACGGCGAGGTGACGCTGCGGCTCACGGTCACCAACACGGGTCCCGTTCCCGGCACGGAGGTGGTCCAGCTCTACCTCCACGATCCCGTGGGCCGGGTGGCACGCCCGGTGACCCGCCTGATCGGTTATGCCCGCGTGCCGCTGTCACCGGGCGAGTCCGCGGAGGTCGAGGCAACGTTCCACGCCGACCTGGCGTCGTACACGGGCCCGGAGGGCCACCGAATCGTGGACCCGGGCGCCCTGGAACTCCGCTTCGGCCCATCCAGCGCGACGACCCACCACCGGGTACCACTGACCCTGACGGGCCCGGAGCGGACCGTGGGCCATGAGCGGCGTATGCGGTGCGAGATGCGGGTGAAGTAGGGGGGCGGACCAGCCTTCAGCCCCTCCGGCGTTTGAGGAGCGGGGGTCTGGGGGCGGAGCCCCTCGTTTCGGGAAGGGGAGGGGTGGGGGAAGGCCCCGCAGGGTTCCGCCTCAGCCCCAACCCGGCCGCCACCAGAAGCAGCCCTCCCAGCATCACGAACGGCGCCGCCACCCCCGCCACGCCGGCAATCAGCCCCGCCCCGGCGGGAGCAGCCACCTGTCCAAGGCGGTTACCGGTGAGCCGCAAAGCCAACGCAGTGGACCGCGCCCCCTCGGGAGCCGCCTGCACCACGGTGGTCATCGACAGCGGCTGCCCGACCCCGAGACAGAACCCGAGGAGCACCAGCATCACCGCAAGCCCCCACACGGGCACCGGCAGCGCGACCCCCGCACACAGCAGGGCGGCCAGCAGACACGTGACCACGATCAGCGCCGTACGCCCGAGCAGATTGATCAGCGGCGTCATCACGAGGCGGCAGGCGATCGTCGCCGCGGCCCGCAGCGAGAGCAGCACGCCGACCGTCGCGGGCGCGATGCCCCGGTGCTCACCGACCACCGGCAGATAGGCCGTGAGGATGTCCGTCGCGGAGAGGACCGCGAGGCTGATGAAGATCCCCGCGGGCACGCCACGGGTACGCAGGATGCCGAGAACGGGGACCTTGTCGCCCCGCTTCGACGAGGCCATGGCCGGACGGGCGTGCTCGATGCGCCACAGCGAGGTGAGCGAGACGGCGGCGACGGCACCCGAGACCAGCAGGGCGAACGCACTCGTACGCCCCATGTCCCCGCCGATGAGGGACCCCGCGGCGACCGGCCCGATCAGCTGCCCGAGCGAGGCGCCGATCGTGAAGTGGCCGAAGTTGCGGTCCTGTTCGTCGGGGGCGGACTGCCGCGCGACGATCGACTGGGCGCCGATCACGAAGCAGAGGTGGCCGAGGCCCATCACACCGCTCCAGGCGGCGAGCGGCCCGAGCGACCCCGCCGTACCGCTGAGCGCGCACCCTCCGGCGATCAGGACGACACCGACCGGAAGGAGGGGCGCGCACCGCCCGTGGTCCGTCCTGCGCCCGAGCGGCACGGCGGCGAAGAGCGGGAGCAGGGCGTACACACCCGCGATGACGCCGATGGCCCGCTCGTCGGCGCCCAGCGAGAGCGCCCGGTAGGAGACGGCGGGACGCGCCATCGACACCGCCCCCTGCGCGAAGCTGAAGGCGATGACGAGGCGCAGCAACCAGGCCCGGCCCGGTGTCGATGGCATCAGATGATGCCGAAGAGGATTCCGGAGCCGAGCACCACGAGCGAGGTGAGCACGGCCCATTTGACGGTGAACTTGGTGTGGTCGCCGAACTCGACCTTGGCCATGCCGACGAGGACGTACACGGCGGGCACCAGCGGGCTCGACATGTGCAGCGCCTGACCGGCGATGGAGGCGCGGGCGATCTCGAGGGTGCTGACGCCGTGCGCCTGGCCCGCCTCGGCGAGGACCGGCAGGACGCCGAAGTAGAAGCCGTCGTTCGACATGAAGTACGTGAGCGGCAGGGACAGCAGGCCGGTGACCAGGCCCATCTGCGGGCCCATGCCCTCCGGGATCGCGTCGACGAGCCACTTGGCCATGCTGTCGACCATGCCGGTGCCCTGGAGGACGCCGGTGAAGACGGCGGCGGCGAAGACCATGCCGGTGACGTTGAGGACGTTCTCGGCATGCGCGCCGATACGGGCCTTCTGGTCGGGCATGTGCGGGAAGTTGACCGTGAGGGCGAGCGCGGCGCCGAGCAGGAAGAGGACCGGGATCGGCAGCCACTCCATGATCATGGCGGTGAGCAGGACCACGGTGAGACCGGCGTTGAACCAGTAGAGCTTGGGGCGCAGGGTGGAGCGGTTCGGGTCGAGCCCCTGGAAGCCGTCGTCCTCGTCGGCATCGCCGGACGCGTCCGTGCCGGTACCGGCCCCGGTGCCCGCTCCCCCGGCGCTCTCCTTGGTGAGTGACATGCGGCCGCCGCCGGTGGTGCCGCCACCGGCGCCCACGAGAACCGTCTCGCTCGCCGTCTCCTTCTCCAGGACCTCGTCCAGGGAGAGCATGCCGAGCCGCTTGCGCTCCCGCAGACCCAGTGCGTAGGAGAGCAGGAAGACGCACACGAGGCCCATGGCGAGCGCCGGGATCATCGGCACGAAGATGTCGGCGGCGTCGACCTTGAGGGCGGTCGCGGCACGGGCCGTCGGGCCGCCCCAGGGCAGGGTGTTCATGACGCCGTTGGCGGTGGCCGCGACGCCCGTCATGACGACGAGGCTCATCTTGAGGCGTTTGTAGAGGGGATACATCGCCGAGACCGTGATCATGAAGGTCGTCGAACCGTCGCCGTCGAGCGAGACGATCGCGGCGAGCAGCGCGGTGCCGACCACGATGCGCACCGGGTCCGCCTTGCAGAAGCGCAGGATGCCCCGGACGATCGGGTCGAACAGGCCGACATCGATCATGACGCCGAAGTACACGATGGCGAACATGAGCATGGCCGCCGTGGGCGCCAGATTCCCGACGCCTTCGAGGACGTAGTCCCCGAGATGGGCTCCCTTTCCTACGAACACGCAGAAGAGCGCGGGGATCAGCACCAGTGCCGCGATCGGCGACATCTTCTTCATCATGATCAGCACCAGGAAGGTGGCGATCATGACGAATCCGAGGATTGTCAGCATGGGGGCTACCTAACGTTCACCATCGAACTCCCACCAGGTCTGGCGGTCCGGTTGACGTTAGGACCCGCGTCGATCCGTTAACAAGATGTTGACGCGTGAGCAATAAGCGCAAAACTCCAGGTCAACGACTTGCTGCCGGTACCAGGGGGGTAAGGGTCACCGGGAATCCGTTGAGCACGGACGTCCCGGAGAGCGGGTCGAGGAGGGTGCCGTCCAGGAGCTGGTTCACATTGGCACCGGGGTTCTCGGCCGCGACGGCCAGGCGGGTGCCGGGACGGTCGTGGCCCCAGCCGTGCGGCAGGCTGACCACTCCGGGGCGCACGGCGTCCGTGACCTCCACGGGGACGGTGAGCGAGCCGCCGGCGGCCTCCACGCGCGCCTGGCCGCCGTGCTCCAGGCCGATCCGGGCCGCGTCGTCGGGGTGGACGTGCAGGGTGCAGCGGTTGGAGCCACCTGTGAGGGAGCGCACGTTGTGCATCCAGCTGTTGTTGGAGCGCAGGTGGCGCCGGCCCACCAGGACGAGCTCGTCCGGGGCGGCGCGCAACGCGTTCGTCAGGCGCGGCAGGTCGTCCGCGATCGGTGCGGGGAGGAGCTCCACCCGGCCGCTGCGCGTCCTGAGGACCTGCGGGAGGCGGGGCTCCAGGGGGCCGAGGTCGATGCCGTGCGGGTGGGCGAGGAGTCGTTCCAGGGTCAGCCCGTCCTCGCGGGCGCCGAATCCGTCGCCGTAGGGGCCGAGGCGCAGCATCAGGTCGAGCCGCCGCTCGGGGCCGCTCTCGCCGGTGAGCAGGGCGGCCAGTTGTCCGGGGTCGCGGCCGTGCACGGCGGAGTGCGGCTCGGTGACGGCCTTGCCGATGGCCTTGTCGACGACCATCGCGTCGACGGCCGCGGGATCGGCGCCGTGCATCCCCCCGGCGGCCAGCACGAGCCGGGCCAGGATCTCGGTCTCCGCCATCCTGCCGTCCGCCAGGGGAAGGGCCGCGCGGGTGTAGCGGACCTGGTTGCGTACGGCGAATCCGTTGAAGGCGAAGTCGAAGTGCGGGCTCTGGGAGGGCGGGGGCGGCGGCAGCACGACGTGGGCGTGGCGGGAGGTCTCGTTCAGGTACGGGTCGACGCTGACCATGAAGTCCAGTGCGGCCAGGGCCTTGTCGAGCCGGTCGCCGTCGGGTGCCGAAAGGACGGGGTTGGCCGCGACGGCGACGACCGCGCGGATCGCGCCATCGCCGGGGGTGTCGATCTCCTCGGCGAGCGCGGCGATCGGCAGTTCGCCCTTGGCCTCGGGGTGCCCGCTCACCCTGCTGTGCCAGCGGCCGAGGGCGAACCCCTTGCCGGGGCCCGCCGGGCGGGGTGCGCGGTCGGTGGCCGAGAGCGGGAACAGGGCGCCGCCGGGCCGGTCGAGGTTGCCGGTCAGCACGTTCAGGACGTCGACCAGCCAGTTGGTGAGCGTGCCGTAGGCGACGGTGCTCGCGCCGACGCGGGCGTAGACGGCGGCGGTGGGTGCGGCGGCCAGGTCGCGGGCGAGGGTGCGGATGGTGTCGGCGGGCACGTCGCAGGCCGCGGATACGGCGTCGGGGGTTAGGTGGCCCACGGCCTCCCGTACCTCCGCCACGCCCTCCACCTGGTCCTCGAGCACCCCGAGGTCGGTGAGTTTCTCCTCGAAGAGGACCTGGACCATGGCCGCGAGCAGCAGCGCGTCCGTGCCGGGCCGGATCGCGAGGTGCCGGTCGGCGAGCTTGGCGGTACGGGTGCGGCGGGGGTCGACGACGGTGAGCGTGCCGCCTCGCGCGCGCAGCGCCTTCAGCTTGCCCGGGAAGTCGGGGGCCGTGCACAAACTCCCGTTGGAGTCCAGGGGGTTGGCGCCGAGCAGAAGCAGATGGTCGGTGCGGTCCAGGTCGGGCACGGGGATGGCGAACGCGTCGCCGAAGAGGAGCCCGCTGGACACGTGCTTGGGCATCTGGTCGACGGTGCTCGCGGTGAAGATGTTGCGGGTGCCGAGCGAGCCGATCAGCACGGGCGGGTAGAGGCCGCCGGCCATGGTGTGCACGTTCGGGTTGCCGAGCACCACGCCGACCGCCTGCGGGCCGTACCGCTCGATCAGGGGGCGGAGGCCCGCGGCGACGGCGTCGAACGCCTCGTCCCAGCTTGCCTCGCGGAGTACGCCGTCCTTGCGTACGAGGGGGCCCTTCAGGCGGTCGGGGTCCGAGTCGGCCTCTCCGAAGGAGGCGCCTTTGGGGCAGATGAAGCCGTGGCTGAACACGTCGTCCCGGTCCCCGCGCGCTCCGGTGACCCGACTGTCTTCGATGGTGAGCGTGAGCCCGCAGGTGGCTTCGCAGAGGGGGCAGATACGCAGGGCTGTGCTGGGCATGGAGACCCTCCAGGGCGGCGGCTACGGCGCACGTTCACCCTCACCATACCGACCGGTATGCATGCCGTCAGGACCCTGCGGCGATCGGGTTCAGTCCAGTGAACCCGCGAAGTAGGAGTGCAGCAGGGTCCGCGTCTCGTCGATCAGGTCCGGATCGCCCGACGGGTGGGCGCGGAAGGCGAGTTGCAGGACGGCGTCCACCGCCTCGACGCCGACGAGCACCGTGCGGCGCAGCTTCTCGTCCAGCGGTCGGCCGATGTGGTCGGCGAGCAGGCCCGCCACCCGCTCGGCGACGTCCGAGTTGGCGTCGGGCATCGCGCCGGGGGCCGAGGGGATGCCGAAGTCGACCAGGCCGAAGCCGGGGACGGTGCGTTTCATGGCGAGGTATTCGTCGAAGGCCGCGTCGACGGCGCCGCGCCAGTCGCCGCGCTCCACCCCGGCCATGCGCGCCGCCACGCGCTCTCCGTAGGCGTCGAGGTTGCGGTGGGCCAGGGCGTCGGCCATGGCGCGCTTGTTGCCGAAGAAGCGGTAGACCGAGCCGATCGGTACGCCCGCCCGGGTGGCGACGGCGCGGGTGCTCAGGTCTTCGTAACCGACCTCGTCCAGAAGTTCGGCGCAGGCGTCGAGGATGCGGGCCAGACGCTCGGCGCTGCGTTCCTGCACGGGCACGCGGCGCAGGGTCTGCGGGGGCGGCGGCGGCTTTGGCTGATCACGGTGGGGCATCCCCGGGAGAGTAGAGCAATGTTCACATCCATGGACCCCCTTGCGGAAGGAAAACGTGAATCCTACGGTGTCCCATAGGAATCGTTGACGAGGGAGCGATGATGAGCCGGGAACACACCAGCGACGCCAGCCGTGGAGACGGGAACGACCCGCGCAAGACGGCCGAGGCACTGACGTACCTCTCCGGCTTCGGCAACGAACACAGCTCCGAAGCAGTGCCCGGCGCCCTGCCGCACGGCCGGAACTCGCCCCAGCGCGCCCCCCTCGGCCTGTACGCGGAGCAATTGAGCGGCACCGCCTTCACCGAGCCCCGCGCGCACAACCGCCGCTCCTGGCTCTACCGCATCCGCCCCTCGGCCGCACACCCGGCCTTCACCCGCGTCGACAACGGCGCCCTGCGGACGGCGCCCTTCACCGAGACGCCCGACCCCAACCGCCTGCGCTGGAACCCGCTCCCCGACCCCGCCCCCGGCACGGACTTCCTCGCGGGCCTGTGGACGCTGGGCGGCAACGGCGACGCCGCCCAGCGCACCGGCATGGCCGTCCACCTCTATCACGCCAACTCCTCCATGACGGACCGGGTGTTCAGCGACTCGGACGGTGAACTCCTCGTCGTACCCGAGCAGGGCGGCCTGCTCCTTCGCACGGAGTTCGGCCTGCTGCGCGCCGAGCCGGGCGAGGTGGCGCTGATCCCGCGCGGGGTGCGCTTTCGCGTGGAGCTCCTCGACGGAACCGCGCGCGGCTACGTCTGCGAGAACTACGGCGCGGTCTTCCAGCTCCCCGACCTGGGCCCGATCGGCGCCAACGGCCTCGCGAACGCACGGGACTTCAGGGCCCCGGTCGCCGCGTACGAGGACCAGGACCGCCCGGTGGAGGTCGTGAACAAGTTCTGCGGCAACCTGTGGCAGGCGACCTACGACCACTCGCCGCTCGATGTCGTCGCCTGGCACGGCAACCACGTGCCGTACGTGTACGACCTGCGCCGCTTCAACGTCATCGGCACCATCAGCTACGACCACCCGGACCCGTCGATCTTCACGGTGCTCACCTCGCCGTCCGACACCCCGGGCCTGGCCGGCGTGGACTTCGTGGTCTTCGCGCCGCGCTGGCTGGTCGGCGAGAACACCTTCCGGCCGCCGTACTTCCACCGGAACGTGATGAGCGAGTACATGGGCCTGATCGAGGGCGCGTACGACGCGAAGGCTGCCGGTCCAGGGGGCTTCGTGCCCGGCGGCGGCTCGCTGCACAACATGATGTCGGCGCACGGCCCCGACCGCGACACCTTCGAGAAGGCCTCGGCCGCCGAGCTGAAGCCGCAGAAGATCGACGACGGGCTTGCCTTCATGTTCGAGACGCGCTGGCCGGTGACGGCGACCGAACAGGCAGCTCAGGCCGCCCATCTGCAGCGCGGGTACGACGATGTGTGGGAGGGTCTGGAGCGCCATTTTCGAAACTGATCGGCAACTGATCCCGTTTCGCTGCCGTTGCGGACTGATTGACTGATTCGGAGAGACCGTGACCGCTTTCGCCCCGGACTCGATCGTCCTGAATCGCAAACTGCCGCTCTGGTATCAGGTGTCGCAGTCCCTGCGCGCCTCGATACTCGGCCGGACTCCCGATGCCCCGCTCCGGCTGCCCACCGAGGAGCAGCTGGCGGGGCACTACGGCGTGAGCGTCCTGACCATGCGCCAGGCCCTCAAGGAGCTGGAGGACGAGGGCCTGATCACCCGGCACCGGCGGCGCGGCACGTTCATCGAGCCCAGCGCCCAGCGCGGTTCACCGGTCCGGCTGCTCGGCTCGGTCGACGCGATCGTGGCCCAGCAGTCGGGCATGAGCACGCAACTGCTCGCGCACGGCACGGCTCCGGTCTCCGGCGAACTCGCCGAGCACTTCCCCGACCTGACCGAGGTGGCGACGTACCACCGGCTGCGCAGCGACGAGAAGACGGGCGAACCGACCAATCACGCCCATAACTACATACGTCCCGAACTCGCGGACCGCGTCGACCTCGACGACCTCTCACGCTGGCCGATGACCAAGGTCCTGCGCGATGTCGTGGGCGTCCGCATCAGCCGTATCACCGACACCGTCGAGGCCACGCTCGCCGACCCGGAGACGGCCCGCCTCCTCGAAGTGCCGCTGCTCAGCCCGATCCTGCACTACACGGGCATCACGTACGACGAGGACGGCCGCGCCCTGGACGTGGCACGCATCCACTACCGCGGGGACCGTTTCTCCTTCACGGTCACCCTCGACGCGACGTAAGGGTCTCGACGTACGATGCCGGGCGTGACGCACGACGAAGCGCCGCTGCTCGCGGACCTCATGCCGTGGTCCGTCGCACCGCTCCGGCCGGGCCGCGGGTGGCCGATGGGACCGGACGCCGCCTCTCTCAGAGCCCGTTGGGCCGCGTTCGTGCGGGCGGACACGGCGGAACGCGAGAAGCTCCTCTTGCCCTCGCGCTCGCGCACCCTGCACACCGCGGTCGCCCAGCTCCCTGGCCACCCGGGCGGCACGGTTCCGCTGGCCGCCGAGTCCGGGCCCTGCCCCGAGCCGGTGCGGGTCCTGCACGGCCCCTTCGACGAGCAGTGGCTGATCCCGGACCACCGGCTCATCGACGCCGCCCGCCCGGAGCTGTGGCGGGTCGCGGGCGAAGGGCAGCTGTTCCTCGTCGAGCAGGGTCACGTCGCCGGTTCCACGGGCCCCGCGGTCCTTGCCTCCGCCGTGCTGCCGGACGGGCGCTCCCCCGCCGGGCGGCCGGGGCGCATCCGCCCGCTGTTCCGCCGCCCCGGCGGCGGCGAACCCAATGCGGCGCCCGGCCTGCTCGCCCACCTCTCCACGGCACTCGGCACGGACGTCGACGCCGGTGACCTCCTCGCCTGGACGCTGGCCGTCGCGCAGGCGTCACCGGCCGGCTGCCGGGTGCCGCTGACGTCCGACGCCGAGCTCTGGGCGCGGGGCACGGAGCTGGGGCGCCGCATGCTCGCGCTCCAGGCCCGGGGCGACGGCGCGCGGCCGAAGCTTCCCGGTGGCCGCCGGCCCTACGTCCGGGCACCGCTGCCGGCCCGCCCCACGGAGGTCGCGTACGACGCCGACGAGGAGGCCCTGTGCGTGGACGCGGGCCGCATCTCGCCGGTGCCGCGGGAGGCGTGGGACTTCGAGGTGAGCGGAGTACGTGTCCTGGAGCTGTGGTGCGCACGGCGTACGGAGACGGGTGAGGCGGGCTCCCTGGCGGCGATCCGTCCGAAGGAGTGGCCGCAGGCCTGGACGTCCGAGCTCCTGGAGCTGATCACGGCACTCGCGCTCCTGGCGGAACTCCGGCCGCTCCAGGGTGAATTGACCCGTTCGCTCACGGCGGCCGGCCCCGGCATCTCCACGGACGTGCTGCACCGGGCGGGGGTACTCCCCGTCCCCGCCGCGGCCCGCCGCCCGGCATCGGTCCTCGACCACCACGAAGAGGGACCGGGCGGCCAGTTCGCCCTCATCTGAGCCTGACCGGAGGTCACTTGGCCTGTGCCGTGCGACGGCCGCCGCCAGAGGCGAGCAACGCCACCAGGCCGGCCACCTGCAGCAGTGTCAGGGTGGCGACCCCGACCCGGAAGCCGTCCGCCCCTCCGCCGCCCAGGCCGTACGCGAGGGCCGCTGCCGCCGGGCCGACGGTGAAGCCGAGGGTGCGGAACGTGTTGCCGACCCCGCCGCTCGTGCCCACCAGCTCGGGAGGTGCCGCGGCCAGGATCGAGGCGTTCACCGGGGTGCCGAACAGCGCCTGGCCGACGCCGATCACCGCCAGCCGCCAGCCGATGTCGAGCAGCCCGGAGCCGGGCCCCAGGGTCAGCATGCTCAGCAGACCGCCGATGACCAGGAGCAGTCCCGCGGCCCCGAGGAACCTGCCGGGCAGCCGGTCGGCGAGCTGACCGCTGAGCGGCGAGCTCACGGCCACGGCGCCGATGAAGAAGACCATCGCGAGGCCCGTCATGGCGGCGCTCCCGTGCAGCACGTCGGCGACGTAGAACGGCAGCAGGAAGTAGGAGAGCCCCACGAACGTGCCGGTCAGCAGGAGTGAGAGGACCGGAAGGCCGATGGCCCTGCGCCGCAGCAGACCGATCACCGGGCGGGCCGAGCGCAGCCGCGTCCACCACAGCGCGAGCGCCGCCGCGGCCACCGCGAACAGCGCCGCGACGACCGGCTGTTCGGCCTCCACCCGGTCGAAGGCCACCAGGAGCGCGGTCACCGAGCCGCCCAGGACCAGGCCGTCGCCCACCAGGGACCGGTCGGGCCGGGAGAGCCCGCCGCCGGTGGACGGGATGTGCCGTGCCCCCAGCCAGATCACCAGGAGCAGGACCGGCACCTTCATCAGGAGCACGGGCCGCCAGCCGTACGCGTCGGCGACGATCCCGCCGAGGGACGAGCCGCCCATCGAGCCGATCGGCATGATCGTGGCGATGTAGCCCATCGCGCGGCCCCGCTGCTCCGGTCGTACGACGGCGGCGACCACCGGCAGGTAGACCGCTACGGCGAGCGCGCCCGCGACGCCCTGCAGGACGCGGGCGGCAAGCAGCACGGGGAGGTTGGGTGCGGCGGCCGCGAGGACGCTGGTGAGTCCGATGGCCGGGACGGAGAAGAGGAACACCGCGCGGAGGTCGACGCGGTCGGCCCACCGACCCGCGGGGATCGCGAGGGCGGCCGTCGGCAGGGCGTAGGCGAGGAGCACCCACTGGGTCGCGGAGGTCCCGACGCCGAGGTCGGCGCCGATCGCGGGCAGCGTCACGGAGGAGAGGCTCAGCTCCAGGGTGACCATCAGCATGGCGAGCGCCATGACGGCGACCGGCGTCCAGCGGGTCTTGGTGAGTGCGTTCTCGGCAGGGGGCGTGGTGTCACGGGTCGCGTGCGTCATGGGGTCGACGCTAGGAACCGGAGCCCGTGTGCCGCCTCTGTCGTACGACTGGGGTGACGGGACGGCCCCACCCCAGTCATCACCCGGTCGGCCCCCAGTCACGATCCCGGTCGTCCGACAGAGGCCCCGGAGTTGGGCCGCTCCGTAGCTTTCCCGGTGTCGGCGGGCCTTCCGCCGCCTCATCTTGTTACGGCGAAAGCGAGTTGACCATGCGAGCGATCCGACTGCACGCCTTCGGCGGGCCCGAGAACCTGCGGTACGAGGAGGTCGCCGACCCGGAGCCAGGACCCGGCCAGGTCCGGGTCGCGGTCAAGGCGGCGGGCGTCCACCTCCTGGACACCGCGATCCAGAAGGGTGCGGACGACGAACTCCCCTTCCCGATGCCGGAGTTGCCGATGACTCCTGGCCGGGAGGTGGCGGGCGTGGTCGACGCCCTCGGCGACGGAGTGGACGAGAAGTGGCTCGGCAGGCGGGTGGTGACGCATCTGGGCCTGGTCAACGCGGGGTACGCGGAGCTGGCCGTGCGGGAGACGGACGCGCTGTTCGCCCTGCCCGACTCGCTCTCCTACGAGGCCGCGATCGCCATGGTCGGCACCGGCCGGATGGCCCTCGGCATCCTGCACGTCGCCGCGCTCGAACCGGACGACGTGGCCCTGGTGACGGCCGCCGCGGGCGGCATCGGCTCACTCCTCGTGCAGGCCGCGAGGAACGCGGGCATGACCGTGGTGGGCGCGGCGGGAGGCCCCGAGAAGACCGCGCGGGTCCGTGAGCTCGGCGCGGACGTGGCCGTCGACTACAACGAGCCCGACTGGCCTGAGAAGGTGCGCGCGGCGCTCGGCGGCCGCGAGGTGAGCGTCGCCTTCGACAGCGTGGGCGGCGCCGCGGGGCGTGCCGCGCTCGAACTCCTGGGCTTCGGCGGCCGGTTCGTGATGTACGGCTGGTCGTCGGGCGCGCCCACGGAACTGGGCACGAAGGACCTGCAGAGCAGGCTCCTGACGGCGACGTACGCGCTGGGTCCGCGGATCGCACGGGTTCCCGGCGGCCTGCGGGGCCTGCAGGAGCGGGCGCTTGAGGAGGCGGCACGCGGCACGCTCGTACCGGCGGTGACGACGTTCCCGCTGCGGGACGCGGGGGCCGCGCACGCGGCGCTGCTGGGGCGGGAGACGGTGGGAAAGGTGGTGCTGACACCGTGAGCACCGGACGACTCGGAACTCGGAGAGGAACTCTCATGAACGCCGGTACGGGGAAGACGATGCGAGCCGCGGCGTTCGCGGCCCACGGCCCGGCGGATGTGCTGCGCACGGTGGACCTGCCCGTCCCCGGGCCCGGTCCTGGCGAGGTCCGTGTGCGGGTACGGGCGGCCGGCGTGATGCCGTTCGACATCGGGCTGCGGAAGGGCGAGATCCGGCCGCCGGGGGCCGCGTTCCCCGTGGTGCCGGGCAATGAGTTCGCGGGCACGGTCGACGCGACGGGCTCCGGGGTGACCGGCTTCGGGCCGGGTGATCCGGTGCTCGGCTTCTCCCTGCTCGGCTCGTACGCACAGTACGTCGTCGTCCCCGAGGAGAATCTGGTCGCCAAGCCGGACGCGATGGAGTGGGCGGTGGCGGGCGGCTTCTCGGGCAACGCGCAGGGCGCGCACATGGCGCTGAGCGCGATGCGGGTGGGCGCGGGCGACACGGTCCTGGTCAATGCGGCGGCGGGCGGACTCGGCACGCTGGCGGTGCAGTTGGCGTGGGCGTGGGGCGCGACGACGGTGATCGGCACGGCGAGCGAGGCCAATCACGACCATCTGCGGGCGCTGGGCGCGATTCCCGTGACATACGGGGAAGGCCTGGCGGAGCGGGTGCGCGCCATCGCCCCGGAGGGGGTGGACGCGGCGCTCGACGGGGCGGGAGGAGAGGCGCTGCGCGCGTCCGCGGCGGTGGCGAAGCACCCCGATCGCGTGATCACGATGGTCGACACGGAGGAGGCCCGCCGCCTGGGCCTGCCCGAACTGACCGGCACGAGAACGGCGTCCCGCCTCGCGGAGATGACGGCCCTGTACGCGAAGGGCGCGCTGCGGGTCCACATCCGCGCGCAGTACCCGCTGGAGCGGGCGGCGGACGCGCAGCGGGAGGTGGAACGGGGGCACGGGCGGGGCAAGGTGGTTCTGGCGGGGTTGAGTGGATGAAAGGCCCCGTTAGGGTCAAGCCATGCTCTATGGACGCGGCAGCGAAACCGCCCGGCTCGACGCCCTGTTGGACCGGGCCCGGCAGGGCCACAGCGCTGCCCTCGTCGTGCGAGGAGAGGCCGGGATCGGGAAGTCCGCGCTCCTCGCGCACGCCGCGGCCACCGCCAGGAGCCACGACACCCGCCTGCTGCAGGCGACGGGCGTCGAGGCGGAGAGCGAACTTCCCTTCGCCGGGCTGCACTTGCTCCTGCACCGCGTGACCGACCGGATCGACGCCCTGCCGGAGCCGCAGGCCAAGGCGTTGCGCGCGGCTCTGGGTCTGGCCCCGAGCGCACAGGCCGACCGCTTCCTCATCGGCCTGGCCGTGCTGACCCTCCTCGCGGACCTCGCCGACGAGGCGGGCTCCCTCCTCTGCCTGGTCGACGACGCCCAGTGGCTCGACCAGGCCTCGGCGGACGCCCTCCTCTTCGCCGCCCGGCGCCTCGCCGCCGACGGTGTGGTGATGCTGTTCGCCGCGCGTGACGCCCACGCGCCGCCCTTCCCCGCCCAGGGCCTGCCCGAGCTGCGGCTCACCGGGCTCGACGACGAGACCGCGGGGGACCTCCTCGCCGAGCACGCGGGCGATCTCCCCCGCTACGTACGCGAGCAGATCCGCGCCGAGTCCGGCGGCAACCCGCTCGCCCTGCGCGAGCTGCCCGCGGCCCAGCGCGAGGGCCACATATCCGTCCAGGGACAGCACTTGAGCTCGCTGCCGAGCCATTCCCGCCTCCTGCGGACCTTCGCGGACCGGATGTCGTCGCTGCCCCGGGCTACCCGCACCCTGCTCGTGATCGCGGCGGCGGAAGGCACCGGCGACCTGACCGTGACGGCGGCCGCGGCGAGCAGGCTCGGCGCCACCGTCACCGATCTGGAGCCCGCCGAGCGCAAGGAGCTGCTCAGCCTGGACGGCGAGCGCCTGACCTTCCGGCACCCCATGATCCGCGCCGCCGCCTACCAGAGCGCACCCGTCGGCGACCGCATCGCCGCACACCGTGCGCTGGCCGAGGCGCTGCCCTGCGTGGGCAACATTGACCGCCGCGCCTGGCATCTGGCGGCCGCCACCACGGAGCCCGACGAGTATGTCGCCGGTGTCCTGGAGCAGACCGCCGAACACGCGAGATCCCGCGGCGGCTACGCGGCCGTCGCCGCCGCCTGCGAACGCGCCGCCCAGCTCAGCCCGGACGGCGCGCACCGCGCCCGGCGCCTCGCGCTCGCCGCGTCGGCCGCCGCGGACGCGGGCCACAACGAACGCGCCGCCGAACTGGCCCTGCGCGCCGCCCCGCACCTGACCGATCCGGCCGTCCTCGCGCAGCTCGCGCAGGTGCGCGCCACCGTGGCCCGCGAGCAGGGCCGCCTGGAGGCCTCGTACTCCGTGCTCCTGGACACGGCCGCCGACATCGCCCCGCACGCCCCGGAAACGGCCGCGTTCATGGCGTACGAGGCGATGACGGCCGCCTGGCTCTCCGGGCACCGGCAGTCGATCGACGAGATGAGCCTTCGGATCGGCGGACTCGACCTGAGGACTCCCCCGCACGCCCTGCCCTATCTGCCGGCCGCCGAGGGTCTCGCCCGGCTCGCGGCGGGCGATCCGGGCAGCGGGCTGCCGCCGCTGCGCGCGCTGTTCGACAGTCTGCGGGCCGTGCGGCACGACCGCGGGCACACCTTGCGCGAACGCGTCTCGATCGCCTCCTGGTTCTCGCCGCTCGGCGCGCTGGAGACCGGCAACGACCTCGCGGCCGAGCTGGACCGCGAGTGCCGTGAGCAGGGCGCTCTGGGCCCGCTGCCGCTCGTGCTCCTGCTGCGCACCCGGGCGCGGATCTTCCTGGGCCGTCACAGCTGCGCCCTGACGGGCGCGGAAGAAGGTCTGCGGATCGCGCAGGACACCGGACAGCCGCACTACGTCGGCCAGTTGCGGGGTGTCCTCGCCTATCTCGCCGCGCTCGACGGCGACGAGGAGCGCTGCCGCGAGCTCGCGGCCAAGGGTGATCTGCGCCAGGTGCTGCCGGGGCAGGTGTGGGGCGGGACCGCGCTCGCCATGCTGGAGCTCGGCCTCGGCCGCCACGAGGCCGCGCTGCGGGCGTACGAGGACGTGGCGGCGAGCCCGTCCGGCCACACGATCGTGGTCCTGTACTGCGTGCCGGACCGGGTCGAGGCGGCCGTACGGACCGGGCAGGCCGATTCCGTTCGGGAGCCGGCGAGGACGTTCGCCGAGTGGGCCGAGCACACGGGCGCGGCCTGGGCGCGGGCACTGGCCGCCCGCTGCCGTGCGCTGCTCGCCCCGGAGGCGGAGGCGCAGGCCGCGTACGAGGAAGCCCTCGCGCTGCACACCGACGACGGCCGCCCCTTCGAACGGGCCCGCACGGAGCTGCTCTTCGGGGAGTGGCTGCGCCGCGCGGGCCGCAGGAGCGAGGCCCGTGCGCCGCTGCGCTCGGCCCTCGACACCTTCGAGCTGCTCGCGTCGCCGCCGTGGGCCGAGCGGGCCCGCGCCGAGCTGCGGGCCACCGGCGAGAGCAGGGCGCGGCACGTCGGCGACGAGGCGCCCCTGGAACGGCTCACCCCGCAGGAGCGGCAGGTCGTACGCCTCGCGGCGACCGGCATGACCAACCGGGACATCGGCGCCCAGCTGTTCCTGTCGCCGCGCACGGTGGGCTACCACCTCTACAACGCCTATCCGAAGCTGGGCGTGGCATCGCGCGGCGAGCTGGCCCGCCTCCGGTTCCGGGACCAGGAGGAGGCCACGGCCTGAGCGGCACCGGCGCTCAGGCGAACGAGTCCAGGAGCCGGTTCAGCATCCGGTCGAAGAGCTCGTCCGCGTCCCCGGGCGAAGGCCCCTCCGCCAGCGCCGCCGCGAGCCGCGGATAGGCGCCGCCCGCGACCTGCCCGGCGAGGTACGCGAACCGCACCTGCTGCTCCTGCTCCTCCGTCCACGGCAGGGCCCGCGCGCGCTCCGCCATGGCGAACTCGTTGACGACGTACGTCATGACCGAGCCGTTGACCATCCCGATGAGTTCCATCTTGGTGCCGTGGGGCGCATCGAGGCTCTCCAGCGCGCCGAGGCAGTGCTCCAGGTACCGCAGGGCGTTCGGGCTGAAGCCGTAGAGCGCCGACATGATCCGCGGCAGCCACGGGTGGCGCCGCATGATCTCGCGCGTCTGGCGGCCGAGCGCCAGCATCTCGGCGCGCCAGCCGCAGCCCGGCGGCCCGGCCGGCAGCACGTACTCGCCGCTCACCGCGTCGACCATCAGTTCGTTCAGGTCTTCCTTGCGCGGCACGTAGTTGTAGAGCGACATGGTGCCGCAGCCCAGCTCGGCCGCGACCCTGCGCATGGAGAGCGCCTCGATGCCGTCCGCGTCGGCGATGCGGACGGCCGCCGCCGCGATGTCCGCCCTGCTGTACGCGGGCTTCGGGCCACGGCCCGCACGCTCGGGGCGCGCCCAGATCACTTCCGGTTCGGCCGCTCGGCCCGCCATTGATCATCACCTCGCTCACCATGTTAGTTACGTACAGCGTACGTAGTGGGGTACCGTGCGGACATGACTTCTACGTACGCTGTACTTAGTGAGGGTCTGGAGAAGCGCTTCGGGGACGTCCACGCCCTGCGGGGGCTCGACCTCGCCATCCCGGAGGGGTCCGTCTGCGGGTTGCTCGGCCCCAACGGCGCCGGCAAGACGACCGCCGTGCACCTGCTCACCACGCTCCGGAGACCGGATGCCGGGAGGGCGTTCGTGGCGGGGCACGACGTGGTGCGGGATGCCGCCGCGGTGCGGCGGCTCATCGGGGTGACCGGGCAGTACGCCTCCGTCGACGGGGATCTGACCGGGCGGGAGAATCTGCGGCTCTTCGCCCGGCTGCTGCGGGCTCCGCGGGCGCGGGGCGACGAGTTGCTCGATCGGTTCGGCCTCACGGACGCGGCCGACCGTCCCGCGCGGACGTACTCCGGTGGCATGCGGCGGCGGCTCGACCTCGCGGCGAGTCTGCTGGTGCGGCCGCGGGTGCTCTTCCTCGACGAGCCCACCACCGGGCTCGATCCGCACAGCCGCAACGGCATCTGGGACGCCGTGCGGGAGTTGGCCGCCGAGGGGACGACCGTGCTGCTGACCACGCAGTATCTGGAGGAGGCGGATCAGCTAGCCGATGAGATCGTCCTCGTCGACGGAGGGCGGGCGGCGCATCGCGGTACTCCTGCCTCGCTGAAGGCGCAGATCGGGAGTTACGTCGAGGTCGTCGTCGCCGAGGATGCCGCGCTGCATGCCGCCGCGATCGTCCTCGACCAGTTGACCGGCTCCGAGCCGGCACTCGACCCCGGGCGGCGGGCCGCGGGGGCGGTCACCCTCGACACGACGCTGACCCTGCCCAGGGTCGTACGGGATCTGGACTCTGCCGGGGTGCCGGTCGTCGACGCGACGCTTCGGGCGCCGACTCTCGACGAGGTCTTTCTTCGGCTGGTCGACCGCGTTTCCTAGACCGCCGCTTCGCGGCGGACATCTCCCGCACACCCACCCGGTCACCCCGAAGGGATTCCCCTTGAGCGCCATCCTCCACGACGGCACCGCCGTCCTCGGCCGGCATCTGCGGCGCATCAGGCACGCGCCCGCGATCCTCCTCATGACGCAGACGATGCCCGTCGTCTTCCTGCTCTTCTTCGGCTACGTCTTCGGCAGCGCCCTCGCCATGCCCGGCGCCGACTACCGCGCCTTCCTGGTCCCGGGCATGCTCGTCGCGACCGCCGCGAACGGCATCATGACCGGCATGTTCACCGCCGCCCAGGACTCCCACCGGGGCGTCATGGACCGGTTCCGCACGATGCCCATAAGCCGCTCGGCCGTGCCGCTCGGGCAGGCCGCCGCCGATCTGCTGACCACCGCGGCGGGCCTGGTGCCGCTGATGCTCGTAGGGCTCGCGATGGGCTGGCGGATCGAGGGCGGACCGCTCAAGGCCCTCGGCGCCTTCGGCCTGTTGCTGCTCTTCCGGTTCGCGGCGACCTGGGTGGGCATCCTGCTCGGCCTCGTCTCGCAGAGCGAGGAGGCGGCGGGGCAGCTGGGCGGTGCGACGTTCATGCTGCCGCTGCTCTCGAACGCCTACATCCCCGTGGACGGGCTTCCGGGGTGGCTGCGCACCGTCGCCGAGTGGAACCCGATCAGCGCGGTCGCCACGGCGGTGCGTGACCTGTTCGGCAACGCGCCCGTCCCGGCGGACGCCGCGTGGCCGGTGGCGCATCCCGTGGCCGGTGCGGTCCTGTGGTCGCTGGCGCTGCTCGCCGTGTGCGTGCCGCTCTCCGTCCGGCGGTACACGCGCGGGGGGCGGTGAGCGGACGGCCGCGCCGTACTTCTGGGGCGGGGCTCAAGGCAGAGCGAGGAGAACTTCCCATGAACACGAGGTTGGGCGGGGTGAGTTCACGGGGGCAGGAAGGGTGACTTGTCCGGAGGGAAGGGGCGGGTGGGTGGAGGCAATCCGCCGCTGGCGGCGGCCGAACCCCCGACCACCCGTGGTCAGCGACCCCCAAAGAGGGACCGACGCAGCCTGCGCAAGGGGGCGAAGAGGGAGACCCTCCGCACACGTGCACCGTGGCCGCTGCGGTCATGCGCGCCCCGTGAGGTCAGCTCACGCATCAGCAGCGTCGCCTCGGCCGTCTCCCGCTGCGGGACGGCGGGGCCGCCCAGCACTGAGAGATGGCGGTCGAGACGCGAGCTGGTCGCGCTGCTCCCGCAGGTGATCGCAGGGACACGCGCCCTGCTGCGCACCGTTATCTGTTCCATGTCACTCCCCACCCGTACGAGGGCACCCGGCCCAGGGCAGGTTAACCCTATCGCCCCGTCCCGACACTCGTGTATCCCGGTCACAGGATTCACCTACCCCGTAAGGAGGTTGACGATTACTCTCCGAATCCAACTGATTCCAGGGCGAGTTGGACAAGAGGGGCGGAAGTGGGCCTCCCCGAGCCGCCGTCGGGTTCGGTGGTCACGGCCAGTGACGCGGTGGATCCGCGCAAGCCCGCGGCGATCACGGGCGTTTCGCCGTCCAGCAGGCCCAGGGAACGGGGCCGCGCGGCGGGCCGCAGCAGCCACAGCTGGTGCGCACGGCCCCGGGGCGGCGCCCCGAGCCCTGTGACGGTCACCACGGCGCGCCGCCTGGACTCCGACATGACGACGTTGATGCCGCGCCCCCACGCGTCCGCCGTTCCGCTCGCGCGGGCGTCCGGAGCGGCCAGGACGTGGGCGATCTCACGTGCTTCGGCGCGCTCCGCGTCGAGTCGGCGGTCGGTTCGGACCAGTTGGAGGGCGAAGACCGCGCACGCGACGAGCACGAGCGCGGTGAAGGATCCGACGGCGACAAGGAGCGTCCGGGCGCGAGGGGGCGCGCTCTCGGCGCCGGGCGCCCGCCGGGGCGGCTCCTGCTCCGTCGCGCGTACGGCGGTCAGCACCCGCTCGCGCAAGGCGGCCGGCGGACAGGCCGCCGCCGCGCCCGCCAGACGTACGGTGCCCTCGCCCAGCTCCCTGGTCTCCGCCCGGCAGGGCGCGCAACGGGCCAGGTGCCGTTCGAAGCCGCGCATTTCACGGGGGTCGAGGGCGTCCAGGGCGTAGGGGACGGCCAGGGAGTGCACGCGCCGTCGGGGCCGCGGCCGCCCGGCGTCGCGCCTCACGCGGCGGCGCCCAGGCAGTCCCGCAGCCGCAGCAGTCCGTCCCGCATCCGCGTCTTGACGGTGCCGAGGGGCACGGAAAGCCGCCGGGAGACTTCCCGGTACGTGTAGCCGTCGTAATAGGCGAGGGTCACCGCCTGGCGCTGGAGGTCGGTGAGGCGGCGCAGGCAGCGGCGCACCCATTCGCGCTCCAGGTTCTGTTCGACCGCCTCGGCGACCTGGTCGTAGGCGGGCCCCTCGCCGCGCTCGGCCACGCGTTGTTCGCGGGCGCCGGCCGCGCGGACACTGCGTACGCGGTCCACCGCCCTGCGGTGGGCCAGCGTGAGGACCCAGGAGAGGGCGCTGCCGCGCGCCGGATCGAAGCGGGCCGCCGTACGCCAGAGTTCGAGCAGCACCTCCTGGACCACTTCCTCGGACTGGGCGGGGTCGCGGAGCACGCGGCGGACCATGCCGTAGACCGGCCCGGACACCTGGTCGTACAGCTTCTCGAACGCCTGCTGGTCGCCCCGGGCGATCAGTGGCAGCAACTCGTCGGACTCCATGCGCGTCCCCTCCCCCTCCTCCCGTCCGGGCGGCTCATGCCGTCCCCGGCCCGGGTGCCGCGCCGTGCGGTCGCACCGGGATTCGGGGCGGGAGAAGGCAGCGGATTGGGAACGAGGCCAATCCGCCGGGCGCTCGGGCCCGAATGGCGTGCGTCAGGCGGCTTGCGCGCACCGCGCGGGGTCGCGCGAAGGACAGTAAGGACGGACGCGATGACAGCTATCGCCAAGAGCGGGTCGGGGCGCCGCGGCACACGCGGCCTCGCCGCACTCGTGTGTGGCGCGCTGGCCGCCGGGGGGCTCGCAGCCGCCGGCGTGACGGCACTGGCACCGGAGGCGGCCGACGCCTCCAGCCACCGGGAGGCCCCGCTGATCTCGGGGCAGCCCCAGTACGACACCACGGACGTGTACGCGTTCGTGAGCCCGGACAAGCCCGACTCCACGACGATCGTGGCGAACTGGCTGCCCTTCGAGGAGCCCACGGGCGGGCCGACCTTCTATCCGTTCGCCGATGACGCGCAGTACGACGTCCACATCGACAGCGACGGGGACGCGCAGGGCGATCTCCTCTACCGGTGGACGTTCGACACGCAGACCAAGAACGGCGACACGTTCCTCTACAACACCGGGCCCGTGACGAGCCTCGACGACCCCGACCTGAACGTGACGCAGACGTACGACCTGGAGCTGCTGAAGCTCAAGGACCAGAAGGTCACGTCGACGACGAAGCTCGCCGACGACGCGCCCGCCGCGCCGTCGCACGTCGGCAAGGCGTCCATGCCGAACTACCAGAAGCTGCGTGATCAGGCCGTCAAGCAGGTCAAGGGCGGCGGCTCGACGTTCGCCGGACAGGCCGACGACCCGTTCTTCGCGGACCTGCGGGTGTTCGACCTGCTGTACGGCGGCGACCTGTCGGAGGTCGGGAACGACACCCTCAAGGGCTACAACGTGAACTCCGTCGCCCTTCAGGTGCCGACCTCCGAGATACGGCAGTCGGCGAAACAGCCCACCGTCGGAATCTGGTCGACGACCCAGCGCAAGAACGCCAACGGCAAGTGGTCCCAGGTCTCGCGGCTCGGCAACCCGCTGGTCAACGAGGTGGTCGTGCCGCGGAAGGACAAGGACAAGTTCAACGCGTCCTCGCCCTGGAACGACGCGGACTTCCTGAAGTACGTGACCAAGCCCGAGCTGCCGAAGCTCCTGGAGAAGATCTACAAGCTGAAGGCGCCCGCCGAGCCGCGCAACGACCTCGTGTCGGTGTTCCTGACGGGCGTGAAGGACCTCAACCAGCCGCCGGGCGTCAGGCCCGCCGAGGCGTTGCGGCTCAACACGTCCATCAAGCCCGCGGCCACGCCCAAGCGGCTCGGGGTGCTCGACGGCGACAACGCCGGGTTCCCGAACGGGCGGCGCCTCGCGGACGACGTCATCGACATCGAACTGCAGGCCGTCGAGGGCGAACTCACCGGGAACAAGAACGACTTGGGCGACGCGGTGAACGCCAACGAACAGAAGTTCGGCGACACGTTCCCGTACCTGGCGCTTCCCACGTCCGGCTCCCGGGGCCCGTTGGCCAAGGGCGGCGGGGGCGGCGACACCTCGGCGCGCGACGCGCTGAACGGCGGCGCCATGCCCGGACGTCCGGCGTCCGGCGGCGACGACACCGATGCCGTGCTGATCGCCTCGGCGGCCGCGGGTGCGGCAGGGGTGCTCCTTGTCGGGCTCGGGCTCGCGTGGTGGCGCAGGCGCGGTACCTCCGGGATCGCGGGCTGAGCCCGTTCCCTGACCGGCGCGGCCCGCTCCCATCCCCCTGCGGGCCGCGCCCTCTCTCTTCTTCCCGGCTCAGCAACTCCTTCTGGAGGGTTCCGTGATGGCACTGCCCCGTCCTGTCGGCCGGTCCGTCGTGGCCGCCGCCGCTCTCGCGCTCGCGATCACCGGGGGCGCCGTCGTGGCCGGCGGCGAGGACGGTCCGGACCGGTCGCCTTCGTCGTCCGCCGTGGCGCCGGGTGTGCTGCGGGGCGCCGATCTCGATCGTGGCGTCGAGGCGCTGCAGTCCCATCTGCGGGACCAGCCGGAGGACTTCGGCGGGTGGGCGACGCTGGGGACCGCCTACGTCGAGCAGGCCCGTACCCGGGGTGACCCGTCGCGCTACCGCGAGGCGGAGCGCGCTCTGGACCGCTCCCTGGAGCTGCGGCCCCGCAATGACGCGGGGCTCGCGGGGCGGGCGGCGCTGGCCGCCGCCCGCCATGACTTCACCGGGGCGCTGCGCCATGCAGAGGCCGCGCTGGAGGTGAACCCCTACAGCGAGGGCGCGCTGGCCTCGCGGATCGACGCACTGGTCGAGCTGGGGCGGTACGGGGCCGCCGCGCGGGCCGCTGACCAGGCCGATGCCCGGCGGCCCGGGGTGCCGGTGTTCACGCGGTACGCGTACGTGCGGGAGCTGCGGGGCGATGTGGCCGGGGCCCGGCGGGCACTGACGCAGGCTGTCGGCACCGGCCCGGGGGCCGGCGGGGACCTCGCCTACGTCACCACCGCGCTCGGGCAGCTCGCCGCGAGGCAGGGCGAGTTCGGGGAGGCGCTGAAGCAGTGCGGCAAGGCGCTGCGGGCAGACGCCACGTATCTTCCGGCGCTGGAGTGCCGGGCTCGGGCCTGGGCCGGGCGGGGCGAGACGGAGCGGGCGATACGGGCGCTGCGGGACGTGGTGGCGCGGGCGCCGCTGCCCGGCCCGCTGGTCGCGCTGGGCGAGTTGTACGAGGCCCGGCGCGGGCCGGGTGACGAGGCGAAGGCCCGGGAGCAGTACGCGCTGGTGTCCGCCTGGGTGTCGCTGGCCCGCGCGAACGGGGTGAACGCGGACCTGGACGCGGCGGTCGCGCTGACCGACCACGGGGACCGGGACGAACGCAAGGCGGCGCTGCGGGCGGCGCGAGCGGAGTGGGGGCGGCGCCAGACGGTGCACACGGCGGACGCGCTGGCCTGGGCCCTGCACGTCGACGGCCGCTCCGAGGAGGCGCTCCCGTACACCCGCAGGGCCACGGCCACCGGCTTCCGCGAGGCGTCGTTCCTGTACCACCGGGGTGTGATCGAGGGGGCGGCGGGCAACGCTGCCGCCGCCCGGCGCTGGCTGTCGGCGGCGCGGGACCTGAACCCCGGGTTCACCCCGCCGAAGCCGCCGAAGCCGCCGAAGGAGGAGCGATGAGGCGGCGCGCCCTCGTCGGCGGGGGTGTCCTGCTCGCGGGCCTCGCCCTGACGCTGCTGCCCGCCGCCGAGGCGCACGCGCACCCGTTGGGGAACTTCACCGTCAATCGGTACGACGGACTTGTGGTGGGCCCCGGGCAGTTGCGGGTCGACCACGTCGAGGACCTCGCCGAGATCCCGGCCACCCAGGCCATGTCCCGCATCAAGCGTGTCGGCATGGGGAGTTGGGCCGACGAGCGGTGTGCGGACGCCGCCCGCGACAGTCGGCTCCGGGTGGACGGGCGGGCGACGGAACTCCGCGTGCGGAAGGCCGGGGCGGTCACCCGGGACGGGCAGGCGGGCCTGGCGACCCTGCGCGTGGAGTGCGAGCTCGGTGCCCCGCTCCCCCGGGGCACCGAGCTCGCGGTGCGGTTCGAGGCCGCGGGGGACGCGGGGCCGGGGTGGCGGGAGGTCACCGCGCGGGGGGACCGGATGACCTTGAGCGCGTCCGACGTACCCGAGGCGTCCGTGTCGAAGAGCCTCACCCGTTACCCGGAGCGGCTGCTCGACTCGCCGCCCGGTGAGGACTCCGCCTCGCTGCGGATCACTCCCGGCGGCCCCGCGCTGAGCGAGGAGAAGCCGCAGGCGCCGGCCTCCGTGCTGCCGCGCGGCGCCGACCGGTGGACGCAGGCCCTGACGGGGCTCGTGGCGCGCCATGACCTCACCCCCGGCTTCGCCGGACTCGCCCTGGCCATCGCCCTCTTGCTGGGGGCGCTGCACGCGGTCGCGCCGGGGCACGGCAAGACGCTGATGGCCGCGAGCGCCGCCGCCAGGGGACACGCCTCTCTGCGGGACGTCCTTCCCCTCGCCGCGTCGGTGACCGTCACGCACACGTTGGGCGTGACCGCCCTGGGGCTGCTCGTGGCCGGGGGCTCGGCCGCCGCCCCGTCCGTCATCGCCTGGCTGGGTGTGGTCAGCGGTGTGCTCGTCACCGGGGCGGGGGCGCTGCTGCTGCGAAGGGCCTGGCGGCGGCGCAGGCACCACCCTCATCACCACCACCATCACCACACGCACGGCGCGCCGCCCACGGTGCGCGGCGCCCTCTTCCTCGGCTTCGCGGGCGGCCTGGTGCCCAGTCCCTCCGCCGTGGTCGTGCTCGTCGGCGCCGCCGCGCTCGGCGAGGCCTGGTTCGGGCTGCTGCTCGTCCTGGCGTACGGGGTGGGGCTCGCCGTCACGCTGACGGCCGCCGGGTTCCTGGTGGTGCGGGTCGGTTCCCTCGCCGGTCGGCGGGTGCACGGGCCGCGGTGGCTGCACCGGGCCACGCATCGGTTCCTGCCGCTGGGCTCCGCCTTTGTCGTGGTGGCCCTCGGGTGTGGATTGGTGTTCAAGGGGGCGGCAACCGCGCTCGGTTGAGGTAGTTTTGTGGAGAATCGCACGGCTGCGGATGGGGGACGTTCGTGAGCGGGAACGAGCGTGTGATCGCGGGGCGCTACCGCCTGCTCGCCCCCTTGGGCGAGGGTGGCATGGGCACGGTCTGGCGGGCCCGCGACGAAGTCCTGGGCCGTGAGGTCGCGGTCAAGGAAGTGCGCGCGCCCGCCGGGCTCCCGGCCGGTGAGGTCGACCGGTTGTACGCCCGTCTGGAGCGCGAGGCGTGGGCGGCCGCCCGTATCCCGCACCGCAATGTGGTGACGGTCTACGACGTGGCGAGCGAGGACGGGCGCCCGTGGATCGTCATGGAGATCGTGCGGGGGCTCTCGCTGTCCGATGTCCTGGACGCCGAGGGGCCGATGGCGCCGCAGCGGGTCGCCCGCATCGGCGCCGAGGTGCTCGCCGCCCTCCGCGCCGCCCACGACGCCGGGGTGCTGCACCGCGACGTGAAGCCCGGCAACGTACTCATCGCGAACGACGGCCGGGTCGTGCTCACCGATTTCGGGATCGCCATGGTGGAGGGGAGTTCGGCCCTCACCATGACGGGTGAGGTGGTCGGCTCGCCCGAATTCCTGGCCCCGGAGCGGGCGTTGGGGCAGCGGCCGGGTCCGGAGTCCGATCTGTGGTCGCTGGGGGTGCTGCTCTACGCGGCCGTCGAGGGCAGTTCGCCCTTCCGGCAGGACACCCCGCTGAGCACGTTGCGCGCGGTCGTCGACGAGCAGCTGCCGCCGCCGCGGAACGCGGGCCCGCTGGTCCCGGTCATCGAGGGGCTGCTGCGCAAGGACCCCGCCGCCCGGATCTCCGCCGCCGAGGCCGAGAACCAGCTGCGGCTCGTCGCGGCGGGCGGCACCCCGCAGATGGCGACGCCCCTGCCGTACATGCCGACCGTCACATCACAGCAGCAACAGCAGGTGCCTTCGCCATACCCGCCGACCACGGACGGGCAGGACCCCGTCGTCACCACGACCACCACCGTCCCGCCGACCCGCTCACGCCGCACGGTCCTTGTCCTCACCGCGGGCCTGGTCGCTCTCGCGCTCGCACTGGGCGGACTCGTGTACGCCCTGGTCAACCGCGACGGCGGCGGCGGGGGCGGCAACAACAGCGGGGCCTCCGAGGGAAGCGGAGGCGACGGCGGGGGCAACGGCGACGGCGGCTCCGACGGCGGCAAGAACGGCGGCAGCACATCCTCCGGCGGCAGCGACGGCGGAGGATCGGGCGACGGCGGCGGCAGCGACGGCGGCTCCACCGATGGGGGCTCCACGAACGGCGGCGGAGGCGGCAACGACGGCGGTGGCGGCAACGGCGGTTCGACCACACACCCGGCGCAGTCCGTCAAGGTCACGGTCGCCGGATCGCACACGCAGTACAGCGGCGCCTGTCCGCCGGCCGCCGGGCAGGGGCCCTCGTTCACGGCGACGTTCACCGTGGGACGGGTTCCGGTCACCGTCGACTATCGCTGGGTGACCAAGTCCGGCGAGCCGAGCGATCCCGGCTGGAAGACGCTCGACTTCGCCTCCGGCGGGGGAAAGACCAAGCAGGTGCAGCACACGGAGACGGTCGACGGGGAGCCGGGCTCGACACATCAGAACGAGATCAGCGTGGAGGTGCGCAGTCCGGTCAAGGCCGATTCGAACTCGGTCGCGTACTCCGTGACATGCGAGGAGGAGACCCCGACGGGCGGGGCCTCCTCCTATGCGCCGAACGAATAGGAACCCAGGGGGCCGGTCAGGAAGCCGCAGCGCTGAACACGGGGAGGTAGCCGCCGGACTGGCCCGCGGCCTTGGGGTGGTAGGACTCGCCGATGTTGGTCCAGTTCACGCTGTGCAGCCACGCGTCGCCGGAGCAGATCTCGTGGCCGCTGAAGGTGGAGGTCACATCGCCGAAGGCGAAGCCGTGGTCGGCGGCACGCTTGGCCGTCGTGGAGTTGAGGAAGTCGGCGGCGCTGTTGATGGCGCCGCGTTCCTTCTCGGAGAGGCCGGCGAGGCAGCCGCCGCCGAGCTTGTAGAAGCGGGGGTATCCGAGCACGACGACCTGGGCGGCCGGTGCCTTGGCGCTGATCGCCGAGTAGACCCGGTCGAGGTTGCCGGGCAGCGTCGTCTCGACGTAGCTGCGCGCCTGCGCGATGCGCGCGAGGCACTTGCTCTCCGACTGGAGCACGCAGGTCGTCATGACGTCGGCGAAGCCGGCGTCGTTGCCGCCCACGGAGAGGCTGACGAGGCCCGTTCCGGAGTTGAGCGGGCCGAGCTGGTTGGCCACGACGTCACCCGTACGAGCGCCCGAGCAGGCCGTGAAGTTGAAGCTGGAGGGTGAGTTGGCGGCCGCCCACAGTGCGGGGTACGCGCGTGGGGTGCGCTTGCAGTTGCCGCTTGTGCTGTCGTAGGCGCCGGCTCCGACGCCGGACGAGTAGGAGTCGCCGAGTGCCACGTAGCCGGTGGCCGCGGCCTGCTGGTCGGATCGCTGGTCCGCTTGAGCCGCTGTGGCCCCGGTGAGGGCGAAGGCGGTGGCGAGGAGGAGTGAGGAAGCGTATGCCGTGATTCGGGACAATCTCATGGAACCTCCCTTAGCAGGATTTCTGCCTCGACCGTGGTACCACTCCCCCCGGGGCGTCGATAGTGTTCATGTCAATAAGTTCCCCGGCAATTCCCGTGCCCACGCCGGGAGTTCCGCTCCGGTTCAAGGGTGTATCGGCGAACATCTGCACACTCCCTCCGCATCTTGACGCGCCGCCGCGGACTGCGCGACATTGAAGCCCGGCATCCGGCGCGTCGGGGGGCAAAGTCGCCAATGCAGACCATCAGGATCAAGGCACCTTCATCAGACACCGGGCGTGAGCCCGGGGAGCGGCCGAGACGTCACGAGGACGCGCCCGCGCTGCTCGCGGGCACGGCGGTGGCGGTGGGCGCGGTCGGCGCGATGCTGGCGCTCACGGACATCGATTCGCCGCTGCGCGCACCCTTCACCCTGTTCTTCCTCCTGGCCGCACCCGGCGCCGCAATCGGCGCCGCGCTCAGGGGACTTGATCCATGGGGCCGGATCATCACTTCCGTTTCCGGGGCCGTCGCGGTCAACCTGTTGGTGGCCCAGGCGATGCTGGCCCTCCACATGTGGTCGGTGCGCGGCGGGGTGGTCGCCATCACCGTGATCGGGTCGCTCATCCATCTGCTGGTACTGGTACGGCAACTGCGACGCCGTACCCCGACGAGGCGGACCTCCTGACGTGGACATCACCGTGCACCGCCCCGGAGAGCTCACCGCCGCGGACCGGGCGGCCTGGACAGCGCTGCAGTCCAAGGCCCACCTCAACGGCGCCCCGGAGCTGGCCAATCCCTTCCTCTCCCCCGAGTTCACCCTCGCGGTGGGCCACTGGCGGCGCGGGGTGCGGATCGCGGTCGTACGCGAGGCCGGTGAGCCCGCGGCGTTCTTCCCGTTCCAGAGATCCATCACCGGCGTCGGCCGGGCCATCGGCCTGGGCGTCTCGGACTGTCAGGGCCTCGTGCACCGGCCCGGCTTCACCTGGGACGCGCGGGAGCTGCTGCGGGCCTGCGGGCTCGCGATGTACGAGTTCGACCATCTGGCCGGCGGCCAGGAGCCGTTCGAGGCGGGCGCCTCCGGCTCCTTCGCCTCCCCCGTCATGGACATCGACCAGGGGTACGAGGCCTATCTCGCCCAGCTCAAGGTCAAGTCGCCGAAGTTCACCCGCACGACCCACGCCAAGGAGCGCAGGCTCACGCGCGACCACGGCACCGTGCGCTACGTGCACGACGAACGCGACCCCACGGTCCTCGGCACCCTGATGGAGTGGAAAGCGGCCCAGTACCGCAGGACCGGCCGCAGCAACCGCTTCGCGCAGGCCTGGATCACCGAGCTCGTGCGACAGCTCTTCCACACCAGGTCCGACCAGTTCGCCGGCCTGCTCTCCGTGCTGTACGTGAACGAGGTGCCGGTCGCCGCGCACTTCGGGCTGCGCTCCGAGCGGATCATCGCGCAGTGGTTCCCGGCCTACGACCCCGCGTTCGCCAAGTACTCCCCCGGTCTGATCATGCATCTGCACATGGCGGAGGCGGCCGCGGCCGACGGCATCGCGTATCTCGACCTCGGCCGGGGCCAGAAGCAGTACAAGGACTCCCTGAAGACACGCGAACTCACCGTGTACGAGGGGTGGATGGCTCTGCGCCATCCGGCAGCGATCGGACACCGGGCGCGGCGCGCTCCGGTCAGGGCGCTGCGCAACACCGTCTTGTCGAGACCGGAATTCTTTGAACCGGCCGACAAGCTGCTGAAACAGGTGGGAAAAATACGATCAAGAAAGAAGGACTAAAGACCGGAGACAGGAACAGGGTGCTCCATTTGTGCCCGCCAAGACTGGCCAAATCATCGAAAACGTGAGGCCACGTTCCAGGTCTTGCCATACGGTCTCAATCATCAATACCGTCTTACATCCACCCGCATCGGTCCATCACGCAATGCGATCTAGGGGAGGGCTCAAGATCGCGGTGGTTCCGGAGCGGGGCGCGGTAGGGGGGTGCCGTGCCCGGCGATTGAATCTTGCCGGGTCACGTCCCGCGCGATGCCAGCTCACTCGGCATGCACGGAGATCCATTTCGTCATGCGCAAGTGACAACCCCCCTTTCGAACCGGATACAAAGCCGGACCGCCCGGGGGTGGGCGGTCCACCGGACGAGAGGGATCAGACTCATGAGTTCTGTTGTGCGCCCGGCCACCGAGCCGGGTCCGGACCCGTTAGACAAGCCGACGCTGTCCGCCGACTACCGGCCGATTTCCTCACACCTGGCGATCACTCCGCCGGTGAGCGTCGTGATTCCCGCCATGAATGAGGCGGAGAATCTTCCCTACGTTTTCAAGACACTCCCCGACTGGGTCCACGAGGTCGTACTGGTGGACGGGAATTCCACCGATGACACCGTGGCGGTCGCACGCGAACTGTGGCCGGACGTGAAGGTCGTGAGACAACTCGGCAAAGGCAAGGGCGACGCCCTGATCACCGGATTCGAGGCGTGCACCGGCGACATCATCGTGATGGTCGACGCGGACGGCTCGGCCGACGGACACGAGATCGTCAGTTATGTCTCCGCCCTCGTCTCGGGCGCGGACTTCGCCAAGGGCTCACGCTTCGCCAACGGCGGCGCCACGGACGACATGACACCGATCCGCAAGCTCGGCAACCACGTCCTGTGCTCCGTCGTGAACGCCAAGTTCGGCGCCCGCTACACCGACCTCTGCTACGGCTACAACGCCTTCTGGCGGCACTGCCTCGACAAGATAGAGCTCGACTGCACGGGCTTCGAGGTGGAGACCCTGATGAACATCCGGGTGGTCAAGGCCGGGCTCAAGGTGCAGGAGATTCCCAGCCACGAGTATCTGCGCATCCACGGCGTCAGCAATCTCAGCGCCGTGCGCGACGGTCTGCGCGTCCTGAAGGTGATCCTCACGGAGCGCTCCAACCGCCGCGGGCAGCGCCGCGGCACCCGCGGTGTCCCCTTCCGCACGCGTCAGGGAGAGGTGTCTTGAGCGCTCCCCACCACCACGGGGGAGGCACGGTGGCGGGTATCTCCGTCGTCATCTGCGTCTACACCGAGGACCGCTGGGAGGACATCCTCGCGGCGGTCGCCTCGGTGCGGGCGCAGTCCCTGGCGGCGCTCGAGACGCTTCTCGTGGTGGATCACAACGCCTCGCTCCTGGAGCGCCTCGGCAAGGAGTACAAGGAGACCGAAGGGGTGCGGGTGCTCGCGAACGCGGGCCCCCGCGGCCTCTCCGCGGGCCGCAACACCGGGATCGCCGCGTCCGGCGGCGAGATCATCGCGTTCCTCGACGACGACGCCGTCGCGGAGCGGGACTGGCTGCGCCACTTCGCCGAGGGGTACGCCGACCCGAAGGTCTTCGCGGTGGGCGGGCGCACCATGCCGATCTGGGAGTCCCGGCGCAGGCCCGCCTGGTTCCCCGAGGAGTTCGACTGGGTCGTCGGCTGTACGTACAAGGGACTGCCCGAGGGACGCGTGCGGGTGCGCAACGTCCTGGGCGGCAACGCCTCCTTCCGCCGCAGCGCCTTCGAGGCGGCGGGCGGCTTCGCGACCGGCATCGGGCGCGACGGCGACAAGCGTCCGCTGGGCTGCGAGGAGACGGAGCTGTGCATCCGGCTCACCCGCGCGAGGCCGGACGCGATCCTGCTCATCGACGACCGCGCGGTGATCCACCACCGCGTCCCGGCGGCACGGGAACGCTTCCGGTACTTCCGCACGCGGACCTACGCGGAGGGCCTGTCCAAGGCGCTCGTCGCCCGTAGTGTCGGCGCGGAGAAGGGCCTGGAGTCCGAGCGGCGGTACGCCACGCGCGTCCTGCCGGCCGGTGTCGCGCGCGGGCTGCGGGACGCGCTCCTGGCCCGCCCCGGCGGCGCGGGCCGCGCGGGGGCCATCGTGGCGGGCGTGGTCACGGCGGCCGGGGGGTACGTCCTCGGCAGTGTCCGCGCGCGCGGGGCAGGCGCCTCCTTCTCGGTCGTGGAGATCGGGACGGACGCGGACGGTGAGGGGGCTGCGGCATGAGCACGGCACCGATCGGCCGAGGGGGGCCGCCATGAACGCACCCGTGCCGATACTCATGTATCACTCGATCGCGCACGAACCGACGCTGGAGACACGGGAGTTGTCGGTCTCTCCGGAGGCGTTCGCCGAGCAGCTCGAACTGCTCGGCGAGCGGGGGTTCACGCCGCTGACCACGGCCGGGCTCGGCGCGATCTGGCGTACTCCCGGCCGCGCGCTGCCCGCGAGACCGGTCCTGATCACCTTCGACGACGGATACGAGGGCGTGCACCGGCACGCGCTGCCCGTGCTCGCCAAGCACGGCTTCGCCTCTACGCTCTTCGTCTCCACGGGCTGGCTGCGCGGGGCGCACGACACCGGGGGCGGGCTCGACGTGATGCTCGACTGGGACCAGGTGCGCCAACTGGCCGCGGCGGGCACGGAGATCGGCGGGCACAGCCACACGCACCCGCAGCTCGACCAGCTGGACGACGACGACCTCTGGTCCGAGCTGCTGCGCTGCAGGGAGATCGTCACCGACGAACTCGGCACCCGGCCCGCCTCCTTCGCCTACCCGTACGGTTACTCGAGTCGCCGGGTGCGCAACACGGTGCGCGGTGCCGGGTTCTCCCAGTCGCTCGCGGTCGGCAACGGCCTCGCGCGGCGCACCCAGGGGCCGTACGCCCTGCAGCGGGTGACCGTGCGCCGCTCCACCGGCATCGAGGAGTTCGCGCGGCTCGTCGAGGGCCGTTCGGTCGCCCTCAACTTCGCAAGGGACCGTGCCCACACCAAGGGGTACGCCGTGGTCCGCAGAGCACGACAGGCCCGCCGGAAGGCAACTCGTACCCGTGTCTGACACGTCGACCGCCCAGGCAGACGTCTCTGGGACCACCGGCATCGAACAGCAGCCGACGTCCGGCAAGTCGGGCAGGCCGCGCAGGCTGCGCCTGTTCGGCGGCTCGGGCGGTGCGGGCGGCTCCGGTGGCTCCGGCGGCGGGAGTCCGCTGTTCCGCAACGCCTACGCGCTGATGCTGAACACCGGCATCTCCGGCGTGCTCGGCGTCGGCTTCTGGCTGGCCGCCGCCCGGTACTACTCCGAGTCGGCGGTCGGCCAGGGCTCGGCGGCGATCGCCGCCATGAAACTCCTGGCGGGTCTCACCGCCCTCACCCTGACGGGGGCACTCGCCCGCTTCATCCCCATCGCGGGGCGCGCCACCGGCAGGCTGATCTTCCGTACGTACGCGGGCAGTTCGGTGGTCGTCGCGTGTGCCGCGCTGATCTTCCTGTTCACGCTCGACCTGTGGGGACCGTCGTACAAGTTCCTGCACGGCCCGCTGAACGGCCTCGGCTTCATCGCCGCGGTGATCGCCTGGTCGCTGCTCACCCTCCAGGACGGGGTGCTCACGGGGCTGCGCAGCGCGCTGTGGGTGCCGGTCGGCAACACGATCTTCTCGGTCGTCAAGCTGGGGCTGCTCATCGCGGTGGCCGCGGCGATCCCGACGGCGGGCGTCTTCGTCTCGTGGGTCGCCGCGATCGCCATGTCGGTCGTCCCGCTCGGCTGGCTGGTGTTCCGCCGGCTCGTGCCACGGCACGTGAAGGCGACGCAGGACAAGACCAAGCCGCCCACACTGCGCGAGATGGGCCGCTTCCTGGCCGGCGACTACACGGGCTCGCTCTTCTCGCTCGCCGTGGTCTATCTCGTGCCGGTGATCGTCGCCTCGCAGGTCAGCTCGGTCGACAACGCGTACTTCTACATCACCACCACGATCGGCGGCACGGTCAATCTGCTGGCCATCAACATGGGCGCCTCGCTGACCGTCGAGGGCGCGCACGACCCGGCGCGGCTCGCGGCGAACACCCGGGCCGCGCTGCGCCGCATGGCCCGCATCATGCTGCCGGTCTGCGGTCTGCTGTTCATCGGCGCGCCCTACGTCCTGGGGGTCTTCGGCCAGGAGTACGCGGACGCGGCGACGCCGCTGCTGCGGTGGTTCGCGGTGGGCGCGGCGCTGCGGGTCGTCATGGAGACGTACTTCGCGGTGCAGCGCGCGCAGAGCCGTACGTCCGGGATCGCCTGGATGCAGGGCCTGCTGTGCTTCCTGGTGCTCGGCCTGACGCTGCTTCTGCTGCCGCGGATGGGGCTGACCGGGGCGGGCGTCGCGGAGATCTGCAGCCTCGCGGTGATCGTGGCGATCGCGGCGCCGAAGCTGTACCGGGTGGCGCGGGGGGCCGGGCCGTCCTCGCCGGACGACGGAGGGGCGCCGGACGGTGACCTCGCGGACCTGGGCGCGCCCGGGGACGCGCCGGTGCCCGCCGCCGAGGAGGCGGAGCGGAAGAAGGAGCGGCGCGGGCCCGCCTGGGCGCTGCGCGAGTCGCTCGACTCGGACACGCTGCAACTGGCCGTGCAGCCCGACTTCGAGCATCCGGAGCGCAGGCCCGACATGCGGCCGGGGCCGGGGACCCCCGCCGCAGGGACGCCCGTTGTCACGAGGGCCGCCGCGGGAAGGCCCGGGGCCGGGAAGCCCGTGGGCACGGGGGACGAGGGGGACGACATGGAGCACCGGCCGACCTGGGCACTGAGAACACCGCTGAAGTCACCTGAACCCGAGGACGAGGCCGGGACCGCTGCCGGTACCGATGACGGGGACGCCCCCGCGCGGCCGTCGCCGATGCCCTCCTCGGTGTCCGTCGCCGTGACACCGCCCGCCGAAGAGCCGGCCACGGCCGTGCGCACGAGCGGGGCACCGCCCGAGCCCGTCGGCGAACCCGAGCCGCTCCCCCGCCGCCGCACCGTCTTCATGGCGCTGTTCCTCGCCCTCGCGCTCGCCCTCTACTGGCTGCCCGCCCTGGACATCACCGAGGCCGATCTGGACACGATGGGCGGGCTCGGGCTCATCTCGGTGCTGCCCACGGCGACCCTGCTGGGGGCCGCGCTGCTCGTCGTCGCCTTCGCCTCGCTGCTCTGGGCGGAACGGCCGCACCGGGCCCTGCTCCTGGTGACTCTGCTCGCCACGGTGGTGTGCCTGCACGCGCTGCCCGCCGTCCTGGAGGACGAGCCGCGGTTCGCGACGGCCTGGCAGCACCTGGGCTTCATGGAGTACATCGACAGGACCGGGTCCGCGGTGCCCGACCTGGACGCGCGCTGGAGCTGGCCCGGGTTCTTCGCCGCGGCCACGTTCGTGGCGAAGGCGTGCGGCGTCTCGGACATGACCGAGGTGATCCGCTGGTGGCCGCTGGCCATGCAACTGCTCTACCTGGCACCCATGTTCCTGCTCGTACGCTCCATGCGGGCGTCCTGGCGCGCCAAGTGGGCCGGTCTGTGGATCTTCGCGCTGAGCGGCTGGGTCGGCCAGGACTACTTCTCCCCGCAGGGCTTCACGTATCTGCTCTATCTGGTGTTCGTCGCGGTGCTCCTCGTGTGGTTCCGCGCGCCGCACGTGCTGTGGGCCAAGCGGCGACCGGGCGAGCTGGAGGTCGAACCCGCCGACCGGCGGCAGCGCGCGGTGCTGCTGGTGGTCCTGATCGCGCTGTTCGCGGCGACGGTCCCGGCGCACCAGCTCACGCCGTTCGTGATGCTCGGCGTCCTTGCCGTGCTCGTCATGGTGGGCCGCTCGGAGCTGCGCGGCCTGCCGATCCTCTTCGCGGTCCTCGTCGCCGTCTGGATCGGGTTCCTCGCGGAGCCGTACTGGTCGGGGCACTTCGACGAGCTGTTCGGCGGGATCGGCGGCGTCGGCGGCAACGTGTCGTCGTCGGTGTCCGGACGCATCGAGGGCGGCAGTTCGACCCATCAGCTCGTGCTGTACGCCCGCGTGGCGCTGGCCGGCGGTGTCATGGCGTTCGCCTGCTGGGGCTGGTGGCGGCGGCGCGACCACAAGTACACGGAACGCTCGCTGCTCGTCCTGACCTTCGTCCCGTTCCTGGGCTTCGGCATGCAGTCGTACGGCGGCGAGATGGCCCTGCGGGTCTTCATGTTCGCGCTGCCGGGTGCCGCGCTCCTCGCCGGTCTCGCGTTCTTCCCGCGCGCGGGCATCACCGCGAAGGAGCGGGACCGCGACCGGGTGAGTCTGGCACCCCTGGCCGCGCTCCTCGCGGGTCTCGTCCTGATGGGCGGCTTCCTGGTCGCGCGCTGGGGCAACGAACCGTTCGAGCGGACCCGGGCCGGCGAGGTCGCCGCGATGGAGTACGTGTACGAGCACGACGACCCGACGGTGCGGCTGCTGTGGATGAGCGACGACACCCTCAACAACGTGACGCCCGCGATGCCGTGGGGCGCACGGGACATGGAGAAGGTCCAGTACGTCCCGACCCTCGCCCCGGCCGACCCGGTCCTGGTGTCCGGCCTGGTCAAGGCCCTCAAGGACGCGGGCCCCCACTCGTATCTGATGATCAACAAGAGCCAGACGGTCTATCTCCAGATGGACGTGGGCTACTCCGGCACCTGGGACACGCGGCTGATCAGGAACCTCGACAACCGCCAGGAGCTGAAGAAGGTCTTCGCCAACGACGACGCGACCCTCTACACGCTGCGCAAGCAGCCGAACGGCAAGGTCGACAAAGCCGAGCCGGGCCCGGTCGGCCCCCAGGTGACGTGGACCCCGTGGTCGGTGATCGGCGCCCTCGCGGCGATCGCCGTGGTCCTGCTGCTCGTCACACGGGAGATCGTGCGGGTGGCGGTGGCGCCGAGCGTGCGGCAACTGCGCTGGCTGCAGAGCAGCTTCTGGTTCTCGCTGCCGTTGCTCGCGGTGCTGCTCGCCTCGCTGGTCCAGCGGTTCCTGACGATGGCGTGACGCGCCTCGCGGCGGGGAGTGTGCGGCTGAAATGGATCACCGCTTCAGCCACTTCACCTCGTACCCCTTCATCCCGAACCGTTTGCCGTCGACCTTCGCGTCGATCGGGCGGTCGAGGGTGTTCACGACGAGCACGGTCTGCTTGTCGGCGAGGACACGCACGTTCGGTACGTCGTCGGGGGCGACCGAAACCTTCTCGTACCGCGTGCCGGGCGGGAACGCGTCGCTGAACCGGGCGAGCATCTTCAGCATCGGCAACTCCGTGCCGCCGTCGTCCAGTTCGGTGGAGCGCCACAGGCAGCCCGCGCAGGATTCGCCCCTCTTCTGCGGGTTCCAGTAGAAGCCGCTGCTCGCGCCGCCGCGGGCCATCGCCATCAGCCCCGAGGCGTGGACGGCGACGCGGTGCGGCTCGGACCAGTCGTCGCGGTTGTCCTCGCTGTCGCCCGGTTCCACGTAGTACTCGGCCCACCACAGGGGCAGATCCCCGGTGCGCTCCCGCACCCACTCGCCGACCGCCGTGAGCTTGTCGGTGGCCTTGAACTCGTCGGGGATCATCTCGTCGTCCACGGTGTAGCTGGAGCCGTCCACGACGACGAAGTCCGCGCCCGCCTTGTTCTTGTTCCAGTGGTCGAAGGCGTCGAGCACCCGCTGGTCCATGCGGCCCCAGGGGCCCTTGACCTCCTTCGAGGCGCCCTCGGTCTGGCGCGGGTCGACGCTGTCCATGACGAGGTAGGGGCCGCCGACCATGATGTCCTCGTTGACCTTCTTGAGCTCCTTGTAGACCAGGTTGTAGAGCTCGGTGTAGCCCTCGTAGTCCCAGCGGGCCTCCTCGTTGTTCCAGAAGCCCTTGAATTCGTTCCAGACGATGAAGTGCCGTACGTCCGGATAGCGTTTGGCGACCGTCGCCGCGAGCTTCGCGAAGTCCTTGTAGTGGGCGCGCTCCGGGGCGGTCTCCAGGGCCTGCTGGCTCCAGTCGGTGTTGTCCGCGCCGGGCTCGCCGCCCTTCATCCAGTCCGGGGCGCAGCACAGGGTGACGACCGGCGTGCCGTCGGTGGCGCGGATGAAGTCCATCCGCCGGTCCATCTCCTCGAAGTCGTAACGCCCCTTGACCGGCTCGGGGTTGCTCGCGCCCCAGCCCATGATGTGCTGGATCTGCGGCAGCGGGCGCGGTTGGCCCGCGAGCAGTTCCTCGGCACGCTCCGTGGCCGCGGCGCCGCCCTCGTCCGCGCTGTACTGGGTGTGGGTGAAGCCCCAGCCGACGGCCGGCTCCGCGTCACCCGGCGGGACGGCGGGGGTGCCGTGCACCTTGTCGCCGTCGCGTGTGGTGCCCTCGGTGCTTTTGCCGTCATCGGGAAGCGTGGTGATGACGGTCAGGACCAGGGCCAGTGCGACCAGACCAACTGCGAGCAGCGCGGTGAGCCGCCACCGCTGTGCCCCCGAATTCCACCCATGACGTCCCATCAAGGACAACAGTAACGGCGGCAGTTGGTGGTAGGACAGGTTCCGCACCACCGGTTCGCAACCGATCGTGGTACGACGGAGCGCGGTGGGGGTGCGGCGGGAGTGCGGCGGAGCGCGGTGGAGTGCGTAAACCGGGATGCACGAGGGCACTTGTGTGCCGGATCATGGCGGCATGTCTGCGAACCCTCAGGACACCCTGCCGATCCGGCTCAACGTCGACGACAGCGACTCTCCGTCGGACGTCGTGGACGCCCTTTTCCTCGGCCGTTTCGCCACCGGCGAGCAGCCCTTCTCGCACAGCTCCAACATCGACCGCGTCAAGTCCGGCTGCACGCTGCTCCCGCCGGATGCGACGGTGCTGCGCGCGGCCCGCGACGACGACCGCAGCGCGACGCTGGCCGAGGGTGACGGCTGGACGCTCCTGGTCTCGCGCTGGAACCGCGGCGCGGACGTCACGGTGACGGCGACGAGCGCCGACCTCGCGCAGAAGGTCCTGAAGCAGGCGACGGACGGCGCGCAGGACGAGCCGGAGCCGCAGCCGGACAACGTGACCATGGGGTTCTGGTACGTCTCGCCCAGGCGCGGCCCGCACCGCACCACGCGGCAGATCGCCGCCGGCACCTGGGAGGAGGTGCGGGAGAACTACACCGCGCCGGTCGCCGAGGCCATGGACTCCCTGATGAAGACGACCCCCGAGGACATCTCGGGCCGCCTCCTGCTCCTGCACGGCCCGCCGGGCACGGGCAAGACGTCGGCGCTGCGGACCCTCGCGCGGTCCTGGCGGGACTGGTGCCAGGTGGACTGCGTCCTGGACCCGGAGCGGCTGTTCAGTGACGTCGGCTATCTGATGGACATCGCGATCGGCGAGGACGACGGCACGGCCAAGGGCCGCTGGCGGCTGCTGCTCCTCGAGGACTGCGACGAGCTGATCCGCGGGGAGGCGAAGCACACGGCGGGGCAGGCGCTGTCGCGGCTCCTGAACCTGACGGACGGGCTGCTCGGGCAGGGCCGCAACGTCCTGGTCGGCGTCACGACCAATGAGGACCTGGAGCGGCTCCACCCGGCGGTGGTCCGCCCCGGCCGGTGCCTCGCCCGGATCGAGGTCGGCGGCCTGACCCGCGCCGAGTCGGTCGACTGGCTCGGCACGGAGGAGGGGGTCTCCCGCGAGGGCGCGACGCTGGCGGAGCTGTACGCCTTGCGCCGCGGCACGTCACCTACGTCGGTGCCCGACCCTCGCGAGGGGGCGGATGCGGGGCTCTACCTCTGACAGCTGTTTTCGTGGCGGTCAGAGGTTCACCCCGAGTCCCCGTAAGCAGCACGCAACGCATCCCGCGCGGCGGCGAGCGCGGCATCCTCGGAGAGCCCCAGCCTTCGCGCCCGCTCGGCGAAGGCCTGGGCGGCGGCCGAAGCCTCCCGGGCGGCCGCGTCGCCCGCGGCGGCGACGAACGTCCCGTGCCGCCCCCGCGTCTCGATCACCCCGTCCGCCTCCAGCGCCCGATACGCCTTGGCCACCGTATTGGCGGCGAGCCCGAGGTCCTGGGCGAGGCCCCGCACGGTCGGCAACTTGTACCCCACCGGCAGGGTCCCGCCCCGCGCCTGCTCGGCGATCTGGGCCCGCACCTGTTCGTAGGAGGGCACGCCGCTCGCACCGGCGCCGCCACCATCGATCTCGATCTTCAGAGTCACGCGGCGATTGTCCCGCACCCCCGGAAAATGAGAGGCACCGCGAGGCGCACCGCGCGTAGCGTGCGGCCCCATGACCGTCCTAGTCCGCGCCCTGCGCCCCGGTGACACGCCGGACGCCGAGGCGTTCGCCGTCGTACGCCGCGCCTGCGTGCCCGCGATGCTCGCCACCGCCGATTCCGTCCGGTTCGACCTGGCCCACGCCCATCCCGCCGCCCGTTACCGCCAGTTGGTCGCCGAGACCGACGGGGAGATCATCGGCACGGCGCAGGTGGGCATCGCCCACGACAGCCCCGAGCCGGGCCAGGGCTTCGCCAACGTCTACGTGCTGCCCGAGCGGCGCGGGCTCGGCGCGGGCTCGCTGATCCTGCGGACGGCGGAGGACCACCTGGCCGACCAGGGGGCCACCACGGTCTTCTCCTGGGTGCTCGACGAGCCCGCGAACCTCGCCTTCGCCGCCGCGCGCGGCTACCGCGCGAGCCGCTCGGCGCACTTCCTGCGCCTCGACCTGGCCGATGGCCCATTGCCGCCGCGCCAAGAGCCGCCGGACGGGGTCGAGTTGCGTACGGGGGCGTCGTTCGGGGACGACCCGCGCGCCCTCTTCGATCTTGATGCTGAGACCGTGGCGGACGAACCGAGCGATGTGGCCGCGGAGTTCACGGATTACGGGCACTGGCTCGCGGAGACCTGGAACCACCCCCTGGTGAACCGCGAGCTGACCACGGTGGCGGTGGTGGACGGCCGCCCGGCCGCGTTCACCCTGGCCCGCACTGACGACGCGTCGCGCTATGCGAGCGGCATGACCGGCACGGGACGCGCGTACCGGGGGCGCGGCCTCGCCAAGCTCGCCAAGAACGACTCCCTGCACCGGGCGCGGGTTGCCGGATACACGGAGGCGTTCACGGGAAACGACGCGGGCAACGAGCCCATGCTGGCGATCAACAAGTGGTTCGGCTACGAGATCTGCGCGACGGAGGTACGCCATGTCCGAGACCTCGGCTGACCCGGTGGAGGTCGTTCTGCTCAAGGCGGGCCGCACGAAGATCCGCTACCCGGCGGAGGTCGTCTCCGACGACGGCACCGTGGTGACGGTCCGCGCGCCGTGGGCGGCCGCCGGCGTACGGGACTTCGGCTTCGTACGCTTCGAGCCGGGCGACGTCTTCACGGAGCACTACTGGCGTGACCGCTGGTACGCCGTGAAGGAGGTCCGCACGTCCACGGGCGTCCTGAAGGGCTGGTACTGCGACGTGACCCGCCCCGCGGTACGCAACGGCGCCACCCTCACGGTGGAAGACCTGGACCTGGACCTCTGGTGCTCGGCGGACGGCAGCACGATCCTCCGCCTGGACGAGGACGAGTTCAGGGAAAGCAACCTCACGACGACCGACCCCGAGGCGGCATCCGCGGCCCTGGCGGCCCTGGACACCCTGGAACACCTGGCCCGCGGCGGAGGCCCGCTCTCCCCGCATTGACCTCAGCCCCGGGCCGGTGGGGCAAGAGCCACCAACCGCACGGCCCCGCCCCTCTCGAACCGCACCGCGTCCCCCTCCTCCTGCCAGTGCAGGGCGAACCGTTCTCCTGCCCGCCATGCCTCCAGTGCCGCCCTGCAGTACGCCACCATGTCGTCCGGCAGCGCGGCGATCGGGTACCAGCTCAGGTCCGTGCACTTGTCGGGCTCGGCGTTGAAGGGCTCGCCGCCCGCGCCGTACACCGCCTCGAAGAACCAGCCGATGCGGGGTTCCTCGCCGGGGCCTCGGTGCTGGAGGACCAGTTCGGCGGTGATGTCCGCGGGGGCGAGGGTCAGGCCGATCTCCTCGTGGGCCTCGCGGATCAGCGCCGTGCGGACATCCTCACCGGGCTCGACGTGACCGGACGGGAGGTTGTACAGCCCGTCCCCGTATCCGGTGTTGGCGCGGCGGGCCAGGAGCACCTCGTCGCCGCGCCGGAGGAGCAGGTGGACGTCCACCACTTCCTGGTGGCGGCGGGGTGCGGGCGGGGTTTCGTCCCGGTCGGTCGTCATCCGGCGATGGTGACACCGGCCACTGACAATCCGTCTTCGATGAGAAACCCTCCCGGCAGAGGTCTACAGACGTCCCACCTTGGACATCGGTAGTACAGGGAGGCAGCCATGCGCCGTGTGACCGTGCACAAGACCGTCGGGAAGCCCACCAATCGACAGATCCGGGAGAAGTCCGAGGAGCGGGAGCGTCCTCGCGAGCGCACCGAGGTCCGCAAGGACATCCAGCGGACCTGGTGGCCGGACGGGTGAGACCCGGGGGCACGGAAGCGAGCTAGAGCCGCTTCCGGTAGTGGTAGCGGTCGTACGGCCCGTCCACCTTGCGCTCCACCATCTCGTAGCCGTATCGAGGGTAGATCCTCTGGTTCTCCCACATCAGCGCGTTCGTGTAGAGCCGGACCTCCGGCAGTCCCAGTGACCGCGCCCGCTCGTCCACGAAGGCGAGCAGGCGGCGGCCCACCCCTTGGCCCGCCGCCTCGGGGTGGACCGCGATGCTGTCCAGGAAGAGATGGTCCTCGTGCGCGACGAGGACCAGGACGCCCACGACCACCGGGTCCCCGGTGACGAACACCCGCCCCGCCGCCACCTCCGCCGCGTGGTCCGCCTCCATGGGGACGGGCACGACACCGATGCGCTCGATGTAGGGGTGGTACGCCGCGTCCGTCACCGCCTGCACGGCGGGGACGTCGGCGGCGGTGGCGGGGCGGATGCCCGTGGTTGTCTTCCGTGTCATGCCTTTACGTCTACGTCAGTGCTCCTGCCCCGCACCAGCAGTTTCTTCAGGAGCGGCCAGAGCACGATCAGCGCGATGATCACGTACACCGTGATCGAGAAGGGCGTGTCGACCAGGCCGCTCACACTGCCGTCGCTGATCTGCAGGGCGCGGCGCAGCTGTTGCTCGGCGTTGGGGCCGAGGATGACGCCGATGACCGCGGGCAGGACGGGCAGTCCGTAGCGCCGCATGCCGAAGCCGATCAGGCCGATGATCAGCAGGATCACCAGGTCGAGGGCCTCGCCGCCGACCGCGTACGCGCCCACCGCTGCGAAGAAGAGGATGCCCGCGTAGAGGTACGGCCTCGGGATGCGAAGCAGCTTGGCCCAGACCGGGGCCAGCGGCAGGTTCAGGGCCAGGAGCAGGACCATGCCCACGAAGAGGGACGCGATCAGGCCCCAGACCAGGTCGGGCTCGCGCTCGAAGAGGAGGGGGCCCGGCTGGATGCCGTACTGCTGGAAGGCGGCCAGCATCACGGCGGCCACGGCCGTCGTGGGCAGGCCAAGCGTCAGCATGGAGACCAAGGTGCCCGCGGCCGACGCCGAGGACGCCGACTCGGGGCCCGCCACCCCCTCGATCGCGCCCTTGCCCCACTCGTCCTTGTGCTTGGACAGGCGCTTCTCGGTGACGTACGAGAGGAAGGTGGGGATCTCCGCGCCGCCGGCGGGGATCGCGCCGAACGGGAAACCGATGAGCGGGCCGCGCAGCCAGGACTTCCAGGTGCGCTTCACGTCCGCCTTGCCCAGCCAGGGGCGGCCGACCGGGATCGCCTCGCCGCTGGTGCGCCGCAGATGGGCCGCGACCCACAGTGCCTCGCCGATCGCGAAGAGGCCGACCGCGACGATCACCACGTCGATTCCGTCGGCGAGTTGGAGCGAACCGAAGGTCAGGCGCTGCTGTCCGGTCATCTGGTCGAGGCCGACCAGACCGAGGGTGAGGCCGATGAGGAGGGACGCCAGTCCTCGTACGCGGGACGAGCCGAGCACCGACGTCACGGCGATGAACGCGAGGACCATGATGGCGAAGTAGTCGGGCGCCCCGATGTCGACCGCGAGTTCCGCGACCTTCGGTGCGAGGGCCACCAGGAGGATCGTGCCGATGATGCCGCCCGCGAAGTGCCCGATGGCGGCGGCCGCGAGCGCTTGCGCGCCCCGGCCGGACTTGGCCATCGGGTTGCCTTCCATGGCGGCCACCACCGCCGCGCTCTCACCCGGTGTGTTCAGCAGGATCGAGGTCGTCGAGCCGCCGAACATCGCCCCGTAGTAGATGCCGGCGAACATGATGAACGCGCCGGTCGGCTCCAGGCCGTACGTCACGGGGAGCAGGAGTGCCACCGCCATCGCGGGGCCGATGCCGGGCAGGACGCCGATGGCGGTGCCCAGGAGGACGCCGACGGCGGCCCAGAGCAGGTTCATGGGGGTGAGGGCCGTGCCGAAGCCGTCCATCAGGGAGTTGAAGGCGTTCATGTCACAGCACTCCCATCAGCGGTCCGCCGGGGAGCGGCACCCCGAGCAGGTTGTTGAAGACGACGTACGTGAGGAGGGAGAGCCCTGCCGCGATGAGCGGATCGCGGTCCAGGTGACGGCTGCCCAGCGCGTACGCGGCGCCCCAGAAGAGCAGCGCGCCCGCGACGGGGAAGCCGAGCGGTTCGATGAGGACGGCGGCGCCGAGGAAGACTCCGGCGAGGAGCAGCACGGTGCGCCAGTCGGCGGGTTCGGACAGGTCGATGTCCTCGCCGCCCTCGGCCTCGCCGCGGCCGCCGCGCAGGACGTCGATGGCGAGGATGACGGCGACGACGAGGAGGCCGATGCCGACGGCGATCGGAACGGTCTTGGGGCCGATGGGGCCGCGTTGGGCGATCTCGACGTCCATGGTGAGGGCGTCGGTGAGGACGAGGGCGCCGAGGGCGAGCAGCATGACGCACACGCCGAGTTCGGAGTGCTCGCGCAGCCAGGCGCGGCGGCTGCCGCCGCGCCCGCCGTGCTCCCCGGGCGGGGTTTCGGTGGTCGAGGTCGTCACAGTCCCAGCTCCTTCAGCACGGACACCACGCTCTTGTCCTGGGCGGCCAGGAAGTCGCCGAACTTGTCGCCGGTGAGGAAGGCGTCGTCCCAGCCGTTGGTCTTGAGGGACTTGCGCCACTGGGGAGAGTCGTGCAGCTTTCTGACCAGGCCGGTGAGCTTCTTGCGTTCGGCGTCGGAGAGGCCGGGCGGGGCGACGATGCCGCGCCAGTTGGTGAAGTTCACGTCGTAGCCGGACTCCTTGAGGGTCGGCCCGTCGAGACCCTTGGCCCGCTTGGGTCCGGTGGTGGCGAGGAGCCGCAGCTCGCCCGACTTGATCTGGTCCAGGTATTCGCCGACGCCGGAGACGCCGAAGGCGACCTTCTTGCCGAGGATCGAGGCGAGGAGTTCCCCGCCGCCGTCGAAGGGGACGTAGTTGACCTTCTTCGGGTCGATCCCGGCGGCGCGCGCCATCAGCATCGGGGCGAGGTGGTCGGGGCCGCCGGGGGACGAGCCGCCGCCGACGGGGAGCTTGCCCGGGTTCTTCTTCCAGGCCGCGACGAGCTGCTTGATGTCCTTGTACGGGGAGTCCTTGGCGACCACGACGACGTCCGGCTCCTCGGTGAGGCGGGCGATCGGGGTGGTGTCGGCGAGGGTCTTGGGCGAGTCGTTGGAGCGGGCGGCGCCCACGACTCCGAGGCCCATGGACATCGCGAGCTTGCCGTTGCCGTGCTCGCCGACGAGGCGGCTGAGGCCGACGGTGCCGCCGGCGCCGGGCAGGTTGAACACCTCGATGTTGTGGGTGAGTCCGGCGTCCTCGGCGTTCTTCGCCGCGGTGCGGGCGGTGATGTCGTAACCGCCGCCCGGCGTGTTGGGGACCATGAGGCGCAGGCCGGGGATCTGTGTGCCGGTCTCGGTGCCGCTGCCCGTGGAGAGCAGCGGCGGCCCTGCGAGCACGAGCAGCGCGGCCCCGAGCAGGGCAAGGGGTGTGCGCAGACGCACGTGTGCCACCACCTGTCGGTACGTAGTCGGGTACCTGGTCGGTACGGGGAGTTGGTGCGGCCGGGCTCCCCGTGGGGGGGAGGGAACCCGGCCGCCGTCCGCGGGGACGGGGATTCCTGTGAGGTGGCCCACATGTTGCCTGCGCGTTAAGAAGCTGTCTCTCTTCCGGAATCAACGGACGTTGTGGTCGTTGTGGTCGCGCCCATAGCCTGCGGCGATGACAAGGGTGCTGGTCGTGGACGACGACTTCATGGTCGCCAAACTGCACAGCCGTTATGTGTCCGCGGTGGACGGATTCTCGGTGGTGGGAGTGGCGCACAGCGGCGCGGAGGCGCTGGCCGCGGTGGAGCGGCTGCGCCCCGATCTCGTGCTCCTCGACATCTATCTGCCCGACATGGACGGCATCGCGGTGCTACGGGAGTTGCGGGCCGTCGAGGAACGCGACCGGGACCGGCAGCCGCTCGACGCGCTGTTCATCACGGCGGCGCGGGACGCGGAGATCGTGCGGGCGGCGCTGCGGGCCGGGGCCCTGCACTACCTGATCAAGCCGTTCAACCAGGCTGCGCTGCGGGAGCAGTTGCTGCACGTGGCGGCGGTGCGGGCGCGCCTCGACGGCCTCGACGAGGCACGCCAGGAGGACGTCGACCAGATCTTCGGCACCCGCCCGCCCGGCTCCCGCGAACTCCCCAAGGGCCTGGCGGCGCACACCGCGGACCTGGTGGAGCAGACGCTGCGGGGCCATCCGGGGGGCCTCTCGGCCTCGGAGTGCGCACAGGAGGGCACTCTCTCCCGGGTGAGCGCACGCCGCTACCTGGAGTTCTTCGCGGACACGGGCCGCGTGGAGGTGACGCTTCGGTACGGGGGGACGGGGCGGCCGGAGCGGCGGTACCGGTGGATCCGCTAGCAGTCGGCCGGGCGGGCTCCCGCCGGGGCAATTCGGGCACGACCTGAGCGGAGTCTGAGGGCTCCCTTAAGTCGACCATAAAGATCGCCATCACCCCTCCCAGCAGGCGAATTCGGGGATTTCAGCGGCTAGCTTTCTCGTCGCCGGGCCGGTTACGAACCGTCGGCGCCGCACGTGATCGGGGGGCGGCACCGGCCGTTCGCAACCGGCTCGTGTCCCCCACCCCCCAGAACCGCCGCTGAGGAGAACCACTCATGACCGCACGCCGCAAGGTCGCCGCGATCGCCGCCGTCGGCATCGCCCCGCTCGCCCTGACCGCCCTGTCGGCCGCCCCGGCCGCCGCGCACGGTTCGATGACGGACCCGGTGAGCCGTGTCTCCGCGTGCTTCCAGGAGGGCCCCGAGGCTCCGAAGTCGGCCGCCTGCAAGGCCGCTGTGGCCGCGAGTGGCGCGCAGGCCTTCTACGACTGGAACGGCGTGAACATCGCCAACGCCGCCGGCAAGTCGAAGGAGATCATCCCCGACGGCAAGCTGTGCAGCGCGGGCAACGACAAGTACAAGGGCCTCGACCTGCCGCGCGCCGACTGGCCGTCCAGCAAGATGTCCGGCGGCAACCACACCTTCCACTACAAGGGCACCGCCCCGCACAAGGGTTCCTTCGAGCTGTACATCACGAAGGACTCGTACGACCCGACCAAGCCCCTGAAGTGGTCGGACCTGGAGGAGAAGCCGTTCGTCGACGTCGCCGACCCGAAGATGGAGAACGGCGACTACGTCTTCGACGGCAAGGTCCCGGCCAAGTCGGGCCGCCACCTGATCTACTCGGTCTGGCAGCGCTCGGACTCCCCCGAGGCCTTCTACACCTGCTCCGACGTCGTCTTCGGCAAGGACAGCGGCGGCAGCGGGGCCGCGGCTCCGGCCCCGACCGCCTCCGCGCCCTCCGAGAAGGACATCGCCGCGGGCGCCGAGAAGTCGACCGTCGAGCACAACGGCCACGGTGACGGCGACGCCAAGACGGGTGCCGAGGCCTCCGAGGCCGCCCCGGCGGCGGGTGACGACACGGCCGCGGGTGACGACACCGCCGCCAACGAGCCCGAGGTGAACGGCGGCGCCGCGAAGCCCGCCGCCGCCACCGACGAGAACCTCGCCGAGACCGGCGGCGACAGCACCACCCCGTACATCGCGATCGGCGGCGCCGCCGCCCTCGCCGTCGGCGCCGCGGCCATGTTCGGCACGGCCCGCCGTCGCACGGCGCGCCACGGCCGCTGACCTCTGAGAACGTGCTGTGAGCCGCCGCTGACCTCGGTCAGCGGCGGCTCTCGTTCAGGAGAAGCAGGTGCTCGGCGTCGCGTGCGCCGGGTCGAGCGCGTTCGCGACCTCGTGGTGCGCCACGCGGTCGAGTATCCCGATCGCCACGTGCTCGGACACGTCGACGGGGCACAGGTCCTGGACGGTCACGTTGCGTACGCCGGGGCCGTTCAGGAACTGCGAGCGGTACGGGGTGACGACCTCGTCGTACTTGGTGGCGATGACGGTGTAGCGCACGCCGGGGACGGTGTCGCCGCCTTCGTTGAGCTTGGTCAGGAACGGGGACCCCGCCACTTGGTCGGCGAGACTCGGGGTCTTGGTGGTGAGCAGGTCCTCGATGCCGGGGAAGTAGGGCAGCAGCCTGGTCAGGCCGAGCAGGGTGGTGCCGTGGTTGTCGGGCGCGAGGCCGATCAGGGCGTTGACCTTCGCCGCGCCGCCGAGGAACTTCAGGTAGTGGCGGGGCATCATGCCGCCCTGCGAGTGGCCCACGAGGTCCGCCTCGGCCGCGCCCGTCGAGGCGAGCACCTTGTCGACGAAGCCGTCGAGCTGCTCGGCCGACTTGTCGATCGGCCCGAGCCCGTTGAAGAACGGCACACCGGGCAGCTGGCCGTAGTCGAGGGAGTAGACGCAGTAGCCGCGCTTCACCAAGTAGGGCGCGAGGACGAGCCAGTTGTCGATGGAGTTGCCGAAGGTGCCGTGGACGAGGACCACGGGGCGGGGGTGTGCGGCGGACGGCCGGCAGTCGTAGTCGTTCCAGCCGCGCGAGGTGGCGGCGGGCGCGGCGGACGCCGCGGTGGGGGTGAGGGTGAGCAGTCCCGTCACGAGAAGCGTCATGAGGAGGGCGGCGGTGAACGCGCTGAGCGCTCGTCTCCAGGGCAGCATCGTGTGATCTCCTTGCGGCTCAAGGGAGTTGCGATGGGTGAGCCCTGTGATCCGGATCACGAGGATGCCGTGCACACGACAAATTACGGGCGAGTAGTAAAAGTGTGAAGTTGCGCGTCGGCAAAACTTCCAGCAGACACTGGCGCGGTCACCCGGAAACAGTCACCGCGGCGGCGAGACCAGCCCCACCTCGTACGCGATGATCACCAGTTGGACCCGGTCGCGGGAGTCCAGCTTGGCGAATAGCCGCGCCACATGGGCCTTCACCGTGGCCACGGTGATGAAGAGTTCGGCCGCGATCTCCGCGTTCGACAGACCACGGCCGACCAGCGTCAGCACCTCGCACTCGCGGTCGGTGATGCCGTCGACAGTCCGCCGCGCCCGCCGCTCCTGGACGGGCCGCGCCGCGAACTCAGCGATGAGGCGCCGGGTGACGCTCGGCGCGATCAGGCCGTCCCCCGCGGCCACCACCTGGATCGCCGCCAGGATGTCCTCGAGGGCCATGTCCTTGACCAGGAACCCGCTCGCGCCCGCGCGCAGCGCTCCGTACACGTAGTCGTCGTCATCGAAGGTGGTGAGGACCAGGACGCGCGTCGCCCCCACCTCCGCTGTGATCCGGCGAGTCGCCTCGATGCCGTCCATGCCGGGCATGCGGATGTCCATCACGACGACGTCGGGGCGTATGTCGCGGGCCAGTTGGACCGCTTCGGCGCCCGTCCCCGCCTCCCCCACGACCTCGATGCCGGGGGTGTCGGCCATCAGGACGCGCAGGCCCGCGCGGACGAGGGGCTGATCGTCGGCGAGGACGACCCGGACGGCGGGGGCGGTCATCGGGCCTCCGCCGAAGGCAGGGGCAGCAGCGCCGTCACCCGGAAGCCGCCCTCGGGACGCGGCCCCGCGGTGAACCGGCCGTGCAGCAGGGCGACTCGCTCACGCATGCCGACGAGGCCGAACCCGGTGCCGGCGGGCAGGCCACCGCGGCCGTCGTCCTCGATCGCGAGGGACAGTTCGCCCTCCCTCCGCTCGACGGTCACCCGGCAGGTGTCCGTTCCCGCGTGCCGTACGACATTGGTGAGGGCCTCCTGGAGGATGCGGAACGCGGCCAGGTCGATGTCGGCCGGCAGCGGCCCGCACTCCCCCACCCTGCGTATCTCCGCCCGGACCCCGGCGTCCCGCGCCGCCGCGGCGAGGCGGTCGACGTCGGCGAGCCCCGGGGCGGGGTCACGGGGCGGCGCGGACGAGTCACCGGCGAGGGCCCGGTCCGCGGCCCCGTCGGCGGCGCCTGGCTCCGGCTCGGATCTGCGCAGCGCCACCAGCGTCCTGCGCAGCCCCGCGAGGGTCTCCCTGCTGGTGGCCTCGATGGTGCTGAGCGCGTTGCGGGCCTCCGCCGGCTGGGTGTCGATGACCCGGCTGCCCACGCCCGCCTGGATGGCGATGACCCCGATGCTGTGCGCGATCATGTCGTGCAACTCCCGTGCGATGCGCAGCCGTTCTGCGGTGATGGCGCGGGCCGTGGTCTGGGCACGCAGGGCTTCGGCGTGGATGCGGCGTTCGCGGGCCGAACTGCCCGCCATCCAGGCGGCGATGAGGAGGACGGCGACGAACACGGCGGTCTGAGCTCGGTCGTCGGCCCATACGGGGATCGCGCAGTGATCCATCCCGTACGGGAGGGTCTCGTACCGACCGGTTGCGTCCGGGCGGGTCCCGTACGGGGGAAGGCAGTTGTTGTCGACCGGGAAGCCGAAGAGGCTGCCCATCTGTGCAGTGAACGCCAGGAGGGCGGCGATGACCGACGTGCGGCGCGGACGGGTGGCCGCGAGATAGCCGACGGCGCAGACCCCCGCCAGGGCCTGGAGGTAGCTGACCTCCGTCGTGCGCATCTCCATCGTGGCCGTGACCCCGCCCAGGAGCAGCAAGGTCAGGGCGGGCAGCGGTCTGCGCCGCAGCAGCGAGGCGACCACGGCGGCGAGCAGGACCGACGCGAGGACCATCAGGAGGTCGAAGCCCTGCTGCCCGTCGGAGAACGTGACGTACGTGACGGCCGGGAAGAGGGCGGCCCCGGTCCAGGCAAGACCCGTGCGCACGGCCGGCCACAACGGGCGGCGCGTGAGCCTGCCGCGCCCTTTGCTCCTGCCCGGCGCGGGCAGCGGCTGACCTGGTGTGACGTCCATGCGCCGATCGTATGCGGCAGCCCCGCGCGGGGGTATTGGCCTGCGGTCGTACGCCCGTGGGCGGTGGGCGCCGCCGCGGATGTGGCCGACGGCCCGATGCCGGGCGGTCCCGGCCCACGGCACCGTGGAGCACATGATCGAAGTCAACGAGCTGACCAAGCGGTACGGCGGCGCCACCGCCGTCAACAGCCTGAGCTTCACCGTGCGCCCCGGCCAGGTCACCGGGTTCCTCGGCCCGAACGGGGCGGGGAAGACCACGACGTTGCGGATGCTGCTCGGCCTGGTGGGTCCCAGCGGCGGCACCGCCACCATCGACGGCCGTGCCTTCGCGTCCCGGCCGCGCGGCCTGCGTCATGTCGGCGCGCTGCTCGACGCGGGCGACGTGCACGGCGGCCGCACGGCCCGCGCCCATCTGCGTGCGCTGGCCCACGCCAACGGCATCCCCCGGGGCCGGGTGGCCGATGTGCTGCGCGAGGTCGGCCTCACCGAGGTGGCGGGGCGGCGCGTGGGCGGCTTCTCCCTCGGCATGCGCCAGCGTCTCGGGATCGCCACCGCGCTGCTCGGCGACCCGCCGGTGCTGCTCTTCGACGAGCCCCTCAACGGCCTTGATCCGGAGGGTGTGTTGTGGGTGCGCGGGCTCTTCCGTCGCCTCGCCGCCGAGGGCCGCACGGTCTTCGTTTCCAGTCACCTCATGTCCGAGATGGAGAACACCGCCGACCAGCTCGTCGTCATCGGCCGGGGCGAGTTGATCGCGGCGGAGAGCGTCGCCGACTTCGCGGCGCGGGGCACGCGGCTGAGCGTGACGGTGCGAACGCCGGACCCCCACAAGCTGACGGAAGCCCTGAGCGCCGAGGGCGCGTCGGTGGAGACGGTCGACGACACGCTCACCGTCACCGGCCTGCCCGCGGCCCGCATCGGTGAACTCGCCTTCCGGCACGAGGTGCGGCTCCACGAACTCGCCACAAGTGCCGCCTCCTTGGAGGAGGCGTTCATGGAACTCACCGCCGACAGCGTCGAATACCTCGCGGGAGATGCCCGATGACGACCACCGCCCCTTCCTCCGCCGCCGAAGTCACCGGGGCCACCGAACCCCGGGCCCGTTTCCGCCACCTCGTCGCCGCCGAGTGGATCAAGCTGTGGTCGTTGCGCTCCACCTACTGGGTCCTCGCGGCCGGCGCGCTGGCGGTCATCGGGATCAACGTGAACTCGGCGGTGACCAACCTCGACTGGCTCTCGCAACAGGACCCGCCCGCGCGGATGGACCCGCGGATGCGGTTCGACGTGCTGTCCACCGCGTTCGTCGACCCCGCCTGGCAGATCCTCATGGTCGTCGCGGGCAGCGTGGGCGCTCTCGCGGTCTTCGGCGAGTACACCAGCGGTCTGATCCGTACGACGTTCACGGCCGTCCCCGACCGGCGTGCGGTGATGCTGGCCAAGGCGGTCGTCATGACGGTGGTGATGGCCGCGCTCGGCACGTTCGTCTCCGTCGTCTCGTTCGGCGTGACGCAGGCGGTCCTGCGGGAGCACGGGGGTCTTTCGATCGGCGACCCGGGCGCGTTGCGCGGCGTCGCGGCGTCCGCGCTGCTCGTACCGCTGAGCGCGCTCGTGGGCATGGCCGTCGGGGCACTCGTCCGGCACGCCACGGGCAGCATCGTCACGACCCTCGTGACGCTGATCCTGGTGCCCGCCTTCCTCCAGGGCGACACGTACCGGTGGGTGAAGGAGCTCGGCAACACGATGCCGGTCAGCGCGTGGAACGCCCTCATCGACAACCCCGCGGTGGTCCACCCGCCGGTCAAGTACGCGGCAACGGTCACGGAGGCGTGGATCGTGTTCGCGGCGTGGCCGGTGGCCGCGGTGATCGTCATGGTGCTGGCCGTGCGCCGCAGGGACCTGTGACCCCGGAGGGTGGGCGCTACGCCGCCAGCGTCCCCGGCACGATCGCGCCGGGACCGAACTTCGCCCGCGCCCGGTCGGCCACCGCCTCGATCTTGCGGGCCCTGTCGTCCACCGGGTCGAACATCAGCTGGTGGGCGGCGTGTTCGGCGGGGGCGAGCCCTTCGGCGCGCAGCGAGATGCCGCGCACCCGGGCCCGCTGGAGGCCGAGCGCCTCGTACATGCGGTAGGCGGATCCGGTCAGTGCGCAGGTGTGCGCGGTCGGTTCGGGCAGCGCTCGCGTGCGGCTCGTCGTGGAGCGGTCCGCGTAGCGCACGGTGAGGGTCAGGGAGCGGCACACCTGGTCCTCGTCGCGCAGCCGCGCGCCGAGTTCCTCGGTGAGCGAGAGCAGCGCTTTGCGGTGCCGTACGGGGTCCAACTCATCGCGGGTGAAAGGGCGTTCGGAGGCGAGGGAGCGGGCGGCGGCGTTCGGCACGACGGGTGCGCGGTCGACGCCGTTCGCCTTCTCGCGCAGTTCGCGGCCCGCGCGGGCGCCGACGAGGCGCTGCAGCGTGGACAGTGGCGCGGCGGCCACCTTGCCGACGGAGTCGAGCCCGTACGAGCAGAGGGTACGGGCGGTGGCGCGGCCGACCCCGGGCAGTTCGGCGACCGGCTTCGGCCCGAGGAACTCCGCGACGGCGTCCGGCCCCGGGCCCACGAACCGGGTCACCCCGGGCGCGGCCTCCCGTGCGGCCATCCGCGCCAGCATCGGCCCCGGCCCCGCGCCGATCACGCAGTCCACCCCGTACAGGGCGAGCGCCCGCACCCGGATCACCGAGGCGAGCTCGACGGCGTCGCGCCCGAAGTACCGCATCGCTCCCCGTACGTCGACGAGCGCGGCGTCCGGCGGCAGGGCCTCGACGACAGGGCTGAACTCGCCGAGCAGCGTGAGCAGCCGGGGCACGGCGGCCTCGTACATGGACGGCAGCAAGAACCGTACGCACAGAGTGCTCATCCCGCGCTCCCCGGGCTCTGATGCCACAACTTCCGTCCGGTGGCCGCCCGTTCGCCGGGCGGCTGGAGGTCGGCCCAGGGGTGCATCTCGTACCCCGTGGACATCCGGATGCGGCGGCCGCCGTCCGCCGGGGCGCCGTCGGACTCCCCCTCCGGCCCTGACCCCGGCCCCGGCTCGGCGAGGCGCGCCCCCACCGCTTCGAGCCCGCCCTCCTGGCGCAGCTCCGCCAGTTCCGCCAGGTTCCACGCGGCGGCGCCGACCACGCTGAGGCTGCGCGGCCCGCGCCGCTGCACCACGCCGCGGACCAGGAGCAGCCAGGAGTGGAAGACGGTGTGCGCGCACCGTTCGTGGGCGTCGTCGAAGAAGGCCAGGTCGACCAGGCCCGAGCCGTCGTCCAGGGTGGTGAAGATGACCCGTTTCCCGGAGCGGATCGGCGGGGTCTGGGTGGCCGCCTTGGCGCCCGCGACCAGGACTGTCGCCCCGTGTTCGGCCTCCCGCAGGCGGCGGGCGCTCTGCACGCCGAGCTCCCGGAGGAACTCGGCGTGGTCGCCCATGAGATGGCGTGAGGAGTCCATGCCGAGGACGCCGAGCTCGGCGCTGAGCCGTTCCGCGTCGTCCAGGTCGGGAAGACCGGCGGGTGCCGTCTTCCGCCCGCCGGACAGCGGGAGTTGGCCCCCTGCTGAGCCTCGCGAGCCCCGCCGGAGCTCCGTCAGGTGCAGCTGCAGGTCGCGGCGGTTGGCGCCGAACGCGTCGAGCGCGCCGACCTGCGCGAGGCGCTGCGCGAGCGGTTTGCCGGGCCTGGCCCGCTCCCAGAAGTCCAGGAGCGAGGCGTAGGGCTGCCCGGCGGCGATCCGCTCGGCCTCGGCCTCGCTGATGCCGTGGACGTCACAGAGCGCGAGGCGCAGGCCCCAGCGGTCCGGAGCCGAGCCGGAACCAGACACCAGTTCGATACGGTGGGCGACCGCGGACCGGTTCACGTCCAGCGGAAGGATCGGCACCCCGCGCCGCCGCGCATCCGCGAGCAGCAGCCGCTTGGGGTACATCCCGGGGTCGTGCGTGAGCAACCCGGCGTAGAACGCGGCCGGGTGATGGGCCTTCAGCCACGCCGACTGGTAGGTGGGCACGGCGAAGGCCACCGCGTGCGCCTTGCAGAAGCCGTACGAACCGAAGGCCTCGATGATCTCCCACGTCCGGGCGATCGTCTCGGCGTCGTAGCCCCTCGCCGCCGCCTGCTGCGCGAACCAGAACCGGATCCGCCCCTGCGACTCGGGGTCGGAGAGCCCGCGCCGCACCCGGTCCGCCTCGTCACGTCCGCAGCCGGTCATGATGTCCACGATCTGGATGATCTGCTCGTGGAAGACGACGACGCCGTACGTCTCCTCGAGCGGTCCCGCCAGATCCGGGTGCGGATAACGGATGGGCGCGCGGCCGTGCCGGGCCTCGATGAAGGGCCGCACCATGTCGGCGGCGACCGGCCCGGGACGGAAGAGCGAGATGTCGACGACCAGGTCGTGGAAGGTCGCGGGCTGCAGCCGCCCCACCAGGTCCCGCTGGCCCGGCGACTCGATCTGGAAGCAGCCGAGCGTCTCGGTGGACTTGATGAGTTGATACGTCGCCGGGTCCTCCGGCGCCGCCGCGTCCACGTCCATCCGCTCACCCGTGGCCCGCTCGACCTCCCCCACCGCGTGCGCGATCGCCGACTGCATCCGTACGCCGAGCACATCGAGCTTGAGCAGCCCGAGGTCCTCCACGTCGTCCTTGTCGAACTGGGACATGGGCAGGCCCTCGCCGCTGGTGGGCATGACGGGCGTACGCGCGAGCAGCGAGGCGTCGGAGAGCAGCACCCCGCACGGATGCATGGCGACCCCGCGCGGCAACGCGTCCAGGGCCTCGACGAGATCCCACAGGCGGCCGTGTTTCTCCGCCTCCCCCGCCACCGCCCGCAGTTCGGGCAGTTCCTCCATCGCGGATCGGGCGTCCCGCGCGCGGATGTGCGGGAAGGACTTGGCGATCTTGTCGATCTCGGCCGGGTCCATGGAGAGGGCGGCGCCCACGTCACGGATGGCGTGGCGGACCCGGTAGGTCTCGGGCATGGCGACGGTCGCGACCCGTTCGGTGCCGAAGCGGTCGATGATCGCGCGGTAGACCTCGATGCGGCGGGCCGACTCGACGTCGATGTCGATGTCCGGCAGGACGGCCCGTCGCGTGGAGAGGAACCGCTCCATGAGCAGGCCGTGCTCGACGGGGTCGGCGTGCGCGATGCCGATCAGGTGGTTGACCAGAGACCCGGCGCCGGAGCCGCGCGCCGCCACCCGGATCCCCAGGTCGCGTACGTCGTCGACCACTTGGGCCACGGTGAGGAAGTAGGAGGCGAAGCCGTGGTACGCGATGATGTCCAGCTCGTGGTGCATCCGCTCCCAGTAGCCGCGGGCCCGGGGGCCGCGGTCGTACCCCCGCAGCACCATCCCCGCCGCCGCCCGCGAGGCGAGCACGCGCTGCGCGCTGCGGCGCCCCGCGCCCACCAGGTGCGGCTCGGGGAAGCGGACGGAGCCGATGCCGATGTCCTCGTCGGGGTCGACGAGACACTCGTCGGCGACCGAGCGGGTCTGTTCGACGAGGCGGCGGGCGGTGTCACGGCGGAAACCGGCCGCCTCCACGATCCGCTCGGCGTTGCCCAGCATGGCGTCCGTGCCCTTCAGCCACCGCTCCCCGCTGTCGAGTTCCTTGGTCGGGTCGACGGGGACCAGGCGACGCGCGGCGTCGAGTACGTCGGCGACCGGACCCATGCCCGGATCGGCGTAGCGGACGGCGTTGCTCAGGACGGGGCGGACACCCTGCTCGGCGGCGAAGCCGACGGTGCGGGCGGCGAGCCGGAGCGAACCGGGTCCGGTGCCTTCGCGGCCGTGCCACACGGACTCCAGGCGCAGCGCGTCCCCGTAGCGCTCGCGCCAGGGTGCGATGAGGCGGGCGGCCCGGTCGGGGCGGCCGGCGGCGAGCGCGCGCCCCACGTCGGACGCGGGGCCGAGCAGCACGGTCATGCCGTCGCCGTGGTTCTCCTCCCACGGAAGCACGGGCTGCCCCTCGCCGCTCCGGTGCGCGGCGGTGATCAGGCGGCACAGGGCGGCCCAGCCGGCGGCGCCGTCGCGGGCGAGGAAGGTGACGCGGGGGGTCGACTCGTCGATGAAGGCACCTCCGCGCACCGGGGTCCGCCGCGGCGCACCGCGTGGCGGTGCCGGCTCCCCCACCGCGAGCTCGGCCCCGAACAGCGGCCGCACCCCCGCCTTCGCACAGGCCTTGGCGAACCGGACGGCCCCCGCGAGGGTGTCCCGGTCGGTGAGCGCGAGGGCGTCCATGCCCCGCTCGGCGGCGCGCTCGGCGAGCCGCTCCGGGTGCGAGGCCCCGTACCGCGGGGAGAACCCGGAGACGGTGTGCAGATGCGTGAACCCGGGCACACGCACCTCCTGAAACCCTGAATCGATCCGTTCTCACATCCCCCGCCTCCACCATAGACCAAGTTTCGAACGTACGTACGACACCCGAGTCGAACGGCACTCCGTTTCGCCCATTCGGCCCCGCCCACCTGCGGGAACGACAAGGGGCACGGAGCGTGGGGGCATGAGTTTCACCGATGAGTTGAAGAGCGCCGTCACCCCGCGAGCAGCCCTGCTGGTCATCGGTGTACTGGCCCTGCAGCTGCTGTTCATCGCCTCCTACGTAGGGGCCCTGCATGACCCGAAGCCGAAGGACGTGCCCTTCGGGGTCGTCGCTCCGGGACCCGCGGCCGAGGAGACCTCGGACAAGCTCGGGAAACTGCCCGGCGACCCGCTCGACCCGCGCGTGGTCAAGGACGAGGCCGCCGCCCGGCACCAGATCCTGAACCGCGACATCGACGGCGCCCTGATCGTGGACCCCCGGGGCACCACCGACACCCTCCTGGTCGGCTCGGGCGGTGGCACCGTCCTCGCCACCGCACTGGAGAAGATCGCCACCGAGGCCGACGGGGCCGAGAAGCGGACGGTCAGGACCGTGGACGTGGCCCCGGCGTCCAGCAAGGACTTCGACGGGCTCTCGTCCTTCTACCTGGTCGTCGGCTGGTGCGTCGGCGGTTACCTGTGCGCGTCGATCCTGGCGATCAGCGCGGGCGCCCGGGCCACCAACCGCCAGCGTGCCCTGATCAGGACCGGCGTCATGGCGCTCTACTCGATCGCGGGCGGTCTGGGCGGCGCGCTCATCATCGGGCCGATCCTGGGCGCCCTGCCCGGCAGCATCATGGGCCTGTGGGGCCTCGGCTCGCTCGTCGTCTTCTCGGTCGGCATGATCACGCTCGCCCTGCAGTCACTGACCGGCATCGTGGGCATCGGCCTCGCCGTCCTGCTCGTGGTGATCGCGGGCAACCCGAGCGCGGGCGGCGCCTTCCCGCTGCCGATGCTGCCGCCGTTCTGGAAGGAGATCGGCCCCTGGCTGCCGCCGGGCGCCGGTACCTGGGTGGCCCGCTCCATCGCGTACTTCAAGGGCAACGCGATCACCGGACCGATGCTGGTGCTCGCCGCCTGGGCGGTCCTCGGCACCGTCGTCACCCTGGTCATGTCCGCGCTGCGCGGGGACCGCCAGCCGGGTCAGCGGCCCGCGATGGAGGAGCCCGGGACGGACACCGGCGCCCACCGCCGGTGAGCCGGGCGGCCCGTTCCCCACGGGCGTTGTCGGACCCGGGTGCGAAGCTGGGGCAATGATCACCACACTGGCGGTCGAGAACTACCGCTCCCTGCGCAAACTGATCGTCCCCCTGGACCGGCTGAACGTCGTGACGGGCGCGAACGGCACCGGCAAGTCGAGCCTGTACCGCGCACTGCGGCTGCTCTCCGACTCCGCGCGGGGCGGCGCCGTCTCGGCCCTGGCCCGCGAGGGCGGACTCCCCTCGGCGCTGTGGGCGGGCCCCTCGAAGGCGGAGGCCACCAGCCTCCGCCTCGGCTTCGCCGGCGACGAGTTCGGGTACGCGGTCGACTTCGGGTACCCCACCCCCACCTCGGGCTCCGGCGCGGCCCCCTCCATGTTCAACCTGGACCCGGAGATCAAGCGCGAGTGCACCTGGGCCGGGCCCGTCCTGCGCCCCGCCGCGCTGCTCTGCGACCGCGCGGGCCCCGCCGTGCGCACCCGCACCGCCGACGGCGGCTGGCACCGCACCCAGGGCATCAGGCCGTACGACAGCATGCTCGGCGAGCTGGCCGACCCGCAGCTCGCCCCCGACCTGCTCAGGCTGCGCGAACTGATCCGGTCCTGGCGGTTCTACGACCACGTGCGCACCGACGCCGAAGCGCCCGCCCGCGCCGCCCGCATCGGCACCCGTACGCCGGTCCTCGGCCCTGACGGCGGCGACCTTGCCGCCGCGCTGCAGACCATCCGCGAGATCGGCGACCCGGCGGCGCTCGACGCCGCGGTGGACGACGCCTTCCCGGGCAGCCGGGTGCGGATCGTCGACAGCGGGGGACGCTTCGAGCTCCAGCTGCACCAGCGCGGGCTGAACCGCCCCCTGGGAGCGGCGGAACTGTCCGACGGCACACTCCGCTATCTGCTGTGGTCCGCCGCTCTCCTCACGCCCCGGCCGCCCTCGCTCCTCGTCCTGAACGAGCCGGAGACGAGCCTGCACCCCGATCTCCTGCGCCCCCTCGCGGACCTGATCCTCACCGCGACGAAGGACACGCAGATCGTCCTGGTGACCCACGCCCGCCCTCTCGCCGAAGCGGTGGCCAAGCGTGCGGTACGCCATCGGATCGACGTCAACTCCATAGAACTGCTCAAGGAGTCGGGCCAAACGGCGGTGGCGGGCCGGGAGAGTCTCCTGGACGAGCCGCTGTGGTACTGGCCCAAACGATGAGGCGCCCCGCGAGGGGCGCCTCATCAGTACTACGGCAACGGATGGGTGCCTGATCCGGTTCGCCGTCCGCGGGCCGTAGGCCTGCCCCGCAGGGTCAGCCGATCTCCGCGCCGAAGGCACTCAGCGCTTCCGGCACCGGCTGGAAGAACGTCTCCCCGCCGGCGCTGCAGTCACCGCTGCCGCCGGAGGTGAGACCCAGCGCGGTGTCACCCGCGAAGAGCGCGCCGCCGCTGTCACCGGGCTCGGCGCAGACATCGGTCTGGATGAGTCCGTTGACGATGTCGCCGTTGCCGTAGTTCACGGTGGCGTCGAGACCGGTGACCGTGCCGTCGTGCAGCTGCGTGGTCGAGCCACTGCGCTGCACCTTCTGGCCCACGGTCGCGTCGCCGGCCTTGGTGATGGCCTGCGTCGAACCGTTGTAGAGGTTCACCTCGCTCGGGTGCGCGGTGTCGCCGCTGTACTTGACGATGCCGTAGTCGTTCTCGGGGAAGCTGGAGCCCGCGTTCTCACCGATGGCCGGGCCGCCCTGCTCCTCGGACCAGCTGGTCACCGCCTCGGTGCAGTGGCCCGCGGTCAGGAAGTGCGGGGCACCGTCCTTGACCACGTTGAAGCCGAGCGAGCAGCGGCTCCCGCCACCCCAGATGGCGTCGCCACCTGCGATGAAGGGCTTGAACTCCCCCTTGCTGTGCTGGAGTTCGGCCCTGGAGCCGAGCCCCTTCACGACCGCGTCGAGCTTGTCGAGGTCGGCGCCCTTGACCGTGCGGTCCGCCGTGACGACGACCTTGTTGGTGGCCGGGTCGACCGCCCACGAGGTGCCGGGGATCGACGCCTTGTCGCTGAGCGTCGTACGGGCGCTCTTCAGCTCGGCCAGGGAGTTCTCGACGACTCTCGCCTTGGCTCCCGCCGACTCGACGGCGTCCGCCGCGCTCTTGTCGAGGACGTTCACGACGAGGTTCTTGGCCTTGGCGTCGTAGTACGAGCCCGCCGCGTCCAGACCGAGGTCCTTGCCGAGGGTCGAGGCGAGCTTTCCGGCCTTCGCGATCGAGAGGGTGTCCGGCGTGGGGGTCGGGGCACTCTCACTCGCGTTCGCAGTCTGGAAGGTGATTCCGGCGGCGATCAGTGCGGTGATGCCCGCACCTGCCACGGCTGCACGTCGCTTGGATATGCGTCGGTGCTTCAAGTCACGTCCTCCTGTGGGGGGTCGGCCCGTTCGGTGTGGGGACCTGAGGGCCGGAAGGCGTACCGGCACGGAGTCGCACACGCTGCGAAAGCCGCGTCCATGCCAAAGGGTGCGGCCCACTATCCCGATACCGCCAGGTAGCACACAAGGTCTACTTCAGGACGCGCACGCGACAAACACCGTGCGCCCCCCGCGTCTTCACCGGCGCCGGTCTCACCACGTCGGTTCCCGCTGCAAACACCGCCTGCGAGCGGGTGATCGGCAGCGGGTAAGGACTAGTCCTGTCCGGTTTTCGACGCTCCTGGCGCGTCCCGCTCACCGGCTTCTGGATCCGGAGCACCGAAATCCGGCAGCGCGACGACAGGAGATTCGGTGACCGCGGCGGGTGATTCAGTGACCTCGGCGGGAGGCTCTCCCCCGGTCGCGGCCGGCTGCTGCGCCTGCTGGGTGGACCGTTCCAGGAAGCGCAGGAGTTCCACGGGGAAGGGCAGGACGAGGGTCGAGTTCTTCTCGGCGGCGACGGCCACCACGGTCTGCAGCAGCCGCAGTTGCAGCGCGGCGGGTTCCTCCGCCATCTGGTGCGCGGCCTCGGCCAGCTTCTTGGAGGCCTGCAGCTCGGCGTCCGCGTTGATCACGCGGGCCCGCCGCTCACGGTCGGCCTCGGCCTGCCGCGCCATCGAGCGCTTCATCGTCTCCGGGAGCGACACGTCCTTGATCTCGACCCGGTCGATCTGCACGCCCCACCCGACCGCGGGAGAGTCGATCATCAACTCCAGGCCCTGGTTGAGTTTCTCCCTGTTGGAGAGCAGATCGTCCAGATCACTCTTGCCGATGATCGAACGCAGCGACGTCTGCGCCATCTGCGAGACGGCGAAGCGGTAGTCCTCCACCTGGATGACGGCCTCGGTCGCGTCGATCACCTTGAAGTAGATGACCGCGTCCACGCGCACGGTGACGTTGTCCCGGGTGATGCCGTCCTGCGCCGGGACCGGCATCGTGACGATCTGCATGTTCACTTTGCGCAGCCGGTCGACGAACGGCACGATCATCGTGAGCCCGGGGCCGCGCACCGAGCGCTGGAGCTTCCCGAGCCGGAGCACCACGCCCCGTTCGTACTGTTTGACCACACGCGCCGCGGCCATCACATAGACCGCTCCGGCACATCCGACGGCCACTCCCGCAGCCACAAGATCCTCGACCATGCCGGCCCCCAGGGTCCGAATTGGGCATGTTGGGCGTGCCCTTCGAAGGTAACGCCGCGGGGCGCACAAAGGGAGACGGGAGACAGGAGAGAGCCCCCGCCCGGACTGCCGGACGGGGGCCCTCTCCTCAGCTGCTGGCTGCGAACTGCCGCACGTGGATCAGTTGTGGCCGTGCGTGGATCAGTAGACGCTCACGCCGTACCGGCTCAGCGCCTCGGTGACCGGCTGGAAGAAGGTCGTGCCGCCCGATGAGCAGTTGCCGCTGCCGCCCGAGGTGAGGCCAAGGGCCTTGGTCCCCGCGTAGAGCGGACCGCCGCTGTCGCCGGGCTCGGCGCAGACCGTGGTCTTGATCATGCCGTAGACGACGTCGCCGCCGCCGTAGTTGACGGTCGCGTTCAGGCCGGTGACCCTGCCGCTGTGGGTGCCGGTGGTGGAGCCGCGCCGGGTCACGTTCTGGCCCACGGTGGCGTTGCCCGCGCTGGTGATGTCCTGGCTGCCGACCGTGCCCGACTTGGTGACCGACGTGTTGGTGTACCTGACGATGCCGTAGTCGTTGGTCGGGAAGCTGGAGCCATGCGTGGTGCCGAGCACCGTGGTCTTCGCGGAGTTGGACCACCACGTGCCCGCGCCGTCGGTGCAGTGACCGGCGGTCAGGAAGTAGTAGGTGCTGCCGCTGCGGACGTTGAAGCCGAGCGAGCAGCGCCAGCTCGACGCGTAGATCGCGTCGCCGCCGGAGATCAGCTTGCTGAACTTGCCGGGAGTGCGCTCGACCTTGAGGGCGCCCGCGTTGCCGCCCGCCGCCTCCTTGATCTTGGCGATCTCGGCCTTGGAGACGGTGCTGTCGGCGGTGACGACCAGGCGGTTCGTCGCCTTGTCGACGCTCCACGCGGTGCCTGCGACATCCGCGTCGAGCACCGCGTCGCTCGCCTTGGTGAGCTGCGCCGAGCTGAAGGTGGTGACGTCATTGGCGTTCGCGGCGGGGACGGCGAGCGCGCCGGCGGCCACGAGTCCGGTGGCCACGGCGAGCAGACGAGTACGTCTCGCTATGCCGCTGCGGGGGGTGGTGCGCTTGTTCCTCACTTGTTGTTCCTCCCGAGGGGAAGTCAGTGGGCCCGGTGGGTTGGGGCCCGTGAGGCGCAGCCAAAGGACAAAAGGCAAGCCGGATTCCGGTTACGCCGTGCCCCTGACAAGCGCTGCTCGGGAGTATTCGGGCCAAGGACACCGCGCACAAGGGCGCCTTTCGGCCGTCGGCGGGTACACGGCGACCGGCCCCGACGGCTGACCTGTCCGTCGTACGCCGCCGGGGCTCGGGTCATCGGCTTGCCTCTGACGTGTCAGCGGCCGGCCAGGTTCCGCTCTCCCGCGGCGATGTCGGCATCGAGAGTGTTCCCCGGCGGCGGGAAGGGGCAGATGAAGTGGTCGGCGAAGGCGCACGGCGGAAGCAGCGCGCGGTTGAAGTCCACCGTCGTGCGCCCTTCGGCGTCCGGAGCGGAGGGCCGCAGGAAGCGGAACCGGTAGCTGGACACGCCGCTGCTCGCGTCGGCGAAGACCGCCCACAGGGAGCCGTCGCCCTCCACGGACACCTGCAACGTATGGCTCTTTCCGGCCAGGTCGAAGGCCAGCTCACCCCCGAGGCCCAGCCCCCGCTCCACCCCGTCCGCGTTGCCGACCCGGACGGTGCGCACCCCGTCGGTGGTGCTCTCGGCGGCGTACGGCGTGAAGCGCCCCGGCACGGCCCAGCGGTCGTCGAACTCCGTGGCCTCGATGCCCCTGAAGGCGCGACGCGTGGCGGACTCCGGGTCGAAGTCGCGTACCGCCCAAAGACCTTCGCGCCGCAGCACGACCAGACGGCGGTCGCCGTGCCCGACGCGGGCCGCGGCGACCGGGCCGGGGTCGGCGGCGAGGCGGGCCTCGCCGGTGAACGGCTGTCCGTCCAGGGTGATCCCGTCGCCGGCTCCGGCGGTCAGGACGATCTCGTCGCCCGCCTCGGTCCAGCGCCCGGGGATGTCCGGAAGCGAACCATCCGGGTAATCCGCGAGCCAGTGGGTGCCGGTGAGGGAGAGCGGGCCGTAGGGCGCGGACACCGTCCGGGTCCGCTGCTCGTGCCAGTGCTTCCAGTCGCGTGCTGCGTCCGTCGATGCGTCCGTGGTCATGTGATCAACCCTTCCACACGTGTTCGGGAGAACCCGGACGGCCGCATCGGTCGAGTCGGTCGCGTCGGTCGCGTCTACAGACCGCAGTCACAGCAGGAGCAGCACTCGCAACAGGAGCAGCATCCGCTGTCGCCGCAGTTGTTGCAGCAACCCTCCCGCTTCTTGCGGGACCAGGGGCCCTCGTACGAATCGGCGCAGCACAGCTTGCAGGTGCAGCAGAGCCCGATGGCGACCGCGCACCCCGCCCAGAAGCCCCGCTTGCCCGGCTTCGGCGGCTGCGGCTCGAACCCGGGCCCGCCCCCGAACCCACCGGGCCCACCGGGGCCGGCAGGGCCACCGGGACCGACGGGCCCGCCGGGCGCCCCGCCCCCGTACGGATTGTTGCCCCCGTACGGATTGCCGCTGCCATAGGCCCCGCCCTGCTGGTCATAGGGTCCGCCCGGCGGCGGACCGAAGGAGCCGCCCTGATGAGCCGTCACCTCATGGGTGTGTCCGCACGCGTCGGTCCCGAAGGCGCGGTCCACCGAACGTCCCAGCTCGTGCGCGAGCAGCATGTGGGCGAGCTTGCCGTCGGTGAACTCGGCGTCGCGCAACGCGAGCCGGATGCCGTGCAGGGCGTCGTCCGCGAGGCGCCGGGCCTCGGCGAGGCCGGTGCCCGTGGCCGTCAGGGGGTTCCAGGCGCCCGACGCGGCGTCAGCTTCCTTGTCCTCCACGGCATCCAGGAGATGCGCGAGCCTGCCGAAGAGCCGCCCGGCCTCGGCGAGCGGCTCTGCGTTGCCCGGCCTGCCCGCGATGACGGCGGTGTGCGCGAAGGCCGCGGCGGTCGCGGTCTCGGTCGGCTCGGTGACCGTGAGCAGCGAGGTGCCGGGGCCCGCCAAGCCCTCGATGCCGACCTGCCGTTCGACGGCGTCGAGCAGGACTGCCGTGTCGAATCCCACGTCGGCGCCGGTACGGGCGCCGGCCCGGTCCCAGCTGCGGGCGACCTTGCGGGCGGCGGCGGCCACCGGCCTGCGCGCCAGGATGCCGTCCCCGTCCACGACGTGGTCGCGCACCTTCGCCGACGCGAGCACCAGCGAGACCGCGGCGGCGAGCCGTGCGCCCTCGCCCTGCGCGACGGACGCCGTGCGCATGCCGCGCAGCGGACAGGGGCCCGCGGTGCGGCGCCAGCCGGTCGTCTCCTGCGCCTGAGCCTCCGTCAGAACCGAGATGATCAGGCCGTCGTAGTTCGTCACGACGCGGGCGAACTGCCCGTGATCACCGCGCAGCGCGAGGCACAGGCCGCAGAGGTGTGCCATCCATTGCGTTTTGAGCCCTTCGCCCAGACGATGGCTGCAGGGCCTGACGATTCCGAACATGCGACTCCCCCGTGAGCCTGTCTTCGATCAACTCGGGCATCGTATCGAGGGGTCCGTTCACCCGTACGCACCGGTCGTCACCCATACGCCGTGAAGAATCATATTTCACTCACTGTCAGCAGCCGTACACAGCAGGACCCTTGGGGAATCACGCGTTTACGGCGTGTTGACTCTGCACCAGTACCGTCACGAAAACCCCGCGCGGCGACTATCCACTTGGCGCACTATCCGCATCATGGACGAACATGGGGACAGGGAACGCAGAAAGCCCGCTGTGAGAGGAGGCGTCCATGGGATCGGTGCGCAAGGCGAGTGCCTGGCTTGGCCTCGTCGACGACAACAACAATGACGAGCGTTACTACGACGGCTACGACGACGACGGGGCCGAGGGGCCCGGCGAAGCATGGGTGACCGACCCGCGGGTGCGGGTGGTCGCCGAGGCCGCCGAAGAGGAAGGGCGCCGGATCGGGACCGTGACCCCGGACAGCTTCCGGGACGCGCGCGGCATCGGCGAGCTCTTCCGGGACGGCGTCCCGGTCATCATCAACCTCACGTCGATGGAGCCCGGCGACGCCAAGCGCGTCGTGGACTTCGCGGCGGGCCTGACGTTCGGACTGCGCGGCTCCATCGAGCGCGTGGCGACGCGGGTCTTCCTGCTCACCCCCGCCGACACGCACATCGTCAACGGGGAGGCCACGAGCCGTCCGACGGACGGTTTCTTCAACCAGAGCTAGCGGGCGAGGCCGCTCACCGGAAGGCGTCAAGACCGGTGAGCGCCTTGCCCAACACGAGTTGATGCATCTCGACGGTGCCCTCATAGGTGAGCACCGACTCGAGATTCGTCGCATGCCGCATCACGGGGTACTCCAGCGAGATCCCGTTCGCGCCCAGGATGGTCCGGGACGTGCGGCAGATCTCGATCGCCTCTCGTACGTTGTTGAGCTTGCCGAAGCTGACCTGTTCGGGACGGAGCCTGCCCGCGTCCAGGCGCCGGCCGAGGTGATGCGCGAGCAGGATGCCCTTGTGCAGCTCGACCGCCATGTCGGCGAGCTTGGCCTGGGTGAGCTGGAAGCCGCCGATGGGCCTGCCGAACTGCTCGCGGGTCTTGGAGTACTCGACGGCCGCCTCGAAGGAGGAGCGGGCCGCGCCCATGGCTCCCCAGACGATGCCGTAACGCGCGTGGGAGAGACAGCTCAGCGGGCCCTTGAGCCCGGTGACCTCGGGAAGCACCGCGTCGGCGGGCAGCCGCACCTCGTCCATCACCAGCTCACTGGTGACGCTCGCGCGCAGCGACCACTTGTGCTTGATCTCGGGCGCCGAGAAACCGGGGGTCTCGGTGGGGACGACGAAGCCCCTGATCCCGTCGTCGGTGTGCGCCCAGACCACGGCGACCCCGGCCACGGAGCCGTTGGTGATCCACATCTTGCGTCCGGTGAGCACCCAGTCGGTGCCGTCCTTCTTGGCGAAGGTACGCATGGACGCCGGGTCGGAGCCGTGGTCGGGCTCGGTCAGGCCGAAGCAGCCGATGATCTCGCCCGCGGCCATGCCGGGCAGCCAGCGCTGCTTCTGCTCCTCGGAGCCGAAGCGGTGGATGGCGTACATGGCGAGGGAGCCCTGCACGGAGACCAGCGAGCGGATGCCGGAGTCGGCGGCCTCGAGCTCCAGGCAGGCGAGCCCGTACTGGACGGAGCTCGCGCCCGCGCAGCCGTAGCCCTCCAGGGACATGCCGAGCGCGCCGATCGAGCCGAGCTCCCGGGCAAGTTCACGGATGCCGGGCAGCTCGCCCTTCTCGTACCAGTCGGCGATGTGCGGCAGGACGCGGTCGGCGGCCCAGGTGCGGACGGTCCCGCGGATCGCGAGGTCCTCCGGCTCCAGGAGATCGTCGATGCCGAGGGGGTCGGTGGGGTCGAAGGGCGGCAGGGGTGTGCGGGTGCTTGCGGACATGCGGGCCTCCGGCGACACGAAAACTAGCAGTGTTAGTTATCTACGGCTCGGCTGACGTTACGACGCAGCATCCCGCACGTCCAGAGCCGCCCGTCTTCTCCACGCCCGCCCCGGCCGTGGGCGGAGGCCAGGAACCTGGCGCCTCAGCGGCGGACGGCATCCACGGGGACCCCCGCCTCGTCCCGGGGCGCCGGAATCCCCTGCTCGGGCCGCTCCCCCTGCGCCCCGCACTCCATGGTCCGCGGCAGCTTCAGCGCCATCAGCGCGCCGAGCAGCAGCAGCCCGGCGCTGACCAGCAGCGTCACGTGCAGCCCGTGCACGAAGGACTCGCGCGCGGCGTCGCGCAGTGCCGCGCCCGCCCCGCCGCCGAGGCCCGAAGCGACCTCGTACGCCTCGCCGAGCGAGTGACTCGCGGCGGAACTCTCCTTGGCGGGCACGCCCTGGACGGACGAGAGGCCCGGCGCGTACGCCGCGTTCATGACGCTGCCGAGCAGCGCGATGCCGATGCCGGCGCCCAGCTGGTAGGAGGTCTCGCCGATCGCGGCGGCGCCGCCGGCCTGCGACTGGGGCGCCTCGCTGAGCATCGACTCGTAACTGCCGAAGAGCGTGGTCTGCAGGCCGAGGCCGAGCAGCACGAAGCTGGTCATCATCAGCGGGTCGTTCAGCTGGTCGCCCATCCCGGTGAGGATCACCACGGCCACCGCGGTCAGGGTGAAGCCGGAGGCGACCATCGTGCGCGGGCCGAAGCGGTGCAGGAGCTTCGATCCGGCGAGGCCCGCGGCCATCGCGGCGACGGTGAGCGGCACGAGCCGCATACCGGTCTCCAGCGGGGAGAGGCCGAGCACCAGCTGCAGATACTGCGCGGCGACCAGTTCGAGGCCCACCAGGGCGAGCATCGCGAGCACGATGCAGCCCAGCGAGGTGCTGAACGCGGGCCGCGCGAACATCGAGAGGTCTATGAGCGGATGCTTGCGGCGCCGCTGCCTGCGGACGAACCCGACCAGGAGGGCCGCGCCCAGGCAGAACGAGAGAAGGGTGGTCATGCCGAACGGCGACTCGCCGCCGCCCGCACGCTTCACCGCGAACACGATGCCGAAGAGGCCGCCCGCGGCCATCAGCGCGCCGATCACGTCCCAGGGTCCGTCGCGATCCCCCGTCGACTCGGGGAGCAGCAGGCGCCCGATGGGCAGGCTGACCAGCATCAGCGGGATGTTTATGAGGAAGACCGAGCCCCACCAGAAGTGCTCGAGGAGGAATCCGCCGAGCAGCGGGCCGCCCGCCGCGCCGATTCCGGCCACGGCGCTCCAGACGCCGATGGCGACGGCGCGCTCACGCCGGTCGGGAAAGACCTGACGGAGGATCGAGAGCGTCGCGGGCATGATCATCGCGCCGCCGACGCCGAGCAGGGCGCGGGCCGCGATCAGCACCTGCGCGTTGTCCGCCATCGCTGCCACGGCCGAGGCCACGCCGAAGAGCGCGTAGCCGAGGAGCAGCACCCGTCTGCGGCCCACCCGGTCACCTAGCGTGCCGAAGAGGATGAGCAGCGAGGCGCAGACCAGTGGATAGACGTCCACGATCCACAGCAGCTCGATGCCACCGGGCTTCAGGTCCTCGGTGACGGCGGGCACGGCGACGTGCAGAACGGTCGCGTCGACGGCGACGAGCAACAGGCTTACGCAGAGGACCACGAGCACCAGCCAGCGGTTGGCGCCGCCCTGCGACCCGGGTACCCGACGGCCGGAAGGAGCGGTGGCCGTGGTTGAACCCGACATGTGCGATACCTCCCAGTGATCCCTCGCATCGGCGGCCCCGCGGGACGTGATCTCCCAGCTGGCGGCAACGAAAGGCGAGTGAGCCGTCAGAGTACGCGAGTTCACGGCTGTGGCGCGTGGCGGACCTCTCACGGTTGAGCGGAGACGGTGTGGCGTACGCCACGCTGCCCACGCATGGACCACGCCCCCGGCAGGCGGACCGGTTCCCGCCTGCGCCGATAATCGAGCCCGTGACCGACCTGGACCAACGCCCGCCCCCGCCGTCCCCCGGCGCCCGTGCGGGCGCCGCGCTGCGCCGTGCGGCGCCCGCGCTGCTCGTCTATGCCGGGGTGCGTGCCCTGGGGCTCGCGGTGCTCGCCCTGTGGAGCGCGGCCGCGGGAAAGAGCGCCCACACGCTCCTCACCGCCCGCTGGGACTCGCTCTGGTACACCCGCGTCGCCGAGCACGGCTACGGCTGGGAGGTGACGCTCCCGGACGGCAGCGTCCACTCGAACCTCGCGTTCTTCCCGCTGCTTCCCTGGCTGGAGCGTCTCGTCTCGGCGATCAGCCCCTTGTCGTACGCCGACGCGGGCCTGGTGGTGAGCTGGCTCGCCTCGCTCTGCGCCGCCGCGGGGATCTTCGCGATCGCCGACCATCTGTACGGGCGCCGGGCCGGTGTCTGCGCGGTCGCGCTGTGGGCGGTGCTGCCGGTCGGCATCGTGCAGTCGATGGCGTACAGCGAGTCACTGTTCACGGCGCTCGCGGCCTGGTCGCTGTACGCGGTGCTCACCGGACGCTGGGTGTGGGCGGGCGTCCTTGCCTCCTTCGCGGGCCTGACCCGGCCGGTCGGCGCCGCAGTGGTCGCCGCGATCTGGGTGACGGCCGCCGTCCGCCTGTACCGGGAGCGCAGGCCGGACCCGCGCATGATCCTCGGGGTGGTCCTCGCCCCGCTCGGCGCCGCGGGCTACGTCCTGTGGGTCGGCCGGCGCACCGGTGACGGCGTCCTCGGCTATCTCGACGTCCAGGCCGGCTGGGGCAACGGCTTCGACTTCGGCTACGCCTTCGCCCGCTTCGTCGGCGACAGGTTCACCGGCTTTCCCGGGGCTCTCGCGGGGGTCGGCCTGATCGTCGGGGTCGCCCTGGTGGTCTGGCTGTACGTCATCGGTGTACGGCGGAAGCAGCCGCTGCCGCTCCTGGTGTACTGCGGGATCGTCGTGGCGCTCGCGCTGTGCGCCGCCGGCTATTTCGGCTCGAAGCCGCGCCTCCTGCTGCCCGCCTTCCCTCTGCTGCTGCCCCTCGCGGTGGCGCTCGCCGGACTGCGTACGTCCAGGTCGGCGGCAGTTCTCGGGGCTGTGGCGGCGGCGAGCGCGGTGTACGGGGCGTTCTGGCTGAACGGCTCGGGTCCGCCATGATCGTTTCCGGGGGCCCGGTGAGCGGCCGGGAAATTCCGCACCAGCCCCCGGTGAACGAATTAATAAGGGCCATAAAACGGCCGCGCCAATGATCAACGAATTCGGCAAGGGCCTGATCTCGGAATAGGGAAATCCCAGGAATAAACCCCCGTCTGAGATCAATGCCACATCACATCGTCATCACAAAGCCACTGATTCGGCCTAGTGCCGCACTCACTCGCTGTAACGTCGATTGGGTGCGTACCGAACGAAACCTCACCCGTCTGGACCGGGTCTTCGCCCGGCTCGACCGTGAGCCGGAACGACCGGCCGGCCTCGATCTGCCGAGGATGAGCAGGCACAGGATCGTGCTCTTCAGCGCGACCCTGGCCTTCTACCTCGCGATCGTGGTCGCCGTGCTGACCACCTCGTGGCTGGTGCGGTTCGACTGGCAGGTCATGTTCTTCCGGCCCTACCAGCAGTGGCCCGAGATCCACGCCTTCCTCGACTACTGGGTGGTCCTCGGCCAGCGCGGCCCGACCGCCGTGATGGTCGCGGCCTGGCTCGGCTGGCGCTCCTGGCGTCAGCACACGATCCGCCCGCTCCTGACGTTCGGCGCCGCCCTGCTGCTCCTGAACGTCACGGTCGGCGCCGCCAAGATCGGCATGGGCCGCCTCGGCCCGCACTACGCCACCACGATCGGCGCCAACGAGATGTGGCTCGGCGGCGATATATTCCCCTCCGGCCACACCGCCAACGCCGTCGTGACCTGGGGAATCCTGGCCTACATGGCCTCCACCCCGCGCACCCGCCGCTATCTCTCGGCGCTCTCCGCCGTGGTCTCCCTCAGCGTCGGCCTGACCACCGTGTACCTCGGCACACACTGGCTGAGCGATGTCTTCCTCGGCTGGGCCGCGGGCCTGCTCGTGCTGCTCGCGCTGCCCTGGGTGGAGCCGCTGCTCACCCAGGTCGAGGGCTGGATCTTCAGCCTGCGGGACCTGTGGCGCTCCCGTCGCGCCGGCCTCGCAGGACCGGCCGCCCCCGCCCCGGCCAGGGTGCCGCAGCCCACGCCCGCACCGGCCGAGGAGCCCCCACTCCGCGAGCCGGTCGGCGCCGCGCGCCCCGCGCGCGCCCCGGCCTACCTCGCCCCGGGGCCGCACACACCGCGCTCCGAGCGCAGCCCGGTCACCCCGGCGGGCAGCCGCCGCCCGCCGCACTCCGAGCGCGCCACACGCGCCGCCACGTCGCCCCGCCCCGTCGCGGGCGGCTAGCCCCGAAGACAGCGGGGGCCGGTACGCACAACCCATCCCCCGCACCGCGAAGGCCCCGGTTCCGTCCAGGAACCGGGGCCTTTCGCCGTGCCGTGGTCACGTCTCGCCGGGTCAGCCCTTCCAGCAGCGGACCACGACGTCTTCCTTGACCTCGAAGTTGAGCCGCCCCGCGAGGTACTCCATGGTGATGATCGCGCCCGGCGGCAACGCCCTGACGGTGGACCAGCCGCGCTCGCGGGCCTGCCGCTCGGCTCCGTCGGCCGCGAGGCCGACGTAGGCGTCCAAGGAGTCCTGGGGTTCGGCGGGAGGGGTCGGTATAGGTGCCATGGCCGCCACGTTAGGCGGCGCGGCCCGGCCACGGAAGGCCGTAGCCGGACACCATGCGTCACCGGTACCTCTCCGGTCACACTTCTGTCACAGGATCACGACGCCCGTTTCGCCTTAACTCCGTCACACGTACGGGCGGTTCCGAAGCTGTTCCCCTGCCATTAGCGGATTTCCCGCGAACTCTTCGGGAGGGCCCCGATACCACCGCAATAGCGAGGCGAACAGGTTGCCGACCCGCCTTTTCGCGCCCCCCTTCTTTTCCGAATCCAGGGCGCTCGGCGAGATGTGACGACGCATAGGGAATTCAGGATTCCAGCACAGCGGGACCGTACGCCCCCTGTCGGATCCGGGTGTGACGCGAGCATCATGGCGGGTGCTTCGGACAGGACCGGCGGCGTGACGGCGAAGGGGCGAGCGATGGGGACTGAGACCGCAAGCGCGGCGGCACCGCCGGTCCGGCAGAGGACTCCGGGCCGGGTTCTCGTGGACTGGCTGACCACCACCGACCACAAGAAGATCGGTCACCTGTACCTGATCACGTCGTTCGTGTTCTTCCTCGTCGCGGGTCTGATGGCGCTGATGATGCGGGCCGAGCTGGCCCGTCCCGGGCTGCAGCTGATGACCAACGAGGAGTTCAACCAGGCGTTCACCATGCACGGCACGATCATGCTGCTGCTGTTCGCGACGCCGACGTTCGCGGGCTTCGCCAACGAGATCATGCCGCTGCAGATCGGCGCCCCGGACGTGGCCTTCCCGCGGCTCAACATGCTGTCGTACTGGCTGTTCCTCTTCGGCGGCCTGATGGTGCTCGGCTCTCTCCTGGTGCCCAGCGGCCCCGCCTCGTTCGGCTGGTTCGCCTATGCGCCGCTCAACAGCATGGAGCGGACACCGGGGGTGGGTGCCGATCTGTGGATCATGGGGCTCGCGCTCTCCGGGTTCGGCACGATCCTCGGCTCGGTGAACTTCCTGACGACCATCATCGGGATGCGGGCTCCCGGGATGACGATGTTCCGGATGCCCGTCTTCACATGGAATGTGCTGTTCACTTCGATCCTGGTGCTGCTCGCGTTCCCCGTTCTGGCCGCCGCGCTGCTCGTCCTGGAGGCGGACCGGCGCTTCGGCTCCATGGTCTTCGCCTCGGAGAACGGCGGCGCGTTGCTGTGGCAGCACCTCTTCTGGTTCTTCGGGCATCCGGAGGTCTACATCATCGCGCTGCCGTTCTTCGGGATCATCTCCGAGATCATCCCGGTGTTCAGCAGGAAGCCGATCTTCGGCTATCTGCCCCTGATCGGCGCGACGATGGCCATCACCGGGCTCTCCGTCGTCGTGTGGGCGCACCACATGTTCGCGACGGGCGCGGTGCTCCTGCCCTTCTTCTCCTTCATGTCCTTCCTCATCGCGGTCCCCACCGGCGTGAAGTTCTTCAACTGGACGGGAACGATGCTCAAGGGGTCGCTGTCGTTCGAGACACCGATGCTGTGGTCGGTCGGCTTCCTGGTGAGCTTCCTCTTCGGCGGGCTCACCGGCGTCATCCTGGCCTCGCCGCCGCTCGACTTCCACGTCACCGACTCGTACTTCGTCGTGGCGCACTTCCACTACGTCGTGTTCGGCACCGTCGTCTTCGCGACCTTCGGCGGCTTCTACTTCTGGTGGCCCAAGCTCACCGGGAAGATGCTCGACGAGAGACTCGGCAAGATCCACTTCTGGACGCTCTTCATCGGCTTCCACGTGACGTTCCTCGTCCAGCACTGGCTGGGCGCCGAGGGCATGCCACGGCGCTACGCGGACTACCTGGCGGCGGACGGCTTCACGGCGCTCAACACCGTCTCCTCCATCGGGGCGTTCCTGCTCGGCATGTCCACGCTGCCGTTCCTCTACAACGTCTGGAAGACCGCCAAGTACGGCAAGAAGGTCGACGCCGACGACCCCTGGGGCTTCGGCCGCTCCCTGGAGTGGGCCACCGCCTGCCCGGCGCCGCGCCACAACTTCGTCACGCTGCCCCGGATCCGCTCGGAGTCCCCGGCGTTCGACCTGCACCATCCGGAGTACGCGGCGTTCCATCCGCCCCAGGCGCAGTATCCGGACCCGCAGACCGAACACCCCGGTCCAGGGCCCGGCTCAGGAGGTCCCTCGCCGAGCTGATCCGCTCGGTGAAGTCCGCGGGCTCGACGACCTCGAACTCGAAGCCCATCAGGAGCACATGGATCACCATGACGTCCAGGCTCATGGCCCCCGTGCGCAACAGACAACTGCCCTCGGTCTCGGCCTGAAGGGTGCCGTCCGAGGGGGTGACCCGCTGGGCCGCCTCCTCCAGGGGCACCAGGAGCCGGAACACCGCCTGGGCGGCGTACCCGCGAGTGGAGACGCCCTGGGAGACGTAGGCGGCGAGGTCGTCGGCGGGCGGTGTGCGCGGCGCGAAGCGCGGTCCGTGCGGCGGCCTCGGCGTGATGCGGTCCGCGCGGAACGTGCGCCAGTCGGCGCGGTCGACGTCCCAGGCGACGAGATACCAGCGGCGCTCGGTGCAGACGATGCGGTGCGGTTCGACGGTGCGGCGGGTCGAACTGCCGCCGTGGTCGAGGTAGTCGAAGCGCAGACGCTCCGCGTCCCGGCAGGCGTGGGCGAGTTCGGTCAGGACGGAGGGGTCGACGGCCCTCTGGCGCGGGGTGCGCAGCATCGGCACGGTGAACGCCGTCAGCGCTCCCACCCGCCGCCGCAGCCTGCTCGGCAGGACCTGCTCCAGCTTGGTCAGGGCGCGTACGGAGGTCTCACCGATGCCCTCGATGCCCTGCCCCGCGGCGGTGCGCAGGCCGACGGCCACCGCGACCGCCTCGTCGTCGTCCAGGAGCAGCGGGGGCAGCTCCGCGCCCGCGCCGAGCTGGTAACCGCCGCCCGTGCCGGGGCTGGCGTTGACGGGGTAGCCGAGCTCGCGCAGCCGGTCCACGTCACGCCGTACGGTGCGCGGGGTGACGCCGAGCCGGTCGGCCAGGTCCGCGCCCGACCAGTCGCGATGGGCCTGCAGCAGCGAGAGCAGGCGGAGCAGTCGTGCGGAGGTCTCCAACATGGGGCCGATTGTGCCCGGCGTCGCGGACAGCCACGGTCCGCGATGGCGCCGGCCCCTGGGGACATGCCCTCTGGATCAGCCCTCGACCGCGTTCGCCTCGCGGACGCGGATCGAGAGGTCGTTGTCGTTCGTGTAGTACGGTCCCGCCTCCAGCGGGCCGTGCGCCACGGTGTCGAGCCGGACCGCCGGGTAGGTGAAGATCTGCTTCTTGTCCGGGATGTCGTCGAGGAGCCGGGCGAGCCGGATGCGCGGCCCGCTCTCCCCCGCCGGGCGCAGCCAGAGGTCCCAGGGGCCCGCGCCGCTGTCCGCGAGCACGTCACACCGCAGCCCGAAGCTGAACTCCGCGCCGTTCGCGGTCAGTTCATACCGCTCGGCCTGGTCCGGTCCGGCGCGGCGGGTCGCCTCGGCGTAGCCGGCGCCGGTCAGCCCGGTGCCGTACACGCGGCCCTGTGCGGTCACGGCGGCGCCCGCGATCTCCAGCTCGCCGATCTCCGCGTGCGGTGCGCGCAGCCAGCTGCGTACGGAGAGGTTGCCCTGCTTGGTCGCGTACGGGATGCGGACGGCGATGTGGCCGCGGGCGCCGCTGGGCGCGCGGTCCACCAGCGAGCGCAGGTCGTTGACGCCGGGCGCGAGACGGCGCGGGGTGGCGCCGCCGACCTCCGCGTAGGCGTTCCAGCGGCCCTCGGCCAGCTCGACGCTGCTGGGCAGCGCGGCCCGCAGCCGGCCGTCGGCCGCCGGGGACAGCGGCAGGCGTACGTCCTCGTCGGCGGAGGCGGCGTCGCGGCGGCGCAGCAGGAGGTAGGCCTCGCCCTTGCCGCCGGGGTCGGTGACGTCGAAGGTGAGTCCGCCCGCGGAGTCGGCTATGCAGTCGGCGCGCGGGGCCGCGGCGACGTCCTGATCGGCACCGGTGTCGCAGGGCGATGAGGCGTCCGAGGTGGCCAAGGCCGTCATGCGGTGGATCCCTTCGTCTGTATGCCGCTGGTCGGTACCCCATGTCCGATGTCCCGCACCGCGTAGGCGCCGTTCAGGAGCGCGCCGCGGGTGCGGTGCAGTGAGCCGCGCATCCGGCCGCCGAAGGAGCTGCCGCGGGCGATCATCCCGGTGAACATCGCGTCGTAGCGCTCGGCGATGCGGACCGGGTCGAAGCGCTCGGAGTCCTCCAGGGCGGCGTCCGCCATCTGCCGCCGGAGCGCGTCGTCATTGATCAGTTCGAGAAGTCCGCCCGCGATGGCGTCGGGGTTGCCGACCTCGACGAGGCGCCCGTCGACACCGTTGTCGATGATCTCGCCGGGTCCGTGCGGGCAGTCGGTGGCGACGACGGGCAGTCCGCAGCGCATCGCCTCGACGATGGTCATGCCGAAGGACTCGAGGCTGGAGGTGACCGCCGCGATGGAGCCCTTGGCCCACTCGGGCTCGATGGGGTGGGCGGGCCCCATCAGGAAGACGTGGTTGTAGAGGCCGAGTTCGTCGATCAGGGCGCGCAGCTTGTCCTTCTGTTTGCCGCCGCCGTATATCCGAAGGCGCCAGTCGGGGCGCTGGGCGCGCACCTGGTCGAAGGCCCGGATCAGCAGGTCGTACCGCTTGACGGGGGCGAGCCGCCCCGCCGCGACGACCCACTTCTGGTTGCCGTCGGCGGGCTCGATGCCGGGCGCGGGCACCGGGTTGGGCAAGGCCTGGACGTGGACTCCGGGCAGTCGCATCATGCGGCGGTACGCGCGGGCGTCGGCCTCGGTCGTCGTGGTCAGGACGTCGAGGCGGGGGTAGACGCTGCGCAGCTGACGGCGCAGTTCCTTGGAGTGGCTGTCGAGGGTGAGGTGCTCCTGGCCGACCCGCAGCGGGCCGCGCGCGGTCTCGCGGGCGAGGTGCACGTTCAGACCGGGACGCGTTCCGACCACCACGTCGGCGCTGACCGAGGAGAGGTGCGCGGCGATCCGCCGGTCGGTGAGGGCGCTGTACTGGGCGTAGCGGCCTTCCGCGCTGGGGAAGGTCCTGGCGGGCCGCAGGGCGTCGGCGGCCTCCCCCTCGTACCCGGGACTTTCCTTGCGCATGTCGACGAGGTGACTGAGCCTGACGCGGGAGTCGGGCGCGAACACGGGTTCGTCGCGATGCCGGAAGACGGAGACGATCTCGACGTCATGATGCTCGGCGAGTGTGTTCGCCAAGTTGTACGTCGTCCGGATCGTCCCGCCGATTCCGTACGCGTTGTGAATCAGGAAAGAGATGTGCATGCGTCCCCGTATCCCACGCTTCCCCGCGGACAGTCCTTCTCGTCCGCCTACCGCAGGGTTAGACGGGGATTAGGGACCAAGGGTTGGGCTTCATCATCATCTTGTTTTTGAACAGTTGTGCCATCGGTATCCGATTTCGGGAACTTTCCTGCTAGCTACACGCATCATGGCTGGTAGGAGAGCTGCGGCACGTCGAAGCAGTTGTCGTCCATGTCCCCCTGTGTGACCCAGCCCTCACTGTCCTTCCAGCGGGCCACCGACACACAGGTCCTACGGGAGCCGGGTGGCCGCGCCCGCTCCTCGTACCTCACCGGGAGCAGCAGCCCACGCGCCGTGTAGGACTCGCCGCGGTTCATGAAGCGGTCGACGCATGCGCGCGTGACGTCGCCCTGGCACGACTTCGCCGCGTCCGTGAACCACATGGCGGCGGCCCAGCCCTCCAGTTGCCACTGCGAGAGGTCCTTGTGTCCCTTCATGGCGTCACGAAACTCGCGTACGGCCGGATGATCGGTGTCCTCGTAGCTGCGGCTCGCGCCGGTGGCCCACAGGGCGTTGCGGCAGCGCGGGGCGTCCTTGTAGTCGTCGGCGACGGTCGAGGTCCAGTTCTGCACGTTGGTGACCTTGGCGGTGACGTCGGCGCCCACGTCGTCCATCGCCTCGCACAGCTGGGCGTTGCCGTGCGTGTCCATGGCGTCGAAGACCAGGTCGGCGCCCTGCTCCTTCAGATCGGCCGCCGCCGCGCGGAAGTTGGGCAGCGCGAAGTCGACCTGCTCGGTGATCACCTTGTAGCCCTCGGCCTTCAGGCCCCGGGTGACGAGACGGGCGTACGCGGCGGACGCGGCCTGGTTGTAGGAGACGACGGCGGCCGTCCGAGCCCCCTGCTCCCGCTTGAAGTAGCGGTAGACCTCGGTCCCGCCGATCAGCTTGCCGCCCCAGCCCGGCTTCCCGTCACGGGGGGCGAGGCTGCCGTAGATCCCGTACAGATGCGGATAGGTGTCGTACGCGGACCCGATCGGCTGGCCGCCGATGTCGGGCACGCGCGCGCGGGAGACGCGGGAGGCGCCCGCGTAGTCGAGGGAGCTGGTGGCGACGAGCGCGACGACGCGCTCCTCCTCGACCAGCTCGCGCACGCACTCGTTGTTGCCGACGCCGCTGCCGCCGTCGTCGCACGTGCGCACCTCGACCTTGCGTCCGTCGATCCCGCCCCGCGCGTTCAGCCGCTCGAAGTACGCCTTGGCCCCGTCCCGGGGCCCGGTGAAGGCGGAGCCGCCGACCGGGCTCGTCGCGCTGGTGACGATGCCGACCCGGACCGGCGCCCCCGGCGGGGCGGGCGCCGTGCGCCTGCCCTCGAAGTCGCTCTCGGGAAGCCGGCTGCCGCACCCCGCCACCGCCACGAGCAGCGCGGCCACGGCAAAGACCTCAACAGCCCGGACCGGGCGACTCATTGCCGCTCAGCTTCACCAGTGCGCAGAGAGTCTTGACGGACACCTTCCAGGTGTCGTCCTCGTTGACGGAGGTGCCCGAGGCGTCGGGCAGCGCGGTGGCACCCTTCAGGGTCAAGGCGTACGTCACGTCCGCCTCGGTCGCCGAGCTGAACTCGACCTTGTTGACGTCGGCGCTGACCTGCTTGCCGCGCTCGTCGCCGTTGAAGCTCTCCAGGACACCCCGCATCTTCGCCCCGTCCTCCAGGACGGCCTCTTTCTCCTTCAGGGGGACGGAAGGGTCGAAGAACTTCTCGAAGTTCTCCTTGACCTCCTTCTCGGCCGCCGCCGGATCCGCGGGCGCGTCCTCTGCCGGCTCGTCCTCCTCAGGCGCCTGGGAAGAGGCCTCCTGGCTCGTCCTGTCCGTGGACGGCTCGGGCGGATCGCTGTCGCCGCCCCCGCCGCTGTCGTCACCGCATGCCACGGCGGCCGGAGCGACGAGCAGGACCGCGGCTGCCGCGAGGGCCGCGCTCCGCACCCTTCCCCGCCTGAGGTCGCTCCCCCGCTTGGGGCTGGTCCAGAAAACCATCTGGCTCACCACCGGGTATCGGTCCGAGCCGTCGCGGGCCCGGAGCTTTCAGGGTCAGCTTGCAGAAGGCATAGTGCAAGCCATCGGCTGACATGGACAGCCCACCGACGCTACGAACGTGTCCCAGGGGGCGCAGATGCGGGCGGCTCAACCGGATCAGACACTCCGTTCGGCCCGGCTGCGTGCCGTGCGCCCCGTGCTCTGGGTGGCCTTCGCCGCCCTCGCCGCCGGTGCGGTGCTCTGCGTGGCCGGCTGGTACGGCACGTCCGGCGAACGCTTCGCCGAACGGCAGCTCCCGTATCTGGCGTCGTGCACCGTGCCCGGCGCGGCGCTGATCGTCGCCGGAGCGGTGCTCTACACGCACGGCAGAAGCACGCTGGCCACGGCCCGAGTCGAAGAGCTGTACGAGCTTCTGGTGACCGCGGGGTCGCCTGCCGGCACGACGGAGCGACCGGCCGCGTCGGCCACGAGCGGCGACCTGCTGATGATCCCCGGCGGCACGCTCTGGCACCGCGCGGACTGCCCCCTGGTGGCGGAGAAACCGGAAGCGGTCCCCGCGGACGCCCACATTCTCGCGACCGGCGACCTGAGTCCGTGCCCCATCTGCGAACCACAGCCGACCCCGATCACCCCCTCTCCGGAGCGATGACCCGGTGGCGTCCCTGAGCTACGACCTGACGCTGGCCGGGCTCGCGGTCGGCAGCGCGGCGGCCCTCACCGGCATCGGCCTGATCGTCACGTACCGCGCGACCGGTGTCCTCAACTTCGCGCACGGAGCGATCGCGATGCTCTGCGCGTACGTCCTGCGCCAGCTGACGGTGGACTGGGGCTGGCACCTCCCACTGGCCACGGCGGTGACGCTCCTCCTGATCGCCCCTGCCATCGGCCTGCTCCTGGAGAAGGCGGTCTTCCGCCCCCTGTCCGTCCTGGGCAGCGACCCGGCCCAGACCCTGGTGGCGTCCATCGGCGTCTTCGTCCTGCTGGTCGGGGGCGCCGCACTGGTCTGGGGCCCGGGAGCGAGAGCGGACGCGCCCACCCTCGTGTCGGCGGACCCCTGGGCGCAGTTGGCGGTGACGGTCGCCCTCGCCGCCGGCGTCTGGGCGGTGACCCGCTGGACGCGCTTCGGCGGCCGGCTGCGGGCCGTGGTCGACAACCGCCCCCTCGCCGTCCTCAGCGGCATCGACGCCGACCGGGTGGCGTCGGCGGGCTGGGCGTTCGGCACCTTCACTGCGGGGCTCACCGGCGTACTGCTCGCCCCTTTCGTGCGCCTAGATCCCTACGGCATGCCGCTGCTCGTGATGGAAGTGGTGGCGGTGGCGGTGGCGGCCCGGATGCGGAGCCTGTTCGTCGCGGTCACGGTGGCCGTCGGACTCGGCGTGGCGCAGAGCCAGTTGACCCGGCTGCACCCATCGGGCTGGGCGGAGCCGCTCCTGCAGTCCCTGGGGGCCAACCTCTTCGTCGTCGCTCTCCTCGTCGCGGCCCTCGTGCTTCCGGGCATCGGCTCGCACAGCACACTCCCCCGCACGGCGACGGCACGCTTCCCCACGCCGCCGGGCGCGTGGATCGTGGCCTCGGTCCTCTTCCTCATCCCCCTCGGCTTCGCGGGCCCGGACCTGACGACCTCGGTGCAGGTCCCCGCCCTTGCCGTCGTCCTCCTCTCCCTGGTGGTCGTCACCGGCCGGGGCGGCCAGATCTCCCTGGGCCAGGCGGCGTACGCGGGTCTGGGCGCGCTCTTCACGGCGCTTCTCACGTCGGGCCGCTTCCCGGGCCTGCCCGAGCTTCCCCACCTCCCCGCCCTGGCCGTGGCCGTCCTCCTGGTGGCCCCGCTCGGCCTGCTCACCGGCTGGCCCGCGATCAGCCGCCGGGGGCTCGCGCTCGCCCTCGCGACGTTCGCGGTCGGGGTCGGGGTCAGCCGCTTCGTCTTCGCCCAGCCGTACGCGACGTCGGGCCTCACCCTCGACCGTCCGGCGGGTTTCGACAGCGACCGCGCGTACTACGTCCTGGAACTGCTCCTGCTTGCCGCCGCGTTGCTCTTCGCGGCCGGGATGCGCCGGGGCCGCATGGGGCGCGCCCTCGCCGCGATGCGGGATCACGAGGCGGGGGCGTCAGCCGCGGGGGTGCCGGTACGCGGACTGAAACTCACCGCCTTCGTGGCAGGCGCGGGGCTTGCCGCCCTGGGGGGCGGGATGCTGGGCATGGGCCTACGGGCCTTCGACCCCGCGGCGTACGACCCCGTGCGCGGGCTCCTCTGGTTCGCGGCGGTGGTGGTCCTCGGCGCGGACAGCCTCCTCGGCGCCCTGCTCGCGGCGGCGCTCCTGGTGGGCCTGGACGCGGGTACGCGGGGCGGTGTGGCCGCCGCCCTGATCGGCGTCCTGGCGGCTTTGACGGGCCGCTTCCCCGGCGGCCCCTACGAAGCGCTGCGTTCCCTGATCCCCCGCCCGAACCGCCACCCCGAACTAACCCCCCTGGGCAACCGCACCCGAGCCGCGCTGCCCCCGCCTCCCCACGCCCTTGCCCGCGCACCCCGCGGCACCGCTCCCACGAACAGCTTTTCCCACCCACCCACCCGATCACCCCGCAGCGAACGGGAGGACATGACCGGCCCGGTGGGACCGCCCCCCAGCGAACCGAGGGCGCCCCTCGCCCGATCGCCTCAACGGCCACGCCTCGGTGAGCAGACGCCCCGCGAGAGCACCCCCGCAACAGCGGACCCCGGATCGAGCCCCGGCAGGGCGACAACGCCCCTCGCCCGACTGCTCCCCTGGCGCACAACCCCCACCCGATCCTCCGACCGGCCACCCCGCAGCGAACCAGCGGACCGCGAAAGCGCCCCCGCAACAGCGAAACCCGAACCGGCCCCCAGCGGCACGACAACGGCCCTCGCCCGACTGCTCCCCTGGCGCACAACCCCCACCCGATCCTCCGACCGGCCACCTGAACAGCCGCCCCACGACGAGCAAGCGGGTCGTGAGAGCACCCCCGGAGCAGCGGAAGCCGCCACTGGGCCGCCGACGTCGCTCCCCCCGGAGGGGGCGGTTTCGTATGGCCGCCAGGAGCACGGTTCGCGGCGCTCCGGAGCCGCCGCAGCCGCGCACCCGGCGGCGGACGAACGCTCCGGAGCCGCCGCAGCCGAGTACCCGGCGGCGGACGGGCATGCCGAGGCGGCCCCGCCCCCCAGTCGGCCCCGACGCCCTCTCGCCAACCGCCCCCGCCACGAAAGCCCACACGAACGACACCCCCTCACCGCCCACCACATCACCGCCACCTACGACGACGGCTTCACCGCCCTCGACGGTGTGAGCCTCTCCGTGCCCCCGGGCCACATCACCGCCGTCGTAGGCCCCAACGGCGCAGGCAAAAGCACCCTCTTCCACTGTCTGGCCGGCACTCTTCGCCCCGTCGCGGGCCGCATCACCCTCGGCGGCCGGGACATCACGCGCACTCCCGCCCATGCCCGCACCCGCCTGGGCCTGGCCCGCACGTTTCAGCAACTGGCGGTGTTCCCGTCCCTGACCGTCACGGAGAACGTCCAGGTAGGAGCGGACCAGACGAGTTCCACGTACCCCCGGGCAGCCACCACCCAAGCCCTGCGCCTCCTCTCCCTCCACCACCCCGCGACCCGCCACCACCCCGCCGCGGACCTGCCCACCGGCACCCTCAGGCGCGTGGAGCTGGCCCGCGCCCTCGCAGGCCGCCCCCACACCCTCCTCCTGGACGAACCGGCAGCAGGCCTGGACACCGCCGAGGTGGCCGCACTGGCCCGCGTCCTGCGCGCCCTGGCCGCCGACGGCATGGCCCTCCTGGTGGTGGAACACGACATCGACCTCGTGGCGGACCTGGCCGACACCGTGCACGTCATGGCGGCAGGCCGCATCGTCACCTCGGGCCCGCCGACCGAAGTCCTTTACGGGGCGACCTCATGAGAACCGGCATCGAACTCCACGCGGCCCGGGTCCGCTACGGCCCCCTCGAAGCACTGCACGGCGTGACCCTCGCCGCCCCCGCCCCCGGCCTCACCGTCCTACTGGGGCGCAACGGCTCGGGCCGCACCACGGCGCTGCGTGCCCTGGCCGGCACGGCGCGCCTCACCGCCGGCGCCGTCACCTGGGACGGAGCGGACGTCACCCGGCTCACTGCCCACGAACGCGCGACGCGGGGCCTGTGCTTCGTGCCGGACGGACCAGCCGTCTTCAGCCACCTCACGGTCACCGAGAACCTCGGCCTCGCGGGCCCCGAAGCCGCCCCCGACCTCACACCGGCCCTGGACGCGTACCCCGAACTGCGCCCCCTGCTCTCCCGCCGCGCAGGCACCCTCTCCGGCGGCGAGCAACGCATGCTGGCGCTCTCCCGCGCCCTCCTGACCACCCGAGCCCGGGTGATCCTCATCGACGAACCCACCCAGGGGATGTCCCCCTCCGTCGCGTCACGCACGTACGACCTCCTGGTGGGCCTGAGCGCGCACGCCTGCGTACTGACCGCCGAACAACGCCTGCCGCCCGGTCTGCGCGGACACGCGGACCGGACGGCAGTGGTGGTTCACGAACTACGCCGTGGCGAGGTCGTGTTCAGCGGCGAGGCATCCGAACTCAGCCGACGGAGGCGGTCCTGACGGGCTCAGCGCTCGCGGCGGCAGGCTCGCCTGTCCCGCCTGTCCCGCCTGTCCCGCTGGTCTCGGCGGACTCGGCGGACTCGGCGGACTTCGAGGGCTCGGGGGTTCCTGACGGCTCGGGGGTCTCGGAGGGCTCCGGGGGCTCCGAGGCCTTCGGAGGCCCGGCCGACTCCGAGGGCTTCGCGGGCGCGGGGCTCCCCGCGGGCTTGCCCGACTCGGCAGGCTTCGCGGGCTCGGCCGTCGCCCCGGGCTTCGCGGTGCCCCCAGGGTTCGCCGGCTTGGCCGGCTTCGTCGGCTTCACGGGCTTCGCCGGCTTCGCCGGGGACTTCCCCGGGATGACCAGCCTGGTGCCGACGCCCAGCCGGTCGGGCTCGCTTCCCACGGCCTTGCGATTGGCTCGATACAGAGCTTGCCAGCCGCCCCGCACCTTGTATCGCCGCGCGATGGAGCTCAGCGTCTCCCCCGCCTTCACGACGTGCACGACGACGTAGCCGTCCCGGATCTCCTTGGGGATCCTCTTGGAGCAGACGGGCCAGGCCTTCCACCCCTGGTTCCGCTGCACGGCCTCGGCGACCTTGATCTGTTCCTTCTTGGTGGCGAGGTCGGCACGCGGCGCGTACTTGAGCCCGCCGTGCTCCTCCCAGGTGGACTGCCGGAACTGCAGCCCTCCGTAGAAGCCGTTCCCGGTGTTCACATGCCACCGGCCGGTGCTCTCGCACTGCGCGAGGCATTCCCAGGGGCCCCCGGTCCGGGAGCATTCGAGCGCCTCGGCGGCCCCGGGCCCCCGCAGGGGCGCGGCCGGAGCCGGAGCGGCGTGCGCGGACTCGGGCAGCAGCAGTGAGGTGACAGCGGCGATGACCAGTCCGGCGGGCCACAGCGACCGAAGACTCTTGATCGGCATCGGATGCATCCGCCCAAGCTAGGCAGCGCCACCGCGGCGCGGAGCCGTGCCGCGCCGCCACGGGCGCGGCCCCACCCGGTCGGACGACCGGGCGGAACCACGCCACGGGGGGCCGGAACTCAGAGGTCGAGCCGCTGCCCGGGCAGGATCACGTTCGGATTCCCGCCGATGACCGCCTTGTTGGCGGAGTACACCTTCTGCCAGCTGACGCCGTGCGCGGCCGCGATCCGGCTGAGGGTGTCCCCCTGCCGAACGGTGTAGTCACCGCGCCCGGATCCCCGGCCCACATGGCTCGGCGTGCGGTTCTGCGGCTTCGCGGGCTGCTCGGCCGCCTTGGGGGCCTGTGGAGCCTTGGCCGCCTTGGGGGCCGCCGGGGCGGCTGCCGCCCCCGGCGCGCTGCCGGACGCACCCGCCCGCGCCGAGCAGCTGGGCCAAGCGCCCCACCCCTGGGCGCGCTGGACCTTCGTGGCGACAGCGATCTGCTGCGCCTTGGACGCCTTGTCGGCGGTCGCCGCGTAGGCGCCTCCGCCGTACGCCCGCCAGGTGGACGCGGAGAACTGCAGCCCTCCGTAGTAGCCGTTCCCGGTGTTGATGCTCCAGTTTCCGCCGCTCTCGCACTGAGCGATGCGATCCCACACTCCGCTGTCCGCCGCTCCGGCCTTGCCGGTGGCGGTGAGCAGTCCCAGCGGGGCGAGCAACGCCGCTCCGCCGATCACTGCTGTCCTGCGAACGCACTTGGGACGTGCGGACATGAATATCCCTCTCGAAGGACCCGGGGTCCCCCAGGTGGCCCGGACCTCCGCGCGCATCTGGCGCCGGAGGCCCGTTCACCCCGTCCGCCGGAGTGCGGCACGTTCGTGCCGTGGTGCCCCAGCTGGCTGCCTGGTGCGGCCGGCGGACGTACCCGAGCGGTGCTCGCTGCACACGGCGGTGGAATCTAGGTGCCTCCTCACCCCGATATCAACCAACTCCTTGTCATTCCAGGCCAGTTGCCCGTTACCCGGAGTATCAGCGAATTCAAGCCAGCCACTTAATTCACTGATTTCATGATTTGTCGACCTGCCACCATGACGATCTGTGACCCAGCTCACCGGCGTAACTTGCCCGCGAGCGGCAGATGTTGGCGCGGAGTGACGGATTCCGTCGGGCAACTCACCCTCCGCTGCGGATGGTTCGATTCCGTTCGCCTTCGCGCGTGACTTGCGCCACTGATCGCCCGTTGTCTTCTTATGAGCCGGGCATCCCCGGTCCGCACGCAACGATTCCGAGGAGCCCCCCGTGCCGCGCATGCTCGACGTCGGCGACGACGTACGCGCCGAGATCGGCGACGAAGAAGCAGACCGGCTGCTCGCCGGAGAGAACGCCCCGGGCAGTTACGACTGCACGTCCTGCCGGACCCCGGGCGACACGGAGCAGGAACGCACGAGCACCGTCCTGTTCATCGGCGACGAGACCGCCGTACTCGCCTTCGCGCACGCCACCTGCCTGCCCTCCCAGATCGTCCAGGTCTCCGAGGAGCAGTTGCAGGGTGCCGTGCGCTCGATCACCGGCGAGGAGGGCACCGGCCTCGCCGGCGTCCCGGGACCCGGCCCCGCCGAAGGGGTGCCCGACCAGGCGGTCCTCGGCGTGACCAGCGGTCTCGTCCTCATCGAGGGCGAGCTGCATCCCGCCCTCGTCGTCGAGCCGACCGGCGCCATCGCCCGCCCGGGGTCCGCCCCCGGCGGTGGCGACGACTTCCTGCAGCTCCTGGTCGAGCAGGGATTCACGCCTGCGGCCTCGCTGGACGTCGTACCGCCCGTGCTGCACGGCTGGTCGGTGCTGCTCGCCGCGGGCCAGCTGCACGCGGTGCTCCAGCCCGCCGCGGGCGGCGGCTCTCCCTTCGCCTGGTGGCAGGCCCACCACCCGCTGCAGGTCACCGAGGCGTGGCGGTCCGCGGCGAACAAGCTGCAGTCGGTGCTCCTGTTCGCGGCACCGGTCGGCTCCATCGGCCGCCAGCCCCGCGAGGACCTGCTGCGCGGCGCCCTGGACAAGGCGGCGACGCACGGGCGTCTGGTCGCGGCCGCGATGCCGCTCGCGGGCACCTGAGTCCGTGCGGGCCGCGCCGCCGCCACGCCCCGGGTCCCGGCTGCGCCACTCACGCCCCCGGCGCCCCGTGAAAGCGGCGCGGCCCCCGCATCCGTACGAGCACGGGGTCGTTGGCACATACGTGCACACATACGACCCCTCCCGCCCCCGGCCGGCGTACCAGACCCCCATCCCGTCCATGCGCTCGTCGCAGGACGCGGGGGGCGACCACTCGGCCACACCGATCTACGACGCGCTCTACTCGGAGTACCGCAGGTCGTTCAAGGCCCTTCCGGGAGACCGGACCGGCGAGGAGGATCTGGGCTTCACGTCGTTCGGCAGCGCGCCGTACGGCATGCACCGCGTCGGTGACCGGCACGATCCCCGGAACAACACCTTCAGCCAGCTGCACGTCTCCCGTTACGGCCACGAGCAGCACGGCACGGTGCACCAGCAGTTCCCCGCGGCGCTGCCGCCGGGGCCGCGCAGGGGGCTCTGAGCCACCACCGCACCACCGGCAATGGGCCGGGCCCCGCCTTCTCTCCGAAGGCGGGGCCCGGCCCATTGGTCCATCCGTGCCTACTTCTTGCGGCCGCGCTTCTCGCGCACGCGCACCGAGATGTGGATGGGCGTGCCCTCGAAGCCGAACTCCTCACGGAGCCTGCGCTCCACGAAGCGGCGGTAGCCGTGCTCGATGAAGCCGGAGGAGAACAGCACGAACCGCGGCGGCTTCGTGCCCGCCTGCGTGCCGAAGAGGATGCGGGGCTGCTTGCCGCCGCGGATCGGGTGCGGGTGAGAGGCCACGAGCTCACCGAGGAAGGCGTTGAGGCGGCCCGTCGGGACGCGCGTCTCCCAGCCCGCGAGGGCCGTCTCGATCGCCGGGACGAGCTTCTCCATGTGGCGGCCGGTCTCGGCGGAGACGTTGACCCGGGGGGCCCACGCGACCTGGAGGAGCTCGGTCTCGATCTCCCGCTCCAGGTAGTAGCGGCGCTCCTCGTCGAGGGTGTCCCACTTGTTGTACGCGACGACGATGGCGCGGCCCGCCTCGACGGCCATCGTGACGATGCGCTGGTCCTGGACGCTGATCGACTCGCTGGCGTCGATCAGGATGACCGCGACCTCCGCCTTCTCGACGGCGGCCGCCGTGCGCAGGGAGGCGTAGTAGTCGGCACCCTGCTGGAGGTGGACGCGCTTGCGGATGCCCGCGGTGTCCACGAACTTCCAGACGACGCCGCCGAGTTCGATGAGCTCGTCGACCGGGTCACGGGTGGTGCCCGCGATCTCGTTGACGACCACGCGGTTCTCGTTCGCCACCTTGTTGAGCAGCGACGACTTGCCGACGTTCGGACGGCCGATGAGCGCGATGCGGCGCGGGCCGCCGATGCCGCCGCCGAAGGACTGCTCGGGCGCCTCGGGCAGGGCCTCGAGGACGGCGTCCAGCATGTCGCCCGTACCGCGGCCGTGCAGCGCGGAGACGGGGTACGGCTCGCCGAGGCCGAGCGCCCACAGGGCGGTGGCGTCGGCCTCGCCGGAGGGGCCGTCGACCTTGTTGGCGCACAGGACGACGGGCTTGCCGGACTTGCGCAGGAGGCGCACGACGGCCTCGTCCGTGTCGGTGGCGCCGGTCGTGGCGTCCACGACGAAGACGACCGCGTCGGCGGCCTCGATCGCGTACTCCGCCTGGGCGGCCACGGACGCGTCGATGCCGAGGACGTCCTGCTCCCAGCCGCCGGTGTCGACGAGCTTGAAGCGGCGGCCCGCCCACTCCGCCTCGTACGTCACGCGGTCGCGGGTCACGCCGGGGCGGTCCTCGACGACGGCCTCGCGGCGGCCGATGATGCGGTTGACGAGGGTCGACTTGCCGACGTTCGGACGGCCGATCACCGCGAGGGCGGGCAGCGGGCCGTGGCCCGCGTCGCCGATCGCGCCCTCGACGTCCTCGGGATCGAAGCCTTCCTCCGCGGCGAGCTCCATGAACTCCGCGTACTCGGCGTCGCCAAGCGCCCCGTGCTCGTGTTCAGCCGAGCCTTCGGGCTGGATCTGGTCGTTCATGAAGTCCGTACCTCTGTCGTATTCGTGATCGGTGGACCCCTCGGAGGAGTCCACTACTGAAAGTCTCGCTCAGCGCCCGGTCAGGCGCCTGGCGTCGGCCAGGTGGGCGGTGAGCCGCTGCTGGATGCGCACGGTCGCCTCGTCCAGCGCCTTGCGCGTACGCCGTCCGCTGTCGTCGCCCGCCTCGAAGGGGTCGCCGAAGACGACGTCGACCCGGCTGCGCAGCGGGGGCAGCTTCCTTATCAACCGTCCGCGCTTCTCCGTGCTTCCCAGGACCGCGACCGGGACGATCGGCGCCCCGCTCCGCACGGCGAAGTACGCGAGGCCGGCGCGCAGCGAGGCGAAGTCGCCCTCGCCGCGGGTGCCCTCGGGGAAGATCCCGAGGACGCCGCCGTCGTCGAGCACGCCGAGGGCCCGGGTGATCGCCGTGCGGTCGGCGATCTCGCGGTCCACCTTCACCTGCCCGATGCCCTGGAGGAAACGGTCCAGGGGGCCTATGAAGGCTTCCTTCTTGATGAGGAAGTGCGTCGGCCTGGGTGCCGTGCCCATCACCATGGGGCCGTCGACGTTGTGGGAGTGGTTGACGGCCAGGATCACCGGGCCGGTCACGGGGACCTTCCAGGCGCCGAGGACGCGGGGCTTCCACAGGCCGTACATGAGGCCGACGCCGATGCGGCGGCCGACCTCCGCACCCCGTTCCGACGGCGCCGCGGTCACTTCGCCGCCCGCTTCTCCTCGACGAGGGTGACGACGCACTCGATGACCTGCTGCAGCGTGAGCTCGGTGGTGTCCACCTCGACGGCGTCGTCCGCCTTGGCCAGCGGGGACGTCTTGCGGCTCGAGTCGGCCGCGTCCCGCTTGATGAGCGCCTCACGCGTCGCGGCGACGTCGGCGCCCTTGAGCTCGCCGCTGCGGCGGGCGGCGCGGGCCTCGGGCGAGGCCGTCAGGAAGATCTTCAGGTCGGCGTCGGGCAGGACGGTCGTACCGATGTCACGCCCCTCGACGACGATGCCCTTCTCGGCGGAGGCGGCGATGGTGCGCTGCAGCTCCGTGATGCGGGCACGGACCTCGGGGACGGCGCTGACGGCGCTGACCTTCGAGGTGACCTCGGTGGTGCGGATCGGTCCCGCGACGTCCGTGCCGTCGACCGTGATGGTCGGGGCGAGCGGGTCGGTGCCGGAGATGATCTCGGGCTTGCCCGCGACCGCGGCGATGGCGGTCGGGTCCGTCAGTTCGATGCCGTTGTGCACCATCCACCACGTGATCGCGCGGTACTGGGCACCGGTGTCCAGGTAGCTGAGGGCCAGCTGGGCGGCGACGGCCTTGGAGGTGCTCGACTTGCCCGTGCCGGAGGGCCCGTCGATGGCGACGATCACTGCTGCCGGGGCGGTTTCCACGGTTTCCACGGGGTGCGGGCACCTTTCTGTGTGCACGGGGCTGGAACAGGGCGGCCATTCTTGCCCTGCACAAGGTTACTGGCTCCCACGGGCGTCTCTTACTGCCCGGTGGGGCTTCCCTGTCCCGCCCCGCCCACGCTCACTGCCGGATCGCCCAGCCCCGCTCCCGCAGCGCCGCCGCGAGCACCGGCACGGCCTTCGGCTCGACGAGGAGCTGCACGTGGCCCGCCTGCTGCCCCGTGGCGTGCTCGATGCGGACGTCCTCGATGTTCACCCCGGCCCGCTCGGCGTCGGCGAAGATCCTGGCCAGCTGACCCGGCTGGTCGTTGATGAGCACCGCGACGACCTCGTACGCGGTCGGGGCCGCCCCGTGCTTGCCGGGCACCCGGACCTGCCCGGCGTTCCCGCGCCGCAGGACGTTCTCGACGCCCGCGGCGCCCTCGCGCCGCTTCGCGTCGTCCGCCGACTGCAGCGCACGCAGGGCCGTCACCGTCTCGTCGAGATCGGTGGCGACGGCGGACAGCAGATCGGCGACGGGCCCCGGGTTGGCCGACAGGATGTCGATCCACATCCGCGGGTCCGACGCGGCGATGCGCGTGACGTCACGGATGCCCTGCCCGCACAGGCGCACCGCCGTCTCCTCGGCGTTCTCCAGGCGGGCGGCGACCATGCTGGAGACCAGGTGCGGCATGTGCGAGACGAGCGCGACCGCGCGGTCGTGCGCGTCGGCGTCCATGACGACCGGCACCGCACGGCAGAGGGCGACGAGCTCCAGGGCCAGGTTGAGGACCTCGGTGTCGGTGTCGCGGGTGGGCGTGAGGACCCAGGGCCGCCCCTCGAAGAGGTCCGCGGTGCCGGCGAGCGGGCCACTGCGCTCGCGCCCCGACATGGGGTGCGTGCCGATGTACGGGGTGAGGTCGATGCCGAGCGCTTCCAGTTCCCGGCGCGGGCCGCCCTTGACGCTCGCCACGTCGAGGTAGCCGCGGGCCGCGTCGCGCCGCATGACGTCGGCCAGCGTGGCCGCGACGTGCGCGGGCGGCACGGCGACGACGCACAGGTCGACCCGCCCCGCCGGCGGTTCGTCGGTCCCGGCGCCGAGCGCGGCCGCCGTGCGGGCCTGACCGGGATCGTGGTCGGCGAGGTGCACGGTCACACCGCGCGATACGAGGGCCAGGGCGGCGGAGGTGCCGATCAGGCCGGTGCCGATGACGAGGGCGGTTCTCACTGGGCGATGTCCTTGCGCAGGGTGGCCGCGGCGCCGAGGTAGACGTGCGTGATCTCGGAGCGGGGCTTGGGGGACTCTATGTGCGCCAGGACACGGACGACCCGTGGCATGGCGCCGTCGATCTGCAGTTCCTGCGCGCAGATCAGCGGGACGTCCACGATGCCGAGCTTGCGCGCCGCGGCCGCCGGGAAGTCGCTGTGCAGATCGGGCGTCGCGGTGAACCAGATGCTGATCAGGTCTTCCTGGGTCAGCGCGTTCCGCTCGAGGATGGCGGTGAGCAGCTCGCTGACCTGCTCGTCCATGTGGTCGGCCGCGTCCCGCTCCAGTTGGACGGCGCCCCGGACCGCTCGTACCGCCACTGTGCCGCTCCTCGCTCGCGTGTCTACGACTGCTGTACGGACCAAGGGTAGTCAGCGCCCGGGGGACGAGTGCGCGGCGCCCGCCTGCCGAGACGGACGCCGCGCGCCTCAGACCATGTCAATGTCACCCGAATCGCCCCCTGTCGCCACTTCGTCCGATTGGTGGCCGTTCAACTATGGACGCCGGGGGCACGGTCCGCTTGCATGGAGGGGCCGGCAAGGCCCACGCCTCGGGGGAGGCCGCATGAAGCGCTCAGGACCGCTCTACACGCTTCTCGGGGGGCTGCTGCTCGCCCTGTTCATGCTGTCGCTCAACGCGACGACCGGGACGGGCAATTCGTCGTACGGAGGGGACTCGCCCGGCGGCGCGGCATCGCCCGCGCCCAGCTCCGCGAAGCCCACCAAGAGCACTCCCGCGCCCACCAGGAGTCCGTCGCAGAGTCCCTCGAAGCCGGAGAGCCCCTCGAAGAGGCCGGCCGGCAAGTCCGAGTACGCGGGCCGCACGGCCGACGACGCCGCCGCGATCTCCCTCTCGATCCGCGACGACAAGGCCATCGCGTACTACTGCAACGGCCGCGACGCGGAGTCCTGGCTGAAGGGGAACGTCGAGGAGGACGGTTCCATGCGCCTCACCGGCAAGAAGGGCGCGAAGCTGGAGGGCACGCTCGCCGGCAACGCGGTCACCGGCACGGTAGAGGTCGGCGAACAGCCACGGGACTTCACCGCCGCCAGGGCGAAGAAGCCGTCCGGTCTGTACCGCGCGACCACCGAGGTGCGCGGCGCCGAGATCGACGGCGGCTGGATCGTCCTGCCCGACGGGCGACAGGTCGGCATCGTCAAGCGTGACGGCAAGCCGCAGCCCGCCCCGCGCCTCGACCCGGAGACCGGCGCCGTCACCGTCGACGGCGACCGTCTCACCGCCCGCCCCGTCGAGCCCTGAAAAACCCGCCAGGCCCTGCCGAGCCCTGACCCCGCTCCGCCCCGACCATGGAGCCGCCATGAGCGTCGATCCGAACGCCGCGACCCAGGGCGGCTTCGGCCCGCCCCCGGGTGCGGGTGACCACCGCCGTCCGCACCCGGCCCGCTATCTCGTCCCCGCCCTGGTCGCCGGGGCGGTCGCGGTCGGCCTCGGGGTGTACGGCAAGTCGCACGACCCCGAGGGCACCGCCTTCAACCTGGCCGGGTTCAGCAGCACGAGCGCGGTCAAGGCCTGGCTCGGCAGTACGACGTTCGCGTTCGCGCTGGTCCAGGTCGTCTCGGCGCTCATGGTGTACGGGCGCCTGCCGGGGCCGTCCTGGTCGTCGGCGCTGCACCGCTGGTCGGGCCGGATCGCGTTCCTGGTGTCGGTCCCCGTGGCGGTCCACTGCCTCTACGCCCTCGGTTACCAGACGTACTCGTCCCGGGTGATGTGGCACTCGCTGCTCGGCTGCTTCTTCTTCGGGGCGTTCAGCGCCAAGATGCTGCTGCTGCGCTCGGAGAAACTGCCGGGCTGGCTGCTTCCGGTGATGGGCGGTCTGGTGTTCGTGGTCCTCACGGTGGTCTGGTGGACGTCGGCCCTGTGGTTCTTCCGCACGTTCGGGGTGACGACATGAGCGACGCACCGCCGTCACGGCGCACCATCCTCGCCGCGAGCGGCGCCGTCGCGCTGACCGCGGGATGCAGCAAGTACGGGGACGAGGGCGCGGAGCCGGAGCCGCCGGAGTCGGAGTCGGAGGCCACATCGGCCGGGCCTTCGAAATCCGGCGGGAAGGACGAACCCCCGCCCGAGGCGGAGGAGTTGGCCAAGACCTCCGACATCCCGGTCGGCGGCGGCAAGGTCCTCAAGGACAAGAAGATCGTTGTGACCCAGCCCGAGGAGGGCGACTTCAAGGCCTTCTCCGCGGTCTGCACGCATTCGGGCTGCACGGTCAGCGAGGTCGCGGACGGCACGATCAACTGCGCCTGCCACGGCAGCAAGTACCGCGTGGCGGACGCCTCGGTGGCGGACGGCCCGGCACCACGCCCGCTCGCCCCGGAGAACATCAAGGTCACCGGAAATTCGATCACGCGCGGCTAGCCGGTGGCCGTACGCTCCCGGCATGCACCGCCCCACGGACACCGACCTGGACCTCGTACGCGACCACACCGTCTACGCCTGCGTGATGGGCTCACGCGCCTTCGGCCTGGCCACGGAGGGCAGCGACACCGACCTCAGGGGCGTCTTCCTCGCCCCCACGCCCCTCTTCTGGCACTTCGAGAAGCCGCCCACGCACGTGGACGGACCGGCGCCGGAGCAGTTCAGCTGGGAGCTGGAACGCTTCTGCGAGCTGGCCCTGCGCGCCAACCCGAACGTCCTGGAGTGCCTGCACTCCCCTCTCCTGGAACACGTCACGGCGACCGGCCGCGAGCTCCTGGCCCTGCGCGACGCGTTCCTCTCCCGTCGGGCCCACGACACGTTCGTCGGCTACGCGCTCGGCCAGCACAGGAAACTGGAGGCGGACGTACGCCTGCACGGCGCACCCCGCTGGAAGCACGCCATGCATCTCCTGCGCCTCCTGACGAGCTGCCGCGACCTCCTGCGCACCGGCGAGCTGGCGATCGACGTGGGTGATCAGCGCGAGCCCCTGCTCGCGGTCAAGCGCGGCGACGTGTCCTGGCCGGACGTCGAGTCCTGGATGCGGCGCCTCGCGGCGGAGGCCGACACGGCAGCCACGCACACCCCGCTCCCGGCCGAACCGGACCGCGAGCGCGTGGCGGACTTCCTGTTCCGCACGCGCCGCGCCTCGGCGGCGGCGGCCTAGCCGTTCGCGTCGTCCCAGAGCGCCCCGAGCTCGAGCAGTTCCCCTCGGTACTCGATCCGCTCGGCCCACTCGGCGGGCCAGGCGTCCGCGCCCAGGTGGGCACCCGCGAAGGCGCCGGCCAGGCAGGCGATCGAGTCGGAGTCGCCGGCGGTACAGGCTGCTCGGCGCAGGGCGGTGAGCGGCTCGTCCACGAACTGCAGGAAGCACAGCAGCCCCGTGGCGAGCGCCTCTTCGGCGATCCAGCCCGCGCCGGTCGCCAGGCAGGGGTCCGTCTCCGGGTTGGTGTCCCGCAGCGCGGCCTCCAGGCGTTCCAGGACGGCGAGGCACTCGTCCCAGCCGCGGGCGATGAACATCCCGGGCGTCGGGTCGTCGTCCCGCGTCCACAGCTCGCCGAGCCAGCGCGCGTGGTAGGTCTCCCGGTTCTCGTACGCGTACGAGCGCAGCAGCCCGACGAGCCCCGTCGGCTCGGCGCCCTCCGCGAGCAGTCGCACGGCGTGCGCGGTCAGGTCGGACGCGGCGAGCGCCGTCGGGTGCCCGTGGGTGAGCGCGGACTGCAGCTGGGCCGCGCCTGCCCGCTGCTCGTCGCTCAGGCCGGGGGCGAGGCCGATGGGCGCGACGCGCATGTTGGCGCCGCAGCCCTTGGAGTGGATCTGGCTCGCCTCCTCCCACGGCTTGCCGGTCTTGAGGAGGTAGCACGCCTTGAGGCAGGTGTTGCCGGGCGCGCGGTTGTTCTCCGGCGACTGGTACCACTCCACGAACTCCTCGCGCACCGGCCGCTCCATCCGCTTCGGCCCGAGCAGTCCCCGGTCCATGGCGGTGCGCAGGCCGCGGCCCAGCGCCAGCGTCATCTGCGTGTCGTCGGTGACGATCGCGGGCCGCGGCAGCTCCATCTCCCGCCAGGGCCCGCACTTGGCGAGGATCGACGGCACGTCGTTGAACTCGGTCGGGAAGCCGAGCGCGTCCCCCAGGGCGAGGCCTATGAGGGATCCGGTGGCGGCACGCTTCATGAGGGCTTTCCTTCCGAGGGGACGGTCGAAGGGCGCAGGAGGGGCGGGTGCAGGGAGGTGGCGGGGCCCGCCCGGTAGACGGCGGCAGGTTTGCCCCGGCCGCCGGTCAGACGCGCGGCGCCGGGGACCGCCTCGACGAAGCCGGCCGCGCCGAGCACCTTGCGCCGGAAGTTGGCCGGGTCGAGTGCGGCGCCCCACACCGTCTCGTAGACCTGCCGCAGCTCGCCGAGCGTGAACTCGGGCGGGCAGAAGGCGGTGGCGAGGCCGGTGTACTCGAACTTCGCGCAGACGCGGTCGTGGGCGTCGGCCAGGATTCCGTCGTGGTCGAAGGCGAGCGGCCCGTGAGTGCCGTACGGCAGCCATTCCGCGCGGGCCGCGTCGCTGCCGGCGCGTACCGCGGGCGGGTCGGGGACGAGGGCGGCGAAGGCGACCGAGACGACGCGCATCCGCGGGTCGCGGTCCGGTTCGCTGTAGGTGCGCAGCTGTTCCAGGTGGAGTCCGGCGCTGTCGGTGAGGCCGGTCTCCTCGGCGAGCTCACGTCCCGCCGCGGTCTCGGCGGACTCGTCCGGCAGCACGAATCCGCCGGGCAGCGCCCAGCGCCCCGCGTACGGCTCCTGGCCGCGCTCGACGAGCAGCACGTGCAGACGGCCCGCGCGGACGGTGAAGACGGCGAGGTCGACGGTGACGGCGAACGGCTCGAAGGCGTACTTGTCGTAGCCCTGCATGGTTCCCCACCCCTCCCTTAATGGTCAGTGCGACTATAAAGGGAGGAGGTCCGGCCCCGCAATACGCAAAAGGCGGCCGGCCCCTGCGCGTGCAGGGACCGGCCGCCGATGTCGACCTCGGTACGGCCTAGAGGTCGACTTCCTGCATCAGCATGCCGACCTCGGTGTTCGAGAGCCTGCGCAGCCACCCCGACTTCTGGTCGCCGAGCGCGATCGGACCGAAGGATGTCCGCACCAGCTTGTCGACCGGGAAGCCGGCCTCCGCGAGCATGCGGCGCACGATGTGCTTGCGGCCCTCGTGCAGCGTCACCTCGACCAGGTAGTTCTTGCCGGTCTGCTCGACGACGCGGAAGTGGTCCGCGCGGGCGTACCCGTCCTCGAGCTGGATGCCGTCCTTGAGCTGCTTGCCCAGGTCACGCGGGATCGGGCCGACGATGTGCGCGAGGTAGACCTTCTTCACGCCGTACTTCGGGTGCGTGAGGCGGTGCGCCAGCTCACCGTGGTTGGTGAGCAGGATGACGCCCTCGGTCTCGGTGTCGAGCCGCCCGACGTGGAACAGCCGCGCCTCGCGGTTGTTCGTGTAGTCCCCGAGGCACTGCCGCCCCTCGGTGTCCTCCATGGTGGAGACGACACCGGCGGGCTTGTTCAGCGCGAAGAACTGGTACGACTGCGTGGCCACCGTCAGGCCGTCGACCTTGATCTCGTCCCGCTCGGGCTGGACCCGCAGGCCCTGCTCCAGGACGATCTCGCCGTTGACCTCGACGCGGGCCTGCTCGACCAGTTCCTCGCAGGCACGGCGCGAGCCGTAGCCCGCGCGGGCGAGGACCTTCTGCAGCCGCTCGCCCTCCTGCTCGGCGCCGGGGAAGGTCTTGGGCGGGCTGACCTTCGGCTTGCCCGCGTAACGCTCGCGGTTGCGCTCTTCCTGCCGCGCGTCGTACTCACGGGACGTCGCGGGAGCTCCCGCGCCGCGCCGCGTGCCCCTGTCCGAGCCCTGAGGGGCCCTGGGGCCGCCCTTGGCGCCACCGCGCGCGGCCGCGCCGCGGCCCTTGCGGGAGGCGTCGCCGCCCACGTCGTAGCGGCGCTCCTCGGGGCGGGGCTTGCTCTCGCGCTTCGGCGGCTGGTCGTCGCGCGCGCCACCGGCGCCGCGTCCCTGCCGGTCGGGGCTGTTGCCGGAACCCCGGTAGTCGCGGCCGCCACCGCTGTTGCCGCGGCCGCCACCGCTCGGGCGGCCACCACTGCTCGGGCGGCCACCGCTGCTGCCACGGCTGCCGCTGTTGCCACCACGGCTCCCGCCGTTGTTTCCGCTGCTGTTCCTGCCGTTGCTGCTTCGCATCAAATTTCCGTTAGTCGTCTGTGCTCTCGGTGTACTCGTAACCCGGCGCATCGGGTGCGTCCGGATCGAACGACGGAACGCCCTCAAGGGTCTCGGCCTCGATCGCCTCCGCCTCGGGGAGGAAAGGCGCGAGCTCCGGGAGCTCGTCCAGGCCGCGCAGGCCCATCCGCTCCAGAAAGTAGTTCGTCGTCCTGTACAGGATCGCACCTGTTTCGGGTTCCGCGCCCGCCTCCTCCACCAGACCCCTCTGGAGAAGCGTCCGCATCACGCCGTCACAGTTCACCCCGCGCACCGCGGAGACCCTGGAACGGCTGACCGGCTGGCGGTACGCGACGACCGCGAGGGTCTCCAGGGCCGCCTGGGTGAGCCGTGCCTGCTGCCCGTCGAGCACGAAGCGCTCCACGGCCGCGGCGTACTCGGGCCGCGTGTAGAACCGCCAGCCGCCCGCCACCAGCCGCAGCTCGAAGCCCCGCTTCTGCGCGGTGTACTCGTCGGCCAGCTCCCGCAGCGCGTCGGCGACCTGCCGCCGGGGCCGGTCGAGGATCTTGGCGAGGTGCTCCTCGGTGGCCGGTTCGTCGACGACCATGAGGACGGCCTCCAAGGCGGGCCGCAGCTCCAGATCGGCGACGGCGCCCGCCAGGTCTCCCGCGGGACTCTCCGCACTCGTGGGGCTCATGTGGCCGTCTCCTCACTCGTCTCGCCCGTCGTCTCGGGCGCGCGGTCGAACTCGTCGGTCACCGTCGGCTCCCCTTCGCCGTCCCCGCCGGTCCACCGCACCATCAGCTCGCCCAGGGCGGCCTCCTGGTCGAGTTCCACGGCCTTCTCGCGGTACAGCTCCAGGAGCGCGAGGAAGCGGGCGACGACGGTGAGGGTGTCCCCCGCGTCCTCCACGAGCACCTGGAAGCTGAGCTCGCCCCGCTCCCGGAGCCGGGCCACCACCACCCCGGCCTGCTCCTGCACGGAAACGAGCGGGGCATGGATGTGGTCGACGTACACCTGGGGCTTCGCACGGGGCTGCATCGCCTTCACCGCGATCCGGGCGAACCCCTCCGCGCCGATGCTGATGACGACCTCGGGAAGCAGCTCCGCGTGGTGGGCCTCGAGGCCGACGGTGCGCGGATAGCGCCGCGCCTCCTCCTCGAGCCGCTCGCTGAAGATGTCGGCGATCCGTTTGTACGCGCGGTACTGGAGCAGCCGGGCGAAGAGCAGGTCCCGCGCTTCGAGCAGCGCGAGATCCGCCTCGTCCTCGACCTCGGCGGAGGGCAGGAGCCGGGCCGCCTTGAGATCGAGCAGGGTGGCGGCGACCACGAGGAACTCGGTGGTCTGATCCAGGTCCCAGTCGGGCCCCATGGCGCGGATGTACGCCATGAACTCGTCGGTCACCGTGGACAGCGCCACTTCGGTGACGTCCATCTTGTGCTTCGAGATGAGCTGAAGCAGCAGATCGAAGGGGCCCTCGAAGTTGGCGAGGCGGACCTTGAACCGCCCGTCGTCCGGCTCGGGCTCCGACTCGGACTCGGGCTTTGGCTCCGGCTCGGCAAGCGGCTCCGGTTCGGGAATCGGCTCCGGTTCCGGCGCGGGCTCCGCGGGAGCCGCACCCGGGCCGCGCCCCAGCGCACGCCGACGGGCGGCCGGTGCGGAATCGTCGTTCGGGGGCATCGGCGGGAACGCTACCGCTACCGCCCGCGCAACCGTCGTACGAGAATGCTCGCGTCCCCGCGGGACTCCAGATCCGCGAGCACCACGGCCACCGCCTCGCGGACGATGCGCCCGCGGTCGACGGCGAGCCCGTGCTCGCCCCGCAGCACGAGACGCGCGTGCTCCAGGTCCATCAGCTCCTCGGCGGAGACATACACGGTGATCTTCTCGTCGTGCCGCTCGCGCCCGCTGGGCCGCCGGTTGGCCGCCCGTGCGCGCCGCCGAGCCTGTGCCGTGGAGGAGGCGTTCGCGGACCGGCCGCCGCCCTGTGCGGCGGCGCCCTCCTGGTCCTGCCCCTGGGCGGAGCGGCCCTCGGCGCCGGCCGGCCGGCTGCGGGATTCACCCGACTCCGCGTCGGCGGCGCCGTGTTCGGCGCCGTCACCGCCGTCTCCCGCCGTGACAGTGCCGTGCGCGTCGACGGCAGCGGCCTCGTCGCTCTCGCCCGCGGGTGCGGGCACCCGCGTCTCGCCGTTGGTCTGGCGTCGCGGGGACGACGACTGCAGCGCCATCCCCCCGGTCGTACGGAACAGTTCGTCGGCCCCCGGCAGACTCACTCGGCGTGACACCGGGCGAGCACCTCCCTGGCGAGCTGGCGATAAGCGGCCGCGCCGACCGAGTTCGATGCGTACGTCGTGATCGGCTCACCGGCGACCGTGGTCTCCGGGAAGCGGACCGTGCGTCCGATCACCGTGTGGTACACGTGATCGTCGAAGGCCTCGACCACTCGCGCGAGCACCTCACGGCTGTGCACCGTGCGGGAGTCGTACATGGTGGCCAGGATGCCGTCGAGCTCCAGGTCGGGGTTGAGCCGCTCCTGGACCTTCTCGATGGTCTCCGTGAGCAGGGCCACACCGCGCAGCGCGAAGAACTCGCACTCGAGCGGCACGATCACCTTGTGAGCCGCCGTCAGGGCGTTCACGGTGAGCAGGCCGAGCGAGGGCTGACAGTCGATCACGATGTAGTCGTAGTCCTGCATCAGCGGCTTCAACGCCCGCTGCAGCGTGGACTCGCGCGCGACCTCGCTCACCAACTGCACCTCGGCGGCGGACAGGTCGATGTTGCTGGGCAGCAGGTCCATGTTCGGGACCGCCGTCTTCAGCAGCACCTCGTCGGCCGACATGCCCCGCTCCATGAGCAGGTTGTAGACCGTCAGGTCCAGCTCCATCGGGTTCACCCCGAGGCCCACCGAGAGGGCGCCCTGCGGGTCGAAGTCGACCAGCAGGACCCGGCGTCCGTACTCCGCGAGCGCGGCACCCAGGTTGATGGTCGACGTCGTCTTGCCCACGCCGCCCTTCTGGTTGCACATCGCGATGATCTTCGCGGGGCCGTGATCGGTCAGCGGACCCGGAATCGGGAAGTACGGCAGCGGGCGTCCGGTGGGACCGATGCGCTCACGGCGCTGACGGGCCGCGTCCGGGGCCAGCGTGGCCGCGTACTCGGGATCGGGCTCGTACTCGGCGTCAGGGTCGTAGAAGTGCCCCTGGGGCAGTTCCTCGTAGTCGGCGAGTTGGGTGTGGGTGGTGTTCTCGCCACTCCGGTCGCCGGCCATGGCGTTCACGTGATGGCCATCCATGCTCTGGGGTCCAGACGATGTCGACTGGGTCGCTTGCGTCGGCTGTGTCTGCTGAGGGTTCTGGCGGGCTGCGAAGGTGCGGACAGCGACGGAGCCGACAGCCTCGAGCCCCACGGGTCCTTGGCCGCGCTCAGACATTCCTGGTTGACCACCCCCGGGAGCAAATGTCGACTCATTCACAAGTCGTCTTACCTCCTTGGTGACCAGGAAATTTCTCGATAGGTCAGCGTGGCACCATGCCGACGGTTGGCGACTCTATGGCGTGTCACCGGTCCGCAGCAACACAATCCGCCGGACCCGGCCCGATGTGTCGGCAATCGAACGCCCCCATGTCAAGGGTGTGCGGCGTGTCTTCGGCGCGTTTCCGGGGTGTGCGAATCGGTTAAAGGGTTACGTTCAAGGCGAGTTGACCATGTCCACGGACATACGCATACGGCCGGACCCCTCTCAAGGTCCGGCCGTGGGCGTGAGATTGACGACTTTCGTTGACGAAAGCGGTCAGGTTCAGCTTCGGGTTCAGCCGAGGAGCGTCTCCAGCTCGACGTGGTCGAGGCCGTGCGACTCGGCGACCTCCTTGTAAACGACCTTGCCGTCATGGGTGTTGAGACCCAGGGCGAGCGCGTGGTCACGGCGCAGCGCCTCGACCCAGCCGCGGTTCGCCAGCTCGACGATGTACGGCATCGTCGCGTTGGTCAGCGCGTACGTCGAGGTGTTGGGCACCGCGCCGGGCATGTTGGCGACGCAGTAGAACACCGAGTTGTGGACCGGGAAGGTCGGCTCGGCGTGCGTCGTCGGGTGCGAGTCCTCGAAGCAGCCGCCCTGGTCGATCGCGATGTCGACAAGGACACTTCCCGGCTTCATGCGCGAGACGAGCTCGTTGGTGACGAGCTTCGGCGCCTTGGCGCCCGGGATGAGGACGGCGCCGATGACGAGGTCGGCGTCGAGGCAGGCCTTCTCGAGCTCGAAGGCGTTGGAGACGACGGTCTGGATCTTCGTGCCGAAGATCTTGTCCGCCTCCTTGAGCTTGTTGATGTCCTTGTCGAGCAGGGTCACGTGGAAGCCCATGCCGATGGCGATCTGCGCGGCGTTCCAGCCGGAGACGCCACCGCCGATGACGACGGCCTTGCCGGCCGCGACACCCGGGACACCGCCGGGCAGCACACCGCGGCCGCCCTGGGCGGCCATCAGGTGGTAGGCGCCGACCTGCGGGGCCAGGCGGCCCGCGACCTCGGACATCGGGGCGAGCAGCGGGAGCGCGCGGTTCGCGGTCTCGACGGTCTCGTACGCGATGGCGGTCGTGCCGGACTCCAGGAGCGCGTCCGTGCACTCCTTGGAAGCGGCCAGGTGCAGGTAGGTGAAGAGGGTCTGGTCCTTGCGGAGGCGGTGGTACTCCTCGGCGATGGGCTCCTTGACCTTCAGGAGGAGGTCGGCCGTCGCCCAGACCTCGTCCGCGGTGTCCAGGATGACGGCGCCCGCGGAGACGTACTCCGCGTCCGTGATCGAGGAGCCGACACCGGCGTTCCGCTCGATGACGACCTGGTGGCCATGGCGCACCAGCTCATGCACGCCGGCGGGGGTGATGGCCACCCGGAACTCGTTGTTCTTGACCTCGCGGGGGATGCCGACCTTCACGTCGATCACGGTCCTCTTGGCTCAGGGATTCTTCGGGCATTGCACTACATACCGATACACAAGAGGGCGCATCGGAGACACCACGGAAGTACGCGGCGGAGCCAGTCTAATGAAGGACTTCTCGCTGTCTAGCCTTTCAAAGCATCAATCTTCTACGGTAGTGCTGCGGATTTCGTAGGCGGAGGGTGTGGCTCCAGCTTGCGATGCAAGCCCGGGGACCTGCTCCGCCCCCGTTCCCAGCATGCGGTCGGCGGCACTGCGGTGCAGCCGGGCGGCCGCCGGGTCGCCGAGCCGGTCCAGGGTGTCGGCCAGCCTGAGCTGCAGCGCGGCCTGGAGACGTACGTCACCGGCCTGCCGCGCCCAGTCGACGGCCTCCTGGCAGGTGCGCAGCGACTCCTCGGGCCGCCCCGCGTACTCCTGCACCCGCGCCAGCTCGCTCAACGCCCTTGCCTGGCCCGCCACATCACCGGCCTTGCGGTAGCCGGTGACCGCCGAGCTCCAGTTGCGCAGCGCCTCGCCGTAACGGCCCGCGTACGTGTGCGCCGTCGCGATGCGGCCGTACAGGCGGGCTGCGTCGGTGCGCTCGTCTCGCGCGAGGCGCTGGGCGAGTGCGCGCCCGAACCAGTCGGAGGCCCGCGACCAGTCCCCCAGCTCCTGGTAGGCGCCGCCTACGGATTCCATCGCGCGGCCGGTCGCGTACGGGTCATTTGCTTCCCGTCCGGCGTCCAGAGCGAGCCGATATCGCACCAGTGCCTCTTGCGTACGCCCTGTCCGCGCGTCCAGATCCGCCAGATTCAGCAGGGCGGCGGCCTTCTCGCGGGGCAGGTTCCGCCGCTCGGCGACATCGAGGACGAGCCGGTGTACGCCGTACAGCTCGGGAGCGGCTTCCTCCGTGCCCCGGTGGGCGACCAGGGCCCGCGTCAGAGCCGCCATCAGGCGCCGCGCGAGGGTGTCGAGCTCCCCGTCGGCGACGGCGAGGCGGGCCGCGGCGAGCAGGGCGGGCTGCCGGATGCGCAGCCACTCGGAGGCGGCCGCCGGGTTGGGGAACCGCAGGGCGCGCGGCAGCCCGGCGAGCTTCTTGCGGGCGCCGGAGCCGTCCGGCTCCGTGACCGCCCGGCAGGACTGGAGGAGGCGTACGGTCCGCTCCAGCATCCTGGCCCGCGCGAGCTGCACCTCGGCGGGCCGGTCCTGGCTCTCGGTGCGCGCACGGAGCAGCGGCAGCAGGCAGGCCGGCAGCTCGTACTGCGGAAGGGTCGAATCCACGGCCCTGACCAGGCCGAGCTTCACGAAGTCGTCCAGGGTCGTACGGGCCGCGGAGACCGAGCAGCCCGCGAGCGCGGACGCGGTGTGCGGGTCGAGGTAGCCGGCCGGGGCGAGCGAGAGGTAGCGCAGTATCCGCGCGGCGGCCCCCGGCAGCGAGGTGTAGGAGAGCTCGAAGATGCGGGCGAGGGCACCGGCGGCGGACTCGTCCTCGGGCCGGTCGTGCACCTGCTTGGCCAGGTCGGCGACGGCCGCCTTGGGCCGCCCCGAGAGCCAGCCGCCGGCCAGGACGAGCGCGGCGGGGTGCGCGGCGCAGGCCTCGACCAGGCTCTCCGCCGACCGCGGGTCCACGGTGATGCGCACCGGGCCCGCCGCGCGGGAGAGCAGTTCGACCCCCGCGGCGGTGTCCAGGCCGCCCAGCGTGCAGGGCCGCACGTCCGGGATCCCGGTGAGCGGGCCCTCCGACACGGCGACGACCAGGCACTCGGGCGCGTCCGGGAGCAGCGGGTCGACCTGCTCGGCGTCCGCGGCGCCGTCGAGAAGCAGCAGGGCCCTGCGGTCCGACAGGGCTTCACGGAGCACTTCGGCGAGCTCGTCCTCGTCGGCGCCCGGCGGCGCGGGGACCTGGAGGGCGTCGAGGAGCTCCCGGGCGGTGCGTTCCGTGGGCACGCGCGTGCCGTCGGGTTCGGTGAGGTGGGCGCGCAGCACCCCGTCGGGGTAGTCGTCGGCGACCTGCCGGGCGAGTTCCGCGGCGAGCGCGGAGCGGCCCGAGCCGGGGCGGCCCGCGATGAGGAGCACCCGCGCCCGGGGTGCCTTGCGGCCCGCGATGGTGTCGAGCCCCGCACGGTCGATGTCGGCGCGCAGCTCTTTCAACTCCCTGCGCCGGCCGACGAATTGACCGTCCTCGGAAGTCTGGGCCGGAGCGGGCCACGGCACCGCGCCGCCCGCCGCCGCACCGTCCGTGTCGACCGCCTGATCCGTCACGGGTCATGCTCCGTCCGCCTGCGCGCGAACCCGCCGGGACTCCGGTCGGGACGCTTCCAGAGCCTAGTTCAGGCCCTGGCGTCTCCCCTGGCGAGCGGCACGCACAAGTCCCCCGATCGGATCAGCAGATCGTCACACCGGAGGACTTGGGTGGGCCGGAGCGGCGCCTCTCAGGCCTCGAAGGGGCGCGCGGGCCAGGGTGCCTCGGCGGGACGCAGCGCGTCGACGCCGTCGCCGCTCAGCGCTGCGGTCAGCGAAAGGGCGCCCACGACCAGGCAGTTGTTGTGCAGCTCACCGGCGAGCACACCGCGTACGAGCTCTTCGAGCGGTACGCGCGCCAGCTCCATGTCGGCCTCCTCCTCGGAGACCTCGAAGCGCTCTCCGTCGGCCTCGGACAGATCGCGGGCCAGGAAGATCCGCACGGCCTCGTCGCAGCCGCCGGGCGTGGTGTAGACGTCGGTCAGGACACGCCAGTCCTCGGCCTTGACGTGCGCCTCTTCGTAGAGCTCGCGCTGGGCGGCGTGCAAGGGGTTCTCGCCGGGAATGTCGAGCAGGCCCGCCGGGATCTCCCACAGCTTGTGGCGGACTGGGTGGCGGTACTGGCTCAGGACCAGGACGCGGCCCTCGTCGTCCAGGGCGAGCACCGCGACCGAGCCGGGGTGCACCTGGTAGTCACGGTGGACGACGGACCCGTCGGGCATGACCACGTCGTCGGTGCGGACCGAGGTCTTGTTCCCCACGAAGGGCGTCTTCGTCGCCGTGACCTGCCACTCCTCGGCGGTGTCCTTGATCGTCATGTCGCCCTGTCCTCCCACACGTGCAAACAGAAACCGGGGCACGCGCCTCACAAGGCTCGTACCCCGGCAACCGTATCGCTCTTGTGTTACTTGCCCGTCTGGCGCTCCACCGCGGCCTTCACCAGGCCCGCGAAGAGCGGGTGCGGACGCGTCGGGCGCGAGCGCAGCTCCGGGTGGGCCTGGGTGGCGACCAGGTAGGGGTGGACCTCGCGGGGGTACTCGACGTACTCGACGAGCTTGCCGTCCGGGGACGTGCCGGAGAAGAGGATGCCTGCCTTCTTCTCGAGCTCGGCGCGGTAGGAGTTGTTCACCTCGTAGCGGTGACGGTGGCGCTCCTCGACGTACTCCTTGCCGTCGTACACCTCACGGGCGATGGAACCCTCGGCGAGCTTCGCGGGGTACATGCCCAGGCGCATCGTGCCGCCCATGTCGCCCTCACCGGCGACGATGTCCAGCTGCTCCGCCATGGTCGAGATGACCGGGTGGGACGTCGCGGCGTCGAACTCCGTGGAGTTGGCGTCGGGGATGTCCGCGAGGTTGCGGGCGGCCTCGACGACGATGCACTGCAGGCCGAGGCAGATGCCGAGCAGCGGCACCTTGTTCTCGCGGGCGTACTGGATGGCGCTGACCTTGCCGTTGACGCCGCGCTCGCCGAAACCGCCGGGGATCAGGATGCCGTCGACGTCGCCGAGCTGCTTGGCGGCGCCCGCCGGGGTCTTGCAGTCGTCGGAGGTGACCCACTTGACCTTGACGCGGGCGCGGTTGGCGAAGCCGCCGGCGCGCAGGGCCTCGGTCACCGAGAGGTAGGCGTCGGGCAGGTCGATGTACTTGCCGACCAGCGCGATGGTGACCTCGTGGTTCGGGTTGTGCACCCGGTCCAGGAGGTCCTCCCACTGGGTCCAGTTCACGTCGCGGAACGGGAGGTCCAGCTTGCGGACCACGTACGCGTCCAGGCCCTCGGTGTGCAGGACCTTGGGGATGTCGTAGATCGACGGCGCGTCCTTGCAGGCCACGACCGCGTCCTCGTCGACGTCGCACATCAGCGAGATCTTGCGCTTGATGGCGGTCGGCACGTCGCGGTCGGCGCGCAGCACGATGGCGTCCGGCTGGATACCGATGTTGCGCAGGGCCGCGACCGAGTGCTGGGTCGGCTTGGTCTTCAGCTCGCCGGAGGGGCCGATGTAGGGCAGCAGCGAGATGTGCACCACGAAGACGTTGTCGCGGCCGACCTCGTGGCGCACCTGGCGGACGGTCTCCAGGAACGGCAGGGACTCGATGTCGCCCACCGTGCCGCCGACCTCCGTGATGACGACGTCGACGTCGTCGGTGGCCATGCGGCGGATGCGGTGCTTGATCTCGTTCGTGATGTGCGGGATGACCTGCACCGTGTCGCCGAGGTACTCGCCGCGCCGCTCCTTGGCGATGACCTGCGAGTAGACCTGGCCGGTGGTCACATTGGCCGTGCCGTCGAGGTCGACGTCCAGGAAGCGCTCGTAGTGGCCGATGTCCAGGTCGGTCTCGGCGCCGTCGTTCGTGACGAACACCTCACCGTGCTGGAAGGGGTTCATCGTGCCGGGGTCGACGTTCAGGTACGGGTCGAGCTTCTGCATGGTGACGCGCAGGCCGCGCGCCTTGAGGAGCGCACCCAGGCTCGAGGCAGTCAGACCCTTGCCGAGGGAAGAGGCGACACCCCCGGTGACGAAGATGTGCTTGGTCGTCGATGACGCAGAGGATCGAGTCTGCATGGCCAAGAGGGGGCTCCCGTGGTCGCGGTTCGAAGGGTGCGTACCGGCCTCGTCCCAGGATTTGGAGGAGGTGCCGTCGCTGCGGTTCGGGGGTTCGATGACCACCGGCTCACGGGCTACCAGGGTATCAGCGCTCGGGCGAGGCTGCTTCCGGCCACGCTCGGGCACTCCCGTCACACCTCCCTCACCAGGCGCTCACCCGTTCGGCGCAGGCTGGTTGCCGGGAGCGGCGCGCAGATCACCGGGGTGCGTCGTATCCTGCTCGGACACTCGCTGCCGAGCCGGACCGACTAACGGCAATCACCCCCTACCGTTCTTGGAACAAGAGGCTCGCGCAGTTCGTTTCACAGCGAACCCTTGACCGTAGTAGCGAGCGCCCCGAGAGGGCGACGTGGCCGTTTGACTGGAGATGCACGTGGCCGGGCGCATCGAGGATTACGCACTCATCGGAGACATGCAGACCGCTGCCCTGGTCTGCCGGGACGGCACAGTCGACTGGCTGTGCCTGCCCCGCTTCGACTCTCACGCCATCTTCGCCGGATTGCTCGGCACGGAGGAGCACGGATTCTGGCGGCTCGGGCCCGCTCACAGCCCCGACGCCCCACCGCCGACAGCCGCGCGGCGCACGTACCGCGGCGACTCGCTGATCCTGGAATCCGAGTGGGACACCCCGCGCGGCACGGTCCGCGTGACCGATTTCATGCCGCCGCGCGACACGGACGCCCCGCAGCTGGTGCGGATCGTCGAGGGCGTCAGCGGCCGGGTGCCGATGCGCTCCGCCCTGCGGATGCGTTTCTCGTACGGCCGGGTCGTGCCCTGGGTGCACAAGGTCGACGACCGCACCGTGGCCGTCGCGGGGCCCGACTCCGTGTGGCTCGACACGACGGCCGAGACCTTCGGCAAGGACCTCACGACGTACTCGGACTTCACGGTCTCGCCCGGTGACCGGGTCGCGTTCACCATCTCGTGGCAGCCCTCGCACAAGGAGCCGCCGCCGCCCGCCGAGCCCGAGAACGCCCTCGTGGCGACGCAGGACTTCTGGCGGGAGTGGGTGGACCACTGCACGTACCACGGCCCGTACCGCGAGGCCGTGGTCCGCTCGCTGATCACCCTGAAGGCCCTGACGTACGCCCCCACGGGCGGCATCGTCGCGGCGCCCACGACGTCGCTGCCGGAGGACGTCGGAGGCTCCCGCAACTGGGACTACCGCTACACCTGGCTGCGCGACGCCGCCATCACGCTCTCCTCGCTCCTGCGCACCGGATACCGCGAGGAGGCCCGCGCCTGGCGCGAGTGGCTGCTCCGCGCGGTGGCGGGCGACCCCGAGAACCTGCAGATCATGTACGGCATCGCGGGCGAGCGCGAGCTCGGCGAGGCCGAGCTCGACTGGCTGCCGGGGTACGAGGGCTCGACGCCGGTCCGGGCCGGCAACGGCGCCGCGCACCAGCTCCAGCTCGATGTGTACGGCGAGGTCACCGAGGCCCTGCACCTGGCGCACATGACGGGCCTGGCCCGCAGCGACTACGCCTCGCTGCTCCAGCTCAAGCTGATCCGCTATCTGGAGACGCACTGGGACCAGCCGGACGAGGGCATCTGGGAGGTCCGCGGCCCGCGCCGCCACTTCGTGCACTCCAAGGTGATGGTGTGGGTCGCCGTCGACCGCACGATCAAGCTCATCGAGTCCGGTGACGCGGACGGCCCCCTGGACAAGTGGCGCGACCTGCGCGACGACATCCACCGGGACGTCTGCGAGAAGGGCTACGACAAGGAGCGGAACACGTTCACCCAGTCGTACGGCTCGAAGGAGCTGGACGCCTCGCTGCTCCTCATCCCGCAGATGGGCTTCCTGCCGCCCGACGACAAGCGGGTGATCGGCACGATCGAGGCGATCCAGCGGGAGCTCTCGACGTCGGACGGCTTCATCCTGCGCTACCCCACCACCGGCGACGCCGCGGGCGTGGACGGCCTCGAAGGCGACGAGGGCGCCTTCCTGGCCTGTTCGTTCTGGATGGCGGACGACCTGGCGATGATCGGCCGCGTCGACGAGGCCCGCAAGCTCTTCGAGAAGCTGCTCGCGCTCCGCAACGACCTGGGGCTGCTGGCCGAGGAGTGGGATCCGCGGCTGCAGCGCCAGGTCGGCAACTTCCCGCAGGCGTTCAGCCACGTGCCGCTGATCGACACGGCACTGCGGCTGACGGCCAGCGGGGCGTACGGCGGTTAGCGAGGCTCCTCGGGGACCCCTTGGTCACGGGCGGCGACGGATTCTCCGTCGCCGCCCGTGCGAGTTGTCGGGGTATGAGCGGAACAGATCACTCCCGTAACCGGTCGGAGATGTTCTGGGGAGGTATCCGCAGGTACCGTCCGCTCCATGGAAAGTCAGGGCACGCAGGGCACTCAGGGCGGCATCACCGTGCAGCGTGCCCTGGAACTTCCGGGTCTGCGCGGCGGGCTGCCCGAGGTGGTCGCGGGCGCCGAGCGGCTGCAGCGCACGGTGCGGTGGGTGCACGCGGGCGAGGTGCCGAACATCGCCTCGCTCCTCAAGGGCGGCGAGCTGCTCCTGACCACGGGCCTCGGCCTCGGCGCGCGCCCCGCCGAGCAGCGCGTCTTCGTGCGCAAGCTCGCCGAGCGCGGCATCGCGGCCCTCGTCGTCGAGCTGGGCCCGCGCTTCGCACGGCTGCCCGCGGCGATCGTGGAGACGGCGCGCGCCGCGGGTCTTCCGCTGGTGCAGCTGCACCGGGAGGTGCCGTTCGTGACGGTCACCGAGGAGATCCACACCGAGATCGTCAACGGCCACTACGCGCTGCTCCAGCGGGCCGATGAGGTCCACCGGCGCTGCACGGAGGCGCTGCTCGGCGGGGGCGGCGTCCCTCAAGTGCTGCGCGTCCTGGCGGACTTCAGCGGTAACCCGGTGTTCCTCGAGTCGCCGGACGGGCAGCTCCTGTACGCCGCCGGGGCGGGCACGGAGTGTGCCGATCCGCTCCAGGTGTGGGAGGGGCTGCGGGGCCGGTCCGTCGACCGGGCCGGGCCGCCCGCGGGCGCGCTGCTCGTCGACGTGCCGGGCGGCGGCCCCGGTGCGGGTTCGGTGCGCGCCCGCCTCGTGCTGCTCGCCGTGGAGTCCGCGCTGCTCCCTGTGCACCGGATCGCGGCGGAGCGGGCCGCGGGCTCGCTCGCGGTGGTCCTGATGCAGGCGCGCCAGGAGGAGGAGCTCGCCGCGCGGGGCCGGGGCGACTTCCTGACCGATCTGGCGGAGGGGCGGATCCTGGCCGACGACGCGCCCGCCCAGGCGCGGGTGCTCGGCTTCAAGCCCGGCGAGAGCCCGCTGCTGCCGGTGGTGATGCGCCTCGCGGACGGATTGCCGCCCGGCGGGGGCTGGGCGGTGCTCGCGCGGGCGGTGGCGGAGGAGCTCGCGGCGGTGGGGGTGCCGGTGCTGCTCGGCGTGCGTCCGGTCGAGGGGCGCGTACCCCTGCTGCTCGGACTGCGCTCGGAGTCCGAGCGCACCGCGGTGGCCGACCGGGTCGCCGCCGCGCTGCGGGCGGGCGTGGAGCGGGCGGGGATGCAGCGGGCCGGGGCGCTGCCGCCGGTCGTGGTGGTCGGGGTCGCGGGCGGCTGGGCGGCGGCTTCGGCGGGGCTCCGGCACGCGGCGGAGACAGCGACGGCCGCGCAGGGCCTCATCGACCGCCCCTGGTACGACGCGCGGCGCCTGGACATCGACCTGCTGCTGTGGCGCCTGCACAACTACGACGACTCGGCGCTCGCGGCGTTCGTGGACCGTGCGATCGGCCCGCTGCGCACCCACGACCTGCGCTCGAAGCCGCCGCTGCTGCCCACCCTGCAGACGTATCTGGCGCATGCGGGACGCAAGGCGGAGACGGCGCGCGAACTGCACCTGAACCGTCAGACGCTCTACAACCGCCTCGCCCGGATCAGTGAGCTCCTCGGCACGGACCTGGACGACCCGCAGACGGTGCTCGCGCTGAGCCTGGCCCTGCGGGCGCGCAGGCATGTGGCGTAGCGACGCCGTCCCGCCCCTGCCCTACATGCCGAACGGCCGCGTCAACTCGTCGTAGACGCTGAGGACCTGGGTGACCGTCTCGTCCTCGGTCGGCCACGTCGCCGCCTGCACCGTGCCCTTGTCCTTGAGGCGCTCCCGGAGCGCCGGGTCGGCGAGGAGTCGCGCGACGGCGGTGGCCAGGGCCTCGGCGTCCCCGTACGGGACGAGCACGGCGGCGTCGCCGACCAGTTCGGGGATGCCGCCGACGGCGGTCGCGACGAGCGGCACGCGCGCGTGCAGGGCCTCCTGGGCGAGCACGGAACGGGCCTCCCAACTGCTGGGCAGCACCACGAGGTCGGCCGCCGCGAGCATTTCCGGTACGTCGTCGCGCCGCCCGACGAGCCGGACCGGCAGCCCCTCGCCGTCGATGCGGCGCTGCAGGGCGCCGCGTTCCGGCCCCTCGCCCGCGATGACGAGGAGCGGCAGGGGGTCGAGGTGGCGCCACGCGCGCGTGGCCTCCAGGAGGACGTCGTAGCCGCGCTGCCGTTCCAGCGTGCCGAGCGTGACGATCAATGGCCTTCCGACGGCGCCCAGTTCGGCGAGCGCCTTGTGGCGCAGTCCCTCGGCGTCCTCGGCGTCGCCTCCCGCCCCGGTCACCGGCCGCGGCGCGGGGAACGTGACGGGGGCGAGCCGGGCGTCCCGCGCGCCCCTGCTGCGGGCGCGGTCGACGAGGTCGGACGAGGTGCCGAGAACCACGGCCGCGGCCTTGGCGACGCGTCGCTCAAGGAGGCGCAGGAGGCGGGCGCGCGCGCCTTCCGCGTGCACGCGCGTGTGCCAGGTGACGACGAGGGGGGTACGGCGGCCGGTGAGCGCGAGGGCGGCGCGGAGCGCGGCGTGCAGACCGTGCGCGTGCACCAGGTCGGCGTCGGCGCAGGCCAGGCGGAGGGAGGCGACGGACGCGGGGTCGCTGCTGCGGGGTACGTGTACGTGCCGGGCGCCGGTGCCCGTGAGGTCGTAGGCGTCGGCCGCCTCGGTGGGGGCGCACACCGTGACCCGCACGCCCCGCGCCGCGAGGCCGGCGGCCAGCGACCTGACGTGGGCACTGCTGCCCGCGCTGCCACCGCCCAGGACCTGCACGGTGTGCATCGGGGACTGACCGTGCGGTGAGTGGCTGCTCACGTGGCTCACGTAGCCGGGGCTCCTGGGTAGGCGTCGGGGGCTGCGCCAAGGATGCCAGTCCGTACGGACGTTCCGGCACCGCCGAAAGGTCTCTTCCGTGTCAGGGCGGGCAACTCCCTGACGCGGATCACCCACACGGGTGAGGACAACGAGGATTCAGCACCGCGAACGGCCTACGGCCCTCGCATCTTCGCAGCGACCACGCCCCCGACGAAAGACTTCCGAAACTTCAGCACACCAGGACTTCCCCGCCCCATGCCACCCGCCCCCCGAGGCCCGACCCTGCACCCGGCTCCCCCACGTCCAGCGACGGCAGGCACAGCCCAGGCCAAAGGCAAGGCCGAGCCTCCGGCCGAAGGCGCACACTGCGACGCCCACGGCTGGGGTCCTTCTGCCGGACTCCGTGGCGTCGCGACGCCCGGCACGCACCCTCGCGGGTCGGCCCCCACAGCCAGGGCCACGCCGCGTGCAGCGTGAGGCGCGCGCGAACGGTGAGGCCGAGGTTCACACCCGAGGCGCACAGCCCCGCGCCCCGCGGCAGGACGCGGGGCGCGTGTGACAAAGCCGGGCCCCGGCCGAACCCCTAGGCCCGACCCCGCGCCACCGCGCTCACCTTCTCGCCGAACGCGGCCGCCGCCACGACCCCCGCCGCGTGCAGCGCGAGGCCGGCTCGGCCGTTGCCCGTGGTGATGGCGAGCCCGAGTGCCGCGCCCAAGGCGTGTGCTCCCGCGTCGCCGAGCATGACGCGTTCCCCGATGTCGTCCGGCAGCACGGCCACCGCGGCTCCCACGGAGGCGGCCGAGAGGACTCCGGCATCGCCTCGGCGCAGCATCCCCGGTGCCCCCAGCGCGACCACCGCCGCGGCGGCCCTTCCCGGGCGTACGTCCACGAGGTTGACGAAGTGTGCGGCGCCCGCGATCACCACGCCCGCAAGGAGCTTGTCCACCGGCCGCTCCTTGAGCAGTGCGCCCGCGGCGAGCCCCGCCGCGGAGACCCCGAACAACTTCACGGCCCCGCTGGTCACTTCGCCGTCCCGCAGCGCGCCCAGGTGCGCGCGAAAGCCCCGGCGCGGATCACCCTCCCCCGCCACGTCGTCGTACGCCCCGCAGGTCCCCGCCGAGAGCACGGCGAGCGCGGCCGCGGTGCGGGTCCTGGCGGGCAGCGCCACGGCTCCGGCCACCGCACCGAGGGCGGCGGCCGGCCCGGCGTACAACTCCACCGCCCGCCCCGCGTAGTTCCTCCGCTGCCAGCGGTCGGGGCCGCCGGGGGCGCGGGAGCGCAACGCGGTGGTGGCGGCACGGGTGACGGCGGCCGCGGCGAGGAGGGCGGTGAGGCGTCGGGCGGGCTTGCGGTCGATCATGCGGGCCAGGCTACGGGGAGGCCCGGCCCGTCCGGTCCGAGGACGAACTCGGCGAAGCGAAGCCGGTGACCGGCGGTACACAAAGCGCCCCAGCTGAAGGCGCCCCCGCCCGCTACCCGTCCCCCCGAGCCGTGGCCAGCAACTCCTCCGCATGCGCCCGCGCGGTCTCCGAGTCCTCCTGGCCCGCCAGCATCCGGGACAGCTCCCGCACCCGGTCCTCGCCTTCGAGCACGAGCACGCCGGAGCGCGTCACGGACCCGTCGTTCGTCTTCTCGACAAGGAGCTGCCGGTCCGCGAACGCCGCCACCTGCGGCAGATGCGTCACCACCACGACCTGCGCGGACTTGGCGAGCTTGGCGAGCCTGCGGCCGATCTCGACCGCGGCCTTCCCACCGACACCCGCGTCGACCTCGTCGAAGAGATACGTCGGAACGGGGTCCGTACCCGCGAAGACGACCTCGACGGCGAGCATCACACGCGAGAGCTCACCACCGGACGCACCCTTGGCGATCGGCCGCGGCGGGGCTCCGGGGTGCGGGGCGAGGAGGAGTTCCACCTCGTCCACGCCCGCGGGGCCGTACGCGACGAAGCGCCCGTCGACCGGCACACCGTCCGCGCCCTCCGGCACCTCCGTACTGGTGATGTCGATCGTCACGCGCGCGTGCGGCATCGCGAGCGAGGCCAGCTCCGCGGTGACGGCCGCCGCGAACCGCGACGCGGCCTCCTGGCGTGCGTCGGTCAACGCCTGCGCGAGCCCGGCGAGTTCACCGCGGAGCGCGTCCCGCTCGGCGGTGAGTTCCTCCAGGCGGTCGTCGTCGCCCTCGAGTTCGGTGAGCCGTGCGGCCCCCTCCTCGGCCCAGGCGAGCACGGCGTCGATGTCGGAGCCGTACTTGCGGGTCAGCTGGGTGAGCGCGGCCCGCCGCTCCTCCACCGCCGCGAGGCGCAGGGGATCGGCGTCGAGGTCGTCGGCGTAACCCGCGAGCTCTCCCGCCACATCGCCCAGCAGAATCCCGATCTCACCGATCCGCTCGGCAAGGGTGGCCAGCGCGGGGTCATGGGACCGCACCGCTTCGAGCGCCCGGTGCGCGCCCGCCACGAGCGTCGTGGCGTCGACACCCTCCGGGTCCTCGGGGACACCCGCGAGCGCGGCGTGCGCGGACGTGGCGGCGGAGGCGAGGGCCTCCGCGTGGCCGAGCCGCTCGGCCTCGGCGGCCAGTTCGGTGTCCTCGCCCGCACGCGGCTCCACGCCCGCGACCTCTTCGAGGCCGAAACGCAGCAGGTCGGCCTCCTGGGCCCGCTCACGCGCACGCGTGGTGATCTCGTCGACCTCGGTCGTCACGGCCCGCAGCCTGCGGTACGCCGCCGTGTACTTGGCCAGCGGCACGGTGACCGCGTCACCCGCGTACCGGTCGAGGGCCCCGCGCTGCCTGGCCGGCTTGAGCAGGCCCTGCTGATCCGTCTGACCGTGCACCGCCACGAGATCGTCGGCGAGCTCGGACAGCAGACCCACCGGAACCGAACGGCCGCCGAGGTGCGCACGCGAGCGCCCCTCCGCCGAGACCGTACGGCTGATGAGCAGCGCCCCGTCGTCGAGTTCGGCCCCCGCTTCCTCGGCGCGCACGGCAGCCGTGGCACCCGCGGGCACAGTGATCCGCCCTTCCACCACCGCCGCCTTGGCGCCGATCCGCACCAGGGCGGCGTCGGCACGTCCGCCGAGCAGCAGGCCAAGGCTGGTGACCACCATCGTTTTGCCCGCACCGGTCTCGCCGGTCACCGCGGTGAACCCCGGCGACAGCTCGACCACCGCGTCGTCGATGACTCCGAGCGACCGTATCCGCATCTCCTCCAACACGGACACGACCTTACGAGGTCATGGGCCAGGTGTGCGACGGCGCCCGGTCTCCTTCCACCTTCCTTCCACGAAGACGCAGGTGGCAAAGGCGGACCGAACGGACGCTGTCACTCGCAGGGGGTGGGGTTTTCCGGGGCGGGGAAGTACGGGATTACCCCACCACGATCTTCCTGACAGCCCCCTGGTGCGTGGGGGACCCAGGGCCCCACCATGATCGGTATGGGAACGGGACTGGCATGGGCGGCGCTGCGGGCGCATCGCCCGGCCTTCATGGGTACGGCGGTGGCCGCGCTCTTCGCGGCGACGGTGGTCAGCGCGTCGACGATGATGCTCGGCACGACGAGCACGGACGGTCTCTCCGCCCGGGCCCGCGGACAGATCACCGAGAACGGCGTCGGGGACATGGCCCTCGTCCTGCTCATCGGATCGATCTACATGTCGATATTCGTGGTCGCGTCGACCATGGGCACGGCCGTCGCCCAGCAGCACCGCGAGCTCGCCCTGGTGCGGTCCATCGGCGCCAGGCCCCGGCAGATCCGCCGGGCCGTGGCGGGTCAGGCGCTCGCCGCGTCGGTCCCGGCGGCGCTCGTCGGCTTCGTCATCGGCGGCTTCGCCGCACGCTGGTGGCACGCGGGCATGGTGTCGCACGGGCTGCTTCCCGCCGAGGCGGGCTTCCGGTTCGGCTGGGTCGCGCTGCCGGTGTGCCTGGGCGTGGCCGTGGTGACGACGACGCTCGCCGCGTTCCTCTCGGCACTGCGGTTCTCGCTCCTTCGCCCGGCCCGCGCCCTGAGCGAGGCGGCGACCGGTCGGCGGGGCCTCGGCACGCTGCGGGCGCCGCTCGGCGTGATCGCGGTCGTGGGGGCCTGCGCGTTGGCCGTGCTCCTGTCGAAGCAGCCGGCGGACGAGGCCGGTGAGGGGGCCTTCCTCGTCCTGATCCTCTTCTGCGCCGGCGCGGGTCTGCTCGGTCCGCGCATCATCGGACCCGCGGCCTGGCTGGTCTCCGCGCTGGTGGGCCGGTTCGGCGGCAGCGCGCGCCTCGCCATGCTCAACATCCGCTCACAGCCCCGCCGCTTCTCCGCCGCGGTCGTGCCGCTCGTCCTGGTCGTGGGATTCGGCCTGACCAAGATCAGCATGCACACGACGGCGCAGCACCACACGGGCTCGGCGGGCAGCACGGGCGAGGTCTGGCTCGACTATGTGGGCACCGGGCTCTACGCGGGCTTCGCCGCGATAGCCGCGGCGAACACCCTCGCCATGATCTCCTTCGAGCGCCGCCGCGATGTCGCCCTGCTGCGAGTGGTGGGCAGCCGGCGCTCCCAGGTGCGTGCCATGGCGGCCTGGGAGGCCGTGGTCGTCGCGGGGACGGCGCTGCTGCTCGGCACGGCGATAGCCCTCGGCACACTGGCGCCCATCCTGAGCACGGCGTTCGGTTCGTCACTCCCGCACCTGCCGTGGGCCGTGCCGACCGGGATCGCGGCGGGCACCCTGCTCCTCACCCTGTTCGCGACAGGCCTCCCGATCGCGAGCGTGCTGCGGCGCCGAGCGATCACTGTCGTGCAGGGAACGTGAGCGCCCCGAAGGGGCGCGGGGAACGGCGCGCTCAGCCACGACGAACCCACAGCTGAGCCCGCACCCCGGCGAGACGCTAGTGCGGAGCCCCGCGCCACCCCGACACCGGCAGGGCGAACTTGGCCACGAGCCGGTCGGTGAACGAGGCGTGGTGCAGCCGGGCGAGCCGCACCGGCACCTCACCCCTGCGCACCTCGACCCGGGCCCCCGGCGGCAGTTCCACGGTCCGCCGGCCGTCACACCACAGCACCCCGTGCGACGTGTGCTGCTGGACCTCGACGGCGAGCACCGAGTCCGGCGACGTCACCAGGGGCTTGGCGAACAGGGCGTGGGCGCTGATCGGCACCATCAGGAGCGCCTCCACCTCCGGCCACACCACGGGCCCGCCCGCGGAGAAGGCGTACGCGGTGGAGCCGGTGGGCGTCGCGCACACGATGCCGTCGCAGCCGAAGCCGGTGACCGGACGCCCGTCGATCTCCAGGACGACCTCGAGCATCAGCTCGGCCGACATCTTCTGCACGGCGGCTTCGTTCAGCGCCCAGTCGCGGTGCACGACACCGCCGTTGCTGTGCACGACGACGTCGATGGTCATCCGCTCCTCGACCTCGTACGCCTTCGTCACCACCCGGTCGACGACCTTGTCGAGGTCGTCGCGCTCGGCCTCGGCGAGGAAGCCGACCCGGCCCAGGTTCACGCCGAGCATCGGCACCCCGGAGGCCCGGGCGAACTCGGCGCCGCGCAGCAGCGTGCCGTCACCGCCGAGCACGACGAGCAGTTCACAGCCGTCGAGGCACTGCGGCGTGGCCTCCTTGACCGTGCCCACCTCGGACGGCAGCGGCAGATCGGCGGCCTCCGCCTCCAGGACGCGCACGCCGATGCCGCTGCGCAGCAGCCCCTGGACGACGAGTTCGGCGCTGCGGATGGCAGCGGGCCGGCCGGTGTGCGCGAGCAGGAAAACAGTACGAGCTCGGGTCTGGGTCACTCGGGTCTGAGTCAACGGGGCCCCTCCGCCACGGCACGGTCAACGTCCGCCGGGTCGAGTTCGGGCGCCCCGGCACGCAGCCACAGAAAGTACTCGACATTCCCGGAAGGTCCGGGCAGCGGGCTCGCGGTCACGCCACGCACACCGAGCCCGAGCCCCCACGCCTGGCGCGCCACACCGCGTACGGCGTCGGCCCGCAGCGCCGTGCTGCGCACCACACCGCCGCTGCCCAGGCGTTCCTTGCCGACCTCGAACTGCGGCTTGACCATCAGGACCAGGTCGGCGTCCGGGGCGGCGCAGCGCACGAGCGCGGGCAGCACCAGACCGAGCGGAATGAACGACAGATCGCCGACGATCAGGTCGACGGGGGTGCCGTCGATGGCCTCCAGCGTCAACTCGCGTACGTTCGTACGGTCCTTGACGGTGACCCGGTCGTCGCTCTGCAGCGACCAGGCGAGCTGGCCGTAACCGACGTCCACGGCGACCACGCCCGAGGCGCCCGCGCGCAGCAGCACATCGGTGAAGCCGCCGGTGGACGCGCCCGCGTCGAGCGCGCGCCGCCCCTCGACGACCAGGCCCTGCGGGACGAACGCGGCGAACGCGCCCGCCAGCTTGTGACCGCCGCGCGAGACGTAGTCGGGGTCGCCCTCGTCGTTCGCGACCACGATGGCCGCCGCGGTCTCCACCTGCGTCGCGGGCTTCGTCGCGGTGTTCTTGTCGACGGTCACCCGGCCGGCGGCGATCAGCTGGCTGGCGTGCTCGCGCGAGCGCGCCAGCTTGCGCCGGACGAGCTCGGCGTCGAGGCGGCGGCGTGCCACTCCTGCCACGTTCTGTTCAGCTCCTGTTGTACGAGGGCGAGTACGGGGGTGCGTGCTGGGACGAAGCCGCGGGCGTCCCCATGGGTGAGGGCGCCGGCGGCCCGGGGCGTGCGTCGAGCGCGGTCAGCGCGTCACGCAGTCCCCGGTGTACATCCTCGTACACCTCGATGTGGCCGTCCGTGGCGAGGTGGTCGGCGTCGCCGAGACGCCGCAGCAGGCCGTCCACTTCCGCGTCACCGGTCGGGACACGCTCCACCCCGAGGGGCGCGGGGCCGACGGGGTCGTACGTCTCCGGCTCAGGCTCGGGGCCCGGCAACGAGTCGCTCATGCCACGACGCTACCGCGAAGCGCTGCGGTACCGTCGATCACGATGGCGACGATCGAAGAGTGCCGCACGGCGCTCGACAAACTCTCGGACAACCTGGCGGGCGCCGAAGGCGGCGTGCGCGGCGCCGCCGCGCTCGACCGCTCACTCAGCTGCCGCATCACCGATCTCGACGTGACCTTCACCGGCCGTCTCGAGAACGGCCGGATCACGGTGCTCGACACCCATCCCGGAGCCCCTCGCGAGAAGGCCGAGATCCGCCTGGCCATGTCCGGCGACGATCTGGTGGCGCTGGTCGACGGCGAGCTGAACTTCGCGAAGGCCTGGGCCTCCGGCCGGGTCAAGCTGGAGGCGGGCCTGCGCGACATGCTCCGTCTCAGGTCGCTGCTTTAGCCCCGGCCGTGGTCTTCGTCCGCCGCCGCGCCGCGGGCACCACGAGCGGCGTCCCCGACTCCGGGTCGTCGATGATCTGGCATTCCATCCCGAAGGTCTCCCGTACGAGCTCCGCCGTCACGATCTCCGACGGCGGGCCCTCGGCGATGACCTCGCCGTCGCGCAGAGCGATGAGGTGGGTGGCGTAGCGAGCCGCGTGGTTGAGGTCGTGCAGGACGGCGACGAGTGTGCGCCCCTGCTCCTCGTGGAGGTCGGCGCACAGATCCAGCACGTCGATCTGATGCTGGATGTCGAGGAACGTCGTCGGCTCGTCCAGGAGCAGGAGCGGGGTCTGCTGGGCGAGCGCCATCGCGATCCAGACGCGCTGGCGCTGGCCGCCCGAGAGCTCGTCGACATAGCGGTCGGCCAGTTCGGCGACACCGGTCGAGGCCATCGACTCGTTCACGATCCGCTCGTCGTCCGCCGACCACTGGCGAAGGAGCCCCTGGTGGGGGTAGCGGCCGCGCGCCACCAGGTCGCCCACGGTGATCCCGTCGGGCGCGATGGACGACTGCGGGAGCAGGCCGAGGGTCCGTGCCACCTTCTTCGCGGGCATCGACTGGATGACGTTGCCGTCGAGCAGGACACGGCCCGCCGAGGGCTTGAGCATCCGCGACAGGGCGCGCAGCAAGGTGGACTTGCCGCAGGCGTTCGGGCCGACGATCACCGTGAAGGAGTTGTCGGGTATCTCGACGGACAACTTCTCCGCGATGACGCGCTGGTCGTAGCCAAGGGTCACGTCGTCCGCGATGAGCCGGTTCACTGCGGCACGCTCCTGCCTGTCGGTGCTCTCAGAGATCTTCGTGTCGGTACGGGTCTTCATATCCGCCCCGCCTTGCGCTCGATGACGAGCAGCCACAGCAGGTAGATGCCGCCGAGCACACCCGTGACCACGCCTACGGGCAGCTGGTCGGCGCCGAAGGCCCGCTGTGAGGCCCAGTCCGCGACGATCAGCAGGGTGGCGCCCATGAACATCGCCGGCATCAGGTTCGGCCCCGGTGAGCGGGTGAGCCGCCTGGCCAGCTGCGGCGCGGTGAGCGCGACGAAGCTGACGGGGCCCGCGGCGGCGGTGGCCGCTGCGGTGAGCAGCACGGCCGAGGCCATCAGGACGATGCGGGTGCGCTCGACGGGCACGCCGAGCGCGTAGCCGACGTCGTCGCCCATCTCCAGCATCCGCAGCGGACGGGCGTACGTCATGACGAGCGGCACGAGGATCGCGCACAGGATGAGCAGCGGCCAGACCTGCTCCCAGTCACGGCCGTTGAGCGACCCGGTCATCCAGACCACGGCGCGGGCGGCATCGACGATGTCCGCCTTGGTGAGCAGATAGCCGTTGATCGCGGTGACGAAGGCGGAGACGCCGATGCCGACAAGCACGAACCGGAAGCCGTGCACGCCCCGCTTCCAGGCGAGCACGTAGATGGCGAAGCCGGTCACCAGACCGCCCACCAGCGCCCCGCCCGCGACCTGCACCGCGGTGCCCTGGAAGAGGACGATCATGATGAGCGCGCCCGCGGTGGCCCCCTGCCCGAGGCCGAGGATGTCCGGACTGCCCAGCGGATTGCGGGAGATGGACTGGAAGATCGCGCCGCCGAGCCCGAGCGCGGCCCCCACGAGAAGGCCGACGAGGACCCGCGGCAGGCGCAGGTCGTTGATGATGAACTCCTGGCCGGCGTCCCCGTTGCCGAGCAGGGTGCGGATGACGTCGGCGGCGGGGATGGGGAAGTCGCCGGTGCCGATCAGGACGACGCTCGCGGCGAGCGCGGCCAGGATGAGCACGGCGACGACCACGGCCGTGCGGACGTCGAGGCGGAAGCTGAGCCCGCCCCGGGTGCGTATCGCCTTCACAGCTGGGCCAGCCTCCGCCGTCGTACGAGAAAGATGAAGACCGGGGCGCCGATCAACGCGGTGATGATGCCGACCTGCAGCTCGGCGGGGCGCGCGACGATACGCCCGATGACGTCGGCGCCGAGCAGCAGCACCGGCGAGAGGATCGCCGCGTACGGCAGGATCCAGCGCATGTCGGGCCCGGTGAAGGAGCGCACGACGTGCGGCACCATCAGGCCGACGAACATGATCGGCCCGCAGGCCGCGGTCGCCGCCCCGCAGAGCAGCGTCGCGGCGGCCATCGACAGGGCGCGGGTGCGGTTCAGATGGGCGCCGAGCGCGCGGGCGGTGTCGTCGCCCATGGCCATGGCGTTGAGCGGCCGGGCGAGGCCCAGGGCGAGCACGATGCCGATCACGAGGAAGGGCAGGACCTGGAGGATGGTCTCGTACTTGGCCGATGCCAGGGAGCCGACCGTCCAGAAGCGCATCTTGTTGAGCGCGGCGTTGTCCGTGATCATCACGGCCTGCAGATAGCCGTAGAGCGCGGCGCTCAGCGCGGTACCGGCGAGCGCGAGCCGTACGGGCGTCGCGTTGCGGGTCCCGCCGAGCGCGTAGACGGCGGCGCCGACGACCGCCGCTCCGGCGAAGGCGAACCACACGTAGCCGCTCAGCGAGGTGACGCCGAAGAAGCTGATGGCGGTGACGACGGCGGCCGATGCCCCGAGGTTGATGCCGAGCAGTCCCGGGTCGGCCAGCGGGTTGCGCGTCAGCGCCTGCAGCACGGCGCCCGCGAGGCCGAGGGCCACGCCGACGAGCACGCCGAGCAGCGTCCGCGAGAGCCGCTCTCCGACGACGACATCGCCGTACGTCCCGGTGTCCTGGAAGAGCCCGTGCCAGACCTGGTCCAGGGACATCTGTTTGGCACCGACCGCGATGCTCGCCACGACGACGAGCAGCAGCACACAGACCGAGACGAGGAGCCCGGCGCTGCGTATCGCGCGGCGGTTGGGTGGCGCGGGGGCGGTCTCCGCGCTGGCTTCGGGGGGACTGTCGACCAACACCAGGTTAGGTTAGCCTACCCTCGCACTTGACTTCGACGAGAGAGGCACCCCGCATGCGTGCCCGCCGCCCGATACCTCCCGGTCCGACCCGACGTGGCGTACTAGGCGTGAGCGGCGCCCTCGGCATCGGCGGGCTCCTGACAGCATGCGGCGGTACTGAGAACGACGCGAAGTCGTCAGACGGCGGCAAGGGCTGGAGCTTCAAGGACGACCGCGGCACGACGGCGAAGGCCGCCGGGCGTCCGCGCAGGATCGTCGCCTACATCGGAGCGGCCGCCGCGCTGCACGACTTCGGCGTCGAATGCACCGGCGTCTTCGGCCCGACGAAGCTGAAGAACGGCGAACCCGACGTACAGGCTGCGGGTGTCGATGTCGACAAGGTGACCGTCATCGGCAACACCTGGGGCGAGTTCAGCATCGAGAAGTACGCCAAGCTCCGCCCCGAACTCCTCGTCACCACCATGAACGTGCCGCCGACGCTCTGGTACGTCCCCGAGGAATCCGCCAAGAAGATCACCTCGCTCGCACCCACCGTCGGCATCCTCACCGGCAAGACCTCCCTGACGAAGGCGATCGGCCGCTTCGCGGAACTCGCCGAATCGCTGGGCGCCGATCTCGGGGCACGGAAGGTCACCGCCGCGAAGAAGCGCTTCGAGGCGGCATCGGAGACGCTCCGCAGGTCCGCGAAGGCAGCCAATTCCCGGGGTGGCCTGAAGGTCATGGCGGTGGCGGCGCAGGCCGACCTGCTCTACGTGGGCAACCCGGCCGACTTCACCGACCTGCGCCACTACGCCGACCTCGGCATCGAGTTCGTCACCCCGGCGCGGACGGCCAAGGGCGGTTTCTTCCAGGAGCTGGGCTGGGAGAACGCCGACACCTACGACGCCGATCTGATCCTCGTCGACGAACGGACCGGCAATCTCCAGCCCGACGAGCTCAAGAAGTCCAGGCCCACCTGGGCGAAACTCCCCGCGGTCAAGGCGGGCCAGGTCATCTCCTGGTCGAACGAGGCCCAGTTCAGTCACGCCGGCTACGCGCCGCTCATCGAGCAGCTCGCGGCAGCCGTCGACAAGTCGAAGAAGGCGGCAGCCTGATGCCCACCACCCACCGCCCCCTCGCCTCCAGAGGCATGTCCCGCCGCGGCCTGCTGGCCTCCGGCGGAGCCCTCGGGCTCGGCGCGCTGCTCAGCGCCTGCGGGAGCGACGAGAAGAAATCCGGGAAGAGCGCGGGCTCGAAGTCCTGGAGCTTCAAGGACGACCGTGGCAAGACCGCCGAGCTCGACCACGCCCCGAAGAACATCGTCGCCTACATCAGCACGGCGGCGGCCCTGCACGACTACGGCGTCACCTGCACCGGAGTCTTCGGCCCCTCCAAGCCGGTGGACGGCAAGCCCAACCCACAGGCAGGCGATCTCGATGTCGGCAAACTGACGAGCCTGGGCGAGTCCTTCAACCAGTTCAGCATCGAGAAGTACGCGGCGCTCGAGCCCGACCTCCTGGTCAGCAACATGTTCCCGCCGCCCGCCCTCTGGTTCGTGCCCGAGGAAAGCACCAAGAAGATCGAGGCACTCGCGCCCACGGTCGGCATCAACGGCGCCCGCGCCTCACTCCTGGAGCCGCTCAAGCGCTACACCGAACTCGCGGAGGCGCTCGGCGGCGACCTCAAGTCGGAGAAGGTGCGCGCCGCCAAGGCCCGCTTCGACAAGGCCGAGCGCCGACTGCGCAAGGCGGCCAAGGCCAACCCCGGCCTGAAGGTCCTCGCGATGACCGGCGACGCCGACCAGTTCTATGTCGCCGTGCCGGACTCGTACTGCGACCTGAACTACTTCAAGGATCTCGGCGTCGAATTCGTCGAGGGCAAGAAGAGCGATGAATGGGGCTTCTGGGAATTCCTCAGCTGGGAGAACGCCGACAAATACCACGCGGATCTCATCATGATGGACAACCGGTCGAGCGCGCTGCCGCCCAAGGAGCTCGCGAAGAAACCCACCTGGGAACTGCTCCCCGCCGTCAAGGCCGACCAGACCGTGCCCTGGTCGATGGAGGAGCGCTACAGCTACGCCGGTTTCGCCCCCGTGCTCGAACAACTCGCCGCCGCCATCGAGAAGTCGAAGAGGCTCACCTGATGACTGACTCCCCCTACCACTTCTTCGACACCCACGTACTGCGCACCGAGTACGTCACCCCCTCCATGATCCGCGTGGCCCTCGGCGGCGAGGACCTGGCACGGATGGCCTCGGCGGGCCGCGACCAGCGCATCAAGGTGTTCCTGCCGCACCCGGGCCAGGACGCCCCGGTCATGCCGGACACGACGGAAGGCGACGCATCCAGCTGGTACGCCGACTGGTGCGCCCTCGACCCCGACGTGCGGGGCATCATGCGCACCTACACCACGCGTGAACTGCGCCGCGATCCGGACGAGTTGATCGTCGACTTCGCGGTCCACGGCGCGACCCCCTCGCCCTTTGACGGGCCGGCCACCAGCTGGGCGCGGTCCGCTGGGCCGGGCGCGCGGATCGGCGTGCTCGCCCCGATCGAGGAGGAGAACGGCGCCTACGACTTCAGGCCGCCGCAGGACACCGACTGGGTCCTCCTCACGGCGGACGAGTCGGCGCTCCCGGCGGTCGCGGCCATCCTGGAGACGCTCCCGCCCCGGACGCCGACCCGCGTCTGGATCGAGGTCCACGACCTGGCAGACAAGCAGGAGCTGTCCACGAAGGCCGACGCCGAGATCACCTGGCTCACGGAGGAGGGCTCGACGCCGTCCGCGATCCGCGCCGCCGAGCTGCCTTCGGGCACCCCGTACGCCTGGGTCACGGGCGAGTCCGCGACCGTCAAGACGGTCCGGCGCCACTTGGTCGGCGACCGCGGCTTCGATCGCAAGCGGATCTCGTTCTCCGGATACTGGCGCAAGGGCACCACCACGGACGAGCTGATAGACCGCAACGAGACGGCCTGACCCGCCCCCTCACCGAAGCCCTGCCCCCGGTGAAGCCCCGACCGCCCCGCCGCGGCCGGGGCTTCACCAGGGGACGGGGCTTCACCGCGGAGCACGGATTCGCCGTGGGCCGGGCAGCGCGGGGTCTCTCTCCCCCCAATCCGCACCGGCCCCTTGGCCAAAGTCATAGGCAGAGCCCCGGAGCTACAACCCCAACCGCGTCAGCGCCTTCTCCCCGTCCAGCGCGCACTTCCCGTCCCCCGCCTCCGTCCACGCAGCCGCGCACAGCGCCCGCAGCCCGTCCATGACCTCGCCCTCGCCGTCGAGCACCAGCTCGTGCCCCCGCGCCGAAGCCGTCCAGCCGCCGCAGCCGAAGCCGCCCTCCGCCGGAGTCACTTCGGGCTGGCCGGTCAGCATGCCGCGCAGGTCCGCGTCCACGTACGTGGGCCGGTGCTCGGGCGGGGCGGCGAGCAGCTGGGCGCCGTCCGTGACTCCGGTCAGGACGAGCAGCGAGTCCACCTCGCCGTTGAACGCGCCCTCGATGTCCGTGTCGAGCCGGTCCCCCACGACCAACGGCCGCTTCGCACCCGTCCGCAGGATCGTCTCGCGGTGCATCGGAGGCAACGGCTTGCCCGCCACCTGCGGCTCCGCACCCGTCGCGATGCGCACGACCTCGACCGCCGCGCCATTGCCCGGCGCGATGCCCCGCGCACCGGGAATCGTCAGATCCGTGTTGGACGCGAACCACGGCACACCCCGCGCGATCGCGTAACAGGCCTCGGCGAACCGCCCCCACGCCATGTCGGGACCGCCGTACCCCTGCACGACCGCCACGGGACCGTCGTCAGCCGACTCCACCGGCTCAAGACCACGCTCCCGCAGCGCGACCCGCAGCCCCTCCCCGCCGATCACCAACACACGTGCCCCTTCGGGGACTTGCTCGCTCACCAGCCGCGCCGCCGCCTGCGCGGACGTGATGACGTCCGCGGCCCCCGTCGGGATGCCGAGCTCCGACAGATGCTCGGCCACCGCGTCCGGCGTACGGAGCGCGTTGTTCGTCACGTACGCCAGATGCATGCCGCCGGACCGGGCCGTCCCCAGCGAATCGACGGCATGGTCGATCGCGTGACCGCCCGCGTACACCACCCCGTCCAGGTCGAGCAGCGCCGTGTCATACGCCTCGCTCAGCACATTCCGGCTGCCTTCGGGCCGCGTCCTGACGGTCTGGCTCATTACGCATCGCTCCTCGATCGATCCCACTCCCCCGATCATCGCTCATGCCACTGACACACATACGATGCAGCAATGAACACAGCGGGTCATACCGACGACCAAGGCCTCGAGCTGATCCCGTTCCGAGGCGTGCGCTACGACCCCGATCGGGTCGGCAGCCTTGCCGCCGTGACGTCCCCGCCGTACGACGTGGTCGTACGGCCCGACGGGCTGCTCCACCTGGAGTCCGCCGACCCGCACAACATCGTCCGGCTGATCCTCCCGCAGGCGACCACACCGGCGGCGCGCAACCAACAGGCCGCCGAGACCCTGCACGCCTGGCTCTCCAAGGGCATCCTCGCGCCCGACCCGGAGCCGAGCCTCTACATCTACGAGCAGCGCGACGCCGGCATCCTGCAGCGCGGTGTCATCGGCGCACTGCGCCTCTCCGAGGCGAAGGACGGCATCGTCCTGCCCCACGAAGGCGTCATGCCGCACGTCGTGGAGGACCGCGCGGCCCTGATGCGCGCGACGAGCGCCAACCTGGAACCGCTGCTCCTGACCTACCGCTCGGACGGCGACGCCAAGGGCGCGACAGCCGTCATCGAGCGCACCGTCATAACCGAACCTCTCCTGTCGACGACCACGGAGGACGGCTTCAGCCACCGCCTGTGGGCGGTCACCGACCCCGCCGACCTCGCCGAGATCCAGTCAGATCTCTCCCACCACCAGGCCCTGATCGCGGACGGACACCACCGCTGGGCGACCAATCTCCGGCTGCGCTCCGAGCACCCGTCCGACAGCGCCTGGGACTACGGCCTGGTACTCCTGGTGGACACCGCGCGCTACCCGCTCCGGGTCCGCTCCATCCACCGCTACCTGCACGGGCTTCCGGTCGCCGACGCCCTCGCCGCCCTCGGGGACTCCTTCCGCACACGCACCGTCGATGGCCCCCTGCCACGCGCCCTCGAAGCCCTGGCCGAAGCAGCGGCCGAGGGCAACGCCTTCCTCCTCGTGGGTGACGGCGCCTTCCACCTCGTGGACCGCCCCTCCCCCGACCTCCTGGCCCGTACGATCCCGGCGGACCCGCCGGAGGCCTGGCGCACCCTGGACGCGACGGTCCTGCACTCCACGCTCCTCGATCACATCTGGCAGATCCCGGACGCCCCGGAACACATCGCGTACATCCACGACACCGAGGCGACCGTGGAGAAGGCGGAACGCGACGGAGGCACCGCGGTCCTGATGCACCCGGTCCGCGAAGAAGTCGTACGCGACCTGGCCCGCCAGGGCGTCACGATGCCCCGCAAGTCCACGTCCTTCGGCCCCAAGCCGGCATCGGGCCTGGTCCTGCGCAGCCTGGACTTCTGAAGCGCGCGCATACGACGCCCACATACGACAACGGGCGGGACCCCCGATGGGATCCCGCCCGTTGTCGTACTACCAGGTCAGTGCTCAGGCCTTGCGGTCCTCGTCACCATCGTCGTCCAGCTCGAAGTCGTCCTCGTCGTAGTACTCCTCGACGCCCTCGTCCTCGTCCTCATGGACGGGAGCGGCCTCGACGGCCGCGGGCTCCGCGACCGGCGCGTCAGCGTCGCCATGGAGCGCGTCGACGAACTCGACACCGTCCAGCTCAGCCAGACGGTCGGAGGCGTCGGTGCTGCCGTCCTTGTCGGACTCGACGACCTTTGCGAACCATTCGCGCGACTCGTCCTCACGCCCCGCGGCGAGCAGCGCGTCGGCGTACGCGTACCGCAGTCGCGCGGTCCACGGCTGGACGGAGTTCGACGCCAGCTCGGGGCCCTGCAGGGTGACGATCGCGGCATCGATCTGCCCCAGGTCACGCCGCGCACCGGCGGCGACCAGACGCATCTCGACCTGTCCCGGCTTGTCCAGCTTCTGCACCTCGGGCGCCCCGGCCATGTCCAGCGCCTTCTCGGGCCGGCCCATGCCGCGCTCACAGTCCGCCATGACGGGCCAGAGCTCGACACTGCCGGTCATCCGCTTGGCGGCCCGGAACTCACCGAGGGCCTCGCTGTACTTCTGGGTCGCGTACGCCGCGAAGCCCGCCGCCTCGCGTACGGCGGCGACACGCGAGGCGAGCCGCAGCGCGACGCGCGAGTACTCGTAGGCCTGCTCGGGGTCCTCGTCGATGAGGTTGGCGACCATCACCAGGTTCCTGGCGACGTCCTCAGCGAGCCCCTTGGGAAGACTCTGCAGCTCCTGCTGCACGTCCTTGTCGATCTCGCGCCCCGTGACGTCCTCGGGGATCGGCAGCCGCTTGATCGGCTCGCGGTCACGGTCCCGGTCGTCACGGCCGCGGTATCCACCACGGTCGCCGTCACGCCGGTCGTCGCGCCCGCGGAACCCACCGGGCCGCCCACCACGGTCGTCACGCCTCGGCCCACGGTCATCGCGCCCACGGAAGCCGCCACCGCCGCCACCACGGTTGTCATCGCGACGGAAACCACCACGGTCACCACCGCGGTCGTCGCGCCGGAACCCACCACGGTCGCCACCGCGGTCATCCCGACGGTCGTCACGGCGGAACCCACCGCGATCGCCACCGCCACGGTTGTCGTCACGCCGGTCGTCGCGCTGGAAAGCGGGACGGTCGCCGCCACGGGGCCGGTCATCACGCTGGAAGGCAGGACGGTCGCCGCCACGGGGCCGGTCATCACGCTGGAAGGCAGGACGGTCGCCGCCACGGGGCCGGTCATCCCGACGGAAGCCACCACGGTCGCCACCGCCACGGTTGTCGTCACGGCGGAAACCACCACGGTCGCCACCACCGCGGTTGTCATCGCGACGGAAACCGCCACCGCCGCGGTCGTCACGCCGGTCATCCCGGCGGAACGGCAGACGGTCGCCGCCGCCGCTCCGGTCGTCACGACGCGGAGCACCGGAAGTGGACCGGTCGTCACGGCGGAACGGGGGACGGTCGCCGCCACCGCTCCGGTCGTCACGACGCGGGGCGCCAGAGGTCGAGCGGTCGTCACGACGGAACCCGGGGCGGTCGCCGCCGCCACGGTTGTCGCGACCGCGGTTGTCATCGCGACGGAAACCGCCGCGGTCACCGCCGCGGTCGTCACGCCGGTCATCCCGGCGGAACTGGGGACGGTCGCCGTCACGGCGGTCGTCGCGGCGCGGACCGCCCGAGGTCGAGCGGTCGTCACGACGGAACCCGGGGCGGTCGCCGCCGCCACGGTTGTCATCACGTCGGAAACCACCACGGTCACCGCCGCCACCACGGTTGTCGTCACGACGGAAACCGCCGCGCTCGCCACCACGGTCGTCGCGGCGGGGGGCGCCCCGGTCACGGTCGTCACGGCGGGGGCCACCGGAGGTGGGGCGGTCGTCGCGGCGGAACGGAGGACGCCCGCCACCACTGCGGTCGTTGTCGCGACGCGGTGCGCCGCCACGGTATCCGCCCCGGTCGCCACCGTCCCGGCTGCGCTGCCCGCGCTCCGGTCGCTCGTCGGGAGAGTTGGTGGACATCGGTGACTCCTAGTCTTCGGTACCGCAGTCATTCTCGCGCAGCCGGGTAGCCGGCGCGCTTCGACAAAAACAAAAAGGACCCTTGGTCCCAGCGTGGACGCTGGGACCAAGGGTCCTCCAAAAATTGTTCGGCGGCGTCCTACTCTCCCACAGGGTCCCCCCTGCAGTACCATCGGCGCTATGAGGCTTAGCTTCCGGGTTCGGAATGTAACCGGGCGTTTCCCTCATGCTATGACCACCGAAACCCTATGAAATATCCCGCCGCAAAAGCGGGATCTCAAACAGGGCAGCGAACAAGCACACTCTTCAATTAAGTGGTGTAGCCGTTCAGCCGACACAACTGTTCGTTGTTTCAGAACCAACACAGTGGACGCGAGCAACTGAGGACAAGCCCTCGGCCTATTAGTACCAGTCACCTCCACCCGTTACCGGGCTTCCAGATCT